>JBGCCZ010000041.1:0-75066 GCA_045105035.1 Pirellulaceae bacterium | reverse complement strand
ATTATTCCCAACGGTACTGATGCTCCAGTAGAACGCATTGATCCCCGCGTTAGCCTCTACGCCTCGGTGACTCGGCAACTGAGCAATGGCATGCAGTTTTATCCCGACCAGTGTATGACGCGCGCCGAAGCGCTACTCAGCTATACACTCTGGCCCGCGATGGCTGCGTTCCAAGAACGCGAGCTTGGTTCCATCGAAGTTGGCAAGCGTGCCGACTTGGCACTCTGGGACCGCGACTTGTTCACGTGCGAACCCAAAGAGATCTTAGACGCCCAGGTCAACGCAACGATCCTCAACGGCGAAGTCGTCTACGGTGACGTGAGCGCATCAAAGTAACGGAGTCACGCGAACTGGCGGACGTTGGGCAGGTCACTAGAAGGCCTGCAGAACGCAATATGGGCAGGCGTTGCGGCCTGCCCATAGAGGCGATTCCGCCTAAGCATTTAGTCGATTCTATCGGCCGGAGTGCAGGCTCAGCGAGCGTGCACTCCGCGCGGTCTTTATGTCGGTCTTACCCGTGCGGTCTGCACTAGCGACCGATGGTCGGCGGATTGTCTACAAAGAAGTCACGTGGACCGCGAACGGTGTAGTACGGGTAGGCGACTTGAGCGGTCGCAGGTCCGCCAGCTCCGGTGTGGCTAGCGGCCGTGGCACCTCGTTGAGAACCGTTGTGTCCTAGGAAGCGTTGGTAATCGCTGCCGCCTCGCTGCCAGCCCATTTTGCATGGGCGACAACCAATGTTGCCATTGCAGCTATTGCATTTACGATTTTGCAACAATTCGCAACCGGTGCTGCAAGATACAGTGATGGCCAGGGCCAATCCCATCAATACGCGTTTCATGTGGCGTCATCCTTTACGCACGGTGAGCTTCGCTAAGGGAAGCCGGCTTTTGTTTGTTTGCTTCATTGAGGAGTCCAGGCATAATGCGGGTACGCGAACTACTCATTCCTCTCTTCGGACTCCGTTTTTCGGATCGATTGGGAAAATCGCTACCTTTCCGTCGCACGGCTCACATCGGCCTCGGAAACGCGACGCATTTTCACTAGATTGACAGCTTGCTCGCTAGCAATTGCGCTTCAAGTTCTGGATTGCGCTTCAAATTTTGCGGTACGTTGCAGTTGTGGTGGACGGCGCGGGACTGAACTTCTCGAACACTAGGCGACTTTTTTGATGGCTCCACAGGATTTCAACGGTCAGAACTCGCCAACTAAGTCGCCGTTCATGGATGTCGAGCGGAGTCGGTTTGGGTTTCGCGTGATGTTTGCCATGCTGTTGATGGTTGTGGCTGCTGGGTTGATGTCGCTGCTCGTGCTTGCGTTTCGAATTCCCGCTTTCTCTGCGGAGATCCGCGCTTGGTTTGGTTTGCCCACACCTAGGATGGACGCCGAGTCGACGCGCAGGGCGCAGTTGATCTTTGCCACTTCCGTCTATGCTGCTCCGCTAGGCCTCGGCATCCTGGTTTACATTATGCACCGCGGAATCATCTGGATGGAAAAGCGCTTCACTAATGATGAGGAATCCGAAGAAGATCGAGAGTTCCGAATGGACTAATTGGTTTCGCGTGTACTCATTCGAAAGACCTGCCTACCAATAATTGCCCAACGGAAGTACTGGACGAATTGGGCTACTGGGCTCCCAAGCACATCAGAACCTCTTGTCGTCCGGACGCTCGATCATCGGTTACTCGGTGATAAACTTTGCTACCGATGATCGTCGGGGTGGCGAATACTTCTTTGCCGATTTGACTTCGGCCGAGTTCAATATATTCGGTTGGATTCGCCTCGTAGACGAAGAACTGCCCGGATTCGCTGGAAACAAAGATCTTGTTTCCGACTAAGACCGGCGAAGATGAAAACGTGCCGCCCAGCCGCGACTTCCACATTTCTTTGCCTGTATTCGCCTGCCAGCAAACTGCGATGCCTGCATCCAGAACGCCGTATAAGTAGCCTTCGTGAATTACCAGCGAGGGTACATACAAACGCGACTTGTTTTCCCATGCAACGGCTGCAGTTCCATCTGCTTTAATCGCGGACATGTGGTTCTTGGGGTATCCGCCACTCGTGTAGACATGTTGGCCATCGGTGAGAGTCGACGTAACGCACTCGGTCGTGGCACCCTCCGTTTCCCAATTCGTTTTTCCAGTCAGCGGGTCGTAGCTGACGACTTGATCACAACCCACCATGATGATTTGATCCGATCCACCGATGTTGAGCAGAATCGGCGAAGGATAATTGGGGCTCTCCGGTCGATCACGCTTCCAAACGACCTCACCCGTATCGCGGTCGAGAGCCGCAATGGCCCCGCCACTCTTGTTGTCCGAGGAAACGATCACCATGTCCTGGTAGAGTGCAGGCGACGAACCGTACCCTTGGTGAACCACGTACTTTGAGATCTCGCGCTGCCAGACAATTTCTCCACCCGTGCTCAATGCAGTCGTAACCAACCGTCCGTTATTCGGAAAGCAAACGTAGACTCGTGATCCATCGCAGGCCGGACTGCTCGAAGCTGCGGTTGCCTTCTTGTTCTTGCGCATACCGCCGGAGGTGTGCACTGTCTTTCGCCACTTGATCTGCCCGCTGTCGCGCGCGAAGCACAGAACCATTTGCTCGTCAGAATCTTCGTCGGCTGAGGTCAGGTAAACGGAGTCACCGACCACGGTGGGTGAGCTCGATCCGCGACCCGGAATGGTCTGTTGCCACAATAGATTCTTCTCAAGATCAAATTCCGTTGGTGGCGATTGCTCGGCGTAAGCGGTGCCGTTCCGCATTGGCCCACGCCACCAAGGCCAATTATCTGGGGCTACCTCGATGCCGTCGTCTACCGGCTTGAGATCCTGTGCATCTATTCGCTCTTGTCCAGTGAACAACGCGCCGAAAGCGAAGCCAACGAAAGTAAACAGTTCAAGACACCGGATTCTCATCTTCTCTACTCCGCCCAAGTGAGTCTGCTTCGCGCCAGAAGTACGTACAAAGACGGCAATATACCGGACAGCGCGACTAAGAGTTGATCATTGTCTTTTGATCACGAAGAGGAGGTCACCATTGGCGGGGGTACCAATGGGAGAATGGAGTGGGTCGTAGATGACCTCAGCCCGATCGTCTTTTCCGTCGGGACCAATCGAATAAGTTCCAATCGACTTGGAGTTGCTAAACAGTTTCAATGGTTTTCCCGAATACGGGTCGACAGGAACTTTTGATACTCCGATTTCTCCGAATACTAATTTTAGCGTCGAAGGATCTTGGCCGTTGTGTTGGAGTTGCCAACGGCGAACAGCAGCCAGTGTCAGGTAGGCATTTCGACATGTCTGCGCGCTGCGTCGGGTGGTTGCGACTCGATCAAGCGGTAAGAACCAACGGAGGAAAGCCGTCTGTTGCCACGCACCATCCAGGGTCCAACTGCCTTGTAGTTCGCTTAGTCGAACCGTCGACTCGGGATACGGCAATTTGCAAGCTTCTTTAATTTGGCGATGTCGCGTGTTGAGCACGGCGATATCGGGTTCAAGAGATTGCGCGGTGATTGAATCGAAACTACCGCTCAAGAAAAAACCTAACAAGATCCGCGCCCCTTCAGCAGCACCGTCACCTTCATCCCAGTTGGCTTCGGCCTGCTTCCATGCGTTTCGTATAACGTCGTTAGATTGTGCCAACCTCTCTACCTCCTGTCGAACGTAGGCAGAATTGATTCGGTAGAATCCATAATCGACAACCTCACGCAGCAGGGCTGTGATCAGGTGGGTATCGGGATCGAGGCCCAGTCGTTTTCGTCTTTCCTCGGTATTCAAATTGCTTGTCGCGAGCAGATGTATGACGTGACGCAGTTCTAGAATCTCGCGCTCGGTCGCTGCAAGGCACGGATCAGACGCAGCGCACGCCTTGTCATGTTCACGTAGGATTCCAATCAATCGATCGATCTCCGCGAGGGTTAGATCCGAACGCTGCAGAATTGGTACAACCATGGAGTCGAACACCGTCCGCTCCAGCGAGGCACCTGCAAGCTGTTCGATTTGATCTCCCAAAGAGACGAGGTCACGCTTTAGTTGGAGCGCCAGTTCAACCCAGAGTAGAGCTTCAGGGCTAGCAAGTTCTGAGTTGCATTTCAGCGCTAAGATGTACGTGAAATCTCGTCCGTCATAAACGCGAGACCCAGAAGAAGGCAACCACTCAGAATGGAAGAATGAGTGATGCCTCTGACCAATTCGCTTGAGTCGTTCTAACCCCGCGCGATACGGAGTCAGTAGTCGCCTCGCCGTTTCAAAGTCGCTGTCAGTCTGCAAGGGTTCGAATCGCCCCTGCGCACCTTCTCGATCGAATACAAAGTCAATCACCTCGCGGCTGTGCGCGAGCTGAGCATCGCGCAGACGTGAGATATCGGTTTCCTCCATTGCATGGAAAGCGGGAAATAGCCGATATCCGAGACTGATATTCCACTCCGCGAAGATCTGGCAGTACGACTGTTCCCGGTTTTGGTTCGGCGGAATGGCAAACTTCGCCTCGATGTCAAAGGGCAAGTCTTCGGCCCAAGGCGGCATTCGATACCAGCCGTTTTCAACTTCTGGGAAATCTCCTGGTCCTAGCCTGGGCAATTCAGAAACCGTGGACTTCGGTGATGCATTTGCGTCGTCGGACTGCGCACGCGAGGCTTCGCAATAGAAGTTCAACGTCGATGCAGCTAGAACAAACCAACGCAGGCTCACGGATCGATCTTGCATAGTTCATTTCACAATGAAGTGATTGATTGAGTTGTTCAGACCATTTTAACTTGGGGATCGCCGATGTCGCCGTGTTGCTCGCGATGTTGAGAGCTGGAGGATCTTGGTTAGTGACTCCAGCTTGCGCTGTGAGCTAGTGTGGCGGAATCAACTTGCATTGGGAATCCGACTGGCGCTGTGAGGTAGTGAGGCAGCCAGAGACAACACTCTAAATACTCGATCCGCAAAAATCGATTTTCAGCCTCGACTACTGCGTGATTTCCCTCCTCGACTGCGGCCACTACAAGGGAGTTCCCTAAATATCTATTGAAGCAGGTGATATTTTTGAGCCCTCGAGTTAGAGCGATTTACCCTCTAGCAGCGTTTGCGAGAGCAAGAGTTGGCCGTGTCGATGAAGGGATGCCGCTACGCCTTGCGCCTTTGGCTTCCCAGCGAGCTTAATTGAAACCGCGGCAACGGTTGATCTCATCTTTTATGAGATGCCCGGTGAATTCTTGACCGGTTTGCAGCGCTGTCTCACGGAACCCGTTACGAATCATTACGCAAAGTGCTTAGGCCCCAGACAGGAAACGCAGAGTGAGTAATTTCTTATCCCGCGGAACACTGTTTGTGGTTTGCCCCGCCGTCTTCATTTGTGGGACACTGCTGCTTGCGAGTTACTCCAGTCGCCCGGGTGAAGTTGGCGAATTTTTGACCGATCTTCCCAGTCGTTTCGCTGTGGAGAGTGCGTCGGAGGGAGACGAGGCGGCTTCGCATCTATTCCTGTTCTATCATCCGCACTGCCCTTGTACGGCTGCTACTGCACGTAACCTTGCACGGCTCAGCCCTCGGTTCTCGAACGCTCCGAAGATCATTGCATACGCGTTTTGCCCGGAGGGCGAACCTGAATCGTGGGTTGATTCTCGAACCACAAGAGGACTGAAACGCATCCCTGGCTGTGCCGTTGTTATCGACTATGGCGCTACGGCGAGTTACGAATTCGGTGTCCGGACGTCGGGCCAAGTGCTCCTCTACGGATCCAAGGGACGGTTGCGATTCAGCGGTGGTATTACGCCTGCCCGGGGCCACGAAGGAGATAGCTTAGGCGGTAGGCAATTGGTACGGCTCGTCAATGCAGCTACGAGCCATTCAATAGTGACCCTTGCCGAATCTCCTGTCTACGGTTGCGCAATTGTGAACCGAATGGAGAAGAAGGCGCGATGAGAACGGGTTTTGCTAATCAATCGCAAGCGGAAGATCTGTTTCGCAGTCGTTACTCTGACGAATGTCGACGCGTTAATCGCCTCATGACTTGGCTGATGGCAGCGCAATGGGCAGCGGGCATTGCATTCGCGTTGTTTTTTTCGCCATTGACGTGGATCGGGCAGAGCTACGAAATTCACGTTCACGTTTGGATCTCGGCACTGCTTGGCGGCGCTATTTCTGGTTTTGCTGTGCTCTGGATGCGTTTGTATCCGGATGCCGCCCATACGAGGCACATAGTCGCGGCGATGCAAGTTCTATGGTCCGCGTTGCTGATCCACCTATCGGGAGGACGCATAGAAACACACTTTCACGCCTTCGCTTCGATTGCGATTGTCAGCACTTATCGCGATTGGAAAGTGCTGGTCACTGCGACGATCATTGTGGCCGTCGATCATCTTGTCCGCGGTGTTTTCTATCCAATGTCGGCCTTTGGTGTGGTGGCTGAGTCACCGTACCGTTGGGTCGAACACACACTTTGGCTACTTTTCGAAGTCGGATTCTTGGTCCCTGCCTGTAGACGACTTCGGAATGAGATCGGGGAATTATGCATACGCCAAACCGAGCTTGAAGAAGCGAAACGGTCGGTTGATATTCAAGTCGAGCTTCGAACCGAAGAACTCGTTTCTTCAACGAGTCAGCTCGCGGAAAAGACGGAAGAAGCTGAGAAGTTGGCTTTGGTTGCGCGGTTTACCGAAAATGGTGTGATGATTACGGATGGTAGCGGGCGCATTGAATGGGTAAACGATGGTTTCGAGCGTATCACCGGGTACAGGAACGCAGAAGTCGTTGGTCTGCATTCATGGGATTTCCTCCACGGAACCGAAACCGACCCAAAGATGACTGCAATGTTGCAGGATGCGATTCGCCGCAAGACAAGTTTTGATGGCGAAATGGTGAAATACCGAAAGTCGGGTGAGGCCTGCTGGATGTCAGTCGAGTTTCGTCCGATCTCGGATCAAAACGGAGTGGTGACACGCTACATCACCATCGAGCGCGACATTACGGATCGAGTTCATGCGGAAATCGAAAGGCAACGACTGAATGAGCAGCTTGTCAAAGCATCCCGCAACGCAGGCATAGCCGAAATGGCCACGGGTGTGTTGCACAACGTGGGCAACGTTTTGAACAGTGTCAATGTCTCGGTTTCGCTTGTCCAAGAGCTTAGCGACCGAAGCGCGTTTAGACAGCTGGACAGAATGTCGTCCTTGATCCAGGAGCATCTGGATGACTTCCCGGAATTTGTCCGGACTGACAAGCGTGGACAGAAAGCGCCGGAATATATCGTTAGAGTGACCGAAGCGTTGAGGAATGAACGCAAGAAATTCCAATCTGAGTTCGATGACTTGGTTTCCAACGTTGAGCACATTAAGGAGATCGTCTCGGTTCAGCAAGAAGCCGCTATTTCTTCAGGCCTAAGACAACTGATAAACGCTCGTGAACTTATCGAAGGTGCGATCATCGCCAACAAAGGGACACTCGCAAATCACAGCGTTCAAGTGCAAACCTACATTGACGATGGGCTGAAACCATTCACATCCGACAAGCGAAAAATTGAACAGATCCTGATCAACCTGATCAACAACGCCAAAGACGCTATCGTTGAAGCTGCAAGCACCCCAGCCTTGATTCGAGTGCGAGCGACGCAAGACCAAGAGTACGTCTTGATTGAGGTAGCTGACAATGGGATCGGCATTGATCCCGCTATGCAGCAGAAAGTGTTCCAGCACGGATTCACTACGAAGGCTAGCGGGCATGGATTCGGACTTCATAGTTGCGCGAATGCAGCCAAGGAACTGGGTGGCTCGCTGGAGGTATGTAGCAAGGGAGTTGGCTACGGCACCACATTCTCGCTCCGAGTGCCATTGGTCTTCGCAGACGCTAAATCGCAAGAAGTCGAACGTCTCTCGAGAGCTTCTTCCTAAGATCGTTTGCGGACCTCAAGACTGCGCAGTGATGACTTCGGGTTCGCCTCCGCAACTGTTGCAAACAGTGCAACTCGTTTCTCTTGGCGTCATCTTTCGGCTGGTTGTGAGTTTCCGTTCACTTGATGGTGTGATCTTTGGCTGTCAATGATTGAAACCAGCCGCTTCCACTCCGGCTTCTCGCTGCGCGCAGTGGAGACTGCTGATATTCTCAGTTATTGGACCCAGCAATTCCGGGGCGGCTCGGAGTATCCCAATATTGAACAACCCAGGCGTCGCTCTTCAGAATCGCCGGGAAATTTCCATTTTTGCGGTAAGTAATAGTGATTCTCTGGCACTAATAGAATGCAAACGGTAAGAGTTTGACAAGAAAGTGTAGCAGTTCATTGGGTTGGGAATGCCGGAAGAATGTGAACCGGAAAGCGATATTGAACTGCTGCGACGCTATCGCGAGGGGGATTCCTTTGCGCGCGAACGGGTAGTGGGCAGACTGTTACCGCTTGTGAGTAAGCTGGCCAGTCGACTGACCTGCTGGCACGAGGAATCCCAGGATATTGTGCAAGAGGTCTTCCTGGCGATGCAGAAGTCGGCAGAGAGCTTTCGCGGAAATGCAAGATTAGAGACGTGGGCGACATCGATCACATTGAATTGCTGTCGACAATGGACTCGTTTACAGCAACAGAAACGCCGAGTGCATGCAAGGCTTCGGCGAGATGGGACAACTCAAGACGAGTCGGCGCGGCGAGCTGAACAGGATCTTGTCGTGCAGGAAGAGTTGCGGATGGCGTTGGCGGGATTGAGTGAAGATCAGCGAGAGCTAATCGTACTGCGGTATTTCGAAGCGCTGTCGGTCGACCGGATTGCAGAACACTTGGGAGTACGCAAGAACGTGGTGGAAGTGCGGCTGGTTCGTGCACGAAAGAGACTGCAAAAGATCTTGAATGCGCGTGGTATTTATGGGGTCGAGGTATGAGCGAAGAGCTTCAAACAGAGGAAGAGTTTTCAGCCTGGTTGAGGCGGCATGAACCTCCTGTCATTGAAGTGGACCCGCTCGAAGTCTTGGAGCGGCTTGCGGACCAGCAAACCCGCGACTTCAGCTCGCGAACCACTACCAACGATAGAGTTGTTGAGAGTCATAGCCTGCGGGGCAGCAAGTCCGGAACTCGCTTCTGGCTTCCACTTGCTTTGACTGCGGTACTTGCAGTGGCTGTAGGTTTCAAGTTAGTTAGTCAATCGCGGGGCAAGGGTTCGGTAGAAAACGAAAACAAGCGCGTTGAGAAGCTTCGCCCGGATACAGTGTTGCCCAGCCATCGGGAATCGATGGAGCTGGCTGAAGTGAAAGCCGCTGAATCGGATGCGGAGTTTGATTTGCGAGGCGCGAACCCATTGCTTGTCGCTAGCAATCCGCAGCAGAGCGTGATCAGCGATGAAGTGAGTTTCATGGCAAGAGAGGCCGCTGTGATCCGCTCGGAAGCACGTGCTGTCGAAGCACTGTTGCTGCTGGCAGAAATCTCACCGCAGACCGGAATTGACATATGTCGAATTGCAGAGCTTTATCCCAATTCAAGAGCGGTCAAGCTCTGCGCGGCTACGCAGACGGACTAGCGCAATGTGTCTTTACGAATTGGCTAACGAGCGTGCGCATTTTTTGGTGCGTCGGATTTTGTTTTGTTCGTCCTAACTTGAACGGAGAGATCTGAATGTCTAGAGCTTCCCTGTTGGTATTTCTAATCTGTTTGTCTCCACTTCAGCCCGCTTCCGCTCAGGAGAAGTTGGCACTGCAGATAGCTAAGCTGCAGGAAAAAGTGGTTGCACTAACCGCTGAGAACCAAGAGCTACGCATTGAACTCAAGAAGCTTCGCCCTACCAAAGAAGTTTCTGGGGACTTGGGCGAGTTGTTAAGTGAACAGTCTGATCAGATTCGCGCCGGAATTGAGGCGGTCAAGGCGGAAAAGCAATTGGGGTCCTTGGGCCTCGAGCTCCAATCGAAAGCCGTGCGTGAACTGGAAAGTGAGATTCGCTTACTGAAATTGAAACGTGAGGATCTATTTGCGAATCTAGGAGGTCCTGTAGACGCGGTAGTTGCCGAAGCGAATATCGCCCAACTGGCCAAAGTGCGGATTGAGAATCGTCTTCGACAGCTAGAAGCAGTTGCCATGCTTGAGCAGTTTCAAAAGCAACGGCTGGATCGAAAGAAGGAACTGGAGGATCGGTCCAACGTCGAAGCAGCAGTCGCAGCGCTGGAAGTAAAGAGAGCTACCTACGAACGTGCTAAGAAGCTGGTTTCTGAGGGCATTGTGAGTCGCCAAGAGTTACTGCAAGAAGAAGCTGGCCTGAAGCAGGCAGAATTTCTCGTCCGCCAGGCGGAATTGGAGCTCCGAGCCAGGTTCGCTCCCATGGAGGATCGTATCGCCGAGACTGCGGTTGAGATTGCGGTGTGCCAGGCCATCCAAGACGAAGTGGAGAGTGAGCTCGCGCAGTCAAAGAGTCTCCTGGAAAAGGCTGGAGAGGCGAAGCTGCTCGACGCGCGTTTAAATGCGCTCAATGAGAAGTTCATGGCTCTTGAGTTTCAAAAGAGAGAGCTCAAGCTTGATATGCAAAGGAAAGAGCAGTCGAAGCAGATGCTACTTGGCAAAGAGCTTAAGGAGCTTGAAGGCAAGTGGAAGCGAATTGCAGAAAGCAAAGAACAGTCCAAATTCGATTCAACTGCTATCCAAAATCAGATCGAAGCACTTCGGCAAGAGCTTAAGCACGTGGAGGCCCGAGCTACCTCTGGTAAATAGGTAGGTAGTGATGGTGGACGCTCAGGCTAAGAATGGCCATACAGGTGCAGTAGACTTTTCCGGCGCCCGATTCTTCGCCGCCCGGGGATGACCAGGATCCATCTAGTTGCTGATGTTCAAGCAATACATTTTGGACGTTTCTGTTCGCTTGCTGCGCAATCAGGCCGCCGCGCTGGTGCATGCCTTGAGCGTAATAATAAGTGCCATAAAAGAAGAACCGTTCGTTCCACTTCGGTGGATGCGCTTGCAGCCAAGCAGTCGCACTTTCGACGATCGGCGTTTCGTACTGACCGCAGACTTGTAGGGCAAGCAATCCGGAAGCAGTCATTGCGAAAGTCGGATTACGGCTATCGGGCAAGTAGCTGAATCCAGCGGCCGATTCGGCGGGACGTCCTGCCGAGTTGAGGCTGCTTGTGAAAGATCTCTGAAGATAGCCCACCGCTTGGCGGATCGCTTCGGCTGGGACATCCAACCCGTCATTCTTTGCCGAGCGCAGGGCCATGAGTTGCCAAACGCTGATCGAAAGATCGGCGTCGTTAGAATTCGGCGTGTACCGCCAACCTCCCTGGTAACGAACGTTCTTGGGTTGACTTTGAGCACTTAGGGTCAAGTCTATGGCTCTTTGGCAGCGTTGAAAGATGAGTGCATCTTGTTCTGCATCAGCGCCCATGCCGTTCATTTCGGTGAGCATGAGAGAGACGATACCGTGACCATACATCCGTGAACCATCGCGATTGCCATAGTAGCCCTTGTTGTCTTGCCGATCGGGCTGTAGCACAAAATCAAGTGCCCTGCGAACTGCCTTGCCGCGCGGCGTCGTCTCGGCGGGTAAAACGCCGGTACTCGCAAACGACATGATCGCTAGCGAAGTCATCGTCGTATCGTATTGTCGATCCGTGATGGCCCCATCCTCACGCTGTTGGGAGAGGAGATAACGAAGCCCTTTTTCAATCGCCTCGTCGACTGCGTCTGTTTTCTGGCTTGGCTTGCTGGCGACCGCCTTCGAGTCTTCCGCTTCGGTGGTTGCTTGCCCTAACGCATACGGAGCTTCCAAGTTGTAGGACAGCCATGCGAACACCAAGAGCATAACGAAGTGATGAACTGAAAAGGGATTCTTGGCCCGCTGCAATCTCATTGCTTGCCTACCTCTTGGCCGATGTTCTTGAAGTAGGCGTCGACTTGTCGTTGCAAGTAGGGAGCCAACGTTCGGCGGTCGCTTTGAAGTGCATTGTCCGTCGTTTGCTCAGGGAGTTCGCCCCAGTCGGCGCCGACTCGCGTCACGTCCAAGAAATCGACTCGTGTTGGCCCCTGCGGTTCGACGTTGGCGAGTTCGGAGTCCGTCGCCATACCTAGGTCTGAGTTGGATTGATTGGTTGGGTTCGAACGCGAACGACTCAACGACTTTGCAAGTTGCTCTGCGGCTTTTTTCAGGGTCGATGGTGAGGACTTGCTTTCGCCTGCGGGCGCCGATGACGCATCATCTTCTTTAGCACCGAGCTGCGTTTCTTTGAGTCGATCGTCTAACTCATTTAGCAATTCGGCCATTTGCCTGGGAGTCAGCGGTTGCGGGCTTGATGGTGATGGCATGGCGGCGGATGCCGGTGGTTTTGTTGATGGAGTCGACTCGGAGTGTCCCAAAATCGACTCCAATTGGCTCTTTGCTTTCTCGATCGCCTCCCTGCCCTGCTCTGCTGCAGCCATCACTCGTTGCGTACTCTGTGTGGGCGCCTGGCCTGAAGTCGTTTCGGAAGCTGAGTCTGAGAGTGCGTCACGGATACTCTGCCTGACCTGTGCCAGTTCATTCGTTGCGGTAGATTCGGCCGAGGTAGCTGCAGCAGCGAGCTCTTGCTGGGAGCGTTCGTTCTCCAGGCGACCTTCGTGCCGGCTCGCTCGTGCGAGGCTGTTGGCGGCCGACTGGACTTCGCGTTGTACGGTAAATTGAGGGGCGGCAGCCGTATTGAGAGCATCGGATGTTGCGGCTGCCGAGTTTTCGTCGCGCTCCATGGGGCCAACTTGGGCCAGGATCTCTTGGAGTCGAACTTCGCTCCAGTTGGCCAGTCGCGCGGCGAGTTCGGCACTTGGATTTTGAGATTCGAGCAACTCTTGGTTGGCTTGCTCTACTGCTTGGCCGCGAGCTGTCATTGCTTGCATCCGCTGTTCGGATCTTTGTAAGCGTCCCTCGATTGCGGCTACGTTCTTTCTCGCAAGAGCCAGCGCCTGTTCGGCTCGTAGCAGCCGATCCCGGTTTGCTGGAATCGAATTACGTTCTGCTTCTCCACGCATCTGGACGGAATGTTCGGCAGCTCTCTGCAGTTGCTCCTGGGCAAGTCGAAATTGGTCGCGTACAGGTTGGATCCTTTGTTTTAACTGTTGAACAAGCTGTCGCAAATTCTTTGCGTCTTGGGAACGCACTCGGTTGGCACGGTTGCGCATGGATCGGCGACGATTGTTCAGCTCGGATCCGTTGGAATGAATGGGGTTCTCGCTGACCTCGAACAACTCACGACTTTCCTGATTGAGTTCCTCCGCGATCGGAGCCACTGTCTGACTGAATCTCTGCAGTTCCTCGAGCAGGGCAGATAGTGTCGGCTCTGCGTGGTGACCAATGGGCGAATTGCCGAGGTGGTTTTGAACGGTCTGTTCCAGTTCCCCGAAAGTCGACTTGGCTTCCGGGAGTTTTGCAAGTTGCGCGGCGGTGCCAGCTTCCCGTAGAAACAAGTTGGCGACGTGTTGAACCTCGCGTTGGGCTATTGTCAGAATGTCGAGTACTTCCTGCTTTTGCTGGCGTATAGCCGGATCGGAGTTCTCGATGCGATTGCGAATTGCATTCTGTTGATTCGCGGCCGATTCCAAGTCGCGGAGAGCTTGCTCCGACAGCGCCTTGGCGATGTCCGAGAGTTCCTCTTGCATCGCTGTGTTCTTTAGTAGGGCGGCTTCGAGCGACCGGAGTAACTCCTCCGCATTCGCCGCAGCGATTTTGGCAAGTTGCCGCGCTTTGGAGAATCGATCGTTCGACGGCGAATCACGATCTGAGGAGTCAGGTGAGGTTTGAGCCTCATCTAACTGGCTCGCGATTTTTGCGGCCCGGTCGGCGAGATCTTGGGGAGTGGATTGGCTGTTTTGCGACTCCATTAGACTCGAGAGTTGCTCCAGATTTTGCGCGGCCATTTCTTGGGCGGCAGACGCTTCAGCGACGTCTGCGTTGGCTGGCAATGACGATTTCTTCCCTTCTGTCGTTGGTTCGAAGAGCTCCGTTGATGTTGCAACACTTTCGCTAGCTTGGTCGGTGACTTTGATCCCCTCGTCGGCAAGCCGAGCCGTTTCCAATTGCTCCATGCTCAGTAGATCCTGTGAATCACCAAGATCCACCAGGGCATCACGCAAACGACTGATGGCTTGCTCTGCCTTGATCGCCTGCTGATTAATCGCAACGGTTGGTTCTGCCTTTTTCGGCGTCTTTCGTTTGTCCGTTGTGTCCAGCGAGGTGCTGGCGAGGTTTCCCGCGTCGAGCGTTTGGCGGCTGAGTTCTCTGGTTTCCGCCGCGGCTTTCTTGGCGAGTTCTGCCAGTGTTGGTCCAAGTTGCTCCAGTGCTTGTCGCGCGGCTTTGGCTTGCACGTCCAATGGTATCTGAGCAGCTTCAAATTGCTGCAAAAGGCTCTCAAGCGGCTGGGCAGCGCCATCGAAGTTCGTGGCATTCCATCGTCGCGGCAATATTTTGTCTTGGGCTTCTGCCACCGAAGAGTTCCATGAAAGTTTCGCGAGAAGATCTTTGATTTCCGGTGGCAACGAGCTTGAGGCGGCACGCTGCGCATTTCGGCTAGTCAAAATCTTGTAAGAGTCCCAGACGCGTGGGCTCTCCGTCGCGGACTCTGGTGAAGACACTTTCCAGCGTTCGGTTTCGAGTAAGTCGCGCAGATGAGCCGCAGCTTGTTTGTGCTGCTCCGTTACTTCTAAGACTTGAAGGGCACGAGCAATTGCCTCGATTCGACCACGTATGGTGGAGCGTTCTGCGGGTTGAGTTCGTTCGATGGTGGAGGTCTCTTCCAGGGCGCGGCGAGCGAGCCCCAAGTTGGCAGAGAATTCTCCAGTACTGCGCGAACTCGCGCGGGCAATTTCTCTTCGCTCGGTCAGGTCGCGGGCACTGTGGTCAAGCCGTTCATGCGTGGTACCTTCGCCTGAATTTATGTGCTCCATCAACTGTTGGCTGGTTGAACTCGCCGACTGAGAGAGTTGCTGCAAACTTCGCGTCGCCTGTTCGGGAATCCAGGAATGCAAATTGGCAACGCCGCCGAGTGATCGCAGTGCGTTTGCCGTCCCCGCAGCGAATGCCTTTAGTTCTTTGTCCGCTCGCTGCTGTGTGGGAATTGCTGTAGTCAATCGAGTATCTGCTTGTCGGCTCAACGTCTCCAGGCGAGCGACTGTGTTCAAATACGATTTCTGGCTTGGCTCCGGAAGTGTTTCCACTGAGTCCAGCATGTCTTGCGCGATTTGCGAAGTTTGGCGAAAGAGGATCTGCTGCTGCCGGGCGTTGGCGTCAGTCGTTAATTCCGAATCTCCAGCGAGCGTAGCGAAGCCTGTTGCCAAGCCTAAGAGATTCTTAGAGTGTCGACGGGCGGTATCATCTGCTGAAAATGCGATTGCAGCTCGCGAGAGAGTTTGGAGTTGGTCGAGCTGGTTTTTCAGATTGCGTCGCGTCGGAGCGGATGCGTTCGAGCTGCTAAGTGCGTCTTGGAAGTCCTGAAGTCCCAGGCCCAACTGTAGCATTTCGTGGGTCGTTCCCATGTTGTTGACGGCTTCCAACGTCTGCTTGATGTCCGCAGACAGAATCGGCAAAACGCCATCAAACTTCTTCGCCAGGTCCGCCGCGAGTCCTTGCCGTTCAGACTCAGAGAACTCACTCAGCTCATTTGGCGTTGGTAGGCTCGACGTCAAATCGTCCAGCCGCTGCGCGATGCGCTCTCGCGCCTTTTCCGAGTCGTTCTGCGCGAGGTTAAGTCCAATGGATGAGACGTTGATCCGCAACGGAGTCGTCTCTTGCGTTTGACCGCGCAAGTCGGTTGCTCTCACGACGACTTCGATTCGATCGCCTGCCCGTAAATTGAATGGTAGAAGGTCTAGACTTCTACGTGACTTCTCTCGCCAGGGTTGTCCTCCGGCGAGGGCTTCAAGCGCTGGGGTTGATAGAGCGTGTAGGCTTTTGTGCTCCAGTTCGGAGGCTAGCTCACGATCGGGCTTGAGAGAAGAACGGTTGGTCGAGTTCTGCGATGAAAAGATTCGTACAACTTGCGTCAATTTTGCGAGCGGCAGCTCGTCCTCGATGACGATCGAAAAGTCGACGATGTCCGCAGCCGCTTTCGAAAGAGTTGGATTAGTAGGACTCTGCCAGCGGATTCTGGGTGGGGAATCCGGTTGGATTTCTAGCCGCTGAGTCGTTGGCAGGCTGTTGGTGAGGCCACTGGTTTGGGACTTGAGATCGAGGCGCATGGCAAGCGAGTTGTCCGCCTGAAGACTGGCAACGCCTGCGGTCCCGGGTTGGCTGAGTGCAAAGGCAAGTACTTGCTCGGTCCGTTTGTCTTGCTTGTTTTGGATCAGCCAATTTGCTTTGCTGACAGGCTGATTGAACTCGGCGCTCCAGTTCACTTTCGCGCCTTGGAGCACTCGCAAGTCGCCTTCGAGAGCGTCTAGTTCCGGCAGTGTCAGAGAGCCGGCGTAATCCGGCAGGGTGATTTGGGCACGCATGCTCAACGCAGCAGGCCGCTCGGAAGCGTTGAGCGTGTACCAGGGAGTTGCCGCATTTCCAGAGGTGACTCTGAAGCGTGTCTTGGCGTCCGTAGCCGTCAAGGTTGTGCTCAGAGTTGGATTGTCTTCCGCTGCGTCCGTTGCCGGTCGCGTTTGGCCAGGGCGAATGATGCCCGCGGGTGGTGCGAGTTCGAGTTTCCGCGCGGAACCATCTTGTTGCTGAATCTCAAGTTCAACCGATTGAGTCGGTTCGCGGTCCAATTGAGCGACGACTACGAGCGAATCGTTTAACGCCACCGAGGTACTGCGAGAGCTGGGTTCGAGCATTTCGATTCGTAAGTGAGAAGTGCGTCCCCAGTCCAAGAAGGGAGCCAGCACGCGAGCGACTCGAAGCGGGCCGTGTACTCCCGGAACGACCAAGAAGATGGAAAAGAGCAGTGCAATACCGCCCACCAGTTTCAATCTTGGGGTCACGGATTCGAAGGGCAGCATCGCCTCAACGTCGGAGGACGCAATCTCGTTGGCAACTTGTTGTTGCAGTTCTCGCCGGAACGCCAGCGATGTTCGTAAGTCGGTATGTTCCGATGATAGCTCCAATGCGGAAAGGAGATTTCCTCGTAGAGTTGGATCACGTTGTTCAAACAATGCAGCCTCTTGGCTCCAGTGGAGTGGCTTTCGCCAAGGTCTCCAAACCCATATGCATAGGGTGACGAGTACGGGAACGTAGAACACGCCACAGGCAACCCACTGCGCGGTCGATTGCGGAATCAGTCCATCGATGAGGACTGCAACGAAGAGCGAGGAAAGTGCCAGAATGGCGACCGCCGCGCAGCCCTTCAGCACCCCGAGTTGTTTTCGTCGGGTTGCGAACTGTTCCAGCCTCTCAAAGGTGATCGACTGAAGTAACTTGCCCGGTTGCTCGAGTGGTGAAGACGCACTCGCAGTTCTCCGTCTGCGGTGAGCAGTGATTCGAGGTTCAAGTTGTGTAACGTTACTCACTGAGATCGTTGCTTTGTTAGCTGGCTGTCGCGGGGGAGTAGTTCAAGGATCGACTAAGGGCGGGCAACCTGTGCTGCTCCGTTTCTCGGATAGCTCACTAGGTCAGTCCGACTTTTTTGCGGAGCCACCATTCGCATGCGAGGCACCCCATCGCCGCGAGGAACCAGGCAAACGTTGGCCAGATCGGCTGGCTTGTTGTTGCAAACTCTCCCCCACTCAGCGGGCGTAGTTGTTCCACCAAATCTTGAACGTTGGATTCGTGGACGTATGAACCACCTGTCTCGTTGGAAAGTTCCTTCAGTAGAGATTCATTGCAATTGGAATGCCTCAATTCTACATTTGATTCACTTTTGATGCGAAAACGTGAAGTCAACTTCAGTGCGTCTTGGGCGAAGCCCTCTGCTTCCACAGTGGCTTCGTAATCACCTGTAGGTAGATCAGAAACCGTAGCCGAGTATTGGCCGGGTATGCTGGCGTCGTTTGCCAATGGGATTTTGCGGATCGTGCCATCGGAGTTTCTCAGCACTAAATTCGTGCGTGAGTTTGATTCCGGTTCCCCCTTGGCATTTCTGAGGCGGCAACGAACGGGTACAGGTGAGCCCAATTGGTATGCGGCCTCGCCAGTGTCCAACGACAAGTAATCGCTGTTCAAGCTGAAGGGTTGAGCCATTACCCATCGTGCGATTTGATTCCAAAATCGCCCATGCAGCTGATCGGCTTTGCGATAACGCCAACGCCATGTCTCATCTGAAGCCACGTAGAGGACTCGGCCCGTTCCGAATGACTTTGACACAATGAATGGAGTACTCTCAATACGTGAGCGGGCCATCGCAAGGGTTTCCGCGCCGGGTTTGGGCTGGACTGTGGACACGAACTGTAGCTCCGGGAAGTCCGCGTAGAGATCTATTCCGCTCTTGTCTCCGAACGTCGTGCCTGGAGATTGTTCGCCGTCATTCTCAGTGAGCCTGAGAGCTTGTAGGGACTTGCCAGCCTGCGTTAAGCTCACACGGCTTGGGAAACGCATTGTCGCTTCCGTCCAACGGATTGGTATGATTCTCCGTAGTGTTCGTGACGCGTTATTCTGCAGCACGTTGCGACTGCCATCGATGCAGATTAGCCCTCCGCCTCGCTTGTCCACGAAGGCACCTAAGTGTTCGACAAACTCGCTGCCCAACTGCTGTTCATTGACTTCGCCCAGTACTACTAAATTGAACTCAAAAAGCTCGGATTGGCTTGCTGGTAGACCGGGGATCTGTTCTTCAAGGCTGGGTTCGGAGTCCGGCTTGGCTATGCAAGTTGTTACCTGCCAAGCTGGGTCCCGCTCGAAGAGATTGTTGAGATAGCGTGTCTCCCAACGACTCCGACCGTCGATCAGCAACACCCGGTCTGCCTGCAGAGTGAGCTTGGTGAACATCGTTTGTCGGTTGTTCTCGCGGATTTGGTCGAGCTGGGAGGTGACTCGGATTTCAAGTTGCGCGTTCGCGGAATTGGCTTGGACTCCATTCGGCCACTGCTCGCTTATCGCGTTATGTAGTGACTCTGCTGGGAAATCAAACTCGACAAGTCGTTCTGTGGGAATCGATTGCAACGATTGAGTCCACAGCTCGCGGCCTGCTGCGTGAATCGACGCGCGATATGGGTTGCCCGCAGGAATCGACTCGGTGACTTTGAAGCTCCCGGTGACTCTCCCCGACCGAAACGTCTGGCGAACGACCTGGCCGCTATGAACTGAAACGTCCTGCGTGGCTTGTGTAGGACCGACGCCCACTGCGAACATCGATACACCCTGCTCGCGGAGTGCGGTTGCTGAACCGATGGGCGGCGGACCTGTATTGTGTTGGCCATCGCTGAGCAAGACCACGAACGATTGCGAATCATTGGAACTCTTCGACGAGATCGCGTTCGCCACGGAGTCAATCATAGATCCAAGAGCCGTTGACTCATTTGGTCGAACCAATTCTTGGTCCGACAGAGTCGCCCAAACTGCAGCTTGGCCTTGACCGATTCGAGGGCTGGATTTGGATTCCCAAACCGGCCTAAATCCTGAAGATGCGTTCGCGACTCCGACAACCAGTTCGAAGCGGTCTGCCAATTCTCCTAGCAGTCCACGATCAGAGTCTGTGAGAATACGTAGGGCTCGACGATAGCGGTCTGCGTGATTGGAGTTGACGATGTCGTTCTGGACTTCCGATTCAAGGTCTGCGATTTCATCCCGTAGTGTCATGCTTCGCGAGTTGTCGACGATGAAAAAGAGGCGACCCGGCGTGCCAATCTGAGATCGGTGACTGAGCGTGGGTTCAAGCAACGAAAGCGCGACCAGTACGATGGCCAAACCACGCAGCGACGGCAAAAGCCATCGCATCCACTTAGGTTCTATTTCGAGCTGCCGGAGTTCGCTTGCGCAGAACCATGCCGCGATTCCGGTTACGAAGGCAACTCCGAGGAAGCATAACCACAACGGTAGATCGGTCAGGAATTGGAGCCGCATTGCGCTACTTGACCTCCCAATTCACACGCGTGCTTGCGTTGCCGGTACCTGTGGGAGTTCCGCTGGTCAGGCGGCCTGCGAGCCAGCTCTCGAGCACTAGCGCACCCAGGACAGCGATAATCAGCAGTCGCCAGAGTTCGCGTCCGTTTTGACGCTCCACGGTTTGCGTCTGAACTTCCTCTGCGCTCTTGGCTAAGGTCGCACCGAACCCACTGGCCAAGTCTTCCAGTTCGCCGTTGTTTAGTCGCCTTGGATCGGATTCGCTACGAACCGACGAAACACTGCGAGCCGCCGGACCTGTTGGGCGGCCACTTTCTGAGTTCACTTCGTTTGTAGGGGCAAGTCGGTACAAGCCAGCCTGCGTTGCCCGGTTGAAAGCAACATCGCCTGATTCCGAAGCGGTGATTTCGTTGGCAAACGCAACCGTTGCTTCTCCGCGACCTGTGTAATTCACTGTGAACCGCGACGCAGGTTTGGCTTTCCAGTGGAGCGTTCCGCCTGCTTTCGTGTTCGATACCGTCTCGTCCGGTGAGATCGCGAAAAAGATCTGTTGGGCGATTGGCACGATCTGTGGAAGTTGAGTCAGGTTGGTCCACTCCGGATTGAATCGGAAACCCAACTGCAGGACGCGACCTTTACCGAATTGTTCCAACGCGATGAGCGGACTTCCATCGCTCAGTCGGACAATACGTTCCAGGACAGCTTTTGCTTTTACTCTTGGCAAATCCGTTTCGTTTGAAGTTGCTTCCTGCATCGGGAGTTTCAGTAGCGGCATCGTTCTCTTAAACGTGATCGGCGAAGCATTGTCGATCAAAGATGGATCCAGCAACACTCGGGCATTCGTGGCACTGTCCGTCGAAAGCAATTTCAACGGTGGATCGTGAGCCGAAACGGGAGCAAACTCATGTCCAGCTAATTGATATTTGGCGATCAATTCTTTGTTGGCCCAGTTTGGATCTAATCTAGGATTGGCGGCGATGAGCAGTCTGCCTCCGTCTCGAATGTAGGCGACAAGTTGTTCTGCAAGCCCGTCGTTCAAACGTCGTACGCCGTCAAGGAGAATGATGGGGCTAGCTGTCGAAGGTGTGTCGGTATCGTTGGAAGAAGAGAACCGCTCAAGCCTTTCAGCGAGTTCATTTGGCCGAATGTCGTCTATCGTGAAAGCGTTCGGCGCTTGATCTGCTTTGACAAAGGGCATCAGGGCGAAGCGTAGGTAATCTGTTTCGTCTTGGTTCTGATTGGTGATTCGGAGTACCTGAATGGGGCTTTCGATATGGAGGCAACGAAAGTCGACGTTGTCCTGGGGCCATTGATCGTCTTGACCCAAAGCGGCCTTCAACACGTGTGTCCCGGCTTCGGGGACGTTGAGTCGTACGCTGCCTTGAAAGATGCCGCCGGCATTGATTTCGAGCTCCTGGGTGAGAACTTCCCTCGAATCGATCGTGACGCGCAGGATCGTTTCGAGACGCTGCTCGGAATCCCAGTTGCGCACTTCAACGGGCACCTCAAATGCCTGGCTTTGGAATTGTCGGTCCGGGACGACAGATCCGAAGTGTACGCTAGCCTGTTTCCAGGTACGGGGTTTCGGCGATTCGCCGCCCTCTCCGACTGGCAGTAAAGTGAAGTTGCAGTTTGGATTGGAGGCTGCCAACTGATTCAGAGATCTACGGATGTCTGGGCCGAGCCAATTTGCCGAACGAAAATCGCTGATGATCACGATTTGACTTGCTGGGTTTGCAATCTGCGAACTGGCTTTGAGCTGATTGGCGCAGTGGGATGTGGCAGCCACTGGATCGCTGAACCCGGCAGTTGGATGAAACGACAACAAAGCGTTCTCTGCGAGGACTGAATCCGTGCCGAGGTACTGTTGTGATGAATCCGAGAAGTTGGACGAAGTGAGGACTGCTTTCTGACTTTTCGGGTATTGTTGCAAGAGATTCTGGGCCGCTTGCTGGGCGTCTAGCCATGCCGAATTGTTCACCGGCACTGGGTTTAGCCCGATCGAGTTATCCATCGAAAAACTATCGTCGAGCACGATTCCCAAAGCGATTTTTTGGTCGAGCTGACCCGCTTGAAAAGACCGAAGTGTTGGTCGAGCGAGTGCGGCAGCCAACAGGATTGGAATCAGACATCGCAATAGGAGTAGCAGAAGAGAATGCCACTCGATCCGCCGCGAGTTGACTTCTAGTGCGGCATCGAGCAAGTGCATTGCTCCCCAGTTTCGTACCTCGAAGCGTGAACGGTTGAGCAAGTGAATTGCAAGTGGAATCGTAAACGCGGCCGTTCCGGCCAGAAGGCTGAGATTAAGGAAACTCATTGGGAGCAGGCCTTAGCTCGCGCGACTTCGCGTGTGCAGCCACTCGCGAAGTACCTCTGTGCAGGATTGATTCGAAAGGCAGGAGATCACATCGACTCGCTGTTTCCGCATTGCCGAGGAGAGATCTTGTCGGAAGCGTTCCACTTTTTCGAGATAAGCGAGCCGCAATGAATTTGGGTCGACTAAACGCTGCGAAGTAGATTCAAGCGACTTAAATTCAGTTCGGTTTCGAAACGGGAAATGGAGTTCGTCGTGATCCCAGACCTGGAACAGGGTCACGTCGTGTCCGTGATGACGAAACAGTTTGACTGCCGATGCGATTTGTAAAACATCGTCGAAGCAATCTGAGATCAAGAAAATCAGGCTGCGTCCCAACCCTCGTTTCTTGAGGCGGCCTGCCGTGGTTTTGAGGGCTTTGCCGAGTGAGGTTTCTCCGTTCGGACGCGAGGCGGCCAGTTCTGCGAGGATGGCGTTCAAGTGCGCGGGAGTACTGCGTGGCAAGAGGAGTTGCCGCATCTCGGTGTCGCAGGTGACCAGTCCCGCTGCGTCTTGCTGCCTGACGAGCAGGGTCGCGAGGCAGGCCGCCAGACGTACTGCGAAATCGTGTTTGGTGAGGCCACTGGACTGCGTGCCGGAGTAGCCCATTGAGCCGCTTTGGTCCAAAAGAACCAGGCCTCGGAGACTTGTTTCGTCTTCGTATTGCCGAATGAAGAAACGATCGGACTTGCCAAAGAGTTTCCAGTCGATTGACTGGATTGCATCGCCCCGCACATAAGCACGGTGTTCTTTGAATTCGACGCTCGACCCCCGGTGTTTCGATCGGTGACGTCCGCCGGTCAGTCCATCAACGGTGCTTTTCGCGAGCAGTTGCAAGCTCTTTAACTCGTTGCTCCCTGTTGCATCACGAAGCTCCGCAACTTGAGCACTAGACTTCGAACTGGGCGTCCTGCTGGAAGTGCTCGGCTTCGACTTGTCGGCGGTCCTGGTCAACGGTTGGAACTCCCCTTCGAGACTTCGCTTTGTAATTCTTCTCGGAGGCAGCGGAGGATGATGTCGTCACTCTGCAAGTTCTCCGAGTCGGCTTCGAACGACGGAACGATGCGGTGACGCAGGACGGGCAAGGCGAGTGCGCTCACATCGTCGGGCGTCACGTGGTAGCGACCTTTGAGCAGTGCTCGAGCCTTGCTTGCCAGAACCAATTGTTGCGAGGCTCGCGGGCCTGGCCCCCAGTCCAGCATCTTTCGGATCCAGGCTGGAGCGGTCGACTCGCTTGGGCGAAGGGAGCGAACCAAGTCGAGAATTTGGTTCTTCACATTGTCCGCGAGCGGAACACGGCGTACCAAGCGTTGATAGCGGAGGAGGTCGTCTCCGGTGAGAACTGGCGCGACGGTGGCTTGGCTGTCGCCTGTTGTGAGATCGATGATCGCGGACTCTTCATCGCGGCTCGGGTAATCGACTTGGATATGCAAGATGAAGCGATCTCGCTGAGCTTCGGGCAGCGGGTACGTGCCTTCTTGTTCGATCGGATTTTGCGTTGCGAGCACAAAAAACGGGGCCGCCAATGGATATGTGGTGCCTCCGATGGAAACAGCCTTCTCCTGCATAGCCTCCAAGAGGGCGGCTTGAGTTTTCGGTGGAGTTCGATTGATTTCGTCGGCGAGAATCATCTGCGCGAAAATTGGACCACGCGCGAAAACGAGTTCCCGACGGCCGTCCGTGCCATCCTGGATGATTTCGGTTCCCGTTATGTCGGCCGGCATCAAGTCGGGCGTAAACTGAATCCGCTGGAACTGAAGCGAGACGGCGCTGGCCAGCGTGCGGATCAGTAGCGTTTTGGCCAACCCGGGAACACCCTCGATGAGACAGTGGCCGCCAGCAAGCAGAGCGATCAGAAGCTGATCGATGACCTGATCTTGGCCCACGATCGCGTTTGCCACTTCGCTTCGCACTCGGTCGCAGTGGCTTCGGAGTGCATCCGCTAGTCCGACATCGTCGGTTGATTCGACTGGATTCATCGCATCGTCGCTGGGTTCACCGCCTGTTGAAGCCGTTGGGTTTGTGGGAAGATCTTGCGGCGGGCTATCCAAGTCTGCATCCAATCACGTTCGTCTCCAAGCGGCCGAAAGTCGGTCAAAGTAAAGGGTAAATCGCGCCGGTGTCTGAGTGTTTTGATCTTATTGTAGTCGGCGGAGGTGCTGCCGGCCTCTGGGCCGCTGGAACTGCTAGCGCAAGAGGGCTCAGTGTGCTGGTACTGGAAAAGAATCGCAAGCTGGGTGTCAAAATTCTGATGTCCGGCGGTACGCGCTGCAACATTACGCACCATTGTGATGCCGCCGGGATCGTCGATGCGTTCGGTCGCGAGCAAGGGAGATTTCTCAAGCACGGAGTCTACGCGCTGCCTCCGGAGCGAATTGTCGAAAGGATACACGCGCTGGGGGTGCAAACGAAAGTTGAAGATACGGGAAAAGTTTTTCCGGTTTCCAATCGGGCGATCGATGTTCGCGATGCACTCGTGCGTCGCGCGAGTGCTGGCGGAGCTCGCCTGGAGGCTGGAGTCGCCGTGTTGGGTGTCGAGCGTGCCTCCGACCGATGGAAAATATTGACTGACCGTATCGGAACGTTGGAAGCCCATCAGCTACTCATTTGCTGTGGGGGCAAGTCCTATGCTGGCTGCGGGACCACAGGAGACGGCTACGCTTGGGCTCAGCAGTGCGGGCATAAGATCATCAAAACTCGGCCCGCACTGACGCCTTTAGTTTGCGACGAGTCTTGGGTGCATGAGCTGAGCGGACTAACGCTTGCCGACACGATGGCATCGATCGAAGTGAAGAGCCCCGATGAAGGTTCGGCGACCCGGGCTAAGCACAAGCAGCGAGATCAACGACTCTGTTACCGCGGTGGCCTACTATGGACGCACTTCGGATTTTCCGGCCCCGTACCGATGAATGTCTCGCGGTATGTTTCTGAGGTGGATCAGGCTACGGCTCCGGAGAATACTGCAGGTGGATCAGAGAAGACGGACGCAGACTTGAAATTGGATTTTGTGCCAGACACAAACGAAGACGAGTTGGTGCGTGGTTTTGGCGTGGGTGGTGGCGGTTCCTCTGGTAAGCAATCGGTACTTGTGACTGTGCAGTCACGAGTGCCCAGGCGGCTCGCTCTCGCACTGCTGCAGCGTGCACAAGTGCCGGCAACGACCACTTTGGCCGAGCTGACGAAACGGGCTAGGCAGCAGCTGATAAGGGATCTTAAGGGCCTGCGTTTGCCACTTCAGGGAACGAAGGGATACCCGAAAGCCGAGGTGACACGTGGCGGGGTTTCGTTGAAAGAGGTAAACCCCAAAACTTGCCAAAGCCGCTTGGTGCCGACTCTTTACTTTGCTGGTGAAATCCTCGATATCGATGGCCCCATTGGCGGCTATAACTTCCAAGCAGCCTTTGCCACCGGTGATCTGGTGGGTCGAGCTGTCGAGAAGAATGCGGACCAATAGAGAGGACGGTACCTAAATGACAAAAGTCTTGGTCACTGGTTATGGTGGATTTCTCGGTGCAGAGGTCTCGCGGCAGTTGCTCGAAAGTGGCTACGAAGTTCGCGGTTTGGCGCGCGGCGGGTACCCGGAACTTGAGGCGTTGGGCGTCGAGTGTATGCAAGGTGACATTGTCGATCCGAATGTTGCCGAAGCCGCAGTCGGTGGTTGCCAAGCCGTGGTTCACACCGCTGCCAAAGCGGGCGTTTGGGGCGTCTACGAGGAATATTATGCGATCAACACGCGGGCCGCTGTGCAGTTATTTAAGACGGCAGGCGATGCTGGTGTTCAGGCGTTTGTTCAAACAAGTAGCCCAAGTGTAACCTTTGATGGCCAGCATCAGTCCGGAGTCGATGAGTCGGTGCCTTATCCGACAAAGTGGTTGTGCCATTATCCGAATACGAAAGCAGAAGCCGAAAAACGCATCTTGGAGGCGAGCCAAGAAGAAAGGTTGTACGCGTGCGCTCTGCGGCCGCATCTGATTTGGGGCTATGAGGATCCACACCTGTTTCCGCGAGTCGTCGAACGGACTCTGAGTGGGCGACTGCGCCGCGTCGGAAGTGGAACTAACTTGATTGACGTGGTGCACGTAACCAATGCGGCGCGAGCTCACGTGTCAGCTGTGGAGCGATTATTGGATCGCGATACGCGGCTCAATGGCAACGCGTTGTTCATTACCGATGGTCAGCCGGTTGAGTGCTGGGCGTGGATCAGCAAAATTTTGGAGGCTGCAGACGTTGAGGTTCCATCGAAGTCGATTTCTTTCAAGGCCGCGTACGGAATCGGCGCCTGCTTGGAGGTCGCCTATCGTCTAACTGGAAAGACTGCCGAGCCGCCGATGACTCGCTTCGTGGCTGCCCAACTGGCCCTCGATCACTACTTCGATATCAGTCGCGCTCGAAATTTACTCGATTATCAACCCGATATTGATACCGACGCCGAATTGGAGAAATGCCATCCCTGGCTGCAAGCGCTAGCCGCGGGCCATTCGAAGAGGAATTGATTTTCTGACTGCCTATTGAATTGCGTGACTCCTGAACGATTGGAACCGAGTGAGGTAGCCCTGAAAGGTGCGATCCCTCGCTGACGCTTCGGGCTATGAAAACAGCCTGCTTCTTTGTCGATGCTAGAGTTCGCGAATAGCGGCAACTGGAAATCCTAACCCGAAGCGTCAGCAAGGGATGTCTCGTGTTTCAGTCATGAAGCCTTCGCGTCCTTTCGATCTTGCGCGTCACAGGTGTAGGCGACTACTTGCTCAAGTGACTCTTCATTCCAAACCCAGCGAATACTGCCGCGTTCGGCCCACCAGCTATTCCGCTGCTTTTGATCCGACTCAGTCCTCAATTTGCGCGTTGTATACGCTTTCAAATCGATGCGGATCTTGCGTGGGCTCGTGGATGGGGCAGCGACAACAGTATGAATGTGATTGCTACGACAATTGACGGCTTTCAGCGTCCAGTTGCGATATCGGCATGTCTCAACAATCTGCGTTTCAACCAATCGTCTGTCATGGCTGGTCAAGATGCATGCTTCCTCATTCAATCGAGCTTTACACTCGAGTTCCAGAAATGGTTGTGGCATTTTCCAACCGCTTTGGTACTCGGTCCAGCCACGCTGGTCCCCGGGTAGCCATGTACCATACGTTGCCCAAGTCAGAAAAAATGCAATCGGATCAGTCATTGCACCTTTGCGGATGTCACGATTGTTGGTTTCGTTTGGTCGTCAAAAGCCATGTTCGCGATTTTTTGTGCCCAGAGAGGAAGAGATACCTTGCTGACGCTTCGGGCTAGGAGGGGAGTGATCCCTTGCAGACGCTTCTTGAAGTTGCCCTTTTCGACGATTGACTGTCGCGTTTCCCGGTTTCTGCAGAGTTCGTTCGTAACCCACTGCGTCAGCGAGAGATTTCTGACCTTCTTCCTGACCGCATAGAGGGTACGCTGGCGTTAAGGTAGGCGCGGACCCAAGCCCCTATTTTGAATTGTCGTTGCGTCCTTGGGGCGTCAGGATCTCGACTTCGTATAGATTCGACCAGAGTTTTCCAGTTAGAAGAAGGCGGTCGTTTTTGTTGTCGTAGGCGATACCATTCAAGACGTTCGGAATCAAACCGGAACTAGTGACGTTCGGGTTCATTCCACCGCAATCGATCCAGGCAACGACTGCCCCTGACTTTGGATCAATTTTTGCAATGCGATCCGTCTCAAAGACGTTGGCGTACAAGTGATCGTCGAAATATTCGAGTTCATTGAGCTTTGAAACTCGGCGGCGTCCGTCTTTGACAACGAATTCGCGAACGATTTCGAATGATTCTGGATCGCGGACTGTGATCGAGGTTTTCCCACTGCTTATAAACAGATGAGTACCGTCGTTGGCCAGGCCCCAGCCTTGACCCTCATAGGCGAAATTCTTGAGCAACTTTAGCGTTGATTGGTCATAGACGAAGCAAGTTCGCTCCTTCCAGGTCAGTTGGTAGATCCTGCCATTCAGAATCGTTAATCCCTCACCGAAATAGTTTTCTTCTAGCTCAACGTTGGATTCTACTTTACCAGTCTCTAAGCTGACGCGACGCAGAGTCGACTCGCCATACCGTCCGGTGCTTTCGACAAGTGTGGCTCCGTCAAACTCCAACCCCTGTGTGAAGGCGCCTGGGTCATGCGCGAAGGTCTCGATGACTCGGACTTTAAGCACTGGCGCGGAGCGACGTCCTGGATTGGCTTGCGTGTCGCATCCCGCGAGAATCAGAACCGCCAAGAGGGCTGCAAACGTCAACGCAACCTGGCGGAGTCGATGTGGAGCAAGATTCATTTTTGGCTTAACGAGTTTAACCCGCCAACCTCGTTTGGGGACCTGCTTTAGTTCGCGAAGCCCATTCTACGCGGGCTTGTAGGTCCCATCTTAACACTATCGATTTGGTTTAGATGCGATGGTTTTTACGGGAACGAAGAAGAACTTGGTGTCGCCGCCTTTTATGCGATGTATGCCTAGTTGATCGGTGCTCGCGATGATCGAGGCAACGGGCGATGGCTCTGTCTCATACACGAGCCAGCAAGCTTCTGGATCGAGAATCTCAAAGGACTCTTCGTGATGCTGTTCTTCACAGGGCAGGCATATGTAGGCGGGTTGCTTCAGAGCAACAGACTCGGTTTTTGAAAAGGAGTTCGGGATTTTTGCCTGAACGGCGACGACGTTCTTGGAAGAGACTACTCTGTAGGCTTTGAACATGCCCAACTTCTCAGGGATGTCTTTAGGAGGTCCATCGGTCAGTTGTTGAGCCGGAGTCAAAAAGTACTCGGCCGGCCCAAGTTGAACGGTCATCGGTTTATCTTGGAGTGGACTGTCAAGCTTAAGCGATAAATCGACTTCGCCACCTCCGTAAGTCACGTTGTACCAATTCATGCACGCGGGAGACTCGCTTTCCGGACCTGCGGCGGGATGCGAGAATCCGACAGGACCTTTGATCGTGGTGCGGCGGAGCATGTCATCGAGTTCAGAGCGAGTCTTGAAAGAGTGGACTAACTCCTCGCCGGGCTTACCGAGGGTGACCTCGAAAATCGGAGTCTTCGACGGCGACCCGTCCTGGCACAGAGCTCTCGATGTTAGGCAGCTAGCCAGAGCAACTAACGCTGCGACTGTCGTTCTCATGGGAGGATTCCTTGTTCGTTATCTGGCTAACACAATGAGGACATAAAAAAACGTCAGCCGAGCAGTAGACTCGGCTGACGATTCGGATTGATCATACACCCTAACGCTCGTTGAGACGAAAGAGTCTTCTAACCTGGGCTTATCGACTTGCAGCCTTGCTCTTCTTCGCGTCAGCCTTTGGCAGGATGACGGTGTCGATGACGTGGATGACGCCATTCTTGCAAGGAATGTCAGCCTTAGCGACCTTCGCCTTGTCGATCATCACAGTGCCTTCTTTGACAGCGATGGTGATGCTGGAACCTTGAGCGGTCTTAGCTTCTTTCAGCTTGACGACGTCCTTAGCCATGACCTTGCCTGGTACGACGTGGTACTTCAGGACTGCGATTAGCTTGTCCTTATTCTCTGGCTTTAGCAGAGTCTCGACGGTGCCCTTAGGCAATTTCGCAAATGCTTCGTTGGTAGGAGCGAAGACAGTGAAAGGTCCGTCGCCACCTAGAAGTTCGACCAAGTCAGCAGCCGTAACGGCAGCGACCAATGTCTTGAAATCCTTGTTTCCAACAGCAACTTCGACAATCGACTTGTCGCAAGTGCCGCAACCAGCTTGTGCCGTGGTCATACCAGCAGCACCCAAAACCAAGCCCATGAGGGCAACAGCAAAAAGATTCTTCATCACAATGTTTCCTGTGAGAACTGAAATAAAAGCGCCGAGCTTGCTACGATACAACCTCGCGCAGACGGTTTTCGGTGTCAACGACTCGCCACGAAGAGTTTAAGGAGCCGGCAAGTCCTAGGGTAAGAAAAATTCAAGAATGCCAGAGGGTGAGCCGAATGCCAGTTTCGGTGGGTGAAATCGGCTAAGGCTAGCTTTTCGTTTGATCGCAGATACGAGTGGTTTCTCGAGCAAGTTTCGCGGCATTGGTCGCACGAACGCGGGCTTTGGTGGCTCGAGCCAGTTGCAATACGCGAATTCAAGTCAACAGAGACAAACCTAGATAGATGCATTTCGCCCTTTGGCAACTTCTGAGTTTCGACTTCCGCGGAGGCCTCCGTGGCCTGTTGAGCATTCGTCGCAACTGGCGGCAGTTGTTCTTGCTGCTGCTGATGCTTGGATTCGTCGCTTTCTTCTTGATTGCAAGAGCGACCAGCGGATCAGCTGTTTCGTCAGGCGTCGCGGGTCGGTTCGGGCCTGCAATGCCATTCTGGTCGCTGCTTTACCTGCTGGCCACGTGGCTTACGGCATCCGCTGATCGCGGGTTGGTAATGCGGCCCGCGGAGATTCACTTTCTAGTTGGAGGACCGTTCCCAGATCGCGACGTGGTGACGTTCAACTTGATTCGCCTGGCCTTCCGTGCACTAGTCAGCTCCCTTGTTCTTTCGCTGCTCGCGATGGCCTACGTGGCAAGCTACCCTTCGGCGCTGGTCGGGATGTGGTTGCTGATCAGTGTTTCACTTCTGGTGGGCATGATTGCTTCTTTGGCGGCCCGACGCGCTCAGGCGGCTTGGCTGAAGCACGTGCGGCGGATCTTCACCGTTGCCGCGATTGCGACGTTGCTTGTGCTGATATCGCAATCGATGGAGGCCGTGCGGGCAAAAGGCGAGACACCGCAGATTCCCGCTATCGCAGCTGCGGCTTTGGAAACGTCGATTGGCAAGGTCATCTTGCCGCCCTTGGCTTGGATGTTTGCTCCGTTGGGAGCGGAGAGCTTTGTTTCTGAAACGCTGATGATGCTTCCGAGCCGCATTGGTGTGCTCCTGGGACTGATCGGTTTGATCTATGTATTGTCCGGTCGTTACCTGGAAGCGTCGACTCGCCGCACGGATTTGTCGATCGCCAAGCGGCAGAGTGCTCTGCGAAGCGGAGTTTCTGGAGTGCCCGGAAAACGGGGCTGGGCCAGTCGATTGTCGGTACCACTGATCGGTAGATTTGGTGGCGTGGGTACAGTGGCTTGGATGCAGATGCAGCATGCCTTGAGAGTGTTGCCACGGTTTTTGGTTTTCACGGTCGCTATTGTAGGCGTCGTTCTGGTTCTTCCTTTGACCGTGGATCGCCAGCGTTTAGAAGGGGTTGGAACCGTCGCGTGGATGATCGGACTGACCCTATACGCGGACTTTCTTTTGCTTCTGCAGTTGCCGGTGGGATTCTTAGGGCCAGTCGCGCAGCGCGAGTCGTTCAAGTCACTACCGATTCCAGTTTGGCGAGTCGTTTTGGGAATGCTGGCAGGACCGGTGATCCCGTTGGCGATTGTTCACTGCGTGGTGCTTGCGCTTTTCTTGTATCTTGTGCCTGGATCGTCCGGAGTTGTGCTAGCTACGTTTTTCGCGTTGATACCTGGTGCTCTGGTGCTGATTGCAAACATCAACCTTCTTGGTTCTTGGAATATCATTCGTCCTCGAGCTTTGCAGCAGCGGGACGCGTTGGCTGCGGGCAGAGCGATGGCAAGTGTTTGGGTTTTCTTTGCGATGCTAACGCCGGCAGCTGCCTCGGCTGGTGTAGTTGCCGGAGTTTTCGGATGGGTCTTCGGTGGTACGATGATCGGTTATCTGCTCGGAGGAGCCATTGGTGCGGCTGCCTCCAGTCTGGTTTATATCGCGTTGCTCACTCGGAGTTTTGCTCGATGGCAGCCAACTGCGGCCGAGGCAGGGAAAGAGGAGACGGAATTGGACCGTTGAGACGGGGCCGTAGCTTTTATGGGAAATTGCGTTCGAGACGAGTCTGAAGTTGCTGTTTTGCTAACGAGCGTTTTCCATTGCCGTTCTGCGAGACTTCACGGACAATGCACCGAGTCGATGTTTGATGTTGGCTAGATAAGTAAACCATTTAGTTCGAGGTGAGTCACTTTGCCTGTTCGCAACATTCAGATCCTTGTACTGGCAATGCTCTTCTGCATCGCTTGCTACGTGCAAGCAGAGCGGCTGAAGTACGCAGGGAAAATTGGAAGTGCCATCCAATTGATCGAAGCGAATTACGTCGAAGAACGTGATCCAGACGTGCTTTATCATGCTGCGATGAAAGGCATCGTTTCTGAGCTTGACCAGTTTTCCGCCTTCATTCCGCCGAAGCAGTACGAACAATTTCAGTCGGGGATTGAGCAGGAGTTTGGGGGAATCGGAATCTTGGTGGAAGGACCTCCAGCGTCAGAGCAGCTTACGGTCGTTTCTCCAATCCCCGGTACACCAGCGTTTCGAGCAGGTATGCAGCCAGGCGATGTCATTACTCATGTCGAAGGTCAATCCACCGAGGGACTGCTGGCAACGGACGCGACGACTCTGATGCGCGGACCGGTGGGGGAGTCGGTTGAAGTGACAATTAGGCGGATTGGGATTTCAGAACCACTCGTCATGGAAATCCTACGGGATGATATTCAAGTCGACTCGATCTATGGTGATCGAATCGAGGGCGACTCTTCCTGGGACTTTTTTCTGAAAGAGGATCCCCGCATTGCCTATATCCGCATCACGTTGTTCGGCGAAAAAACGGTCGGTGAATTCCGAACGGCCATCGATCGCGTAAAGTCCTCAGCTGAGGCAGTGGTTCTCGATCTGCGATACAACCCGGGCGGCATTTTGAGCTGCGCGGTTGAAATGTGCGACATGCTTGTTGAAGAGGGCGTCGTCGTTAGCACGAAAGGTCGGCGTGACGAGTTCGCGGCCGAGATTGTAGCGGGACGGGGTACGGAATTGAGTCCTTCGCTTCCAATCGTCATCTTGGTGAATTCTCAGTCGGCCAGTGCGAGTGAGATCATGGCAGGCTGCCTACAAGACCTTGGTCGTGCCAAGATTGCGGGAAGCAGATCCTACGGTAAGGGCACTGTGCAACAAGTTTTTGAGCTCGAGAACGACCAAACAGCGCTCAAGTTCACGACGGCACGTTTCTATCGCCCGAGTGGGAAGAACATTCATCGAACTGAGGAAATGACGCCAGAAGATGAATGGGGAGTGAAGCCTGACCCAGAGTTGCTCCGCGAGACAACGGAATTGCAGGAGATCTATTTAAATCGCCGCTGGCGTCGAAATGGTGATCCTCGTGTTACGACGCGGGATGACAACCCGCCCGCCCCGCAATGCGAAGGTGATCCGCAGTTGAAAGTGGTACTCGATTACTTGCAATCGGTGTTGGACTCGACGGGTACGGTCGGCGGAGCAAACTCGCTCTCGTTGCCCGAAGAAGCTAACGCCGACTCCGGATCGGAAGCTGAGTCGGAAACCGCGGAGTCGAAGTCGGCGGACTTGGAGACGACACCTTGAATGTGCTCATTGTCGGCTGTGGGTACGTTGGAAGTGAGTTGGTTCGTCAAGCTCCTGATGCGTGGAACTTCAGTGCCTTAACCCGTAGCCAAGAACGTGCGGACGAACTTAAGCAATGCGGCGTTCAACCACTGGTAGGCAGTTGGCTAGACGAAGAGTCCGCTAGGTCAGCGCTGCGTGAGGGACCGACACCAACCCATGTGTTGGTTTCGGTCCCTCATCGCGAGGACGCCGGGTTGGGGAAAGAGACCCACATTCGCGGCTTGCAGTCGGTCATGAACGCATTGGGCGATCGATTGGGGAAACTGCTGTACTTGAGCACGACGGGTGTTTACGGTGCGGTGGACAACGAGCGTGTCGATGAGCAGACGCCCGTGTCGCCGACACGAACTGGTCCCCAGATAGCAGTCGCTGCGGAACAGTGGTTGAAGAATCAAGCTGCTGAGAGCCGGCTGGATGTTACCGTGCTGCGTCTTGCGGGGATTTACGGTCCAGGCCGGGTTCCCTTGGCGGCCAAGTTACGTGCGGGAGAGCCCCTGTCGGTTCCGCAGCATGGTTGCTTGAATCTCATCCACGTGACCGATATCGCGCGGGTCCTGTTGCATACTTTCGAAAACAGTTTGCAAGAGACGCTTTACGTGCTCTCGGATGGGCATCCGGTCGAGCGTGGCGAGTTTTACAGGTACTTGGCGACATGCTGCGGAGTCAATTCGCCAGTCTTCTTGCCGCCCGAGCAAAACGATTCGCGTACGCGTCGGGCGACGAACAAGAAGGTGGACCCGAGTCTAATTCTTGATGAGACCGGTCTTGAGTTGCTGTATCAGAACTATGAAGCTGGCCTCAAGCAATCACTTCAGCAGAATTAACGAGATGCTTTAGAGCTTTGAAGCTTCTTGGTCATTGGAGTTGGCGGATCAATCGAGTTCGAGTTCGGCTTCGTAGATTTTGTCTTCTCGCGAGAAGGTAATTGTGACTTTGTCTCCAGGTCGGTAGTTCAACAACGCGTCTTGGAGTTCACGAACGGTCGAGGTTTCTTTGTCGTCGATTTTTACGATGATGTCACCTTCTCGCATGCCTCTCGACGTTCTCAGGAACGGACGAAGTCCGGCTTTATCCGCTGGTCCATCTTCGGCTAGGTCGAAAATTGCGACTCCGTCGACGCCGGTGAAGCGCTTCAAGCGTTCGTTGTCACTGTCGATGATGCTGATTCCTAAGGTGGCTGGTTCGAACTTGCCTTTGCGAATAATCTCGGGCACCACTAGGTTCACCACGTCGACTGGAATAGCAAAGCCGACTCCGGCCGATGCGCCAGAGGGACTGTAGATCGCCGTGTTAACGCCGACCAGCCTGCCAGCGCTATCGAGCAGCGGCCCGCCTGAGTTTCCAGGGTTGATGGCCGCATCAATTTGAATAACGTCATCGATCTTTGCGTTGTTAGGAGACTGAATGGTGCGGCTTTTGGCGGAGATTATGCCCGTCGTCAATGTTTGGTTGAGCCCGAAAGGGTTGCCAATTGCAAACACGCTTTGGCCAACTTTCAGATCGCTGCTTTCACCAACCAGGACAGGCCGCAGCAATCCCTCTGGAGCTTTGACTCGCAGGACGGCTAGATCGTGGCTTGGCGAGATACCGACCAAGGAAGCTTCATAGCCGCTTTGATCGAAGAACGAGACTTGAGCCGAGGAGGCATTCTCAATGACGTGATAGTTGGTGACGATGTGGCCATCCTCGTCCCAAACGAAACCACTTCCCGTACCAGAGTCGACTTCCTCATACGATCGCCGATAGAGACTGGGTTGAGGCGACTTGGTATTGATGTAGACGACCGAAGGGCTTGTTTCGTTGAAGAGATTGATTGTTGTCTTCTCGATAGCAGCCAGTTCGCCACGGGGGGTTATGGGCCGCGGGTCACCACTAACGCCAAAGTTGAACCACAGTTTGAGCGCGGGCATGGCGAGTAGTACGACAAGCAGCAGCATGAGGATCCAGGTCAAAAGCAATTGCCGCCTGAGACGATTGGACTGCTCGAAGATGTCGGTTGTGGGTTCTTGCATGGCTTTCGCGCGATGATGAGAGTTACTGGCTTTTTGATGGTCAAACAAAGTCTTGGTTGGACACGTGGGACGCAGTGTTTGAGACTTAATCGGCTTTCTGGTGCATCCACTTCTTGCGTTCGGCCGGGCTGAGTTTTTCGATGCTGTATCGCAGCATAGTCCGAGGCATCTCTGCGGCATACTGTTGCAAGAAACCACGCAACGCAGCGAGGTTATTTTTGCCCATTTCACGCAGCATCCAGCCGACCGCTTTGTGCATTAAATCATGTTTGTGATGCAAGAATCTTTCGGCTAATTCAAGAATCTCTGCGTGCTGTCCAGACTTAATAAGCGGGAAATTGGAGATAACGGCAACACGTTGCCTCCATAGGTCCTTGGAATTCGCCAGTTTTCGCATCAGGGAACGTTGCTTAGGATCATCTAGGAACCAGACCCCCAAGATCTTGTGCGCTGAAGCATCGACGAGGTCCCAATTATTGACGAAGTCGAGATGATCGAGGTAGAAATCTACCCATTGTTTGGGTTCACTCGCCGGTGTTTTGCCAGATTTGCAATCGCGGTGGGCCGCTTCAAACTTTTGGACAAGGATAAAGACGGCTGTTAGCCGACACTCGTGCCACTTGGATCGGAATAGCTTCGAGAGCTGTGCGGGTTCGAGATTAACGCACCGTTTTGCGATCTTACGCAGGTCTGGGACGATGACTCCGAGGAACTGATCGCCTTCGGCATAGCCGCCAGGTTCGGCTTTGAAGAACCTCGGGAAGAAGGCTGCCTTCTCTGGATTGCGGAGTGCACGCAAATCGTTTTCGACATGGCTGGCTAGCACACGTCCGGATTGCGAGCGGCTCACTACTTTTCTCGTCTGCTTCTTTGCCACGGTGCTTGCCCAGGTCGAAATGCTCTACCAAAAACTGCCCTGAATCGTGAATCTTGATGTACAGATCCGCTTGCCGCAAGACTCGCGACAACTCGCTGAATTGCATGGAATAGGCACGGAGAAGAGGAACTGAACACTTTCAGGTTGCTTTTCTATTCGAAGTCTCCAAATTTGCCGCGACATGCTCCAGATTGCCAGCGAGTCAGTTTGTCACAGAATCAAGCTCGCCTTACAATCCAAGGCCTGGCTAGGAAACACAGAAAGCCGCACACCTCCTCGACGAACACCAATTTGACGACTCATTCATGATTGAACGCAAGACGCTTTTCCCTAACGTGATCGAATTGAATTTCCAAGCGGGACACGTGATTGGTTGCAACGTCTACTTGGTGTTCGACCGGGATGAGTGGGTTTTGATTGATATCGGATACGAAGAAGCCGTTGAAGAAATCGTCGAACTAATCCGAGAACTGGATTTTCCGCTGTCGAACTGCAAGACGTTGATCGCAACCCATGCAGACGTCGATCACGGGCAGGGATTTGCGTTGGCCAAGCGATCCCTGAAGACAACGGTTTCGGCTCACCCTGGCGCAGCGAAGCTGCTTGCGGCGGGCGACAAACTGCGGACGTTCGCGGAGATCGAAGCGCAAGACATCCACTTGGATATGCCCACCGTAGAAACGGAGCATTTGATCGATGAGGGTTCCGTCATTTCGGTCGGCAATTTGAGCCTTGAAGTTTGGTCGACTCCGGGACACGCCGATAGCCAACTGGCGTTCAGAATGGGGAACCTGCTGTTTAGTGGCGACAACATTTACCGCGATGGATGCGTGGGCGCCATCGATGCTCACCACGGCAGTGATATTCCGGCTTTCATTGAGTCATTAAAACGGATTCGCAATTCCGACGTGGAGTGGTTGTTGCCTAGCCATGGACCGATCTTCCGAAAGGACGATGCGATGTTGGATGCCACTATTCAGCGGCTTGAGGGATATTTGCACATGGCCGACTTTGGAACCTGTGCTGTGGACTGGCCACTGATGGATCAGTGGGAAGAGGAAATCGCCACGGGCAAGTTGCCTGAGTAGATGATTCTCGAGCCAAATGCTTTGCCGTCTCTACACGGCGTTGGCGATAGCCTGCAATGCGATCAACCATTGGGTGTGTGACGCTTGCGGGTCCAATCTGCGGCAATTTGCGCGTTAAAGTTTGCGCAGCTTTCTGCAGGTTCGGGCAATGCGGGATGCACCGAATATTCTTTCAACTCCGGCTTTCCGACTTGCCGATGGGTCCAACGAGAGAATTTCTAACCGCAGGAGTTCCGATGATGTGGGTTCGAGTCGTTTCCTGACGCGAGCCATTCTTCTGCGAGTTAACTCCGCGCCGCGATGCTAACCCGGACGCAATGCAGCGGAGCGACAGCATATCCCGCAAGTCCATTTCCGGATGGCAAGACACGCAAAATGATCCAAGGGGCTCAACATGGTTCGTAAGCTGACCTTTTCCTTCGCACTTTCCGCGGCTTGTATCTTCGCGGCCTCAGCAACTGCCCAGGAAGAAGCAACCACCAAGGCGATTTCTGCCACTGCCAAATTCAAGATGGCAAGTTACACGTCGCAGTACTCCAGCGGAGGCTGTGCAACCTGTGGTACGAGTGGAGGCGGCGATAGCTTCGCGACGGGCGCGGCCTATGGCGGTCCTCATGCGATGGCTTATGGCAGCGTTTGGGGAGGAGCTCAGAGCAGTCGTGATTGTGACCGCTTCAAGCACTATCCATATGTTTACTACCCACAAAACTACATGGGTGATGATTACTTCCGCAGTAGCGACAGCTTGTACCATCGCTACCCTGCCGAAATGCAGATTCCCGTCTACAACCGCAAGTGGCACAATTACTACCCAAGCAACCGCCGCTACCACTCCGGCCACCAGTTCCTTCTAGACGTATTCTAGGATGTGACGGTCTCCGCATTGGCTCCGGTTTTCCGGCGACTTGCGGCTAAGAATTAGAAACAATAAGGGCAAGGTGAAACCACCTTGCCCTTATTGCATTGATGCTTGCTCATTGCCCTACTCGTCTGTGGGTGCAGCAGCTAATTCGGTGAGGAGCATTCGGATGGACTTGGCAAGGACTGTTGTCGGCAGCGAGGCAGAAGTGGAGTTCGCGCGTGCGACTTGCTCCGTAGTGAGTGGCAGGTGAATGAACCCGACCGGAGGCGGCTTGTCTAATTCGCTGGAGTAGTAGTGCGATAAATACATGGTCGCGTTGCACAGGAAAGTTCCGGCGTGGTAGGACACCTTCGCCGGAATTTCGTTCTCGCGGAGTAACGCGGCCCAGTTGCCGAGTGGCATCTGCGATCGAAAAGCCGTTGGACCATCCTGGATGAGTTGAGGAAGTTCCTCGCCTTGGTCATCGATGCAGCCAGCGACATTCAACGCGATCTTCTCGAGTTTGATCGAGGATAGGCCGGGTGATTGGCCCAGGTGCAATACGGCGTCGAATTCGGACTGGAGGTCTGTGACCAGCCGCTCCTGCATCGCGTGTAGATCAACTGGGTACAGCCGCGTTACCAAGTCGATCTCCTCTGGGGTTGCTTTGAGCAACTCAACCAATGCCAACCAGCTGGAATTCTCTTTCCAGTCGTCGTACGCTTCGAAGGCGGTGAGGAGTATTCTCAAAGGACTTTTCTTCGCTTCATAAAGTGAACACTCAGTCGGTGCCGCGCTGGCTTCTGAGGGACGAGCAGTTCAAGCCTGTGTCCTGCCCCCTTAATTATGGCACGCCGTTGCATGGAGCGGAGGATTGCGGCGGTGATTTCGCCCCAATTGTGAACAAGGCTTGCTCCGGTTACTGGTCGTACGATCCTCTGCTGGCCGCTTGGCAGGGTAATTCGTTTGAGATTAACATAGTTTCGTAATCCTTTGCCAGCCGCGCGGAACCTCGTCATGGGGGCCGGCAATGGCCAATCGAACCTCCTTCCTCCACTCCCTCCGGCGTTTAAGATGTACTCCATGAATTCGAAACAGAGCTTTTTCGTGTTGGTCTTCGCTCTATTCCTTTGCCCTGCTTTTCCCGGAGTCGGCATTGGTTTACTCGCTCAGGAACCTAAGAAAGAGCCTGCCAAGGAAGAGTCGCAAGAGAAGGCCAAGGCTGATCCCCCAAAGTCCACCACAGAGGTGGCCAAGGACGAAGCCGCAAAGAAGAAGGACGAAGCTGAAAAGGAAGCTGCTGCCAAGCAGGACTCTGAGAAGAGCATTGTCCTGTTTCCGGACAAAGCACTGGAAGCAGCTGTCCGAAAGGAAGTCTTCGCAAAACGCTACAACGATGAGCCGTTGACGAAGGCGGATGTACGAAATGTCTCGCAAGTCCATGCCAAGAAGAAGGCCATCAAGAGTCTAGAAGGACTTCAGTACTGCGTCTCGGTCATGGAAATTGACTTCGAAGACAACGAGATTGAAGATGTCACGCAGTTATCTGAGCTCGAATTGCTGCAGTCGATCAATTTGGCTGGGAATAACATTGAGTCGATCGATGCTCTCGCAAAACTCGAACGGATGCAATACTTGGAGCTGTCGCGTAATCGAATTCGTGACATCTCCGCGCTCGAAAAAATGACCAACATGCGATCGTTGTATTTGTCAGGCAACAAGATCCGTAAAGTCAAAGTGGTGAAGAGTTTGCCAAAGATATGGACTCTTTACTTAGCAGAGAATCCAGTGAAGAACTTTCGTCCGATTGGGAAGCTCACTTGGCTAAGTTCACTTGATCTTCGGGGGTGCAAGATCGAGGACCTGAAGTTCCTGAGTCCTCTCGCTGAGCTGAAGTATCTCAACCTCAAAGAAAACGCGATCGCCGATTTAAGTCCTCTTGTGGAAATGGCAGAGGAAGATGAGAAGAAGAGATTCTCGGCGTTTTGGAGAATCTACTTGGATGGCAATCCGCTGGGCGAGAATTCGAAAGAGCAAATTGAAGCGCTCAAGAAGATGGGCGCGCGAATCCAAGTCAGCGACTGATCGCTTACCGTGGGGCCGGCGCCGTCAACGCGTTTCATTTGAATTACGATGACGAAAAGCCAGCAAGTCTTCAGAGTGTCCCGTTAGACTGTCTTACGAGGGCGTAAACGTCGGCTTCGATCGGGTTCGAAATCTGATCAATTAATTGATACCGTGCTGTATTCGGCAGTAAGGCGCGGAATCGAGCGATGGCCTCGCGAGGCGTGAAGCGTTCGAATAATTCTTCCAACTCCGATCCTAGTACTTCCCTTGCGGTAGACGGCGAAGAGGGAGCCAAGGATTCGAGCACTTCACGCAGTGTGTCTTCGATGTGTTCGACAAGGCTGCTGTCGTGCACGATCAAGACGCGCTGGCCCGAGTGTTGGTGGTTGAGGCCGTTCGGGGAGAATTCGAGCAGATGAGCGTCGATGGCTTGCTGCCACTGCCCGCGAAGCCCTCGCACTTCAGCTTCCGAACCAACCCAGCCTTGGGTCTTTAGTGTCTGCAGAACTTCTTCCTTTGAGATGCCGCCAGCCTCCAGTCTTCGCAGCATCTCCGATCCGTGCGCGGACTCATAGAAATCGGCGATAGCAGATCGACCGAAAGCGAAGGGGTGGACGTCTTCCCGTTCCACCAACTCAGCGGCGATGTGGTACATGCGCGGTAGCAGACTCGGATCTTCAGCGACGCTCCCAGGCAGAAACTGACTCGTCGCTTCGCCGGGTGGTGAGAGGGTGGATGCTGGTGGATTTGCAATGCCTGCCACCGCTCCCTCTCCGAGGTCCATACAGAATTCGATGTAGGCTTCCTCTGCGTAAGGAGGAATGCGGACGGAGACCAACATGTTTCGATCCTGGGCTACGTAACAACGAAGTTGTTCATAGCCCAATTCTTCGATCAGAAACTGGCCTTCGAATCGAAACCCATTCTCAAGAAGCCACCTTTCTGCGACACGCCCTACTTTGCCGAACAGTGAAATTTGGTTCTTCGCTTCTTCCAGGAAAATAGTCATCGGCGGAACAAGCGGGTTGAAATCGATTCGGTGAGTGCGTCTCTTCTCTGTCCAATCCTGGTTATTGGAAATTAGGTGATCCATGGCGTGAATGGAGTCTTGGAGCTTTTGCGATAGCCGTCTGACCCACAAGAAATACACGGAACCCAATACCAGCGCGGTGAAGATCGTTGCGCAACCGAGCAGAATAATGGCATAGGCGAGAAAAGTCGTCATTGGAAGCTTCGCCAAGCAAAAGGACGAAAGTGCAGGTCGCAGTTCACTCAGGGGAAAGCGCTTTGAGCGATGCAAGGCAGCGATGCAAGGCTTTGACCGAGGCAAGTCACCGCCATAGGACTTCCTGCTGCCCGAACCGTGGACACAGTCAATTGTAATGCAAATTGGCTGCGGTAGAATCTCAGCACTATGCGAAAAGGAATAGCTGTCTCTCCAGGCGTCACGATTGGATCGGCGTACTGCATACACGAGGTATTCGTCGACCCATCGCGTGAGCTCTTGGAGCCGCAGGAGGTCGCCGCCGAGCTTGCGCGCTTTGAAAATGCTCGAAAACGCTCGATCGAGGATGTTCAGCTTCTCCAGAGTAAAGCCGAGAAGCAGGTCGGACGTGAGGCTTCGGCCATTTTTTCTGTGCACGTGTCGATTCTGAAAGACACGACACTCGTCGGCAAGATTCGGGATTGGGTCGGCAATGATTTGCTGCCAGCAGAGGCTGCACTTGCGAAACTCTTAGCCTACTACCGCGACTTACTGGCCAGATCGCGGGATGATTATTTGAAGGAAAGGCTGGCCGATATTCGAGATGTCATCGAACGAATGACCAGCTATATGAGCCCAGCGCTCAGGGGCGATTCGTCCGCTCTCTCAGGGCCCACGATCGTAATCGCTGATGAACTACTTCCTAGCCAAGTCGTCATGCTGGGCGACAAACCCGTACACGGCATCGTGACCCAGGCGGGCAGCCAGACCAGCCATGCCGCTATCGTGGCTAGAAGTCGTGGCATCCCGGCGGTCAGCGGAGTCGCAGGCATCCTACGGCAGACAAAGACAGGCGACACGGTGATTGTCGACGGCCGAGAAGGCCATGTGATCGTCAATCCAGATTCCGAAGTCCTGTCAGCTTATAAGAAACTTGAGCGAGAGTTCTTCGACCTGCGCGATCAGTTGGCCGACAATCGGGATCAAGCCGCGATTACGAAGGATCAGCAAGAACTGCACTTGTTAGCAAATGTGAACGGGCCTCAAGATGCAGTGAGCGCCAAGGCCATGGGTGCTTCGGGCATCGGTTTGTACAGGACTGAATACTTGTACCTGACACATGCCAGCGTGCCTTCCGAAGAAGAACAGCTTGAAGTCTACCAGCAAGTGATTCGAGATAGTCCTGCAGGTGCTGTCACGATTCGAACGCTTGATATCGGAGGCGATAAAACCGTACCGTTTCTCGGCCGCAATCAACAGGAGGCAAATCCGTTTATGGGGTGGCGGAGTATCCGCCTTTCTTTTGAGCACCCACAGTTCTTTCTGTCGCAGATTCGCGCGATATTGCGTTCCAGTCAGAATGCATTTGAGAGAGAGGTCGAGATCTTGTTTCCAATGGTTACAAATCTCGAGGAGCTGCGACGCTTGCGAGCGATCACACGCAAAGCCGAACAGCAGCTTCGAGCCGAGGAGAAGAGCTTCGGTCGCATTTCATTTGGCATGATGCTCGAGGTTCCGGCAGCGGCCGTGATGATTGATCAACTCTTGCCAGCAGTCGACTTCGTTTCCATTGGCTCCAATGATTTGGTGCAGTATTTAATGGCGGCGGATCGGGACAATCCAAAAGTTAGCCACCTCTGCCAGCCGTTATCGCCGGCTGTGATACGAGTCCTGCAATCGGTGGTGCAAACATGCCACGCACACAAGAAACCGGTCACCTTGTGCGGTGAAATGGCGGGACAACCGCAGGCCTTTGTATTGCTCCTGGGACTGGGGTTACGCCGGTTTAGCATGAGCCCAGCCTTCATTCCCAGTATCAAGCAACTGGCCTCGCAGATCACGGTAGCGGAAGCAGAGGCGTTGTTTGATCAGTGTCGCCGGCTTACGACGACCAGACGCATTCACACATTTTTAACTCGCGAACTGCTCAAGGTCGCACCGAATCTCGAACCGATCCTGATGCAGTAAAGTGGTCTGGCTTGAGTGTTGCGGTGGAATTCTCTTGCGAGGTGCCGCAGTCACAGTCAGTAACTGACTTCGAAGACAATTGGCCGGTGGTCTGAACCCGGGCCTGAGGCGAGGACTTGGCGGTTTGAGATGGTGCAGCCGCCTTTGGTAATAGCGTGGTCGATGGGTAGACCGAGTGGCCCGAGCGCGGCAGGCCAACTTGGAAGATTGCCGACCCCGACACGTGAGTCGACGAATCCGCCGCGAATCAGAGTTTGAAATCCGCGTGTCCAAGGCGTCGTGTTAAAGTCGCCACACACGCAGATGGGTTTCGTTTGATCGGTTGACCACTTAAGGAGGCTAGCCAGCTGGTTGTCGCGAATTCGAGCTCGGAAGGGTGGGATGGGAGAAAGCGTATGCAGTGCAACCAGTTGAAGTTCCTGGGTCGATCCGGGGACCCGAGCCAAAACGGTCGGCATGCGTTCGAACCCCAAGTCCAAGAGTTCATATTCGGTCCCAGGCAGACGACTCAAGACGGCAATGCCCTCGCCTCCCCAGTAGGGTAAGTTCTTGACGATCGGATAATTCGCAGCGGTGCTTTGGATCGCATCCAAAAAGCCGGGCCGGACTTCGATAAAGACGATGATGTCCGGGTCTTCTCGCGCAACGATCGCCTCGATCTCGCTAATTTCATTGTTCACAACGAGGACGTTCCAGCACAGAACTTTCAGCTTCGACCGTGCGGGGTCTGTCCGCGCAACATTTAAGACTGCTTCCGGCGACGCTAAAGTCTCGGCCTGCGCAGGACCTGTCGCCTGTGTCGCGGCGGTCGAAGTTGGAATCCAGTTCCAAGGCTCGACTAGCGGAGTCAAGCTGGCGAAGAGTAGAACTGCAATGGTCGCCGTACGTGGGGCCTTGAGCAAAAAAAGGAGGCAGGCAACGGTTAAGTTTGCCACCCAGGCGTGGGCGGAGAAGTGAACTCCAAGTTCTAAAAGTGGTGAAGAGTTTCCGAGGAGGACACACGCCGCTTGGCAGACGAGCGCGAAAACTGACCACTGAAGACAGACTCGTGCAATACGTAGCCCGACACGCCCGCCGACTCGCTGTTGTTTGCGATCGTTCGGGGGTTGCCCTTTTTTCAGTTGACTGGCTGGCGGATTCACAGGCCGGTTGCTCATCACTTTGCTTTGCGGAACTCCGCTATCGAGACCAGCAAGCATAGCTGATGCATCTCAGGGAGGCTTGCCACGAGGCGGAGCGATCTTAAACCTGCCGCCTAGGAATTGCTATCCACCGCTAGAATCCCTTCGATTGGAAAGACAAGTGCACCTTTAGCGGCGAAAGTGCTCCAAAAAGTTGACAGTTTGCTCACCCTGCTCGATTTCCAAGTCGCGCAAGCGTCTCGATGTGGGCTATCATCAGAGCTACCCCCAACCAACTCCCAAAATCAGCTAAGGAATCATTCCATGTCCAGTCAAATTCGACTCCGATTACTTGCAACTACCGCGTTGATTTGTTGCGTCGCATCTGGGCTGCGAGGCCAGGAAACGAAGCAAATTTTTAACGGTAAGGATTTATCTGGGTGGAAAGGCAACCCAGAACTATGGTCAGTGGAAGACGGTGCGATAACGGGTACAACTACGGCAGAGAAGCCGTTGAAATTCAACACTTTCCTCGTTTGGGAAGAGTCGCTCGTTGGAGACTTTGAATTGAATTTGGATTATCGCATCGGCGCTGAGGGGAATTCAGGAATCCAGTATCGAAGTACGGTCTTTAACGAGAGTGATTTCGTAGTCGGCGGCTACCAGGCGGACATTGATGCGACGATGAAGTTTGCTGGCATCAACTATGAAGAGAAGGGACGCGGAATTTTAGCGCAGCGCGGACAGCGTGTCACCTTTGCCAAAGATGGCGAGAAGACCGTTGAGACCTTTGGAGATAAAGAAGCACTCGGAGACGTGATCAAAAAGGGCGAGTGGAACCACTACAAGATTGTCGCCAAAGGGCCGACGGTAAGTCATTACATTAACGACCAATTGATGTCCGAAGTCATTGACCACCAAGTAGGTACGGCTGAAGCGCGTATCAAGAAATTTGCGAAGGTGTCTGGCAGCGAAGTTTCCAAGACAATGCGAGCGAAGATTGAAGAAGGTGGAGCGAAAGTGGGCGAAGCATCTTCGGAAGGTGTGCTGGCATTTCAGATTCATGTCGGTCCACCAATGAAGATTGAGTTCAAGAACATTGCACTGAAGACTTGGTAGGAGAGCAGTTCTCCACTTGCTTGTCCCGTTTTAAGTGTCCTTGTAGATATGCAAAAAGCCCGTGGCCGCGAATTTAATCGCGGTACGCGGGCTTTTTCGTTGTTCGACGATCAGATTCCTAGGTTCAATAGGGCAATGCCGCACCCGTGTACCTTAAGCTGCGCCGGGGTGGTGGGACTTCCAGTGATTGATTGCTGGCTTGATCGTCTTCATTGCAACCCAGTGACCTTTCGTCTTCAATTTGCTGGACAGCAGAGTGTCGGGCTGAACTTCGCCTGTCTCGATCCGTACGAGAAGTTTCTGTTCACTCAAAGGTCCGACGCGTTTCTTAGTGCGGAAGAATCGACTTTTCTTGATGAAGTACCAATCTGCAGACATTGACTCTCTCCAAGAGGAAGGTGGGAAGGGGGAGGAGTACTACCGTGTACACGAATCAGGGTGCTCGTCGCGGACCCGTATTCTTGCAGTTTTGTCCAGCAGAAATCAATGAAATTCCTTTTGAATTGAGCCCCCTAGCAGGCAATAGTGTGTGAAAACTTGCACTATCTTCGATAGCCATGTGGAGTCTTAGTAGTGAAGGGGTGTCCGGTAGCCCTGCACGATGACTGCTCAATGCCCGTCCATCGAGAATCCTTGCTCCCCGACGAATTAGTCATTATCCCCCATCAACATGCCTCCAATACCGCCTAGGTCGAGAAGTGAGCCTTGTTCCTTCCCGGATGTTGCACCGGCAGTAAATCGACGTGCCAGTCGCGCGAATGGAAGACTCTGCAACCAGATTGGGCCGGGGCCAGTGAGTGTCGCGAACACAAGGCCTTCGCCGCCGAACATAGCGCTCTTGATGCTGTTGTTGAACTGAATGTCGTAATTCACACTTGGACCGAGGGCCACAATGCAGCCTGTATCGACGCGGAGCGTTTCGCCAGCGGACAGCTCCCGATGCATCATAGTCCCGCAGGCATGAATCAACGCGATTCCGTCACCCCGGAGTTTCTGCATGATGAATCCCTCGCCTCCCAGCAGACCAACGCCTATTTTCTTCTGAAACGCGATGGAGATTTCGATACCCTTGGCCCCACAAAGAAATGAGTCTCGTTGTGCGACGATCTCACCGCCTAGTTGGTCAAGATGGAGCGCTTCGATTCGGCCCGGGTAAGGTGCACCAAATGCGACCGACTCGCGTCCTCCTGCTGTATTGGAGAAAACGGTCATGAAGAGCGATTCACCGGTGAGCACACGCTTGCCCGCTGACATCATCTTGTTCCAAAAATTGTCTCCCTTCCGACTTGGATCGCCAAAGACAGTTTCCATTTGAATGCCGGAGGACATATACATCATTGCGCCAGCCTCGGCGATCACTGCTTCGCCAGGGTCCAAGACAATCTCCGCGTACTGCATATCATCACCGAAAATCTGATAATCGATTTCGTCGGCGATCCGCGTATTGGAATCCACGGCCATGATTGGCGGCGGCTCTTGGGTACTTGGGGCGTTAGCCACGAAAACGTCACCGCATTTCTGGCAACGCACTTGTTTTCCGACGTTCTCAGGTGCGATGCGATATTGAGCTTGGCAGTAGGTGCAGGAAATTGTCTCCATGGTGAGTCCTTATTGAAGGCGGGACGGGCAACTTGAGATAACGCAGCAGTCGGCACTGCGATCTCAACTTATTCAGTCTGATTCTAACAGTGCCAGCACTAGCAAAGGCCCGAGTTATTCACGTTCTAGGCGCTGCCGAATGCCGACCCGTTTTCACTCTGTTCAATCACCCGCTTCGACTTCCACGCTCCACTCCAGTAGCGGAGGCCGAAGGCGGACGCCATCGAGAAGATCCAGCCGAGAATCACCCACCACCATAGATGAAGACTGGGACCGCTGTAGGTTTGAACAAGAGTGCCGACCAGGACGGCGGCTACAGAAATCGCTAAGGTGGTCAGCAAAACAAAAACCGTATCGCCAGCACCTTTAATTGCCCCCACGAAAACGACTTGGAGTCCGTCCAAGATGCAGTAGGCAGCGATGAAGCGCAGCAGCGGAATCAACATTGGTTGAATGGCTTCGAACCGTTCGGTGGGTGTTCCTTGGCGGTAGATCCAAACCATGGATTCTGGAATCACGCCTAACAAGACTGCAAATACGGTTGTGTAGCAGATTGTGACCAGCATGGCCGACATGACTGAACGGGCGGCAATATTGGGTTTTCCTTCAGTCAACTTCTGACCGACCACAACGCCGACGCCAATGCCTAGCCCGATCATCGGCACGAAGGCCAATACATTGATACCGAGTGCCAGTGTCGTTGCGGCCATCTCGAGCTCACCGAGCTTTCCGACTTGAAGCAGAATGACTGTAAAGCACGCCGCTTCGGCAAGCATTTGTAAACCAGCGGGCCCGCCAAAGACGACCAGTCGACGGATGATATCCCTGTCCCAAGGATGATGACTTGCGATCCGGTAGGTGTCGGTCAGTGTTGAATCGCGATGGATAACCCAGTGCGCGATGGGGACTTTGATCCAAAACGAAACGGTTGTGGCAATCGCTGCGCCCGCTAGCCCGAAGGCGGGAATCGGGCCCCAGCCAAAGATCAGAACGAAATCGAGCAACAGGTTAAGTGCTGTCGCAATCCCATCAATCGCGAGCACCGTCGCAGTTCTTTCATGACCAGTGAGTAGTCCGCTTTGGACGCTATAGAAGAGGACTCCGAAGCCTCCTACAAGTACGATTCGCAGGTAGTTCGACTCAAGTCGGCTCAACGCTGGGCTGTGTCCGGCCGAGTCGAACAGCGTCGGTGCGATGAAAATGCAAAATGCGAAGAGGGGTACCACGCACCACGCTAGTCGGATTGCATGCCTGTACGCCGAGCCGATTTTCTCCACTTCGCCAGAGCCACGATACTGGGCCACGAACGTACTGATGTAGCCTAGCAATCCCATCGGCAGGCAAACGAGGGTCCAGTACACACTGCCGCCGCTCATCGCCGCGGAAGCTGCCGCTTCCGAGTACCAGTAAAGCAGCATGCGGTCGGTAAAGAGCGTGATGGAAAAGAACCCCGCAGAGATCATCAATGGCAATGCGATGCTCAGAAGCGGGCCGGGACCACCGGGCGAACTCCACCAGCCTTTCACGCCAATATTCGCCGCTAGTTCGGTTTCTGATGAATCCGAAGAAGTCGCGGTGCCATCCACAAACGCATCCGCCGGCGTCCGTCGACTCGGTGGACTGTCGTTGTCTTGCTTCGATGCGTTCAAGCGAACAATCCGTTCTAGGGTTGGCGCGGAGGATGAATACGAGCTTTCAAATTATGCGGCGTGGCGAATGTTTACCCCACGGGTGCAGATCGGAGAAGAGGCCTCGATTTCTAGACTAAAGCGAGGAACAAGGAACTCGCACGCAGGACGAGGGACATTGTCCAACCGGATACAACTAGGCCGATGAGTTTCAGATCGACACAGGCACCGTCTCCAAGGTTCAGTGGGCAGTCTGCAGGGTAGAGGTCGCGCCTTAGACTTAGGAAACGACTCGGCGTGAGAAGCCGGAAGAGAGCAGCAGCAAGTCGCCGCAGGCTACGGCGCAGGATCGCGAAGTGATCTGCTGACTTGGTAGAATAGATTAGATCGGGCCTACGCATTATGGAGCAGCGTAGTATCAATCGCCTAGCAGTTTGCGGAGCTTAAATCGTGCAGTTCGCCGAGCAGTTCGACGGCACCCAAGCTGATGGATTGCACGAGTTCGTCCAAACCATCCATCTGCTGCTCGTTGGCCAAGCATTGCAATTCAGACGCCAAAGCAGACAGCCCCGGCGCGGAAAAGCAGTCGAATCGCTCTTTCATCTTGGTCGCCAAGTGTACCATCGCTTCGGCGTTTCCGGACTCCGTCGCTTCGCCCAACTGCTGAAGGTCCGATGGCAATACTTGCCCAAAGACCTCCGTTAGTTCCACCAACATGTCCGTATCGTTTCCGACGAACGCGTCCAGCGAAGTTTGATCGATGAGCTTTCCCATCGTGGGGACTCCAAGGTGTATGCGAAGCAACTATGCAAGCTAAGCGACGTCTGAACTGAAGTTCAAATGCAATGAACTAGCGTATTTCCGGCTTGCTGACTGCAAGATCAGCATTCGAGATGTTCAGTCGACGCATCTTGTTGTAGATGCTCTTCTCGCTGATACCAAGACTTCGCGCTGAAGCTGCTTTGTTGCCCTTACAAGCGCGAATTGTTGCGATGATTGCAGTTCGCTCGATCTCGGCGAGCGTGTTTCGACCGAGGAAATCCTCGATGGCTCGTTTGTCGTCTCGCACTTCGCCGAAGTTGTTCGGTGAGTTGTCGAGAACAACCGCTGGATCGTAGTTGTTGGTCGGGGTAGGCGTACCTGGAGTCAGGAATGCAGGATTCATGGTTTGCATTTCAAAACTATTCTTAGTGGACATGATTCTTCTCGGGTTGCAGCACCTTCAATGGGGATCGGGTCAGATCCAGCGCTTTTGTTGGTGAAGACCAATGGCAGGAAGTTCTTCGACCTGCCTCGTGAAGAAAACTAGGTTGGCCGTAGCAGTAAAGTCGGGAGTCTGAACGGAACACGTAAAGAAATGCCAGTTTCCGCGCCGCACGATTGGCGTGATCGGCACGACCCGACTTTGACTCAGTAAGAAATCCCGGGCCGCTCTGAAAAAGCTGAACAGTGGCCAGGAGAATCGCGATCCGTTTGCGCACCCGCAAGCTGCCAACCGGGGTACTTCGGGATTTTTGAAGAGAGGTCTGGTGACTCTGAATTGGAGTCGAAAATTAAGAGTCCGGTCGATTGACTAGGAACGTTGCCATTTGCTCGAAGAAGTTTGCGAGCAAATCCGCGGCTCTACCTTCGATCTCTGCTTCCTGAAGCGCCGCAAGCATCAGTTTCAGCCAACGGTCTCGAGCCGCTTGATTGATAGCGAACGGTGCGTGCCTCGCCCGAAGACGCGGGTGACCGCGTTGTTCAATATAAGTCGTCGGACCGCCAAAGCGATAGATCAGGAAGTCGCGTAGGCGTTGTTCGGCACCAACCATGTCGTCGGCGGGATACATTGGTCCGAGAATGTCGTCCTTTTGCACTCCTCGATAAAACGCGGCGCAGATACGTGTGAAGCCGTCCTCGCCAACCAGTGCATAGACCTCGTGTTCTTGAATTGGTTCGTCCGCCATCTCAAGCTTCTTTATTGGTGATGGAATTGCAAAATGCTACAGCACCCGATCAGCCGCTCTATATGAGCGAGTTTTCTACAGGAAAGCGGGCCACAGGCCGTCGCTAATCATCAGGCCTTTGCGGGTAAGACGGATTGTGCCGTGACTGGAGAATTCGAACCATCCCCGATCCAAATATTCGGTCAGTTTCGGTTCGAGCATCGATCTGAAGTCCGTCGGCCAATGCTGGGAAAGTTCGTTCAAGTCGACTCCCTGCAGCCGGCGCATGCCGAATACAAACCGTTCCCGTAGCTGCTGCTCTAGATCAATCTCAAGTCGCTCTGCAATCGGAGATCTTCGTTGCTGCAGACGACGAATATAGGTGGTTGTGCTCTGATGGTTCACTTGCCGAACGAAAACGGAGGCGGCCCTCCCGTCGCTATGAGGCTCGGTAGTGTGTTGGTTGGTTGCCGGCAGGAAGCTCGCTGCACCGGGGCCAAAGGCCCACCAGGGCTCTCCCGACCAGTACGCTTCGTTGTGACGAGACCGGTTGCCTTGCGTGAAACTGGAGATTTCATAGTGCTCCCATCCGGCCGCGGTGAGGCGGTCGATCAAAATCTCGTACATGTCGGCTTGCAAGTTTTCGTCCAACTCACGAATCTGACCACGCTGAACCCGGCCAAAGAACGCGGAGCCCTTCTCGACCGTTAGTCCATAGGTCGACAAGTGACGGAGCATGTTGCAGCCGAGTGCCTCGTCGATGTCTGCCTCCCACTGTTGCAGCGATTCTCCTGGGGCAGCGAAAATCATGTCCAGCGAGATATTTTCGAAGTAGTCAGCGCACGAGTCTAAACTTCGGTGGAGCTGTTCACTCGAGTGGTCTCGCTCTAGGACTTTCAGTTTTGAGTCTGAGAACGATTGGCCACCGAGGCTCACCCGATTTACACCCCATTGCTGCAGTAATTGGAGTTTCTGATCGACGGCATCACTGGGATTGAGCTCACAGGTCCATTCGCCCCCCGGGGATAAAGGCAGCCATTCTGAAGTCAACCGCAGCAAGCGATCGAGCTCCGCGGGTTCCAAGTGGCTGGGCGTACCGCCACCGAAGTACAGGGTGTCGACCGGCTGTGGTGAGCCAAGTACGGATGCTAACTCAATTTCAAGTGAGTCCAAGAAACGAGGAACAAGCTCGTCTCGGTCGGCTACCAACGAAAAATTGCAGTAGCCACAGCGATGCTGACAGAACGGGACGTGGATATAGGCACTTCGGATGCGTCCCATGAGGCAGTGATCTGTTGCTGAAGAGTGTCGAACGGGCATCCACTAGAGGTGGAACTAAGACAAGAAAGGGGGGAAGTCCCAGCAACCAGCCAAGTTTCGCGGAAAACTGGTTCTCTCTCAGTCAGCCGGTAGTGGGCAGTGTGGTGACCAAGGCTCATAATGTCGCGTCCAATTTGATTTGCGGACATTCTTGCGTCAAGACAGCTGCACAAGAGTGTCCCAAACGATACTCTGCGAATCGATCGCAGATGAACAAGAGAACTTTGACAGAGAACGTGGCCGCATGAGTCCTGTGACTTACAAGGATAGTGGAGTTGACCTCGAGGTTTATGAGCAAGCCATGAAGCGCTTGCCTCGGCACATGCATCGTACTTTTTCACCACGCGTGATGCGAAACGATGGCGGCTTTGCAGGGCTCTTCCAACTGGACTTTAACTGCGCACTCTTTTCGCGAAAGTACGAAGAGCCGATCCTGGTGTCTGGCACCGATGGAGTTGGGACTAAGCTCAAGGTGGCCCAAATGACTGGCACGCACAATTCAGTCGGCATCGATTTGGTCGCCATGTGTGTCAACGATATCTTGTGCTGCGGGGCCGAACCACTGTTCTTCCTAGACTACGTCGCGATGAGTCGCGATAACCCGCCGCTGTTGGAGTCGATCGTCGAAGGCATTAGCGAGGGCTGTGTCCAAGCCGATTGCTCTTTGCTGGGCGGCGAAACCGCTATCATGCCAGACCTGTATCAGGGCGACGACTACGATTTGGCGGGCTTCTGTGTTGGAGTCGTTGAAAAGAAGAACTTGATAACGGGTGATCAAATTGCGGCCGGCGATACGATCATTGGTGTCCAGTCTTCTGGCATCCACTCGAACGGATTCAGCTTAGTGCGCAAGGCAGTTTTCGATGCGGCGAAGCTGAAAATTGATACCCAAGTCGACCGGTTTGCCAGCAATGTTGGCGAAGCGCTGCTTGAACCAACACTTATCTACTCGCGGCTAACGCGTCAGATTCTCGGGCACTACAAAGTCAAGAATGTGGTTCATGGCATCGCTCATATTACTGGAGGCGGATTGCTGGAGAACACCGAACGCATCTTGAAGGGGCCAGTTGATTTGGTCTTCGAGCCAGACTCCTGGGACGTTCCCGAGGTCTTCCGCTGGATCCAAGAGTTGGGCGAAGTCCCTCAAACGGAAATGTTCAAAGTGTTCAATATGGGCATTGGCATGGCTTTCATCGTCAGCCCTTTTTACGCCAACACCGTCACCGACATTGCCGATTCGCTGGGCCTCAAGACCTGGACCATTGGACAGGTTGTCGAGGGAACAGGAAAAAGCCGCTGGGCGAACGAGGCCTAAGAGTTACCGGCAAGTCGGCTGCACGCAGTCGCTCACGGCTTAGCTAGTGCGTGGGCGAGGTCGCTGAACTCATTGCGACTCTTTTGAAGGCGAGAAGCGCTACTGGTCCGGTTGGCGTAAAACCGTTTAGAGCCTTGTTGTTTTGCAATAACCAGTTGGATTGCAGCGGACGCTACGTAGCCCTGTGTTCAGTTTCTAGTGCAGGCACACGCAAAACTTAAATCCACCTTAGCCAGTGGTCTACGCGCCAGTGTTCTATGCGTAAGGCGAAGGCAGGCGGTACCGCTTTTTTACGGGGCAGTTGTAAAGACGAAAAAACCCCAGAACGTGGGCGGACGCTCTGGGGCCGGTCTTGGCATCGAATGTGTCTTGCCAGTAAAAAGTACCTCGCGATTAACCGCGGTCAAACGGCGTGAAATACAAATCAAGGGTGTTATTTACGCCCCCTGGTCGGTTGGTTCCTTTTAGCGAGGTTACTTTCGGAGTACGTGAGCGTAGGCACGATTCTGGCTTGGATTCCGGGTCGCTCGCCAGAGAATCTCGACCGCGGATTCGTTCTCGGCATCGACGTCCGAGAGCCGAGCTCCCATTTGCAGTGATTCCCACTGATCTCCCTGAGCACGCGTAAGACGATCTATGGGGGCGGAGAATTCGAGTTCGTAACCGCTCTGCGTCCGGCGGCCGTACGCAACGACATCTGAGTCTGCACCTGGGCGACTGACCTTGCAGGGTTGAAGTTCAGTCGACTTAGGAGCTTCTATGGTTACTGCGATTGTCTCGCGGCCAAGACGGTTCGTTGCAAGCCGACTGAGAAGTGGTCTCGGGTCGATACTCACGGTGAGCTGATCGCCCTGAGTAACGTTCTCATCCGTGACCGTTGCAGCGAACGTCAAGCGATCCTGGTCGAAGCTGGCTGCGATGCGAAAGGATGCATCCTCTTTGCCATTCCAGTTTTCGATTTGACCAGCCAGCGTGGGCGTGGCTTCCGTTTCCCACCAAGTTGCAGAACTCCAGTCTTGAAGATTTCCGTCGATCTCAAAAGCAGCCTTGGAGATTGTGTACTCGCGGTCGATCAGAACCGGTTTCGACCACTCGGCTGTCATCGGCGGCTTCGCCTGAGAAGTCACTTTGGCATTGAGGCTCGTCATGCGGAAGCGGTCCAAGTCAACCGGTTCTTTCATGGCGAAGGGTACCACTGTTCGCGTAGATTCTTTCGGCTGGAGTTCCATGCTCAGTTCGGTGCTTTTCATATCCAAGCCCACGAGAGGAAGACCAGCGATGTTCGCCCGAACGGACACGGGAGAATCTGTATCATTGGTGGCTGTGAGGATGATCTCCCCTTTTTGTAAGGTTCCCCCGCTGATGAAAATTGGCTCTACGTCAACGCGAACTCCAGCGACGAACGCGCGATAGGCCCTAATGGAGTCTTCCGTTACGACATTTGCAGGCTGAATGCCGTCTAGCAGGAGATTGGCGACTCGCGGGCCATCTTGCTCCATCGTCAGCCAGGTGATGTGGTCGAATTCCCCATAGTCGACTCCACGCAGTTGCGATCCGCCGCCTGTGGTTGCCAAAGAATAGTATTTTTGGCCGTTACGTTCGTACTGCACGTAGTGGTGTACGTGACCGGCGAAGACGGTGTGCGGCCGATCTCCTAGCATCTTTTCGACTCGTTTCCAGTTCGTGCGATCTTTGTTGCCAGCGGCAATTTCACGTTCTGCGAAAGTCCAAAGTGGTTTGTGCAAGAAAACGAGAGTCCAACGTGTGTCCGAGTTGGACTTAAGGTCGTTCTCGAGCCAAACGAGTTGTTCTTCGCCTAGCTGCGCCGATGGATCTTCACTCGAAAGGCAAACAAAGTGCACTCCGTGATAGTCGAAGGAATACCATTCCTTGCCAAACTTCTCCCGCCAGATGCGGTGCAGCTTTGGATTGGTGACGTCATGATTGCCGGCGACGAAGAAGAACTTCATTTGAAGCTCCTCGATAAAGCCGAGAAACTCATTCCACTCGCGCTCAATCTGCGCGTCGTTCTCAGTGTAGCCTTCAATTAAATCACCGACCGAAACAACAAAGTCGGGACGCAGCCAGTTCAGACGCTTGACCGCCTTCATCCAAATTCCAGGACGATGCCCTCCGGTGCGGTCGGTGACTATGGCGATCGAAAAACGCTGTGGGTCCGTAAGTGCCGGTGCGGCGGACCAAGGCTTGGGGCCTTCGATTGTCGGGAGGATGAGAGCTTCACCGATAGAACTATCTGCTGCGGGCGTTTCAGAATGTGCATGCTCCGAGTCGTCACCATCGTGCCCAAGGGCGATTGGTGGCATTGTGATGGCAGCGAAAGACGCGGTGATGACTAGCCAAGTTCCCGGCCAGGGGCCGTTGGATTTAAGTGGCGAGGACGTGGCTCGACCTATCATGGTGTCACTTTCGAGAGAGGGTTTTCTGCTAGCGCGTGCGATTTGCAAATTTACACCGTAACGCAGAGCGGTGGGATTTGAGCACCCTAGTATGTCCGCCACTCTCCGGCTGTCAGTGCCGGCGAAGTAAATTCGCCGTGAAATTTTCTACACAAACGAACCCCTTGCTGGCTCGTCGCACATTCGCCGTTTTCGACACGTATCCGACGGCGCACGCTAGATGAATACCTTCACGAGGCGGGTATTGAGCGGGGTTCCGAACTGGTGCTCGCGGCTTCTGTTGGGAAATACTCGTCGACTATTGAATAGAACTCTTCTGGAGTCTCCACGCGAGCTACGTGTGAACGGAAATGGCGTGCTCCAAACTTCCCTTGTGCATAGCAACAGGCAAACTTACGCATCAAGTGCGTGCCCTTTTGGGTCCCAAAGCGTTTAACGACTAGGTCGTAATGGCGGAGCATGCAATCGCGTTGTTCTTCGAGCGATGGCTCATCAGGAATGGGCTCGCCGCGGAGTGCTGCGGCTGCTTGTGCAAACAACCAGGGTCTACCAAGTGCAGCGCGGGCGATCATGACACCGTCAACGTTGTAATTTGAAAACGCGAAGAGAACTTTCTCAGGGCTGTCCAAGTCTCCATTTCCGATCAACGGAATGTTCACCAAATGGTCTTTGATTTCAGAGATTTTCTCCCAGTCGGCGGATCCCTTGAAGTACTCTTCTGCGGTCCGTCCATGGACGGTGAGTGCTGAAGCTCCAGCTTCTTCAACGACCTTCGCGACTTCGCACGCGTTCGCATTCTTGCGGGTGCACCCAAGCCTGATCTTGGCAGTAACCGGCGTTGGCGAGCACGCTTTAACGAGTTGGCTGATGATTTGGAACATGCGATCGGGGTGTTTAAGTAGATACGATCCGCTGTGAGCTTTTTGCGTAACCTGTTTGACTGGGCAGCCAAAATTGATGTCGACGACGCTCACCCCGTACTCTTCGACGAGACGCCGTCCGACCTTTGCCATCGTTTCGGGTTCGTTATCCCAGATTTGGACAGCCAGTGGTCGAGCTTCGTCACGGACTCCCCAAAGGCGGTCCGGGTGCTCGGCTTCGTGCTCGTCTAACCAGACAAATCCGCGGGCGTTGACCATCTCGGTGGCTTGAAGCCCGACTCCACCGAAGTCCCTTACAATTTGCCGATAGGCGTAGTTGGTAAATCCTGCCATCGGAGCTTGTAGAATTGGAGGGTCGACAGTTAACGACCCAATTTGAAGGGGCTTTATCTCTCGCGAGGGCGGATTTGCCGGACTTTCCCTGTCTGAATTCCAAGATTCCTGGTTGTTCTGCGAAACATTAAGAGTTGAACGGTTCACCATGAAACTACCAAGCCATTCTCGATGGGATGCAAAATTGGGTACTGTTTGATCGGTTGATCCCGTCGAAGTCCATAGCCCAACGGGGCTACAATGCTAATTGACGGGCAGCAACTGAGAAGACCGCTGCGGGCGACCGAGGAATAGATCTACTACTTTAGGTGCTTTGCCAAGAATGTTATTAATCGCACAAATGTCTCCCATGTCAATTTTTTCAAATCCGCTTTCCATTCCGATCGTTGCCATAGTCGGCGTTTTTGGATGGTTGATCATCCATTCGGTTGTCCAGGGAGCGAGAGCGATCGTCAAACATCGCAATGAAGTTGAGCTCAAGCAGTCCTTGGTCGATCGGGGTATGTCCGCCGATGAGATTGAGCGAGTTGTCTCCGCGACTGCCATCGAGCCGGGTGAAGACGCGGCCTGAAGACAACGCGAATGGAGTGGTTCTGGACCAAAGCCGCCAGGCACTCCGCACTCTGCCAGTCATTACTTGCCAGTTACTACTTGGCGGCCAACACGACCAGCCGAGGGGGACTCGCGCAGAGCTTCTGGGGCATCTGATGTCGGAACATCAGAGCCCAAACTGTCTGGAGCTTTGGTATGACTCTCGTACTTGTCTTAGTACTCGTTGCCGACGTCGCCAGCCGCTTGTTGCGGGTCGCTGACCTCACTGCGTTTGGCAACTTGCCTAATCGTCCGCTCTTCGACCTCTTTGAGGAGTTTGTCCATCGCAGTTGCGATTGGCATCGCACCCAAGTCACCTTCGATGCGGTCTCGCAATGCAACGGCTCCGGCCTCGGCTTCCTTTGGTCCTACGACAGCCATGTAAGGAATGAGCTCCAGTTGTGCGTCGCGGATTTTGGCTTGGACCTTGGCACCGCGCAGGTCCGTTGAAACACGCATACCAGCGGCAGTCATGGTTTGCTGAAGTTCAAGAGCGTAGTCGTTTGTCTTTTCGCTCAACGGGAGAATGCGCACTTGTTCGGGTGCAAGCCACAACGGGAACGCACCGGCGAAGTGCTCGATTAGCATACCCACGAATCGCTCCATCGAACCGAACGGAGCGCGGTGAATCATGACAGGTCGATGCATTCCGTTGTCGGAGCCCACGTACTCGAGCTTGAAGCGTTCGGGCAAGTTGTAATCGAGTTGCACGGTTCCGAGCTGCCACTGGCGACCAATGCAATCACGGACCATGAAATCAGCCTTGGGTCCGTAGAAAGCAGCTTCGCCCTCAACCGTGTCGTGGCTCAAGCCGCTTTCAGCGAGCACTCGACGCAAAGCCTCCTCTGCCTTGTTCCAGTTCTCTTCGCTTCCAACGTACTTGTCGCTCTCCGGGTCTCGCAGTGAAAGTTGGACTCGGTAGTCGGAAAGGCCAACGCTATCGAGGACAAAACCGGTGAGCTCAATAGTATTACGGAATTCCTCTTCGACTTGCTCCGGAGTGCAGAAGATGTGCGCGTCATCTTGGGTGAATCCGCGGACGCGTAACATTCCGTTTAACTCTCCGGTTTGCTCATATCGGTAGACCGTTCCAAACTCCATCAGTCGCAAGGGGAGATGCTTGTATGACCTCGGCTGCGCCTTGAAGATTTGGGCGTGGTGCGGACAGTTCATCGGACGCACCAGGTAGCGTTCGTGCTGTCGCTGCCAGCCCTGCAGTACATTGACACGGTCTTCGACAGAATCGGTCGGCTTGTAGTCCGGCAATTCTGCACCCAGTACCTCGGCTGCTTCGCTCAGTCGCATTTCTTCGTCGGCACTCAGGCCAGCTTCGGATTGCAGGCGATCCGCCCAGGCGTCGATCAGCGCGCCGGCTTGTTCAACAAAAAGTGGCGGGAATTGGCTGTCTCGATAGTAGGGGAAGTGTCCGCTGGTCTCGTACAATTCGACTCGGCCGATTTGCGGGCTATAGACTGGCTCATAGCCACGGTTGAACAGTTCATTACGTAGGAAGTCTTCGAGCAGCACACGCACTCGCGCGCCTTTGGGCAGCCATAAGCACAGTCCAGGACCGACATCAGGACTAACCTGGAACAGCCCCATCTTTTTGCCGAGTACTCGGTGGTCTCGTCGTTTGGCTTCCTCGAGTTGGTCCAAGTAGGCTTGTTGGTCTTTCGAACTGAACCAGGCTGTTCCGTACAAACGTTGAAGTTGTTTTCCCTTGGAGTCGCCTTTCCAGTACGCGCCAGCGACGCTGAGCAACTTGAAGGCTTTGATCTTGCCTGCGGTGGGAATGTGTGGACCTCGGCAGAGATCGACGAACTCCCCTTGCCGATAGAAGCCCAACTCGGGGTGCTCCGCGAGACCTGTCTCAATGTGCTCGACCTTGAGGGACTGTTTCAAATCGGAGCACAGGGTGACGGCTTCCTCACGACCTAGTGAAAACTGCTCGAATGGCTCAGCTTCCTTAATGATCTTGTCCATCTCTTTTTCGATGGCGGAGAAGTCGTCTTCGCTCAACTTGTGCTTCAGGTCAAAATCGTAGTAGAAGCCGTTGTTGATCGTCGGGCCGAAAGCGAGCGATACGCCGTCGAAAAGTCGCATGACGGCTCGGGCCATCACGTGAGCGCAAGAGTGCCGAAGCACGTTCAGGGCTTCGACGTCTTTGGTAGTCAAGAGCGTCAGTGGAACTGGCGAAAGGTCTGTCAGATCTGCCAGTGGGCGAAACGCATCTACGATTCGATCCTCAATCTTGGCGGCTACGACGGCCTTAGCCAGACGTGAACCGATCTTCTCAGCGACGTCCAAAGCGGATGCGCTTTCTGGGTGTTCGACGACAGTACCGTCAGGGAGTTGAACCTGAAGCATGGGAGCCTCCAATGCGTTAGGTGCGATCTCTTCGCCAGAGGCGCGCTGGTTACTCTGCAGAGTGCTGAGGCCAGGCTTGAGAAGCACGGTTGAATCTGCTGCCGAGCAGTTCCAGGCCGCTGGAACTGAACCACCTTACAAACGGTGGCATGCAGTCACGGAAACAAGATTGCGTCCGAAGCAATTTAAGACAAGGTCGAATCAGGGGCGGTTTGGCAAATTGTTCGGATCTTATCCCAAACAACAGCTGGACTCAGCGCAGAATTATCGGCTCGTTGTTCCCCGGCCGTTTCTTCGCCCGATTTGTTCTAGGCGGCACGAACTGTCGCATCTTCGTGGGCTTCGCTAGTTGAACCGGCCTGCTCTGGAGTGTCAAAGAGGCTAAAGCACTTCTGCAGGAACGCTTCGCTACTCTCGTGCCACGAAGTCGGTTGCCCGGTGCAGATAGTCGCTCCGTTTTCTTCTGAAGCTTCCTTGGTATCTTCCTCCCCGGTTTCCCAGGTGCGAAGCTGTGATACCAAGTTGCATGGGGAGTCGAGTGCAAAGAAGCTGCAGTCCCCACAGCCGACTTCGCGATGTACTGGGATGTCGCTGGCAAAGGTCTTCTTCCCATACCAACGGGCTTCAACGATCGGCAGCCCAAAGCCCTCAACGACCGAAGGGAAGATGACCGCGCGGCATTTCGAGTAGGCGTAGTGCAGTTCCGAATCGGACAAGTCGTGGAAAACGTGAAGGAGCTTCCCGCGCTGTGGGTGCTGCTGAATCCGCTCTTGAATCTCGCTGCATTTGGGGCCCATGCGACCAACGAGACAAAGCGGTTGCTGGTTTCCGGCGTCCCACATTTGATCGAATGCGTCCAGCAGAAAGTGATGGTTCTTTCTAGGATCGAAAGCGGCCACCGTCAGATAGGGAGATGTTGTCTGGTCGAAAACACGCGTGACTTCAGGTCGCACGCTTGAGGAGGCATTCAGTTTCGAATGCCGGATTTCGGCACCTAAGGGAAACGAAGTCGTGATCGGGCGCTCAGCGGATTCAGCACGGTCCGGATTGCTTGCTTGTTGCGAATCGATGTAGTTCCGCAGTTCGCAAAGCACACTGTCGGAAATGGCCAGCAGCATGTCGGAGCCATCCAATGCAGCGTTGAGGTATTGCTCAAAAATCGCGCGGCGTTTCTCTCCGACGAATTCGGGATGGCTGAGCGGGATCAAGTCGTAAATCAACGTAGCGACTTTTGCGGACTCTCGTTTGGCTTTAGCTGCTGCGCTCCAGATGCTCGAGCGAACGCTACCCGCCCAGTAAGCATCCGGTAGCACGAGTAAATCACCCGGTTGAAACTTGTGCGGTTGTTGATGCTGGGAGATCTCAGCAAAGATCCGCTTCTGTTCAAGACTCAACCAGCCCTTAAAAATCCCGAGATGTCCCGGCTCAGGAAGGAACCATTTTTGAATAGGTGCGAGCGGGGCAACGCCGTGGATGGCCTTTACGACCTTTCGATAGCTCGCTGGCATCGCGGCAAGCGTGTTTTGACGACGTGACGAGAGTGTTGCGAAGCGCCGAAAATCGTGCGACTCAACTGGGAAAAAGTTGCCCTCGTGACAGACAACCGTACTCGCTTGGATTCCCAATCGCTCGGAAATATGAATGCAGGCTCTTGAAAGGCTTCGGACAACGCGCTCAATGCCTGAACTTCGCCCTGAGCAAAGCGTGTACGTCGCATCAATTAAGATGCGCTTCGGATGCGTCACGCTTTGTCTGTTCACCAATGGCCTCGAGAAAATTAGTCTCAGATCGTCGTCTAAATGATGGAAGGCTGCAGGGTCGGACCTTCGCCGCTAGCAGATACTAGACAAATGCCTGATCACAGCTCAATACCTCCATCGGATTGTGGCACTTGAATCTTCTCTCATAGTCCGTCGCCAATTGCGCATTTCGGAAAAGCGCAATGCTGCTATTGGGTCGAAACAGGCTATTGAGTTTCCCAACAAAGGACTATCATCTGGCCGCCCAAGTAGGAAACTTGGGGGAACGAACACGGAAGTAACAAACGTGAACCAAAGCCTTGCCGAGCAGGCAAATCGTGGACAAGAATTCGGCTCCAACGGAGGAGCGGATCAGGCCCATATCGCGGATCAGCCCCATATCGCGGATCAGCCGCATATCGCGGTGTGGATGCCTAGTTGGGTTGGAGATGCCTGTATGGCGACTCCGACCTTGCGTGCGCTGCGGCAGTCTTTTCCGGCGGCCAAGTTGACTGGCATCATGAATCCGCTCGTGAGCGAACTGCTGGCCGATGAAGGCACTGGGCCCACATGGTTCGACGATCGCGTGTTATTTCGAAAGAAAGGACGCCGTCAGTTAAGTGACGGCAATCCGATTCTGACACGCTGGCAGCTCGCTTCTGCCTTGCGCAAACGTAGAATTGATCGCGTTTTATTACTTTCCAACGCATGGTGGACGGCCGCGGCAAGCCGCTTGGCTGGAATCAAGAGCATCGTTGGTTACGATCGGGACTTTCGATCTCTGCTACTGCATGATCGTTTACCCGTTCCGACAGAAAACGTGGGCGGTAAGAGCAAAAAGTCATACAAGCCAATCAGTGCAATTGACTACTATCTTGAAATCGCTCGCTGGGTTGGTTGTGACGAACCCGCAAAGGCGATGACTTTGCCGGCCACGGATGACGATCGAGTAAGGGCAGAACAACTCTGGCAACGCGTTGGCTTTGTCGACTCAACCCCGACCGTTGTGATCAATAGTAACTCCGCGAAGGACAGCGCCCGAATCTGGCCTGCAGAAAACGTGCGGGAACTGGCGCAACGGTTGGCTGTGGAACGTGGGCTACAAGTTCTCTTGCATTGCGCTCCGAACGAGCGTGAATCCGCGGATCGAATCGCAGCCGAAGTGAATCATCCACGAGTGGCAAGCATGGGTTGCGTCGAGGATTTGCCGCTTGGAATGAGTCGCGGTGTCATGGGGCGAGCTTCCGTTTTGGTGTCGACTGATAGTGGAGCGCGTCACATTGCAGTTGCGATGGACCGGCCAGTCGTGACCCTGTTCGGACCGACCATTGAAGAGTGGACGACAACTTACAACGTCCCGGAAATTCGACTGGGCGTTGCACTTGAATGTCGTGGTTGCTACGCGTCCACTTGTCCTTTGCAGCACCAAAACTGCATGAAGCGGCTCACGGTGGCTCAGGTGTTCAACGCAGTTGGATTGCAGTTGCAGCAAGCACATAGCGGAAGTGGCGAATCTCACGCGCGAGTTGACGTAGGCTCAGATTCTAACGCGGGGAAGAAAACCCCTAGGAAGACGAAAATAAACGCTGCTTGAAAAGAACACAGTGCAGGCTGAGTTGCGACAGACAGAGTTGCTGTAGAGAGACTGAAGAAGGAACGAATACTGTGCGAGTTGCTGGGTTTACGATTGTTCGAAATGCGATTCACTACGACTATCCAATTCGGGAAGCGATACTGTCAGCGCTTCCGTTGGTTGATGAGATGGTCGTCGCCGTCGGGCAAGGCACGGACGGTACTCGCGAGTTAGTCGAGGCCATCGACGATCCCAAGATCCGGATCATTGACACGGTGTGGGACGACAAACTTCGCACCGGCGGCCAAGTTCTCGCTCAGCAAACAAATCTTGCCATGTCGCACTGTGACGGGGACTGGCTGTTGTACTTGCAGGCGGACGAAGTTTTGCATGAGGCAGACTATGGTCGGATTCGAGACAGTATGGAGCGGTACAAAGACCATCCAACAGTCGAGGGTTTGTCTTTCCGCTACCACCATTTCCGCGGGGACTATACCATTCGCGATCCCCTGCCCTATCGCTGGCAGGTTCGTGTCGTACGCCCGGGTATCGGAGTCACTTCGCATGGCGACGCTTGTGGCTTTCGGCGCGACGGGCAAAAGCTAAAGACTGCAGCGACCGGCGCGTGGGTATTTCATTACGGATATGTGCGGCCACCAGCGAAGCTTTCAGCAAAAATGGACTACTTTTGCAGTCTATACGAAGGACGCGAGGTACAGCCTGGCGAGGAAGACCCTGCAGGCCAATACGTTTTAGATCTTGGAGCATGTGAGGCTTTTCATGGAACGCATCCAGCTGTGATGCAGGAACGCATGCAAGCGAAAAACTGGGAAACCCCCGATGTGATCTTGATGTCACGCTGGCGCAACCCGAAGTTCTGGGGCGGCCTGTGGCACAAGAACTCGAGAACTATCCGCAGAATCACAGACCGCTTGGCTTCGTCCAATTCCAAGACAGACCGTCAGCGGGCTGCTTAGAGTGGCTGGGTTAGTTGTGACCAATTGGCTTGCAAGAGTGCCCTTTGTTACTCAATCTTCCTACTACCGTAGGGATCCACATTCTATAAGGACGAGAACCACGTGTTCATGGTCTACTCCGAGACGCCACCGGAAGAACTGACCCTCAGGGATCATCTTGCACGGGATCGTACTGTACTGGCGAATGAGCGCACGCTACTCGCCTATCTTCGAACCGGATTTGGGTTCTCCGCTGGCGGCGTCACTCTAATGCGGTTCTTCGCGGATGACGCGGCACTCTACGCCGGTGGAATCGGTCTGATCTTTACGGGAGGAGTGATCTCGCTTTTCGGTATACTACGATTCTGGCGAGTGACGCTACGGCTGAAGTCGATCCTCGACAATCCCCGGATCAAGAAGAGTGGCAAGACGGATTAGACTCGTTGGCTGGCTTCTACGGCCATTTGGTCGCAGCGTTCATTTTCTGGATGGCCGCTGTGCCCCTTCACGTGGTGATAATGAAGTTCATGGAAGGCGCTGAGTTTGTCGAGTTGCTGCCACAGTTCTACGTTCTTGACGGGCTTCTTTTTGCCGCCCTCTTTCCGCATCCAGCCGTTTCGCTTCCAACCGATGATCCACTTCTGAAGTCCTTGGAGGACATAGCTGCTATCGGAATACAGGTCGACGCGACACTTTTTCTTCAGTGCGGTTAGGCCTTCAATGACAGCCTGCATTTCCATGCGGTTATTCGTCGAATCGCGCTCACCGCCTGAGCCGGTCAATTCTTTGCGCGTCTTCATGTCTCGCAGAACAAAGGCCCAGCCACCAGGGCCGGGGTTACCGCTGCAGGCTCCATCCGTATAGAGCTCAACGTGTCTAAGACTTGTAGAGGGGCTGGACACCACGAATCCTTGAGGCGAAGAGAGAAGTTGAAAGACAGGCTCGTTGGGTGACGACTAAGTCTGAAACCCAAGACTTTCCGCGACGGAGTTGATACCCATGGGAAGCTGGGCCGACTGTCACTCGTAAGCTTAGTCCACTCAGGATTGAGCTTGGTCCAGAGCTTGATCTAGATCATCGATCAAGTCCGCTGGATCCTCAAGCCCTACGGAGAGCCGAATCAGTCCATCTGATATACCAGCTTCCTTGCGGGCAGCGGCATCGTAACTTGCATGCGACATTGAAGCGGGCTGCTCAATCAACGACTCGACGGCACCGAGGCTGACCGCCAAATGGAAGAGCTTCGTGGACTTCACAATTCTCTTCGTTTGTTCAAAGTCCCCCTTGGCCTCAAAGGTAATCATGCCTCCGAAACCTCCATCGAGAAGCTTCGTCGCTCGCTCATGATCTGCATGACAAGCAAGTCCTGGATAGAGAACTTCCTTGACAAGAGGGTGCGAGTTCAGGTGCTCGGCGATCGCGAGCGCCGACCGCGACTGCTCACGCACACGCAAATCCAAAGTCTTGATGCCGCGTGACAAGAGAAACGAATCAAACGCAGATAGTGCGGCACCGGTTGCGTTCTGCACAAAGTACAGTCGGTCGAGGACTTCTTTTTCTCGAGCTACCAGAACACCCGACATGCAGTCACTGTGTCCGGCTAGGTACTTAGTCGCCGAGTGCATTACGATGTCGACACCATGTTCGATCGGACGCATCAAAGCGGGTGTCGCAAACGTGTTGTCGACTCCGACTAGCAGATCTTTCCGATGGGCCGCTGCAACGAGGGCTGGTAAGTCGGGAACCGTGAGTCGCGGATTTCCGATGCTCTCGAGCCAAAGCATCTTGGTGTTCGCGCGACAGTTGGCAGATACCGCATCGGGGTCGTTGAGATCGATGAGGGTGATCTCGATACCAGCTTTGTCACACACTTGGTGAAAAAGTCGGTAGCTGCCTCCGTAAATGTCCATGCCAGCCAGGATGTGATCACCTGCTGAGAGGATCATAGTGGCACAATGGGTGGCGGCCATTCCGCTCGCAAAAGCCAACGCGCCAGCGCCGCCTTCGAGGGAAGCGATCGTTTGTTCGACTGCCGCTCGCGTTGGATTTCCACTCCGCGAGTAGTCGTACTTTCCCCACTCACCGGCGCCGGGCTGGGCGAACGTGGTTGCAAGGTGGACCGGAGGCACTACCGCGCCGGTTTGCGGGTCAGGCTCGTTGCCAACATGAATTGCGCGAGTTCGAAACTTCAAGTTGCTACCTACAAAACAAGGTTATCTTTCGCTATCGCGAATTTACGCCATGGAAACAAACTCTCGCGAGGAGCAAGCTAGATTTTCCAAGCAGAATGCAATTCTACACATCCAAAGCTTGCTTGAGATCGTCGAGCAAGTCTTGAGTGTCTTCGATGCCGCATGCCATCCGAATCATATTGTCGGGGATTCCGAACTTCTTTCGGTTCTCCGGCGTTTGGTGATAGTAACTCATCAACAAAGGTTGCTCGATGAGTGTTTCTACACCACCTAGGCTCGGACCAATTTTACCAATCTCGACACGGTCGACGACGGCAGCCGTTGACTGCCAGTCGGCATCCTTCAACAGAAAAGTAACCAGTCCGCCGTAGCCACGCATGCTCTCTTTGGCGATGTGGTGCGTCGCATGGCTCACGAGGCCTGGGTAGAACACCTTCTCCACTCTTGGATGGTCCTCTAGGAACTGCGCAAGAGCCATGCCGTTTTCATTGTGCCGCTGCATTCGCAACTCGAAAGTCTTCAGGCCTCGCTGCAGTAGGTACAGGCTATGCGGTGCATTGATACCACCCATGATGCCACGGAGATTTCGGACATCTTCGAGCTTCTCAGACGAACCAGTGATGGAGCCAGCCAAAAGGTCGTTGTGACCGCCCAAATATTTCGTTGCTGAATGCAGAACGTAGTCGACGCCGAACTCGATCGGTCGCAAGTTGTACGGGGTCGCCAAAGTCGCATCAATGAGCGTTTCGACTTCGTGTTCTTTGCCTAGTGCAACAAATTGTTCAAGATCAACGCAGGTCAACTGCGGATTTGTTGGCGACTCGCTCACGAGCATTTTGGTGTTGGAAGTGATCGCTGCTTCCATAGCGGCGTAATCGCCTGTCGGCACCTGTTTGGTTATTACGCCGAACCGCGAGAGATGCTTGAAACAAAATTCTCGACTGCGGTGATAACACTGGTCGAAGAAGACGATTTCATCTCCGGCATTTAGCTTGGCCATGAGCAGACCGACGATTGCCGCCATCCCGCTTGAATAGACAACAGCTTCCTCTCCTCCATCCAACGCGGCCAATTTGGCTTCCACGACTTTTTCGTTGGGATTTCCGTAGCGCCCGTACTCTTCGCGTTGCTCACCGTTCTCCAAAAAGTCGATGATCGACTGCGAATCTTTGAAGGTGTAGGTGGAGCTGCAGACGATAGAATCCGTGATCGCATCGGATGGCTTCACGCGTGCTTCGCCACCATGCACACTAATGGTCGATAGGCCACGTGCGGTTTTGGATTTGGTGGAATCGGATTTTTGGGTATTGTCTTCGGTTGCTGACATAGAAGTATCAGTACTCATGGTTCCTCTGTGAGCTCTGCGATGCGAAGCAAGGTTAACAAAGTTCAGTAAGTGAATCGTACGGCTGTGATGTGGTGTTTCGCCATGCACCAAGCAAGAACCAGCTGAAACCTAGCAAACCGCGGCAGAGTGCAATTCGGAAAGTCGCATTCCGCGCTAGTACTTAAACGCTAGTCCTAATCTGGGCACAAAAAAATGGGCACAAAAAAAGCCGCCTATCCTGGTGTCGTGGATGGCGGCTCGATGCACTTTCTTGAGAGAGTTTCCGGCGGACGGAAGTGTTGAGAATAAAGCTCAATCACACTCTCTTTGGCTCTTTAGCAGTATGGCTGCAAGCGGCCGCAAATCCCGAATGACGCCCTCACTGTAGTCGCAGCGGCAATCGTTCGCAAGCGACACTGGAGTGTGGGGACATTCGGACTAAGGCAAACCCGCATTTTTGCAACAAGTCTGCGCAGGCTTTGGGTTAAGGATTTTGGTTTGGATCGACAATTCCGGCCGGTTTCTGCTGGGCGGGTTGGAGTTGGAAGTTTCGAATCGGCCCACCTCCCACGTAGATCATACGTCCAGATTGAACCCGGCCCGACGCCTCTGCAGTCCGGTCCCATGGAACCGCATAAGCAGCAAACATTCCACGCGACGAGTCGGTGACGTAGACCAGCGAGGCTCCCGGACGAGCGCCTCCGGCCGTTGCATTCGTGCGAGCATTGCCCGTTACCATGATGTACTGCGCATTCTTGCCGCCTGCTCCCAACTGCGGAGCCACGTTGGCCACGAACCTGGCCCCGAACGTTCCGTTTCTCGGGTAGTAAACGATGCACTGAAGATCGCCTGTGAGAAAATCCAAGAAGAAGATTCCCTCAGCGTCACTGCTAATCGGGCCCGTCGCAACGGCCATCGTATCCGAAGCAGACGCAGCGGCCGCCAAAATGGGTGGAGGTTGGATCTCAGCGCTAACCGCTGGCTCGCCCGATTGGTTTGTACCCATCCAAAAGCCAGCTCCCATCGCTAGGCAGCAGAGCAAACCACAAGTGGCACCGAACATGACAGTTCGACCTCTGTGCTTGCGCGTATCAAGCTCGGCTGGGATCTGGCCCGATGAGTAGGAACTCGGATCGAGAGAAGGCGTCTCGGGCATGTTGAGTTTCGACATTGGAGGACTCCGTGAAGCGATTGCAGATACCTGAAGTATATCGCTACAAAGGAACCCAAGTCACGGTCAGTTCCACGAGAATCTACAGACGCCGAATCCAGCGTTAATGGACAGGAAGCCAAGCAGGGTTAGAGCTTGAGTCGTGAACTGCAGATTTGCGGCGAAAACGAGAGCTACGTGGCTCAGTAGACGTCGCATTGTCGATTCCACGCCTTGGAAAAGGCTTTTTTTGATTAGGCGATTACTTCGTGGATTGGATCGACATGTTCGACACCTACCAACTTTTGGTCTAGTCCACTGTAGAAATAGCTTAGATGATTCGGGTCAAGTCCGAGTTGTTGAAGGATCGTTGCGTGCATGTTTTTCACGTGCAGAGGTTTTTCAACTGCTGCTGCCCCAAGTTCGTCGGTCGTGCCAACGCTAACTCCGCCCTTAATCCCACCGCCTGCCATCCAGACCGTGAATCCGTAGGAATTGTGGTCACGCCCAGATCCCTTTGAGTACTCGGCAGTGGGCTGACGACCGAACTCACCGCCCCAGACGACCAAGGTCGAATCCAAGAGACCTCGACGTTTGAGATCCTTGAGCAGTGCCGCGATGGGTTGATCTGTCGCACCGGCGTGCTTGTTGTGGTTGACTTCGAGGTCCCCGTGCGCGTCCCAATTATCATCGTTGTGCGCGCCGCCGCTGTACAACTGGATGCATCGGACTCCGCGCTCCACCAACCGGCGGGCGATGATGCAGCGTCTCGCAAAATCGCTAGTCTCAGGCTTTTCGGCACCGTAGAGGTCCAGTGTGTCTTGGTCCTCGGTTGCCAGGTCGACGGCTTCGGGAGCGTGTTCCTGCATTTGATAGGCAAGCTCATAACTTGAGATTCGAGCTGCCAAATCTTGCTGGTCCGCTCGAGTTGCCAAGTGCCGTTGGTTGATGGCCGCCGCTGTATCGAGCATCTCGCGTTGCACGGCTCGTGTCGTCCCTGCCGGTGCCTGCAAGTCGAGAATCGGAGAGCCTTTGCTTCGCAAGACCGTTCCGGCATAGGTCGCTGGCATGTAGCCACTGGACCAATTCTTTGCGCCGCTGATCGGTCCTCCCTTAGGGTCCAGCATTACTACGAAGCCCGGCAAATTCTGATTGACGGTTCCCAACCCATAGTTAACCCAGGATCCCAGCGCCGGTGAGCCGCTAAGAATCTTCCCCGAGTTCATCATCAACATGGCGGATCCGTGTATCGGTGAATCGGCCGTCATCGAGTGTACAAACGAGATGTCGTCGACACAGGTCGCCACATTGGGAAACAGATCGGAGACCCACTTGCCGCATTCGCCGTACTGCTTGAACTTCCAACGCGGTTCAACGATGCGTCCCCCGTTCTTGTGTCCCCCGCGGCCAAAGGTTTTCACGTCAATCGTCTTCCCATCCATGCCCACCATGTCGGGCTTGTAGTCAAACGTATCAATGTGACTCGGGCCACCGTACATGAACAAGAAAATGATGCTCTTCGCTTTCGGAGCAAAATGAGGCGCCTTTTCGGCCAACGGGTTGGCAGACCGCTCTGAGGCGGCGGCGGTCGAATTGAAGAAGCCATCATTGCTAAGCAGAGAAGTCAGCGCGGCTGCGCCGAATCCGGCCCCTGTCTGCCATAGGAACTCGCGTCGTACGCGTCCACAAAAATTCTTTTTTGACATTGTCATTCAGCCTGTGGAATAGTCGCTCTGGTAGTTGTGTTTATCGACACGGATCGAACTCGTTATCAAGCACACGTGGTCATTCACAATACAAGAACGCGTTCAAGTTCATGGTTACTAAGCACATCGAGCGTCGGGCGGTCTCGTCATCGAGTCCTTGTGCCGACTTGAGTCGTTCAACTAATTGGACAAGTGCCTCAACGTCTCTCGAGTCCGGTGGGCGGCACAAGCATACCTCCAAAGATCGCTTGACCTGGGCATGCAGCTCAGGTCCAACTTCACGCTCTATGCGACGGAAAAGGTTCTCTGCTTGGTCTTGCATCCAGTCGCTATTCAGCATCGTTAGCGCTTGGCCGGGCTGTGTCGTCAAGAACCTTGCTTCGCAGCTAATGTCTGAATCTGGGAAATCGAAAGCCGTCATCATCGGGACTGGTAGCGAACGCTTCACATGAATGTAAATACTGCGGCGTGCTTGGTCTGCCTCCGAAGACTGGCCCCATCCATTGCCAGGCTTTGATTGACTGGCGAGGACCTCTGCCGACAGATTCGGATACATGCTCGGACCGAGAACTTGCGAGTTGAGCTCGCCAGTAACGCTGAGCACCGAATCGCGAACTTGTTCGGCACTCAAACGTTTTAGATTCTGCCTCCAGAATAGGTCGTTGTTTGGGTCTTCTGCGAGTGCTTGGTCATTCGCCTGAGTGCTCATTCGATAGGTTGTGGAGAGCAAGATTTCCCGGTGGAGTGACTTGAGATGCCAGTCGTGATCCATGAGTTGATTCGCTAGGTGCTCGATCAACCTTGGATGCGTCGGCGCGTCACCCATTAGCCCGAAATTGTTGGGTGAGCGGACGATGCCGCGGCCAAAGTAATGCAGCCAAATTCGGTTTGCGATGACGCGAGCGGTCATCCAGTTGTCTTTCGATGTAAGCCAATCCGCGAGCACTCGTCGGCGACCTGCCGATTTGCCGTCCTCAGGGACTTCGATCTCAGGAACTCCTCCTCCGAGCATCGTAGGAAACGCGACCGGTACGACTTCGCCTTCTGCATGAGGGCTGCCGCGGCCAAGCACGTGTGTGTCGGGCGGCGGCGACTGCAATTTGGCCAGTCCGAGTACGGTCCTCCGGCGTGGAAGGGACTGAAGCTTCGAACGTAGGTCGGTCTGCTCTGCTTTGAGCCCCTGATACTCCGCGAACTCCTCTTTTTCGGTGAACTGCGACATCAAGCGTTTGAGCGTTGCTCGTCGTCTAGATCCCTCCGTGGCGCGCTGGTCCGGAGCGTCCATCTTTTTAATGGTCGCCTGTTCAATTTTGCGGATCTCTTTCCCGAGGTCGCGTAGTCGAGCATTGAGCGATTCGTGTTTTTGAGCGACGTCTAGATTGAGGTCGATTTGGTTGTTGCCGGCTTGATTGCCACGCGTTCCATAGGGAGTTACGTCACGTAGGAAGGCAACCAGACTGTAGTAATCTTTCTGTGTGATTGGATCAATTTTGTGGTCGTGGCAGCGGGCGCAATTAAACGTTAGGCCCATGACGCCCTGCCCTGTCGTAGTGACTAGATCGTCAAAGCCGTCGAACAGTGCTTGTTTCGGGTCGGCCGGCTCGTCATCCCACAAGCCAAGGCGAAAATAGCCAGTGGCTGTTAGCGAATCGTCGGTGACCTCTTTCAGCTCGTCTCCAGCGATTTGTTCGCGCACAAATTGGCTGTAGGGTTTATCCGCGTTCATCGCTCGGATGACATAGTCGCGGTACTTCCATGCGTTCGGTTTTGCGCCATCTCGTTCAAAGGAGTTTGTCTCCGCATAGCGGACAACATCAAGCCAGGTTCGCGCCCAGCGTTCGCCAAAAGCGTTGTCGGCGAGCAGCTTGTCGACGAGTCGTTCATAGCTGGTTTCGTCCCACCGCGAAGCCCAGTAGTCGATCTGTTCCGGCGATGGTGGAATGCCGGTCACGTCCAGATAGACGCGTCGAATCAGTGTTAGCTTGTCAGCCTGTGAGGCTGGCACCAACCCGGCAGAGTCCAAGCGATGAAGCACAAAGTTGTCGATCGCAGTCGTTGGCCACTCGGGATTCGAGACGCTCGGGATCTCTGGTGTTTGAACCGGTTGGAAGGCCCAGTGCTTTTCGTACTTTGCACCTTGGTCGATCCACAAGCTGAAAGCAGCAACCTCGTCATCGGTGAGACGCTTTCCCTCTGGAGGCATCTGCTCGGCTTCATCCGTCGAGGTGATTCGTCGAATCAGTTCGCTCGTGGCAGCATTACCAGCAAGGATCGGAACTTCGCCGCTATCCGCCTCGGCCAGCAACGTGTCTCGTACATCGAAGCGAATGCCACCCTCTTGGACGTCGGGACCATGGCACGCGTAACAACGGCGCGCGAGTACCGTTTGGATGTCATTCGCGAAATTGACACTTTCGTCGCCGACTGCCAAGTCCCCAGCGAGAACTGCAAGCGTAACGCAAACGAAACTGACGCTCCAAGAAGCGCGTTTGCAAACAAGATGTCGATTGAATGCGAGGCAATGACTGATCATAGACATAGATACGGAGTGACCAGGATTGGGGAAGGAGGGAAACGAAAACAGCGGAGAATGACAAACCCGTTGGCAACTGTCGCAGGAAGGCGGCGACGAGACGTTGAGGGAAGTGGACTGCTCGAGCGTCCTTCATTCTAACTCATCCGAGCACCGCCGGCGAACAACCCATTCGCTTCGGCGGCGAAAGTCGGCATTCCAATAAGCAACGAAAGTTGGCTTTCGCTGTCCCAAGGCTTGTTGCCTGAGCGGAGTACGTCTCGGATTCTCTTGCGTACCCGTGGCGATCTACTGCTCAGAAGGTTGTTTTCGCGGGCGGCGAACCGTGAATTCACGATAGCCGGCTTGCCAGTCCGATTCTCCCGCAATGTAGGCTCGAATGCGGTAACGGCCATTCGACAATTCGTCCGGCAATTGGATCTCTTGTTCGAAAGGACCTGCCTCAATCTGGCCTTCAACGCGTACAAGTGTCCTGTCGTTCGCTCTCTGATAGCGCTCTTGAAATGCATCGCGCCCGGTTTGCGTATCCAAAGCCACAGGAACTTGGTCTAACTCGCGTTGCACTTTCGCTCGCCGGTAGCCGAATTCAAGCGTCAACTTCCCTCGCATGGTACTGACTCCCCGGACCTTGATCGACTGGCCGGGTTCAGTTCTCGAAGGCGATTCTAGTTCGAAAACCTTGGGGTAACGCATTGATATAAGCGGATCGCCGATCAAGTGCATTTGCCAAACGTGTTCTCGCCGCTCAGCCATAAGGTCGTAATCTTCGGGGCTGAGCGCTTTTGCAATCGACTCGATCATTTGCATTTGGCTGTTACTCGAGTCTTCTGGGTTGGCGGGCTTTAGCATTCGCCGTTTTGATTCGACCAAGACTTCGCCTAGTGTCGGGATTCTCTGTTCGTAGCAGTAGCGCAGCATGCCATCGGACATGGTCGCTAAGCCGTAGGGCCCGCTTACTCTAGAGGCGGCGATAGAGGCAATGGGGCCGTTTGGATTCAACGTTAGCCGCTCCGCCAGCGAGTCTTGCACGGCATCGAAAGCGCCCGTGTAACACGCCAGGAAAACAGCAATCGGTGGATGCTTGCTCTTGATCGCTGGCAGGTGTTGCTCATTGAAGATGGGGAGGTACTCCTCGCCGGCTTTTACATAGTCCAGTGTGCGTACGTGGCCATGACCGATGTAAACCCAGAACATTCCACCCTGGTTCATCCGGTTGATGCACGCCTCGCTGAAACGCCAAGGATCCGGACAATAATGGCTGCCAGTACTGGCCTGCGTCATCGTCAGCCGTGACCAGCCCGGAATGCGATCAGACAGAAAACGACGCGTTGTCATTTCAATCACTGAGTCTGCTAGCGCTCCAAAGCCGCCAACGCCAGCGACGATGTGCACATCACGACGCCATGCCGCAAAGTCCGTGTTGTTCTCGTAGTTGATGACTTTGGCAAAGAAGTTCTCTACTTCTTCTGCCGAGTCTGCGGGTAATCGCGCGACGCAAAGCTCCGGTGAGTCGTCGCCATTCATGTCGCCATAAGGGTTGTCGGTGGCAATGCGTTTGTC
>JBGCCZ010000040.1:0-80884 GCA_045105035.1 Pirellulaceae bacterium | reverse complement strand
GCCATCTCAGCGTGGCTCATCGGTATTTCCAAGAGGATCGATCCGGCCGAGTCAAAGAGTCGGACAATGTGCTCTTTGAGTCGAAATACCTTCCCGTTGTAGGCTCGCATCCCTTCGAACACGCCATCGCCATACAAAAGGCCGTGGTCATAGACGCTGATCTTGGCTTCCTCTTGCGGGAAGAACTCGCCGTTGATGAACACTTCGACCGACGACATGGATTCAACCTTTTGAAATAGGAACAAGGAAGACGCTGAAGAACCAGGACGGACGGCCAAGTTCACTTGTTAGACCGAATCAGCAGACTAGCGGTTCACGAGCAGCGACTCAAGCACGCTTGGGAGACGCGGGCAAACGTCCAGCAGCACCGTTCGACTCCGAGCCTGTACCGCTGGTAGCTCGCAGTAGACTCGGTCGGAATTCACCGCATGGCTACGAAAAAACGCCGGGTGTGCCCCGGCGTTCTCAATCTCTGTAGTCTTCAGAGCAGACAAATAACGATTCAGCGAACGTACCCTAATTGACTGCCAACTCCACCAAGAACCACTTCGGCGAGAAATCGCAGCAACTCAGCAACTTCACTACCAGGGAGCTCGAACCGGATAGATTCCGAACTGGTTCGTATGACTTGGCCAGATGGGTGTGTTGTAGAAGCCACCGCCTGCGGAAGGCATGGCTGCCGGCCCGTACTGTTGGTAAATCGGTGTCATGGTGTTTTGCGAAACACCCCACGAGTAGTTCGACTGCATTCTGGCAGTCGGCGGAACAACCAAGGCCGTCGGCTGGCCGTATGGCAGGTAGTTGTACTGTCCGTGCCAAGGCTGCCCAGCCTGGTGCTTTTGAGCACACGCCCCGCATTTCGGTGCTCTACCGTGGCGAAGCATTTTTCCCTGCGCCGCCGCAGTACCACTCAACGCGACAGTGCCCAACAACAGGCCTGCAACGAGGACTAGGTTCTTCATGATCGTTCCTTTTCGTTGATCAATGTCTTCCAAGCGTCCATTGCCTCGAATCGCGATCGGCACTCCTGCGGCGAAGCGAAGTCAATTTCGTGTGTTGTAGAGTCGGTGCTTCCGCCTAGAAACAACGCCTCACAGGATCCGCGTTTCCACTACCAGCGAGGCAAGGAGATGCCCTTGAACATACCGCGAACAGCTGTCTGTACAGGGGCCGTTGAGTAGTGAACTCGCGTGCGATTCATGCCGTTGCCGTTGTCGTAGTAGTTGTGATAGCGGCGCGAGTGACCGTACATCATCTCGTGTGGGTAAAACGGCTGATAGGTGTAATAAGTATGTCCAACCCATGGAGGTACGGGCACAGGCGCGACGTACATTTGAGCGGTCGCTTGGTTAGCCATACCTTGGGTGTACTGATTCGCAAACAACTGCGGTCCGTTTCCAACCACGAACTCTTGAGCGTTTGCTGAGCCTGCTAGGCCGCAGGTGAGCAATATCGCGGCGAGCGAAAGTTTGGTTCTGAATAGCATTAAGCTTCCTTCCATGGGTATGCAGAACGTCGTCGCGAATGCAAAACGCCGTCGCGTTATTTGTTGGATCCAAGTGCTGCGTTTTGTAGGCTTCCATGCACCACGTGCGCAGGCTTCCCGTCAGGACCATCCACCACCTAGTGAATCGGTGAAATCGAAAGGTACTTTTGAGCCGATTTTGCCGCGCCGCGCTTGATCCTTTTAACCGGAAAAGTCGACGAATCGATCTTAAAAACAAACGGACTGCTGTGGGGCTCCTCACACATGCTTCGCGTCTCAGTAACAGCCCTCAGTAACAGCCCTCAGTAACAGGCCTCGAGTAACAGGCCTCGAGCAACAGGCCTCGGATGCGGCTCGCCAGTCGGCCAGTTGTATTCCAGGCGGAAAACGCTCTAAACACCCCTCCTTGACTCAACCCACCAACAGGTAAAATCGTCATCCACTAACAAGCGGCGAAATAAGCGACTAATCCCTAGGTTTTGTCGCCTCACTCCTCCATCGCCGCCGACCAAGCTAATCGGATCTCGAGAACAAGCACGCAGGGAGCACACAGGCGGATGGCCAAACGACGGCAATCGAAAAAAGGAGACTCGAAGTCGTCTTCGCGCAAATCCTCCAGTCAATCGGACCTCTTCGAGAATCTAGAAGAGTCGACGCAGATCGAGCCAGTTTCGCTCCGAGTGGCGGCTCAAGATCGCTATTTGAACTACTCGCTTTCCGTCATCACGAGCCGGGCACTGCCTGACGTCCGTGACGGACTCAAGCCAGTCCAGAGGCGTATTCTGTACACGATGGACCAGCAAGGTCTGTCGGCAACTTCCAAGCACCGCAAGTGTGCATCCGTCGTCGGCGATGTGATGGGTAAGTACCACCCTCACGGGGATGGAGCCATTTACGAAGCCCTCGTCAGAATGGCGCAGCCGTTTTCGCTACGCTCACCGCTTATCGACGGCAGCGGAAATTTTGGATCGATCGACGGCGATAATGCGGCCGCCATGCGTTACACCGAGTGCCGGATGGCACCGCTGGCTTCAGAGCTACTGCGCGATTTAGGTTCGACCATTGTCGCTCATAAGCAGAACTACGATGGCTCCCGAGTAGAACCCGTCGTGCTGCCGAGCCGAATACCGAACTTGCTCGTCAACGGCGCGATGGGCATCGCGGTCGGCATGGCCACCAACATTCCGTCGCACAACTTAGGCGAAGTCTGCCGAGCGCTCTTGAAGCTCCTGGAGAACCCAGAAATCAAGGACTACCAACTCGTTGCGAACGATGCCGTTCAGGGACCGGACTTTCCAACCGGCGGCCAACTCATCAACACCAAAGAAGAACTTCGAGACATTTACCAAACCGGACAGGGCACACTTCGAATTCGCGGGACAACCAAGTCGGTCTCGGGTACGCGAGGTGCCAAGACTTTGCAGATTGAGTCGATTCCGTATGGAGTCAACAAGGCAACGCTGGTCGAGCGTATCGCGGAATTGGTAATGACGGGCAAAATGCCTCTCATCGAAGACGTCAAAGATCTATCAACGGATGAGATCCGCATCGACCTCCAGTTAAAAAAGGACGCCGATGAGGCCAAGATTCTGGCTTACCTGTACAAAAACACGCCGCTGCAAACCAACTTCAACGTCAACTTGACTTGTCTGGTACCAACCGAGAACCCGGAAGTCGGCCGCCCTGAACGACTCGGGCTCAAAGAAGTGCTCTGGCACTTCCTCCATTTCCGCTTGGACGTCGTCACCGCTCGCCTTGAGCATGAGTTGGCCGTTTTGGAACGGCGAATTCACATCCTCGAAGGCTTCGTCTTGATCTTCGACGCGCTCGACGAGATCATTCGCATCATTCGGCGTTCGGATGGCAAAGCAGATGCGGCGAAAAAGATCATGCAGCGTTTCCCTGCGGAAAAGGGCGGGTTAGATGAAGAGCAGACCGACGCCATCCTAGAATTGAAACTCTACCGATTGGCGAAGTTAGAGATCAACATTGTCCAAGAGGAACTCAAGGACAAGCAGAAACGCGCTCGTCAGATACAAAAACTCCTGAAGGAGAGCACGGAAGATACGAACAATTCCGGACGCTGGAAGATCGTTCGTGATGAGATCGAATCGATCATTAACGACTATGCGAAGAAGCCCGAGGGAGCCAGACGTACGAAGATCGTCACGGTAGAGGAGGAAACGGAGTACTCGGCCGAAGACTTCATCGTTGCCGAAGAGTGCAACATTCTTGTAACGAGCGACGGCTGGATCAAACGACAGAAACAGATTGCAGATCCGAGCAAAAGCCGGCTGCGCGAGGGCGACAGCGTGTTGGCTTGCGTCGCTGGTTCGACGCGTACAACACTCGCCCTGTTCTCCTCTGCAGGGGTCTGCTACACCGCACGTATGCTGGACGTCCCCGCTTCTACCGGCCACGGCGAACCGATTCAAAAGTTGTTCAAGATGAAGGATGGTGAGCGGATCGTCAGTGTTCTTTCACTTGACCCGCGCAGCATCGGCGATGTTTGCGAAGACCAGAAGAAGCCTGACTACTGCCCAGAAGTTCACGGCCTGGCGGCTTCTAGCAACGGCTTTGCGTTGCGTTTCAGTTTGGAGCCATTCGTTGAACCTTCCACACGTAGTGGGCGACGATTCGCACGGGTCGCTGCTGGAGCATCGATTGTGGGTGTGGTTCCGATTGGTGGTGAGGAAACAATCCTCGCAATCTCCCGCGAGTGCCGCGCGGTTTTGTGTGCAGCGGAAGAGATCAACTACCTTTCTGGTCCCGGCAAAGGCGTCACGTTGATCAAACTCTCCAAGTCCGATGAACTGCTCGGCTTCAAGGCCTCGACGGGCGACCGCGACTTGCTAGTCGTCGAAACAAACCGAGGCGCTCAGAAGACGATCTCAACCGCCAAGTACCGTACGACCTCGCGGGGCGGCCGTGGCAATGAGATCCAAAAGAATGGCAAGATCTCAAAGATCGTCTGGCCACCCATCACCGCGCCAGAGCCGTTAGAAGAAGAGAAGTAGCGAAGGAGAACTACCCCAACGCGTTCGTTCAGATCACTCGTCGTCACAGCAGTTAAGAGCAAGTAAAAGACATGGCCAAAGCGTCCAGCAAGTACAGCGCCGATGACATCGTAGCCCTCGAAGGCCTAGAGCCTGTGAGGAAACGGCCCGGCATGTATATCGGGGGAGTGGGAAGCCAAGGACTTCACCACTTAGTCTGGGAAATCCTGGACAACTCGGTGGATGAAGCGATGAACGGTCATGCTTCAGAAATCGTGGTCACGCTTCACAAGGACGGTTCGACGGTTTCAGTCAGCGACAACGGACGCGGAATCCCAGTCGACAAGCACGCCAAGACGAAGAAAAGCGCGCTTGAGATGGTGCTAACAATTCTGCACGCCGGCGGCAAGTTCGAAGGGAAGAACTACAAGACGTCCGGCGGTCTCCATGGCGTTGGCGCATCTGCGGTCAACGCGTTGTCCAAAAAGTTGTCAGCGGTCGTTCGCCGCGACGGCAATCAATACAAAATGGAATTTTCGCAGGGCAAAGCGACAACCAAACTACAGAAGGCAAAAGGCACTTTCCGCGGCACGGGCACGACGATCACGTTCACGCCTGACCCAACCATTTTCCCAAAGACAATCTTTAACGCCGAGACAATTCGAAACCGACTCGAGACGACGAGCTTCCTACATCGTGGCGTAAAGGTCATTTATGTCGACGAGGTGAATCGCAAGAAGGAGTCCTTCCATCACGAGAATGGCATTGTCGACTATTTAGACAAAGTTCTCAAAGAGCGCAGTGCGAAGCCGATTCACGAGCAGACTTTTGTGCTTCGAAAAGAGGGAGACGAGCGGATCGAGATTGCTCTGCGCTGGTCCGAATCGACGGACGAACACGTTCGTTCGTACGTAAATGGAATCCCCACGGGTACGGGGGGCGCACATGAAAATGGTTTCCGCGCTGGCCTCGGCAAAGCGATTCGCAATTACTTCGAAACCCACAGCTTGGTTCCACGCGGAGTGAAGATTTCTCAGGAAGACATTCGCGAAGGCATGGTTGCCATCGTCTCCGTGTTTATTGGCGACCCACAGTTTCAGGGGCAAACCAAGGATCGGCTGAACAACCCTGAAATCCAACCAGTGGTGGATAGCTCCGTGCGTTCGGCCCTCGAACAGTGGTTGAACAATAATCGATCCGTTGCGGAGTCCGTTGTAGCGAGAATCATTGCGGCTTCTAGAGCAAGAGCCGCGTCACGAGCCGCTTCTGAATCCGTGTCGCGCAAATCCGCTACGTCTCGCGGCGCGATGCTGCCTGGAAAGTTGAGTGATTGCATCTCGGCCGGTCGAGGCAACTCCGAGATATTTATAGTGGAAGGCGATTCGGCGGGTGGAAGTGCAAAGCAAGGTCGCGATCGAAACCATCAGGCCATCTTACCGCTACGTGGAAAAGTGCTGAACACCGAGAGTGCAACTCTCAAACGTGTATTGGATAACAAAGAGCTGCAAGACGTTGTGACTGCGCTTGGCTGCGGGATAGGTAAGGACATCGACGTCTCGAAGATTCGGTACGACCGAGTCATCCTACTGGCTGATGCAGATTCAGACGGCCATCACATCACGACTCTGCTACTAACTTTCTTTTACCGTCACATGCCGGCACTTATTGCGGACGGACGTGTTTACATTGCGGTCCCGCCACTGTTCCGGATCGATATCGGGAAAGAGACGCACTGGGCAGCAGATGAACCCGCGCGCGAAGAAATCCTCGCCAAGGCCGATGGTCGTGCGAAGCCTGAGATTACGCGGTTCAAAGGCCTCGGTGAAATGATGCCCAAGGTTCTTTGGGAGACGACCTTGAATCCCGCCACGCGACGTCTTTTAAAGGTCGAGATCGACGACCAGCTTGAGACCGATCGAGTTGTTTCGGATCTCATGGGTCGTGACGCGTCAGCCCGCTTCCGCTTCATCATGGACCGTGCCGAAGACGCTCAAGAGATCGACGTGTAGGGAATATTCGAGTTGCGTGCGTCGAAGTGATTTCGCTTCCGACACACGACAATCGTTAAAAGTCGTTTGCTTAGACCTATTAGCCGTAGTTCCTTTCAAAGAACTTAGGCTGGGACAAATTTCCTTTACTGGCTCGCTCTTCGCTTCCGAAGTTGCTCGAAGGTTGTGAAAACGGCATGAGCGTTTCACTAATTGCGACCTACATCATTGGCGTCGCAACAAGTAGCCATAGCGTAGGGAAGTCTGTATGCAATCGGAAAGTTTTGATTTCTTCTTGGATACAGCCGCAGATGACTCCTGCAGCGCTGCTGCAGTACTACAGCCGGTCGCCTCAGGCGAGGACTTGGGGCCGCGAAATGTGTTGCTCCTTGAAGACGATCCGGCTCAACTCTACCTGCTCGAACAACATCTCGATTCCGTCGGTCTAACCGTCCGGTCGGCGAACTCCGTTGGCGAAGCGCGATCGCAACTAGCAGAGAACGCTTTCGAGTTGGCAATCCTCGACGCACATTTGCCTGATGGATCCGGACTCGAGTTCTGCAAGGAAATCGACTCGGACCCGCGACACGTTGGACTACCCGTTGTGGTGCTGAGTAGTTGCACTGAGTCGAAGATGGTGCGTCAGACTCGCGCCTCCGGTGGCAGCTTCTTTCTGAGCAAACCGTATGACCCAAATGTTCTACTTACGGTCATCGAAAAGGCGTTAGGACGCGAGCTCGGCTAAGCAGGGCGGACCTTGCAGAGCTCTTGCGAAGCGCTGACAGCAACGCGTGGGCTCCCTGTCTTACGAAAGTGAGACCAAGAGTGAGAGTGCGGCCCGCGATTTGGCTCAAGCCAGAAACGGCGGTCTCGTTATCTTTCACCAGTTCAATTCGAACGATAGAATGTTGATTCTTTGTTCGGCTCCAACTGGCCAGCGGTACTGATCACCGAGCCTTCAGTCCAGCATCCTCGATCCACAAAGGAAAATCGCCGTGAATGAGAATCCCTACGGAACCCCAGAGTCAATGGGCGGGCAATTCTCCCGCGAGGATGCACTGGCGAAAGTCAGCACTCCGGCAACCCTGCTGTTAGTGACTGGGATCCTCGGAGTGATCGCCGCACTTGCGACATTCGCACTTCCTTCGTTTTTACCTTCGATCATGCAGGGGATCGCGGAGTCAGCCGCCGAACAGGACCCGAACTTCGACCAAGAACAGTTCGACCAAATGATATCCATGGTCGGCGGGATCCAAATGTATATCAGTGGAGCGATTGGACTGATCGGCAGCATTGTGACCTGTCTCGGTGCCCTCAAGATGAAGGCATTAACCGGCTACGGCCTAGCCATGGCCGGCTCGATTTGTGCCATTTGCCCCTACGTTTCGCCCTGCTGTTGCTTCATTTTCCCAATGGGAATTGGCATTTGGAGTATTGTTGTCCTCGCGAACGGCGAAGTGAAGTCTCACTTCTCGTAGTCCGAAGCCATTCTCCGTTGGCATCCTGACAAGTCGACTCGATAATTTCTCAACCCCGCTCGGAGTACACACACAACGTGTACTTTGAGCTGACTCTTCTTTCACGACTCCGCATTGCCACGACCCGACTGGGCTCCTCAAAGGTGGATATTGCGGTAACCGAAGCATCTTCACGAACTGGTTAGTTCGTGTATGAGCATGGTTGAATCGAGCCGCTTCTGATTCGAGCAGTAGCGATCCCTCGGTCCTCTTGATGCCCCAAAACGACACCAGATTGACCAGCGGAGCCTGCAACCCGGGGTCGATCTGCGGCCGCCTCAGGGCAATTCGGAGATTCAAACGGCGATGACGAAGCTGGAGTTATTCCAGGATTACTCTGGCGACCGAGGAATCGCTTTCCCCTGGGTTTGCAGCCGGATACTTCAGTCGCTAGGGCTCCGTCAGGATGACTCTGGAAGAACCTCTTACGCCGTAGCTTCCAACTTAGCCTTATCCTGCGGCCCCCTCCGCAGACTTGCACACCACACCCAAACTCGCTAATATCACAGAAGTCACTTTGGGAAACTTAGGCGGAGTTTGCGGACATGCGGAATACGTTAGTGCTTTCGACGGTAGTGGTTTTTGCCTCGCTCGGCAGCCAAGCAGAATCATTCGCCAAGAATTGGTTTGTTGCCAAGTCGGAAACTGCCTCCGACCAAAACGCAGGGAATTCCCGCGAGCCGTTTGCGACTATCGCTTTCGCCATTGCACAAGCGGAGCCTGGAGATCGCGTGATCGTACGCCCGGGCGACTATCGCGATGAAGATACGGGTTGGGGTCCTGGCACGATTCCAGTTCTGAACTCGGGTGAGGCTGGCGGCAAGATCCAGATTCGCGCGGCTGGCAGAGACCAAGTCGTCGTCCGGCGTTTTCTGCTACAGAACTGCCAGCACATACAACTGACCGGAATCCAGTTTCTAGGAACGGACCTTCAGGCGAATTCTCGTTGGCGTGATATGCCAAACATCGTGCGCGACGTACCTCGTGAGAACGAGATTGACTTCACTGCCGCCTTCGAAACACGGAGTGATGCACTGGCGGCGGAGTTCGCGACCTACTACTCCACAGTGGAAGAACTCGCGACGGCCGGTGTGCCTTCTTCGGACGGCACTATGAATCCAGACATTGCGATCGACCTTGAGAACGCAAGCGACGTTCGAATTCTACGTTGCACAATGAACGGATACTGGGCGGGAATCCAATGCCGGGGCGCGGACCAAGTGCGTATCGAACGCAACGTGATCTCCCACTGTGTGAATGGCATCTTCTCGTTTCTTCCGAAACCCTCGCTCTCTAACGCAGTCATACGCTCGAACACCATCTCTCAGTGCCTGGACAACGGGATCGACGTTCGCGAAGAGGCAATTCGCGTACGAATTCAAGACAACACGCTTTTCTACAACGGTCGCAGCCATATCGCCGTTCAAAGTGGTTCCTCCTACTGCACACTGAAAGACAACTTCTGTTGGGGTGGCGGCTACTACTCCGAAACGATGGAGTTTCCCGGTAGCTCAGGGGTCAGCATCAATGGCGGAGGCGATGGAATTGTCGTCGAACAAAACATGGTGAGCTACCAGCAAGATCTCACAGGGATCGACGGAAATGGCATCATCTTGGATTTGATGCAGCCAGGGGCACGACCGTTAGTCCGGTCCAACTATGTGTACCGTTGCAGCGGTGCCGGCGTGAACTGTACGATCAGTCCGCATTCGCGAATACTGTTGAATATTTTTTGTCAGAACGGTTTCAACGCTACCGAACCGAGACGAGGGGCGGCAATCAAGCTCTCGCGGCCGGAGGATATCGAACAAGTGATTGTTGGCAACTATTTCCTTTGGAATCGTGCTGCGGGCATTCTCGCTGATAACAACATTCGCGATCAGAAGCAGGTGGATAGCAATTTCTACCTTTCCTGGCGTTCCCCCATGATCTGGGACGGGTTCGACGAAGTCGAAGGACGCTACTTCAGTGTTCGCAGTATTTATCGTGAACTGGGTTGGGAGCGTCGTGGCTGGGGCTATGTGTTCGGACGCTGGTTCTGGTAGCTTCTTTCAATGCCGGGGCATTGCTGAATCGACCGGGAGATCTCGCAACTCCGTTTCTCGCTGATGTAAACAAAGCTGATTGGACAAATGCTCGACCAGCTAATTCTCTTTCCGTGCGTCCGCAACGGTTTGCTCCAACAGACGCAACTTGTCGGAGGCCATTCGTTCTTCCGCTGGCGATAGCTGCGAAGCCTTTCCGCCAAAGCGAATGCGGTAGTAAAGCTGCGTTAAGAAGTCTAGCGGTTCACGCGCAGTGAGGCCCTTCTCGGAGAGAACATCCTCAGCACGCCGAGTATATTCATGCGGAGTTGTCGCCTGCGAGCGTTTGATCCCTAAACGTCCAACAATCGCCAGACACCGCGCGTAAAAAGGGTGCGCCAACTGCATCTCGTTCTTAACGATGCCCATCCGCCGAGCCCAGTTCGGAGCAATTTTCGGCAACCAGACCACCAATTGCCAAATTATGACACCAAACGCAACGAGTAGGAGAATCACAATCCCGATAGGAACGATAATCCCGAAGTCTCCACCGCCCAATTTCCCGGCGGCCAAATCGCGTCCCATGCTTTGTAGGTTCGCGACGAGTTCGGCGTACGCTTGTTTGTTCTCTGCGACGGGAGCGTAGATACTATTCTCCGACTGCAGCTTTTGCCCCTCGACGACATAATCCTTCCAAAGTTTCTCCGCATAGTCGATTGCTTGGCCATCTTGTTCGGTAATCGTCAATTCACCATCCGGCGGTGGTGTCGGATCAAAACGTACCCAATAGAACGCGTTGCCAGTCCGCTGATTGGCGAGCAGTGTGCCTTCCAAATCTTCGGCACTGAACAACGCTTCTACCCACGCGTGCGCGTCGTTTTGCCGAACAGTAAAGTAGTTGCCAAGTCGGTTATACTCGGTTGGTCGGTACCCAATCACGAGACGACTTGGGATCCCGCTCTGCCGCAACCAACAAACCATCGCTGTCGCAAAGTATTGGCAATGCCCCATCTTTTGATTGATGATGAAGTCTTCGATCGGATCCAAATCGCCGTCTGATGGAGGGCGAATATTCAGCGTGTAGCCGAACTCCCCAGAGCGTGCCAAGTGACTCTCGTACGCAAACGCTGCCGCGATAGACTGCTCACGATCCATAGGGATTCCGTACTCAGCAAGTAGCCTCCTTCGGTAGTCATTCGACTGCTCGAAGCTACCGCCACGTCGGCCGAAGCCTGCTGTCAAACGACGAATTGCGGCTCGATAGGCCTGATAGAGACTCGCGGGATCATAGGAGAGACGTGCCGGCGTCACCTGGGTCTGTCGATTTTTAGCGAACCCTAAAGAGACGAACCCATAGGCTACAGACCGCTGCGGCTGCGCGCCGGTGTTATCCCTCTTTTGCAGCACCATATTGATTTCATCGTAAACCAGACTCAATTGCTGTTCGTCTTTTGCAGGAAAAACGGGAGGCACACCGAACATCTCCGTTGCAAACTCGGGCCTCAAGTCAAAATCGACCCGTACTTGCTGCCGCCCGGCGTCCGATAAACGCACGCGTTCAGAGCCCTGATTGAAATACCGACTCCCCAACTGTCTGTTGCTCGCCTGGCCCGAGAACTTCCATTCACCACGGCGTGTACTTGCTGCGCCATATGCGTCGAACACCCGCGCTCTTAGATAGGGCGGTGCTTCAAGTTTGAAGGGCTCCTGCGACAACGGATCCTTCAAAGTCACTCGCATCACAGGTGAAGGATTCTGCAGAATCCTGCCGACATTTCCAAAAGTCAGGCGATCAGGCAAACCAATCACTGTCGAATTTTGAAAGGCAGAACCAAAGCTGCCTGTGCCCGACCTTGGAATCAAGTAGAAGAAAAAACCCGCAAACGCCAGTGCTCCCAATCCAATCGGAATCGACTGAACGAGTCGCCGGAATAAGTTGCTTCCTTGGACATCAGCATCGGTCACGAATCGACTCACCACCAACGGCTTACGCTTTGACTCGCCAAGCACCGTACGCATAAAACGCTTAAACAAGACTTCTGCCAACTTCGGTTGCTGCGTCTCGATGCTTGGGTCACCACGAACCAAGGTCGCGTAACGGGAGAACAAGAACATCGACGATACCCACAGCAAAATGATCGGCACCAGCAGGATACCGAACAGAATGTTGTCGTTGACCAGTGCCGCGACGATCATCTCCAACAGGAGAAACACGGCCAGCTGCTCGAAGATACGTCGATTCTTCGACTGCAAGAACAGAACGGCTTCTGGGTATACGAGGAGTCCCGCGACGGCGAGCAATTGCCCGCTCTCGGACTCATTCACCACGCTGTAGACATACGTCGCGATCGCAACCGAGGTCGCAAGCACCATTCCAACTGCGGCAGCGATACTCTTCAGTTCAAATATCTCGAGATAGTCAACAACGATGAAAGCAACGATGCTGACCAGGAAAATAAACAAAGGCAGAAAGTACGTTCCGCTACCGTTGGCTACCAGAATAGCCGTTAGCCAAGCGATCACCGCATAGTGCGCGGTCATGTTGAGCCGCAGTCGCTTTATCCGCTTCAGATCCATATTCAAACCAATACTAGCTCGCAGCCGATGCTGAAAATTACCGAATTTCAAGTCCGAGCAGGCGCCCCAGCGTCAACTCTTCACCGGAGTCGCTCCCGACTTCGCGCGGATAAGATCCTCAAAATCTGGAGGATCGAAATACTTCTCCAAATCGCCAGCGGCAACGTTCAGCCAGCGTAAGCGAACCGCGGAGAGCAACCGCTGGTCGAGGCCTTCATTAGACGCAGACAACAGGGCTTCACTTTGATCTTGTCTCGTGCTCACCACGAGTACACGCGGGTTGTTCGAAATCGGAATGCTCAACCCCCGCATGGCAGCCATCAGATCCGGCTCACTAGAAGTCTCAGCAAACGCAAGACTATCGAGTAGATTGTTTACCATCACTGAGCTTGGGATTGCAGGAAAACAAGCAACTTCCCTACCGGCAATAGCCACGGCCAGCTTTTCCCGGCCATGTCGCAAAGTGTGCGAGGCAAGTGTAGCCAGGAAGGATATCGCCGCTTCACAACTCAATCGGCCGCCATCGGCATCCATTTCTGCGAGATCAAGCAGGACCGTCACCTGCTTCTGCTGCTGTTGTTCAAACTGCCGGACTGATAACTGTCCCAGTCGAGCCGAGGTACGCCAGTGAACCCAACGTTTTGAATCACCAGTCGCCCAAGGACGCAGCCCAAAAAAATCTCCCTCCTGCAAAGCCGCTCGAGCCGAACTCTTGGCTGCGCCGACTTCGTCCAGATGAAAGAGGCCTTTAATAGCCGGCTTCACGCTACCCTGAGCTGGATGTACGAGAACGGAACAAGTCGTGTCCACTGTCTTCCAACCAACGCCCAACCCCAACGGGAATCGAGTGGACACCCGTGCTGGACCAATCTCATACTTACCACGCTCGAAAAAATTCAATCGATAACGGCTCTGCGTAGCACCAAGCGGTCGCACCGTATCCACCAGTGCAACTCCCTGTTCGGATACCCTCTCCCGGTTTGGCCCGATCTTCCGGAGACTGTCTTCGACGAGAACCAGCCAAGCACTCAAGAATAGCTTCGGGTTGACCAGCCTAAGTCCTACTTCAAGCTCTTCGCCAACAGCAACACTCTTTGGTTGGCGGCGAATCAAATGAACGCCCACTAGCGTTGAGCTATTGAAACGCCACTGAAGTAGCAGCAGTCCGATCATCGCACCTGCCAGCAGAATCAGGAGGCTAATCTCGCGAATGACCGCTCCGATAAAGATAAACGCCAAGATGCCGACGAAGTGGACCCCCTCACGTGTCAATCGGAATCGCACTTGCGCCAGATTCCGAGAACGCATCCGCTTACGATAGTCGACCCACGAATTCCACAACTGCAACGGGCCAAAGCCACTTTTGGGTGCGTCGTTCGAAGAGGACACCGTTTCCACCGTAGCCATGGTGAGTCTTTCAAAGATGGAGTCTGCTCAGGGAGGCAACCTGTACCAACATCTGCCAAGCTACGTTGGGACGCTTACGGCAGCTACGATTTCTCGAATCACGTCCTCAGCGGCAGACCGATCGGCACCCGGCAGCATGCCCTTGGGAACCACACGGTGTGCGAGTGCTGGAATCGCCAAGTTCTTAATATCGTCTGGCACAACGTGGTCACGATGCTCAACCAGAGCCAATCCCTGGGCCGCCCGAAAGTAGGCCAACGCCCCTCGCGTACTCACGCCAACTTGCACAGTGTCGCTATCGCGCGTCCCGTGAACGATGTCGAGCAGATAGTCGATGAGCGATTCCTCAAAATGCACGGCCCTAGCAGCCGCTTGCAGCTCACGAATTCGCTCCAGCGACAAAACTGGATTCAGCCCATCAACAGGCTCGCCAACTTGATGCGACTTCAGCAACTGCTGCTCCAACTCTCGCGGTGGGTATCCGACGCTGATACGTAGCAGGAATCGGTCAAGCTGACTCTCAGGCAGAAGATACGTACCCTCGAACTCGTACGGGTTCTGCGTGGCTATAACTAGCAGTGGGTCTGGCAAGTGATGCGTCTCGCCGTCCACACTGACTTGCCCTTCTCCCATCGCCTCCAACAAAGCGCTCTGGGTTCGAGGTGGGGCACGATTGATCTCATCCGCCAGGACTACATTTGCGAACACGGGGCCTTCGCTAAAAGCAAAAGTACCCTCGTTGGAGTTATAAACGCTGCTCCCCGTGATATCCGTAGGCAACAAATCCGGCGTGAATTGAAGTCGCGTAAAACGCCCTTCAATACTCTTCGCTAGCGCTTTCGCGATGAGAGTTTTCCCAACTCCCGGCACATCTTCTAGCAAGATGTGCTCACCGGCCAATAGCGCTGAGATTACGAGTTGCACGACATCGGATTTCCCTAGTACTGCAAGCTCAATATTCGCCCTGAGCCGATCCAAGTCCTTGTAGTCGTTTTCAAATGGCATTCGAATCTAGGCTGTCTCTCGAGTAGTGAATTCAGTAGCGGCAAGTCTCACATGCGGAGCTTGAAGACGAAGCAGTGCAGGTCAGAGTGTCAAACTAAGCTGGAGCAGGGTGTCATTCCGACGGAGATCTAGCGATCGTGGAATCGGTTTTTCCCTCGGGCCACAGGACAAATCCTTCAGTCGCTAGGGCTCCACCAGGAAGGGCATTGGACGTCGCAACTTTAAACTCTGACTTCCCCTGAAAGACTAAGCTCTCGGGCAAGCTATAACTGACGAATGTTATACACTCTAATAAGTGGTGAAGGTACATGACATAGCTTGCTGCTCAATCCGCTAAACCCGTCTCGTGCGGCATGCGTGCAGCTTATCTCGGACGAAGAAAAACGTGGCCCAGCACACACTTCGCCCGCTAGATCCAGGGCACACATCGGATTTATCCAGGATGAGGTCGCGAATCTACATTCTGTTTGCATTCGCTGAATTGTCCTCCGCCTGCTAGCCCAAGCAAACTCCCAGCTCCAATCCACTGCCACAAATGTTGAACCCATGAGCACCGAAACAGCCGCCACTCCAGTGCCAAGCAGATCGCGAAGTCGCATAACCTCCATCGCTATGCTCTTCGTAGCTCTCATCCTAGTTGGAATCGGCATCGTTAGAGTTATCACCCCGAATTTTGATCACGCCTTGGCAAACTTGCTCACCATCGGCCTCAGTTTTCTGGCCTGGCTGGTGGCCACCGTGGGCTGCCTCGCTAGCTCCGGTCTGCGTTCAATCGGGATCGGTCTTGGCTTCGGTCCTCCTCTCGCACTCGGAGGCTTCTTGGCTCTCAACAAGTTCGAACGTTTCGACGCCGAAATGCTCCCACACTTTTCGTCTCGTTGGGCCAAAACTACCGAACTGCGTGACAAACTACCGGCGGAAGAACTCAAAGCAGCGGACGGCATATTCGACTCCAAAGAATCGGACTACCCTCAATTCCTGGGGCCCAACCGCGACGCCAAGGTCGCGTTCGACATCGCAGAGGATTGGAAGAGCAGGCCACCAGAGATCATTTGGAAGCAACCCATCGGAGAGGGCTGGAGCGGTTTTGCGATCCAAGGCGACGCCGCAATTACGATGGAACAACGCGATGACTCCGAGTGGGTCTCTGCTTACTCCGTTGCAGATGGAAGCCTTCTTTGGAAACACTCCATCAACGCCCTGCACAGTACGGTTCCCGGAGGCACGGGGCCACGCAGTACGCCACTAATCGCTGCCAATCGAGTCTACGCCTGCTCAGCCGTCGATCGCTTCGTCTGCTTGGACCTTGCAACTGGACAAGAAATCTGGTCGCAAAACCTCTTGGAACTGGCTAGCGTTAGCCAAGAAGAGTTCGAAAAGAACGTAGCTTGGGGCCGATCCGCCTCTCCGCTAATCGTAGGTCGGCTCGTGCTTGTCCCTTTCGGCGGACCTAAAGAGAGGCCTCAAACTCTGATCGCTTTTGATGCCGAAACCGGTGAAGAACGATGGCGATCCGGCGAGGGACAAGCCGGATATTCATCCCCAGTTCAAATGACTCTCGGCGGAAAACTCCAAGTCTTGTTAGTGTCCGAGGAAAAGGTCGCGAGCTTCGATCCAGCGACTGGAAAAGAACTGTGGCAGTCCGAGTGGCCTGGCGTGAGCAATGCAGACCCAGCCGTCGCTCATCCAGTACAAGTTAACGACTCGCAAATCCTGCTCGGCAAAGGCTATGGTGAAGGATCCCAGCTATTGGAAGTCCGCCAAGACGGCGGTGGCTGGATTGTCAATGAAATTTGGCGCAGCCGACGAACGATGAAGACCAAATTCAATACGGCCGTTGTTCTCGACGGCTACGCATACGGACTCAGCGATGGCATCCTGGAGTGTATCGATGTTTCGAACGGCGAGCGCGTCTGGAAGCGGGGCAGATACCGACACGGTCAAACCCTGCTTTTGAACGACAAGCTCCTTGTTCTGACCGAGTCGGGAAAGCTCGTTCTTGTGGAAGCAACTCCCTCGGAACACGAGGAGCTTGCCGAGTTTGAAGTGATCGGCGATGTAAGCTGGAACACCATGGCTCTTTCCGGCGACAGACTCCTCATTCGAAACTCGACGGAAGCCGCTTGCGTCCGGCTCCCTAGCACATCAACAGCTACAGAGCAGTCTCAGCCCCTGGCATCCGCAACCACGCCGTCATCCTCTTCGGCTCAACCTTCCGATTCCGACAACTCGGCAGGAAAGACGGAAGACGCCACGGCCGACGAGTAGCCGCGTTAGTGGAAACCGACCAAGACGCCAAACTTACCAAGACGGCAGACTTACCAAGACGCCAAGGGATTACTGATGGAACTGTTGGACATGCTCGTCGTAGCCCCACACCCCGATGATGCTGAACTCGGCATGGGCGGTGCCATCGCTAAGATGATCGCCTTGGGTTGGAAAGTCGGCGTACTGGACCTCACAACTGGAGAGCCTACGCCGCATGGCAGCGAAGAAATCCGTGCAAAGGAAACTGCTGCCGCATCGAAGAAACTAGGTCTCGAGTGGAGAGAGAATCTCGGGCTGAAGAACCGGTTCCTACAAGCTGACTTGGATTCGCGCGCGGCGTTAGCCAATGTGTTTCGCCGCGTTCGCCCAAAATGGTTGTTCGCACCTTATTGGGAAGACGCTCACCCCGATCATGTTGCCGCAACGCGGCTGATCGAAGACGCTCGATTTTGGTCAAAATTGACCAAGTCAGATTTGCAGGGCGAGCCCTTTCACCCGGAACGTGTTTTCTATTATTACTGCGTTCACTTGAAGCACGTGGCCCAGCCGTCATTCGTGCTGGACATTTCAGAGCAATGGCAACAGAAGGCCGACGCGATTGCGTGCTTCGAGAGCCAGTTCAGCGTTGGCAAGCAACACTTAGAGCCGTCGTTCCACCAGCGCGTTCGAGACGAAGCGGCCTACTGGGGAAAGATGATTAACGCTCAGTTTGGCGAACCATTCGCTTCTCGCGAGCCGATCGCCTTAAAAGATATGACGAGGCTTTTTTGAGTTCCGACCTCGCTTCAAGTTCCACGGAGCAAGGTCGTTCGGAATTGCCGGCCAAGAGACTCGGTCGCAGGCCGCGCCTTGGCTAGCCAAGGCTGGCATATAGAGATTGCAAATTCACAAAATGCAGCTCTGCGCTAGCGGATGCGCTGTTGCCCGGCGGCAGGTGGCTGGGCGGTCCGGCCGCTTGAATCGGCAGGCGGCTGTTGCGGAGAAACGTACGGCATCTCTTCGATATCCCAATCCCCAGGAAGCTTCGTTGGAATAAAGCTCTGACGAAATAGGTTCTGCTTCACTGCATTCCACAGGTTGCCTGTCGGAATCTCACGGTCGGTAAATTCGAAGATCTCTTTGAACTGAGCTTCCGGCTTCCAATTCGGCAAGAAGACCACAAGGGCACTCGGCAGGATGTCGGCTCGATCTAGGTAGATTTGAACGCGTGAGTAGTTCCCTGCATCGTCAGCACGCTTGGGCCAAGCTTCAAGTATGACTGAGTTGTTTCCTGACGGGGCGTTGCTACTCACGTCGCGAATCCAGTAGCGAGCCTTCAACTCCGCTGCTTTGACGCCAAACAGAAAGGGTAGGGGGCTGTTCGGAATTCCGGCGCCTTGCATCTGCGGCGGCAGTTGATAACGAATTTCCTTCTTCGTGTTTCGATCACGAACGTGAATCCACTCTCCGTCACAAATCCACCATTCGCCGAACGGATTGCGTGGGTCTTCTTTGTAAACAGGCGGATTCCTTTCAGCCAAGGTCTCCATCTTGTTGATCACGAACGACGCTTTGTCCGGCTCCATAAATCGGAGCTCACCACTCGCACGCGAAAAGAAATCTGGATTCGCCATCGTTGGGTCGTATTGCCAGCGTTTGAATTGGCAGATGTACTTCTGAACTTGAGCGGTGCGCTCTTCCCATACATTCAGAACTTGGTCCACAAACTTTTGCTGTTCAGGAGCCAGAGGTGGAAAAGGCTGCTTAGGCAGTTGGGCAATCCCCTTAGCAACAGCACCATTCACATTCATCACCGGGACTCGAACTTGTCCATTCGCATCGGGCTGTAGTGCTGCCTGATTGCCAGCCGGCTGCTGTTGCATCGCATTCTGGCTGAAACAAAAAGATGTAAGCAGGCAACAAGCGGTTGCCAAACCCAGCAAACTAGTCGAGAACTGCCGGTTCATGTGCATCTTCCGTGACACTTAATAGTGAACTTGGTGTTAGGGACGCCCCGCACTCGCGGTCGATAGTAGCAAGTGAGCGTTGCGAACTCGATAGAGGATTCGCAGATTCCTGCTCTATTGCCTGCCCTCCGTCCGCTCTGCTCGAATCCCGACGAACAAGCACGCATTGCCACACTTAGACGGACATCCTCGAACCCTTGAGAAACCGGTTGCAAATTGAAACGGTCGAGCCAGAGGCATCGCATTTCCTAAGCGAAAAAGATGAACTGGCGAATGTATTCACGCATGCGATTGGCATCGTGCTCAGCCTACTCGCTGGCTTTTATTTTTGGTTCGCCACACAAGAGAGAGAACTTGGGCTACGCGTTTGCTGCTTGATCTATTGCGCGATGATGACAGCCGTCTATTCCTTTTCGACTCTGTCCCATGCCGTACGAGATCCTGCTAGGCGGAATCGGATGCGCGCTTGGGACCAGGGTACGATCTACTTGCTGATCGTTGGAACCTATTCACCATTCATATGGGCCGGAAGCAGCGGCGGAATTCGAATCGCTTTCTTCTGCCTAGTTTGGTCTGCCGCAGTCTGCGGATTCGTTGCGAAAGTCTTCGCATCGCATCGAATCAACGCTGTCGCCACGATTACCTATCTCGCCCTTGGCTGGTTACCTGCTTTGCCACTAATACCAACAACTCCAGCCATCTGCTTTGTATGGATGATGCTAGGCGGAGTGTGCTACTCGATCGGAGTCATCTTCTTGAATCTCAGCACCAACCGTCTCTATATGCATGCAGTTTGGCACATTTTGGTAATCGCGGGCTCCGCGTGCCACGCCTATGCCATCACTCTCTTGTGGGCGTGACGCCAACGAACTGATAGCCGTTTGTCGCTCGTGAACAGCCCACCAAGCGACAGCCGTTTACCAAGCAACAGCCGCCTGTTTGGCCTCGCCTAAAATCTGCTCGTAGCCCAGATGCTCAACGGCTTGCCCGACGATTTCTATCTCGTAAAACCCTTCGTAGCCACCATCTTGAAAGGCCTGAACGATACTCGCGAGAGGAACATGGCCATGCCCTAGCAAGCAGCGATTTTGCTCCCCTAGCGGTGCGTGCTTGGCGTCGCCAAGCTGGACCAAACGCACATAGGGCACCATCGAATCCAGCCAATGAAGCGTATTCTCGTCCTGAGCCATGTGGTAGCAATCAAAGACAATTCCCAAATTCGGGCTGTCAATCGAGCTAATGATATCCAAGCATTCAGGCATGGAATTTACGAACGACCAATCAAACGCACAGCCAATGTGCATTGGTTCAACGGCAAGTTGGACTCCGACTGCCTGCCCGGCCTCGGCCAGTTCTTTCAAGGCTTTTCGGAGCAGGCGATTCGCGTGCCCCTTGGTATGACCTGCCCGGCCTCCAGAGATAACCGTCACCGTCTCTGCCCCGATGTCGGCTGCCAACTGAACTGCATCTAACCCATCGTGCAGAGCTTCTCGATAGCTTCGACCATCGCTGCCGGTGAAACCGCCAACCCACTGCAGCGAGGAAATGGTCAAGCCATGTTCCTGAAGCAATTCTTGGCCTTTCTCTTCACCGTAGTCGGAAAGTTTCGGTCGCCAAATACCAATGGCGTCAAAACCTGCTGCGTGATAGTGCAGAACGTCCTCTTCGAACGTCCAACGATAAGTCGACAGTTCACTAACTGAGAGTCGCAACATCCGTGCCACATTCGTCGAGTGTATTTAGATCACGTGCGTCATGGTTCGCAGGGCAATTAAGTCGACAAATTCACAAGCAGTCTTGTGCTAAACAACGACTTCAATCGCAACTGGATTGCATCATCGATACAACGCTACGTGCTGTAGTTGACCAGCTGAGCATTGTGCGTGTTTCCGCTCGCTCTGTAAAGCGCGATGTCGAGCCCTCGAACGATAAACTCAAACAAGCTCCGAACAACAAATGGAATTGCAAGCTCGTAGCAATGCGCGGCAACAAGCGAAGTTTGAATTCTTAAACTCCGAGCTAGCGCACTCATTATTGCAGCGCGTGCTCGCAAGTTGACTGTCGAAAACATGGCTCACGCTGCATGTCGATCTCGCATACTGTGGCCCCCCGGCTCGCCTCGCAAATACCCAACAATCGCTTTGCTAGCAATCAAGCCAGATGCCAAACCCAGCATCGAGAGCTCGCGGTTTCCCTGCGTTTGATTTGCACTTCAGCAAATTGCGATTCGCTTTCGCCGAACATCCAGTAGCATCACTTAGCCAATGCTTAATCTCGGACTCAGAAGGATCAGAACTATGACTCGTCAGTAGCAGCAGCCGGCCCAGTTCCGACTCAGCTCCGTCAAGTTGCTTAACGCTATCAAGCTGCAGAAGTCCTGCGCAGCCATCCAGCAGATCAGGCAAATCACGTCGCAACTCCCAACGCTTTCCGCTTGGACCATGCCCGAAGCCAGGTGGGTCCAGAATAACGACGTCGTAGTGATTCCCGCGTTTTCGCTCTCGCTGCACGAATTTCGCAGCATCTTCCGTAATCCAACGAATAGGAAAATCACCCAACCCGTTGAGAATCGCGTTCTGACGAGCCCAGGTGACTGCAGGCTGCGATGCATCCACGTGCACAACCTCCGCGCCACCCAATGCGCACGAGAGTGTACTGCCACCGGTGTAGGCAAACAGATTCAGCACTTTGGGAGAACGTGAATTTCGCTGGTTGAAGCCCTCGCACCAGGCACGAAGCTTTTCCCAGTTCCGCTGCTGCTCAGGAAAGACCCCCACATGCCCAAATGGCGTGAGCCGCAAACCGAACTCGATGCCTGAAATCCGAACCCGCCAGCTCTCTGGCACCACACCTTCGACCAATCGCCCCTTCGAATCGAGCACGATATCGGGCTGTGACCAACGCGGGCTCTGCTTGCGAGAAGAATCCGCAGCGGGACTCGGCCGATCCAAAACCACCGCTCCGAATCGCTCTAACTTTCGACTTCCGCCAAAGTCCAACAGCTCATATTCATCCGCAACCACGCCTTCTTCCAACTCAACCGCCTCAACTCGAAAAATTTTGGGAGTTACCCGTTGCTTACGCGGTAAATCACAAGCGGGCTTTCAATTCCGCTCGATCAATTGAGATCCGCGCCCATGAGCTGCTCTTCAAACTGATCCGCTTGCCAAGCAATCGCTGTCACCGTTCGAGTGATCTCAAGAGCGTCCGCCGTATCGGCCAGCAAATTTCCGCGGATGACGAGCGTCTCGTTGTCGCCATCTTGCTGCAGTGCGAAAGCGCCGTGAATCAGTTGCGAGTTGTACCGCAGCAGGAGTGTGGCATGATTCGGATTCATCACACCGCAGGACGACCAAAAACTAATCAACGCATTCCCCGCATCGTCCTGAGCGGAGAAATCAACTTGAACACGTTGCTTGCGAAGTGGCCCAACGCTGATTGTGAGAGTCCAGTGTTCGCCGTTTTCTTCAATTGCCCACTCTGAGGATTGGGCGATCTGCTTCAAAATCGTCTTCGCATCCCCGTCCGCGGGAGGAGCAAGCTGCGAAAAATCGATACGTCCCGGAGGCGACGCGGCTGCGCCAGGCACGCCCGCTGGCACTGGTGCTGGTGCTGATGCTGATGCTGCAGGGTTCAAACCGGAACCAGCCGGCGCCGCTTGAGCTGGAGCCTGCTGCATGGCTTGTTGCAACATGGGTGGCAACATCATGCCAAGACCTGCTCCCATGCCAATGGCTGCCGCCGATCCAGCAACTCCTCCGTCACCTTGACCAACTCGCCCAAGCCCGTTCGCAGCTTGGTAGACAGTGTAGGAACGGAGATCACCGATTGCGGCCATGCTGCTGCGTGCGTCGATCGCCTTCTGCACTTCTTCAGGAGGCGAGATATTGTTGATTACAAAGTCAGTCAGCTCGAGCCCCAAGGACTCGAACTTCTCACCGATCTTCAATTTAGCCGCCGCCGATAGCTCATCGAACTTCGCAGCCATCTGAAGCAGCCCCACTCCAGAAGTTGCCAGCAAATCCGCTAAGCCCGACATCAACAGGTCGCGTAAGTACGACGTAACTTCCTCAGTCGTGACTTTGCCCTGCGTACCCACAACCTCATTGATCAATAGCGACGCATCCGCAACTCGGAATGAGAATTTGCCAAACCCACGAAGTCGCACAATCCCGAAGTCAGGGTCCTTCATCGTGATCGGCGCTCGCGTTCCCCACCGCTGATCGATGAATCGCTGTTTGCCGACAAAGTAAACGCATGCCTGGAACGGCGACTTCTCCCACGGAATGGTAAGAATGTCGGTGATGATCGGAATGTTCTTCGTGGTCAAGGTATGCCGACCTGGACCAAAGGTATCCATGGCCCGACCATCACGAAAGAAGATGGCTTCCTGGTTTTGCTGAACAATCAGTTGAGCACCAGCCTTGATAGCCGCCGTACCCATCTCCGGGATCCTTGCGACAATCGCTTGTCCACTGTGGTCGACAAAGTCGATAACTTCCAAACGAAACACGTTTACTACTCCTGCGAATGAGTTCTATTTTGGGTCGCACACATGGAATTCGAGGAAACTTAAACTACGCTCCAGCTTTCAACAGCTCCGTCCTGCGATCGATCCGCTCGTGCAATCGATCCGTGGCTTCTTGAAGTTCAGAAAGATCGGGCTTGGGCGAGTCTGCCAACGACTTGGCGATGACATCTATTTGATCTACAAGAGACACCAAATTCGAATCTTGCTGAGCGACTTTCTCTAACAGCTCGGCGTCCACCGTTCGCTCTGAGAACCATCCTGCATAGCCTTCCATCGCAGCCAACAATCGACGCTGCCCGCGATCTACGCCCTCGCGTACTTTTTCCACTTTGGCAGGCAATTCAAGGTCCCCTCGCTCAACCGCCGCCCGCCCAACCTTGGCGAGAGAATCTTTGCAATCGCCCAATCGACTTGCCAGGAACTCGCGTGTCTTACGATCGTCCTCGCGTCGAGATTCCTGATCGACATAGGCTCCATAGCCAGGGATCATTTTAGTCAGATCTTTCAGTAAAGAACCCTCGCCGTCTGCCACTGTGCCGTTCCTCAATTGTTCGTTTCGAAGTTTTGCAGCCCAGAGTCGGATCAACGAACGACCCTCTAGGCTTGCCATTTGCACCAGAGACTTTGGGTGCACCAAAGACTTTGGGGGCACCAAAGATTAACAGAAGAAGGTGCTAAGCGAAACGACTTGGGTCTTTGGAAAGAACTCGCAGCGGCTTACCAACACCCGACGACAAAAGACGCTGGTTCCGGCTTCCTAGGAAACCTCGAGTGACTTCCAGCTGGGATCTGGTTCGCCAGCTCTCGACGGCAATACAAACTCGCCATCCGCCCAAGCCTTGTAGAACACCGGTACGCTAGGCAGCAGCTTGGGGTGACACAGTAGCTCTTCTCCAGACAGCCACATCCACTCCGCGACTTCTTCCGGATTCGCAACAGGCTGGCTGTCAGGATTGCGTTCCACCAACACCCATTCGAGTTTCGTTCCCCAGCTCGTGACGCTATGCCAAACCTGCTCGATTGCCTGACCCTTCAGGTGCAACTCCTCCTCCAGTTCACGGACAATTGCAGCTTCCGGCGTTTCCCCAGACTCGATCGTTCCACCGGCGAAACACATTAAGTTCGGTGCGCGGACTTTGTGACTCCGTCGGATCACCAGAAACTTGCCATCCTCCACGATAATCGCAACTGCGCCATGCCCAGGCTTTCTCGAACTTGAACGCTTGGCCGACTTCGCCTTTTTCCGCGATGGCGCATCCTGAGTTTGCTTAGTATCGTCCTTGCCAGCCACCCAAACGGCTCCCATCTGTAATTTGTTTCGATCAATTCCCGCTTGCCTCAAGAATATCTTGAAGGCAAAACGTGCCGTACTTCAACATCAGATAATTGGACCGCGAGAGTACCGCCCAATCAAGAAACCGGGTAGGGCAGGGGAGCACTTTGTAGCCCAGCCAAGATATTTTTGGCGGCACGCTCCGCCATTGCCGCTCGGGCTCGAAACGTCGCACTACCAATGTGCGGTAGCAAAACGCAATTCGTTAGTGTGAAAAGTGGGTGGTCAACCGGTAGTGGCTCTGGCGTACATACATCTAAGCCCGCAGCGAAGATTTGTCCATCTCTCAAAGCGTCAACAAGTGCGTCTTGGTCCACGATATCGCCTCGAGCCGTATTCACCAACACACAGGTCTTCTTCATCGCGCTAAACGCAGTGCTATTGATCAAGTGCTTCGTGTCGTCGTTCAAGGGCGTATGCAAGCTTACGAAATCGCTTTCGGCCAGCAGCCGATCGAGACTTACGTGCTCGGCCCTCATTTTCGATTCCACAGACGGCTTTGGCGTCCTGGAGTGATAAAGAACATTCATGCCCCAGCCGCCCTGCATTCGCTCGGCGACGGCCTGGCCGATACGCCCCATGCCGACGATGCCCAACGTCTTCGGTTCACTCGGGATTCCTAACTCGAGCCCAAGCCAACCCATCGGTTCCCAAGTCTGCCAATGGCCGCGTTTGGCATCCTCGAGCGCCTTGCCAGCCATGCGAGCCGCAGACAAAAGGAGGCTGACTGCCACATCCGCCGTTGCATCAGTCAGAACGTCCGGAGTATTCCCGATCGCAATTTCCCGCCGCCGAAGTTCAGTCACGTCGATGTTGTTGTAGCCCACCGCAAAATTGCTCACCACTTTGAGCTTCGGCCCAGCCGCTTCGCAGACTTCGGCATCGATCCGGTCGCTCAACAAACTCAGAATGCCAGAACAACCCCGGACCAAACTCAGCAGCTCTTCTCGAGTCGGAGGCATACTGCCAGTGTGCTGGCGAATCTCAGCCGTCGATGCCAACAGCTCTGTTGCAACTTCGGGAATTGGACGCGCGATGTAAACTGTCGGGCGATTCATCATGGTCTACCTAAAAAGCACATTGCGAGCGGGCACTTTGCGAGTTTTCGTGACTTACGAGAAGCTACAAAAGAAGGGACTGACCGTCAGCCCGAAAGTAGATTTGGCTGCCGAATTAGATGTAGAACATCGGAGCGGACTCGCGTGCCCGAGTCAGTAACTCGCTCAGCGTCAAACTCTCCATCACGGCTCGCTGCTGCTGCTCAAGCTCTAGCCAAACTTCATTCATCACATGACTCAGCTTGCCAGGCGATTCACCTTGTTCGACACACGCGTCGCGTTGCGTGGACGGACAAACCGCATCCACGACTTCCGCTAACGTGACGTTGTCGGGCGATCGTTCCAACAAGAAACCGCCGTTGGCACCACGAGTACTACTCACCAAATGAGCGGTGCGGAGCAGTTGCAGAATCTGAGTCAAGAACTGGCTGGGGATCTGCTGATCTCGCGCAATTTGCCTCGCCGGCAACGGCTCGCGGTCTTCATGTTTTTCGGCGAGCGCCAACATGGCTTGCATGGCGTAGTGCGCTTTGATGGGAAATGAGCTGGGCACAGTCAACTCCTATTCCGAAGTGTGCAAGCCGCACTCAGTTTTCGCAAAACCACTCCACCGCCCCGAACGCTCGTCCTCGCCAGGCAGCACACTGCGGGTACAAGGCTGGCAGCCAATGCTGGGGAACCCCTTGTCGTGCAACGGATTGTACGGAATACCCTCGGCTGCAATCAGCCCCCAAACATCTTTCTTCGACCAATTGGCCAGCGGACTGACTTTGGCCAATCCAAACTTTTTGTCCCAGCCGACGATCGGAGCCGTCGCGCGATCTGGACTCTGATCTCGACGAATGGCACTAGCCCACGCGTCGAAGCCGTCCGCAGCTTGGTGCAGGACACTGATCTTGCGGTCGAAGCAACACCGAGTCGGGTCCGCCTTGTAGACCGGACCGCCATTGGCCGCCTCGTAGGCTTCAACCGATAGAGCTGGCTTCTTAAGCTCAACGTCGATGCCGTACCTGCGCTTCACTTGCCGACGCAGTTCCAAAGTCTCTTCGAATTGGTAGCCGGTATCCAGGTTGAAGATTGGCGTATCCGGGGCGACCTCCGCGAGCATGTGAATGATCGTCATCCCTTCCGGCCCGAATGCCGTCGCCATCGTGAACTTGCCCGCAAACCGTTGCGTTGCCCAAGCCAAAATTTCCTTGGGCGAAGAAGACTCCAGCCGGTCACTTTCCAACGCCAGCTCGGCAATCAATTCCGAAGCCGGCTCCTTCGGCAGAGGGCGAGCTGAGCTCGAGGTTTCCGATCCAACGCCCCTGCCAGCAGGGTTTGCTATGTCCGCCGGAGTGAGCACTTTGAGCTCCGGTTTAGCCGCTTTTTGCACGGTTCTGCCTTGTTCTTGCAACTTGACCGCTTCCATTTCTTGCCCCTCATTTTCCACGCCCGGACAATACTACACCATTATGACCACAATAGTCAAGTATAAGGTCGTCACTCGGTGTCATCGGCGGATTTGCTGCAATAGCTTTAGGCGTCAGAGTCGGCCTAGAGAGATCCGCGGCGTCTAGTCCAGCACAGCCTTCCTAAGCCGTATCTCTTACCCCGAGAACAAGTTAGCCGAGCCAAGAACCGACTAGTACTTCGAGCGGTCCCCGGATCGTCCGTGCACGTAACCGCTCGTCGTCAATTGGTTGATCTTGCCACCGTCGCGGACCCACAACCCAGTCCTACTGGTAAAGGTTCCAACCACGTGGCATTGCTCTTCACCGCACCGTTCAACGACTTCCTGCAACTGCTCAGGCGCGACAGCTAGCAGCAGTTCAAAGTCCTCTCCATCCCCTAGTGCATGTTCTACCGGCGTCCTCCCACTAGTCTCAGCGAGTTCTATTGCGGCGGCGCTGGTGGGAATGCGATCAAGTTCCAGAATGGCTCCGCACCGAGAAGCGTCGGTCATCCTCAGCAAATCAACGCTGAGACCATCGCTAATATCCATGGCCGCGTGGATGGCCGAGCAGCCAGACAACTTGGCGGCCAAATCCGTTCTTGGCTGAAAATCGAGGTGCTTGCCCGAGATGCTTCCGCCCAGCGGCCCCGTAACCACAACCAAGTCATCGGTCTGAGCGCCATCCCTTCGCCATTCTGCACCCGCCTCCACCGATCCAATGGCGGTGACCGACAGCACGAGCGGACCATTCCAGCAATTCGTGTCTCCTCCCGCCAGTGCGATTCCCTGTGACTCGCAGGCCTCGCAAACTCCCTCGTAGATCTCGGAGGCAAGCCAATCGCTGGGCTGACTAGCAGCTTCGGGAATACACATCGACAGAAAAATCGACTTGGGCTGCGCCGCCATGGCTGCCAGATCGCTGACGTTTACGTTCACCAGTTTTCGACCGATCCTGCGCAGATCGACTTCATCGCTCAAAAAGTGCACGCCCTCCATCAGAGTGTCCGTCGTCACCACCGTATCATCGGACTCGGATGCCAAGATCGCTGCGTCGTCGCCAATCCCAAGCTTCACCTTTGGTAAGCGGTGCGCTCGCATCTTCGCCCAGGCTACAAACGATTGTTCCATTCCAGACTCTCTACAACAGGATCGAATTTCATTAGGCTCAGCACTCACAACGATGAATCAACAATCCTGACCTAATCAGACCAGATTCTAGCGGGGCTCGAAAGATTGCATCAGTGGCACTTTGAATGCTCCATTCCGTGCGGCTAAGTTGTGCATCGGCCCACAGTCTCGTAGATTAACGGCCCCAAGTTGCCCATCCAAGAGACAAGCCAATGCGAATCGTAATCCTAGAGTCAAGCGAAGCCGTTGCGAAACGTTCGGCGGAGGTCATTCTCAACCAGATCGAGCGCGAACCGGAAAGCACATTAGGACTAGCAACCGGCGGCACTCCGCTGGGAACTTATGCGGAACTCGTTCGAGCGGCGGAGCAGAGCCAAGTCGACTTCAGTGGCTGTACGACGTTCAACTTGGACGAGTACGTTGGGCTAGAAGCCGATCATCCGCAGTCCTACCGCTATTTCATGCGAAAGCACTTGTTCGAGCCAGCGGGCTTCGACCTCGACCATTGCCATTTCCCATCGGTCGACTTAGAGGACATTGAGGCCAGTTGCGAAGACTACGAAGTACTCATTGAGGACCATGGTGGCATCGAGTTGCAATTGCTTGGTATTGGCACGGATGGTCATATCGCCTTCAACGAACAAGGCAGCTCGCTAGCCAGCCGCACACGGATCAAAGCCCTCGCTTGGCAAACGAGAAAAGACAATGCCCGCTTCTTCGACTCGCCTGATCAAGTGCCAGAACTGGCGGTGACAATGGGAATTGCCTCAATATTGGATACGCAGAAGATCGTATTAATGGCGACGGGCTTGGGGAAAGCGGAAGCGATTCGTGCCACTGTCGAAGGCCCCATTTCTGCCTCGCTTCCGGCGTCCGCACTCCAACTTCATCCAAACGTAATGGTCCTCTTGGATGAACAAGCCGCCAGCCTCCTTGAGCGAGCTGAGTACTATCGCGATGTCGAGTCAATCCAACGCAGGTTAGAAACTCCCGTTGCTCCAAAGTAACATTTGGCCGCCGACAGAATCTTCACTCACTGCGCGGCAGTAATCTTTCTTGCCAGTCTTTTCAGGGCTGCAGCATCTTCTACTGGATTCCGCCACGTTCTTGGCGGTTACGTTCCGCTGGCGCATGGCTTGCAGCCTAGAGTTAATACGAACAACCTAGACGCACATCGACAGCCGAGAGTTGCAAAAATAGTCGACGGCACGGGGGAGCCAGCCATGATCGCGAACAGAAACAACAATTCGTCGAGTCAACAAGAGCAACGTCAACGAGTGCCTGCGTGGGGTTCTTTTCCGACCGTGGCTTTTCCGACCGTGGCCCTAGGCTTGATCGTCGCGTTTGGTGCACAACCTGCTGCACGGTGCCAGGAAAACCCCTTCGTGGAGGACGTTTTCGGGGAAGAAACCAGCGAGGCGAACTTCGTGCCTCTGCCGTCAGCCTTGCAAGCCAAGACCGATCGCCTAGAGCCACAAGTGACCGAGTTGGACCGGGGGCCCGTTCACGAGGCCTTTGCAACTAATTCCGTCCCGACTTTCTATGGAGACACCGCCCCACTGGCTCCACCTACGCTGATAGACGAATCCCCCTCAGTAGCGATGCCGAACGGCAGAAACATGATTTGGGTCGATGGCTACTGGTACTGGAGCGAGCCACTCGAACAGTACATCTGGATCAGCGGAATGTACCGACACGCCCCTCCGGGCAGAACTTGGATCCCCGGACTTTGGTCAAAGCAGGCTGACGGGCGCCACGTCCGGTACGGGGGCTATTGGCAAGATCCAGACTCGGCTTCCAATCCCATCCTCCCCACTCCACCCGCAATCCACCAGCCCATCTCCCCTGGGACAGCGCCCACGAACGACGCTTTCTGGGTTCCAGGGAATTGGAACTACCAGAACTCGGGTTACCAATGGACTCGGGGCTATTGGGGACAACACCAAGCTGGATTGGTTTGGCAGCCATCAAGTTATATGAAGACAGCTCACGGCTTCGTGTTTGTCTCTGGCTACTGGGACTATGATCCGGCGTTTCGCGGTGTTCCGAACGCTCCAATCGTTGTCGCACCCACCATTTTCGCCTCCCCAAATTTCATGCACCGCCCTAGCCCCTGGGCAGCCGATCCAAGCACTCTAGTACTCAACACGTTCGGCCAGGCGGGAAGGCGGCAGTACTTCTACGGCGATTACTACTCACCGAATGCTGAAAATGCCGGGATCTTGCCTTGGTACCACCCAGGAATGCAGCAGCCAGGGGCTAATCCACTGGCTGGCTATTTTGATTGGAGATACCAAGCCATTGGCATCCCATTTCTCGCCAACTTGAATCAGTTCTACGATACGACGATGCAAAATCCACCGGGGCACTCAAGCACTCGAGTGGGCTTCGGCGTTTCACGATCCCGGAGTCGATTCCAGTCGGTTTCGGTTTCTCCATTCGGAACCACGCTGGATGCCGTTGCCCGCAACCCACGAAACGGACTCGCACCCGTCCGAGTCTCGGTAGGCGGCTACGGCGATCGGCCACTAAGTACTTCGTGGGAGCACAACCCCTTCGTGCAACAACCAAGTCTGCCACCGATCCCTAGTCAGTAGAATCGCGCACATCATCGCGTCACGCAGGCAGCTCATCCGCGTCCGTTGCATCACCCCTGTGCCTGTCCGGCCATCACCTTGGCCTGCGACTCCGCCTCGGCGAGCAGCTTCTTTTGGTAACGCGACTGAATGACGTCGACGACGACTAGTATCGCGATCACAAAGTAGAAAGTCGCCTTGGCCATCGGTTGAATCTCGTAGCTAAAGAAGTGCAGATGAGCCAAGTGTGCACCTTCGGTCACGAGTAGGATCCCAACGATGAACAGGATGAAGAGTCCAAGCACTTCGTACATCCGATTCTTCTGCAAGAATGCAGAAACGTGATCTGCCATCACAATCATAAGCACACCACTGATAATGATCGCTGTAGTCATAACCCAAACGTTCTTGGTAAGGGCAATAGCACTCAGGATCGAGTCGAATGAGAATACCAAGTTCATCAACGTGATCCAAAAAATCGCCGACTGGACTCCGCGCTTCTTGTCTTTACCACTATCCGTGTGGCCATGATGGATATGCAGCATGTGCAAAATCTCTTTGAACGCCGTATAGATAATGAATATTCCACCGATAAGCACGACAAGTGAATGAACGTTGATGCTGGCTGCGAAATAGCGTCCGGCTTCCGTTAATTCCATCGCGGCATGACCGCCCTCGTGTCCTTCGCTATGGTCCGCGTCATGGCTGTCCGTGGCAGTAACCGCGGCATCCGGCGTTACCTCTACGAGTCCCGTTGTGAAGAATGGGTCTTGCAGTTTATCGATGGCCACTAGCAACACGACGAGCAGGACAATCCGCAGCAAAATCGCGAGTCCGACGCCCATCTTCCGAACATAGCTCTGCTTAGACTCCTCGACTCGCTTTGATTCGAGTGAGATGTACAACAGGTTGTCAAAACCCAGCACTGCTTGCAGGACAACCAACATCAATAGCGTGAAAATTCCGGAAATGGAAAACAGACCTGATAGGGATAGATCCATGGCAAATAGTACCTGCAAGCGTCAACAAACTCGGGCGTCCAACATGCAAGCGCGTCAGTCTGCGAAAACAACGCCTTAGGCACGATCGCAAGCATGGAAGTGGGTTTCGATGCGATAGCTTAAAGCGTTTCGAAATCGATCGCTAGCGGGACATCGGACCTTCGATCCTGAGTAAAATCAACGTCGAGCGGTCTTTCGATTGCAGACAGTGATCGAAACACGTCTTCACAACTTGGCCCAACGCACCATCCCCTCCGACCTGCAGAGTTGAATCCAATGCCGCAACTTGCCCTCTCCCAGACATCACCGGCCAACAGGCCGATCAGGACCATTCATCAAGGCATCGCGGCGATTGTGCTTTCCGTGATCTCACTGGGCACTTGGTTACCGCTCGGTCTGCTAAGTGCAGCGGAACGCCCCAATTTTGTTTTCATTCTTGTCGACGATCTTGGCAAGATGGACCTTGGATGCGAAGGCAGCACGTACTACGAAACGCCAAACATCGATCGACTCGCCAGTCAGTCGCTCCGCTTCACCAACGGCTATTCAGCTTGCCAAGTCTGCAGTCCATCTCGAGCGGCAATCCAAACCGGTAAAACGCCGGCCCGAGTCGCGATCACGGATTACATTAGCCCCGCCGGTCGCAACCAGCCTGAGCAGTGGAGTCGAAACACGAAGTTGCTTCCAGCGAGTTTCCAAAAAGAACTCGCTTTGCAGGAAGTCACGATTGCCGAAGCGCTAAGAGAGCTCGACTACAGCACCTATTTTGCCGGCAAATGGCACCTGGGTGGCAAGGGCTACTGGCCCACCGACCAAGGTTACGAAGTCAACGTTGGCGGCCACGAGGCGGGAACTCCACCAGGCGGCTACTTCGCGCCGTACAAGAACCCAGTCCTCCAGGGACCACCCGGTGAGCACTTGCCAATCCGGCTGGGGAGAGAAACAGCGAATTACATCCGCACGCAAGCCGACTCGGACAAACCCTTCTTCGCCATGCTCAACTACTACTCCGTACACGGCCCGATCCAAACGACTAGTCAGCTGTGGGAAAAGTACCAGACGAAAGCTGAAACACTCGGCCTAGCCGTCGATCGCCAGCGATTTATCTGGGACCGCACTCAGGAAGTACGGCAAACGCAAGACAACCCACTCTACGCCGGCATGATGGAAGCCCTGGATACATCCGTGGGATTCGTGTTGGAGGCAATCCAAGACTCTGGCCAAAGCGGCAATACCATCATCATCTTTACTTCAGACAACGGCGGAGTCTCTTCTGGCGACGGCTACGCCACGTCAGCTTTACCTCTGCGCGGGGGCAAGGGGCGTCAATGGGAAGGGGGCATTCGTCAGCCGTATTACATCTCCGTTCCAGGCAAAACGAACGGTTCGTCGGTCGACTCCCTTGCAAACGGAACTGACTTTTTCCCAACCATCCTCGAACTAGCCGGAGGTTCTACAGACAGCTTGGACCTGGATGGCCGAAGTCTCGTTCCTGCGATCGAAGGTAAATCGCTGCCGAACAGACCTCTATTCTGGCACTACCCTCACTACGGAAACCAAGGCGGCGAGCCATCAGGGGTCCTGCGTGATGACGATTGGAAGCTCATTCATTACTACGAAGATAGTCGGAGCGAGTTGTACAACTTATCGGAGGACATTGGCGAGCAAACCAATGTGGCTCCGAAGCATGCCGACAAAGTCGCCCAGCTCGAAGACAAGCTACAAGCCTGGCTCAAGAAAGTTGACGCCCAGCTTCCAACGCCGAACCCACGCTGGAACGCGACCAAACGAGCAACTTCCGACCGGGATGCCCAAGCCAATCGCATGGCACGCCGCGAGAAGGAACACCGCAGCTACTTGAACGCAGACTTTCAACCACGCAATGGCTGGTGGCAAGAGAAGAATCGCAAGTTAAAACAATAGCTAGGTTCAAAGAGATGGCCCAAGTACCCGCAGAGTGGACACGACGTTGAAAGCGACACAAGTACTCCAGGAGAACTTCGGGCTTCAGAAATTCCGCGGACCGCAAGAAGAAATCATCGAACGCACTCTGGACGGCCAACACTCGCTGGTAATCATGCCGACGGGCGGCGGAAAATCGCTGTGCTATCAAGTTCCCGCCGTCGTCACTGCACGACAAGACGGCGACAACAAGAGCAACAGACGCAAGACGCTGACGTTGGTCCTCTCGCCACTCATCGCACTGATGAAGGACCAAGTCGATGCTCTGGTACGAAAAGGGATCGACGCGACCTTTGTCAATTCCTCGCTGACCGGGCAAGAACGGAGGCAGCGTTATGCGGGGATCGCCAATGGCCAATACGAAATCCTCTACGTCACACCGGAGCGTTTTCGCAAGGAAGAATTCCTGCAAGTTCTTGCCCAACGTGAAATCAGCCTGCTTGCGGTTGATGAAGCACACTGCATCTCGCAATGGGGCCATGACTTCCGCCCCGACTACACACGCGTAGGGGAAATTCGATCGCTGCTCAGAAACCCCGTGACGATCGCTTTGACTGCAACCGCGACTCGTGACGTGCAAGAAGATATCGTCCGACAGCTTGGGCTAGAGCCCGACGAGATGCATACCTTTCACACTGGCATCGACCGGCCGAACCTATCAATCGATATCGCGGAAGTCTGGGGAGACGAGGGCAAGCTCGAGCAGATTCGAGGCGTCTTTGAACGCAATCCAGGGGCAGGCATCATCTACTTTACGCTAATCAAAACTCTCGAGCGGTTCAGCGAGTATTTCGACGAGGTTCGCCTCCCTCACCTGGTCTATCACGGCGACCTTCCACGCAATGCGCGCCGCCGGATTCAAGAAGACTTCCTCAATGAAGATGAGCATGTTGTGCTAGCGACGAACGCGTTCGGAATGGGAATCGACAAGCCCGACATTCGCTTCGTTGTGCACGCGGATCTCCCCGGCTCACTGGAATCTTACTACCAGGAGATTGGGCGAGCAGGACGCGACGGCGACGCTTCAGAGTGCCTCTTGCTCTACGACCAAAGCGACTTGGCGACACAAATGGAGTTTATGCAATGGAGCAATCCGGATGCCGACTTCTACGCACGACTCCATGACTTTCTGCAATACGACTCAGACTCAATCAACGCGTTCGGAATGGAATGGTTGCGTGAGCGCCTGCATGCAAAGCAGAAACACGACCGGCGTCTAGAGACCGCATTGGGAATGCTTGATCGCTACAACGTCTTCGAGGGTGGTTTGCACCCTTTGCGTATCGAAGCTGTCAATCCGCTACCTGAGTCGTTGAAAGACACCGAAACCCTCGCGCAAAAACTCGAAAGTGATCAACGCAAACTATTGAGCTTGGTGCAGTTTGTGCGGACCGAAGAAGATCGTCGCCAGTTTCTCTACGATTATTTCCATTAGTCGATTCACTCTGCACACGCCGCGCGACCAGTTACACAAGCTAGCGGTTACACAAGCTAGCGGTTCCAAACTGCTAGCGTTCAACGACTCTCAGCAGCTTGCAAAACTCTTACTGAATAGCTTCATCCTGGCTGTCCAACATCGGGGAACGGTTGCTGCCACATTTCTTAACCTCGGATCGATTGGCGTTTCATTAGCCAACTCGATTGCTTGCGCGATCAAAACGCACGACGAAGTCCTTTGCTTTCGTTGCCCAGTTCCGGACGCCTGCGATCATGCCCGCAAGTCCGAAAGATCTGACTCATTGCCTGCACATGACCTTGGCAATTCGCAACACTTTTGTCCGCGAACAAGTCGCACTGCGCTCGGCTCTTAGCACACAACTCATGCGAGAGCCGCAGTTTTTTTGACAACAAGTTGTTGCGCGGTAGCGGAGATACAACCCATGTGTCGTTACGGAACTAGAGGCAATCTACTCAGTAGGCAGTCTGTTCAAGTGAACTCTTGCTAGCACGGAGAAAATGGATGGGGATCATGAAGTCTCAACAATGGAATGGCTTAAACTCGGAGCAACGAACGAGCCACAAACGCAAACACAGCTCCGAACGAACTCGTCGAGACCGAAGTGTCACACGAAGCGTCCTTCGCAAAGTACTCCAACCGGAAAAGCTTGGGGAACGCGTCGTGTTCTCGGGAGCATCAGCCATGGCTGTGAACGACCTTTACGAAGCCATGATGGACGAACCGCTCCAAGTCGAGATGGGCGGAGTCCTGGCGAATGACGTCGACGCAGAAAATGACACTCTGACGGCTGAACAATTCTTTGCACCCCAAAATGGTGAACTAAATCTAAACGAAGACGGAACGTTCACCTATCAACCGAATCCGGGTTTTACTGGCATCGACGGCTTTGTCTATCAAGTCGATGATGGAACCAGCAAAAGCAGCTTGGCGGCAGTGACGATCGAAGTGAACGATCCGAACATCGCACCAGTCGGCGAAAACGACTTTTTCGCAACGGACGAAGACAGTGTGCTGGAAGTCGTCGCTGAGAACGGCGTCCTTGCAAATGACCAGGACGAGAATGACGACTCGCTGACGCTAGAATTGGTCGACTCGCCCACCAATGGAACTTTGGAACTGCGTGAGGACGGCGGATTCAGCTACACACCAGCTCCTGAATTCGAAGGCACCGACGCATTCACTTACCGATTGAGCGACGGAGCGAAGCAAAGCGACTTGGTCGCCGTCGAAATCCAAGTCAACGCGATCAACGATGCTCCCGTCGCTCAAGGTGAATCCTTCATCATTGCCGAAGATGGGATGGTCGAAGTGAATTCCGCGGCCGTCGGCCTGCTCGCGAATGACAGCGACCCGGAAAATCCGAACTTGGCAGTGGTCCCAGAATCCGAACCAGAGAATGGGCAACTGACGCTGAACGAGGACGGTACGTTTAGCTATATTCCGAACCCCGACTTCCATGGAGTCGACGCTTTCTCCTATCGAGTTTCTGATGGCGAGATGCTGAGCGAAGCGGTTGAAGTCACCATCACGGTCGAAGCCATCTACGACGCTCCAGTTGCGAACAACGACTTCTTCAGTGTCCAGGAAGACACACCGATCGAATTTAGTGGCGATGACCTGTTTGCCAATGACGAGCAAAAAGACGCGACGGACTTCACCGTCGAAATCGTGGATCCGCCCGTTCACGGCAGCCTAGTTCAATCTGACGATGGGAAATTTCTGTACACGCCAGAGGCGGACTTCTTCGGAGTCGACGCGTTTACCTATCGCCTGGCCGATCCGTCCGGCGCGAGTGAATTGGCCGTCGCTGAAATCGAAGTCGAATCGATCAACGATGCACCGATTGCGAATGCAGATGCAATGGAAACGGAAATGGACACACCCGTGTCCATTTCGCCAGCTCGACTGCTTGCCAACGACGTGGACGCAGACGGTGATGAATTGATGGTCACGATCGTTACCGAGCCAGGGCATGGGTCCGTTGAGCTGTCGGAGGATGGCAGTTTCGTCTTCACGCCTAACGCCGGATTCGTCGGCCAAGACCAGTTCACCTATGAAGTCAGCGATGGCGAGGAGACAGCCCAAGCAATCGTCAGCCTCAACATCGTCGATCCGATTCCAGTTATTCCGCAAACCGCGAACGAGTCTTTTGACGCTACGGCAGGCGAGACTCTGACCATTGCTGGTGAAGCCGGCTTGCTTGCTAACGAAACGCGCGACGGAGATTTGCAAGTCGTGCTCTTCCGCGGACCGGCGCATGGAGACTTGGAACTTAACGACGACGGTTCCTTCGAATTCACACCTGCTGCAGACTTCGAAGGCGTGGATTCAATCCTGTATCGCACAACCGATGGAGAAACGGAAAGTCGCCTTGGTGTGACGACTTTGTACATCGGAACAGCGATCGCGGTTCCGGGCGAAGATGTGCCCTCCACCCCAGGGGATCCGACGACTCCCGATGGTGAGGCTCCCGTCGAGACGCCGCCTGCCGTCGACATTCCAGTCGCGGACATAGCCGAAGACGGAGATGCGGAGCTGAGTCAGGACGAACACCTAGATTGCTGGGACGCAGCTTTTGAAGACATCGAGCAATTTTGGTTCGACATGCGGCGAATGTTCACTTAGGCGACAAATCGCCTGGCAACTCTAAGCAGACGCAAACCAAACTGTCCGAACCGACAACTGACGAAGGAAAAGCCAGCAGGTTTACGGCAGTCCAATCATTGGCTTGGTACATTAGGACGATGTCCAAGCATCTCTTCCGCAGTTCGCCTATAGACCAGTGAATTCGGACCGACTAGGCGACTTCCCAAGTCTCGCCGCTGTTGAACAAAGCGTTCAAGTCGCCGGGGCCCTTCTTCGCGAGTGCTGTCTCGAGCTGACCACGCACTTCATCTTCGAAAAGATCCTTCTGTACGTCGCGGAAGACTCCGATAGGTTCTGGAAATTCTGGGTGACGCATCTTGGCCAAGATATGAACCAGCGTCGAGTCTGCTTTTTCATCGTGGAAAAGCAAATCGTCTTGCGAAACACCAGTGGATAGATCGACAACTTCAGGCTTGAGGCCATTCATTCGAATGCCCTTGTCGCGTTCGTTGCCGAAAATCATCGGCTTACCATGCTCGAGCGAGATGGTATTTTCCTCACGAACGGCCTTCTCTTTGGCATAGTCCCAGGCACCATCGTTGAACACGTTGCAGTTCTGATAGACCTCGACGACGGAGGTTCCCTTGTGCTGAGCGGCTCGATACAGAGTTTCCGCCAAGTGCTTCACTTGTGAATCAACGCTTCGGGCAATGAAAGTCGCCTCTGCGGCCAGAGCAACACTGATCGGATTCAATGGATGATCGACCGCCCCCATCGGTGTACTTTTAGTTACCTGGCCCTCAGGGCTAGTTGGCGAGTACTGGCCCTTGGTGAGTCCATAAATTCGGTTATTGAACAGCACAAGAGTCACGTCCACGTTGCGGCGCAGAAGGTGGATGAAATGATTACCACCGATACTCAACGAATCGCCATCACCGGTGATTACGAAGACCTTCAGGTCAGGCCGAGAAACGCGGATTCCCGTCGCGAACGCTGGAGCACGTCCGTGAATACTGTGCATGCCGTACGTGTTCATGTAGTACGGAAAACGGCTCGAGCAACCGATCCCCGACACGAACACAATTTGCTCGAGGGGCAGCCCCAAACTCGGCAACATCTTTTTCATCTGTGCCAGGATGGAATAGTCACCACACCCGGGGCACCAGCGTACATCTTGATCACTTGCGAAGTCGTTAGCTTTTAGGACGGGGAGGTCAGTGCTCATTTTCTTTCGACCGTTCGACTATCTGTCGCGAAACGTGGGAGGAATTCTGTGAATGGGTTGGCCAGTCAGGGCGCCACTTAGCCGACGGCAGATAGCTTTCCCGAAGTACAGCCGACTTCCTGGATCTTTTCAACCAGCTCCGTGACTGCAAAGGGCTTCCCCTGCACCTTGTTGAATCCGATAGCGTCCACTAAGAATTGAGAACGAATCAGCGATCTCAACTGGCCGGAATTCAATTCAGGTACGAGGACTTTCTGGTACTGGCCAAGGATCTCACCCAGGTTCCGAGGAAACGGGTTCATATGACGTAGATGGCAATGAGCCACGCTGACGCCAGCATCCAAGGCATTCGCCACGGCCGTTTGGCACGCTCCCTTGGTCCCGCCCCAAGACAGAACCAGCAGTTCACCGTTTTTCGGCCCGAAGACTTCTTGAGGCGGAATCATATCGGCCACGTTTGCCACTTTTTGAGCACGGGTCTTCACCATGTGCTCGTGGTTCGCGGCATCGTAGCTAACGTTACCGGTACCGTCTTGCTTTTCTAAACCGCCGACACGATGCATCAAATCAGGTGTACCAGGGATTGCCCACGGACGGGCCAAGTTGGCATCACGCTTGTACGGCAAGAACTCTTCGCCGTTCGGTTCGGCATGTCGAATCTCAATTTGCTCCATCTCGTCTACATTCGGAATCTGCCACGGTTCAGCACCATTAGCAATGTAGCCGTCAGACAGAATAACTACAGGCAACATGTACTTCGTCGCAATCCGCCATGCTTCCACTGCCGTATCGAAGCAATCACCAGGACTCGACGCAGCCAAAATCGGTACCGGAGCCTCTCCGTTTCGTCCGTGCATCAACTGCAGCAAGTCGGCTTGTTCGGTTTTCGTCGGCAGGCCGGTACTTGGTCCACCTCGCTGAACGTCGATCACCAGCATGGGTAGCTCGATCATCACAGCCAAGCCCATCGCCTCGGCTTTTAACGCGATACCGGGCCCGCTACTGGTCGTCACCGCCATTGAACCGCTAAAGGCCGCGCCAATTGCAGCACAGACAGCAGCAATTTCATCTTCTGCCTGAAACGTGCAGACCCCAAAGTTCTTGTACTTGCACAACTCGTGCAAGATATCGCTGGCCGGAGTAATCGGATACGAGCCATAGAAAATCTCTTTGCCGCTCAGCTTTGCAGCCGCCATCAGCCCCCAAGCCAACGCTTGGTTACCCATGATATTTCGATATTTGCCGGGTGGCAGTGTCGCCGATTCTACCTGGTACGACTGGCCCAGCATTTCGGTCGTTTCACCGAAAGCCCAACCTGCTCTTAGGGCGTTTTCATTCGCTTGCTTGACCGCAGGCAATTTACCAAACTTGGCTTCGATAAATCGCAGCGTTGCCGACATATCCCGGCCGTAGAGCCAGTAGACGAGTCCCATGGCGAAGAAGTTGCGACAGCGATCGGATTCCTTCACACTCAAACCGCACTCAGAAACTGCCGTCCGAGTCAACTTGGTGATGGGGACTTTCACAAGTCGATACTGCTCGACCCACGGCTCTTCAAGAGGATCATTGTCCAAGTTCGCAAGCTTTAGATCCTTGGCTTCGAACGAGTCTTCATCGACGATCAACAAACCGCCTTTACGAAGATCCTCAAAGTTCGTGATCAACGCCGCAGGATTCATCGCGATCAACGCATCGAGCGTATCGCCAGGCGTGTGGACTTCATGCGAAGCGAACTGCACCTGAAATCCACTGACACCAGCTCGCGTCCCGCGCGGAGCGCGAATCTCGGCTGGGAAATCAGGAAAAGTGGCGACATCATTGCCGGACAATGCCGACGTGTTCGTGAGCTGCGTTCCGAGCAGTTGCATGCCGTCCCCGGAGTCCCCGGCTAGACGCACTGTGATCCCACTAACGACTTCTACTTGCTTGGCGGGTTTCTCCCGAGCAACGTCCTGCGACATTCGAGAAAGGCCTGTTAATTTGCTGCAGATGGGTAACTTCTGCGTGAAGAATGGAGCGCCAACCGTGACGCTTACGCAGAAAGCTAAGGTTGTATCGATTATCCAACCCAGGCAAGATCAATCAAATTCTACAAATCCTCTGGAGTTTGGGGTATGGCTTAATTCGGAATGCCTACCCAATTCCCCCAAATCAACGACTGATGTCGGATACCCGCCGTGTCCCTCAATACGCCAAGACTCGCCGGGGCCAGCTTCGTTGATCCGCTTCAGTCAATGCATCTGGCAAACGATCGCAACCAGCTACCGGGTCGCAGCGACCTCAGTTGTTGTAGTCTCGATGATCTGCCCTTCACCCAGCAAAATCAGGCGTCGTCGAGCAGCTCAACGGCAGCGAAAGTCTTACCTTCGAGCATTGCCAAGCTGGCTCCGCCCCCGGTGCTCACGTGCGTGACCTGATCCGCAAAGCCGAGAACTTCGACCGCGGCAGCCGAGTCGCCTCCACCAATAATGCTGGTCGCGTCACTCTGCGCGATCGCCTCAGCCACGGCCTTCGTGCCTTGATCAAATGGAGGCATCTCGAAGACTCCCATCGGACCGTTCCAAACAACCGTCTTCGCACTTTTCAGCAAATCGGCGTAGTTGCCGGCTGTTTGTGGACCGATGTCGAGTCCTTCGAAACCGTCTGGAATCTCGCCTGCCGCCACAACTTGCTTGTTACAGTCTCCAGAGAAATCGTCGCCGCAATGCGTGTCGACCGGGAGAACAAGTTTTTCGCCACCCGCCGCGATCAGTTCCTTCGCCAACTCGACTTTGTCTTTCTCAACCAAGCTCATGCCCACCGCGCCACCTCGAGCGAGCGAGAATGTATATGCCATCGCACCGCCGATCAAAATGTGATCACAAATGCCCAACAAGTTCTGGATCACATTGATTTTGTCACTAACTTTCGCGCCGCCCAAGATCGCGACAAAAGGACGCTCAGGCGACGAAATCGTGTCGCTTAAATACTGAATCTCTTTGGCCACGAGAGCTCCAACAACCTTCGGTTTGCCACTCATCGCTGTAGGAACGGCAACCATTGAAGCGTCGGTGCGGTGGCAAGTCCCAAAAGCGTTGTTGCAGTACACGTCGGCGAACGCTGCTAGCTTCCCAGCGAACTCTTCGCATCCCTTTTTCTCGCCAGCATTGAAACGCAAGTTTTCGAGTACAAGCACGTCACCATCCTGGAGTGCAGCCACCTTGGCTTCAGCATCTTCACCGACGGTATCAGCGGCAAACGCCACAGGCTTTCCCAGTAACTCGCCTAGTTTCGCTGCCGCGCCGGCTAAGCTGAATTCGGGTTCCGGCCCATTGCCTTTCGGACGTCCCATGTGGCTCATGAGCACCAACTTACCGCCGCGGTCTACGACAGACTCAATAGATGGCAGTGCCATGCGAATGCGTCGGTCATCAGTGATCTTACCATCGTCGTCTTGCGGGACGTTGAAGTCCACTCGCATGAGAACAACACTGCCCTTGGGATCGATGTCGTTAATCGTTTTCTTGGCCATGGAAGATCGCCGTCGTTCAAGAGTTCAGATGAAGGGGTGACTTAGAGTGCGAACTGCGTACCGCAGCATTGGCTGCTTCTGAGCACTCGCCGAGCGTTCGCGGCTCATTAGGCCGCAAATTATCAGCCTCCGGGGCGATCTGTCGAGTCGCCTTTCACCTGCAGCACGCAACTGAAGGAGAAGCAACAACTAAAGTCCGCTTTGTTCGGTCCCGCATTTCACTGAACATTCGCCGTACGCTAGTCAGCCACTTCGGCCGAGGAAACTGCAGCGGATTGGGGCTCCGGTTCGGCCGACTTTCTTCTGCCTGCAAACCGATGGACCAACTCATCGGCCAACGCACCAAGCATGATAACCAAACCGATGATCGCGAACTCCAAAGAAGTGTCGATGCCGTCAATCAGGTTGATAGCGTTGTTAAGCACACGCATCACGGCTGCCGCAATCACCACTCCGAGAATCGACCCCTCACCGCCTCGGAGCGAACAACCACCCAGGACCGCCGCTGCAATGGCGTAAAGTTCATAAAACTCGCCATGCCCCGATGGCTGGATTGAATTCAAATCCAATGCAAACAAGATCGCGGCCACGCCCGCACAAAAGGAACAAATCATGTAAGACACGATGACCATGCGTTCGGTATTGATGCCGCTGTAGCGAGCCGCATCCTCGTTGCGTCCCAAGGCCAAAATATAGCGACCGAAGATCGTTTGATTCAGAAAGATGGCTGCCAATACGGACAACACTCCCAGGTAAATGAAGGGCATTGGAATGTCGAAGCCGAACTCCTGGCCGGTAATGAGCTGCAAAAAGTCTCCCTTGGCGTACTCCTTCAAATCCGGATACTCGCTTCCGAATCCTTGCTCCTGGTCGCCAGTAATGTAGCGAGCCAAACCGCGATAAATCAGTAAGCCGCAGAGCGTAACAACAAAGGGCTGAAGCTTGGCTTTGGTGATCAACAACCCATGTAGTAGTCCGATTGCCAACGAGGCGGCCAGGGCAACCAAGATCCCGGCGTAAGTCGGCATGAATTGCTCACGCGAAGAAACGCTCACCACAACCGGCTCACGCACTTTCTGGTTCTCGCGAACAAAAAAATCAACTTCGGTGCTCTCTTGGACTAACCGCGCCGCATGCACTGCAAAGTCCTGTGACAGGCCGATCTCGGGAATCAGAGTAATCCGATCTTCCGCCTTGAGATCCGAATAGGTTCCCTCCAAGACTACCGTTCGCAGCTTGCGGTCATTACCGCCGCGGCGAATCGATTCGTTCTCTTCTGACAGCGATTCCACCGGGAAGACTTTTAGGATCTGTCCGGTTTCATCCCAGACTTCTTCCTCCACAATGAGGCCATCGTCGACAACTTGTTCGACCGTAAACAGCTCCTCTAAATACCAGAGTTTGTCGCCCACATTAAAGCGGCTGGTGTCCGCCAAAGACAACCTCCGCGCAGCCTCATCCACGGCAGTGACTTCCGAAGTGCCGAGCGGCGTGTATGTAGTGGCTAACGACATTGCCAGGATGCAGCCAACCAAACCTACCACAGAACCGATCGACAAATCGATGCCACCGGTCATGATCACAAACGCCACACCAACGCTAATAATTCCGAACAGCGCGGTCCATCGAACGGTGTTTTCGATGTTGGCCGCCTTGAGAAAAGAATCGGGGGCCATCGCTGCCGTGAAAGCGCAGATAACCGTAAGTAGTCCGAGAATCCCGAAAACTTTTCGATACTTACGTAGGAGAGGCTGCATTGTTTTTCCTAACCGAATGTCCGACTACGGAACGCTGTACCTTTTCGGACGACCTCATTTAAGTGGTTTGAGGTCGTTTTTTCGTTACTGCTACAAGTCCTGTTGTTTGTGCGGCCCCGGAGCTAACTGTTCTCACTTTGCAGCTCGCTACCAGTGGCCAACTGCATCACGGCTTCTTCACTGAGTTGCTCGCGGCGAAGCTCCCCTGTGATCCGGCCTTCGTGCATCACCAAAGCTCGGTCGCTCATACCCAGCACTTCTTCCATTTCGCTGGAGACGAACAAGATCGTTACGCCTTCAGAAGCGAGTTGCTCCATCAGATGATAAATCTCCTGCTTCGCACCAACATCAATTCCTCGGGTCGGCTCATCTAAGAGTAGCAATCGCGGCTGCAGGGCGAGCCACTTGCCAATAACCACCTTCTGCTGATTGCCGCCCGAAAGATGCTGTACAGCCTGCTCGGCGTCCGGCGTCTTGATCGACATCTTGGCCGTCATCGCCTCGGTATCATTGGCTTCCTGCGATCGATTGAGAAATCCGAAAGGTCGCTGATTTCTACGCAGCCCTGCTAGCGAAACATTCTCGCCAACCGCCATTTCCAAAATGAGTCCGTGCTGCTTCCGGTCCTCTGGCACGAGTGCGATGCCTGACCGGATGGCGTCTTCGGGACAAGAAAGCTGAAGCTCTTTACCCTCCAAGAACATCTGTCCGCCTACCGCTCGATCGATCCCAAAAAGCACTTGCAAGAGCTCTGTTCGGCCGGCGCCGACAAGTCCCGCGACACCTACAATTTCACCGCGTCGAATACTAAAGTCCAAAGCATGATTCGGCGCAGTCGGAGTCCGCAGTTTCCGAACTTCGAAGACAACTTCCTCTTTGGCTGCAGACTGCTGACGACCGTAAAGGCTCGACAACTCACGTCCAACCATCAAGCGTACAAGATTGTCACGCGTAATTTCGTCGCGTTCCAACTCACCCGCGTTCTCGCCATCTCGCAATACGACTGTTCGATCCGCCAGCTCTTCCACTTCGCCCAAGCGGTGGGAAATGTAGATAATACTGACACCTTTCGATCGCAGGTCCTTCACGACTTCGAATAACCGCAGGGCCTCCCGAGTCGACAAGCTCGACGTGGGCTCGTCCATGATCAGAATTCTAGCCCCGGACGAAAGTGCCTTTGCAATTTCAACCATCTGCTGACGGCCAATAGACAAGTCCTTCACCAGCGTCGTTGGATCCACGTCCAAGCCGACTCGCTCCAGATACTCACCCGACTCTCGCAGAATCTTCGACTGATTGATCCAACTAAGAAAACCGGGTTCGCGGCCGAGAAAAATGTTCGAGCCAACGTCCAAGTTGTCCGCCAAATTGAGCTCTTGGTGAATCAAGACGATTCCCAACTTCATTGCCGCACGACAATTGTCGATAGTCACCGATCGTCCATCGACGTGAATCTCGCCAGAATCCGGGCCCTGAACCCCGGCCAGGATTTTCATCAGCGTCGATTTGCCGGCACCATTCTCTCCGACGACGGCCAGCACTTCGCCAGCCGCTAAGTCCAAGCTGACGCCGCGAAGCGCGCGAACGCCACCGAAGCTCTTGCGAATGTTCGAAACAGAGAGCAGACTAGAAGAACTCATTTGGCAGGACGAACTTCGCGCCCCGCCTCACGAATCGCTTGCAGGCAGAGTGGAGGATTGTAGGCGAAGAGCCCTACCATGCAGCCAATATCGGGATATTTCGAAATTGTATCCTGCGCGTTCTGTTTTGCTCGAGCCTTATCAAAGTTGTCGAGCTTGGTGCCCAAAATCGTGTACTTGTCACCTTTGATGACCGCGTCGTTTGGGTCACGTCGCGATGCGTCGCGGCTACGGTCCAATAGCTCATCAATCAACCCCTGCCGTCGCTGCTCAGCATTCAATTGGCCTAAGCGGCCGACGAATATCATGACGCTCCCACCTTCCGGCATCGCCTCCTTGATCAGCTCACCAGCCATCCGCCCAGCATCGTAGTTGTTCATCCCGATGTACAGGAGTCGATTTGTATCCGGAGCATCCGAATCATGGGTGATGTAGTGTTTTTCATCGCCGATCGAGTTCAGGATGTCGCCCTGGTTCTTCGGATCAATCGGACTTACAGCAATCCCTGTAACATCGTCTTGCACCAACAACGATTCGAGCATCCGCTTCTGATCGACAACGCCCTTAGGTGGGAAACGCAGCAAGATATTGACGTCCAACTTCTTTCCCGCCGCCTTGGCACCCGCCGCAGCAATCGTCCAAAACGGGTCGATACCATTTGTCACATAAGCGACCGATTTGCGGCCTGATACGTTTTCCGCATCTCCACGCCCGGTTCGAAGCTTGCGTTTCTTATCTTTCCAAAATTTCCCCGCCTCATCAGCTCGTATCTGGCGGGCCGGCAAATCAAGGAACGCATCCTCCGTCTTCGGCAGCGGCTTACCGTCGGCTAACGCCTTCAGAATCTCCACCGACTTGTAGCCGTACATGTAGGGGTTTTGCACGACAGTGCCATGCATCTCACCATCAATAATGGCCTGCAAGGTCTCATCGTGCTCGTCGAAAGCAACCACCTTGATCGGCTTCTGGGCTTGCAAATTGGAAGTTGCAAAACAGGCAGCCAACAGCACCCAAAAGCTCACCGCCGCGAGTCGACCTCGGCACTGGTTCCCACTTAGGCTTCGACTACCGCAGCTCAATTTCACTCGCATCTGACTTACCTTTTGCACGAACCATACCTCAGCGGGCCTGAACCTGACGAACCAACCTAAGGGTCCAACTTAACGGTCAACCTAAGGGACCAACTTAATGGTCAATTAAGTCGCCCTGCATCGGCCGCAAGGCGAAGAAACAGCGTACTGACGACGCTCGCTCAAGTCAACTTCGCAAACAGATCGCCCTCGGACGAAACGTACCGAAAGTTCGGGTTAAAAAGAAAGTCGCTCGCTGCTCAGCGCGAGTTTTTGCGCGTTAGCTAAGTGGCTAACGGTAACTTTACAGCGCAACCGGTTTTGGCACTTTGATAGATGGCAACGATAAGCTCTACGCTTCGGCGACCTTCGATACCATCAATTTCCGGCGCTCGGTCGTTTTCAATCGCATCGAGAAAATCGCGAAACAGCTCTGCATGCGCGTGATGCCCAATAGCAGCCGGATCGGCAGCCCCACCGCCCGTCGTCGTCTTTCCCTGCATTTCCTCGCGCAGTGCATCGTCTGTGGGGGATGCTTCCGCAAACTCCCACTTAATAATGTCTTCTTCCTCGAGAACGGCTGTTCCTTTCGAACCCGAAAGCTCAATCTTCTTGAGCGAGCCTGGGAACCCGGCAGTCGTCGCCTCCACAACACCCAGAGCCCCGTTGGCGAACTTGATTGTCGCGGTACAAACATCCTCGACTTCAATACGTTCGTGCCCGACAGTCGCCGTATGAGCCATAACCTCTTCCGCAGGTCCCATGAGCCAAAGCAGAAGATCGACGCTGTGAATCGCTTGATTCATCAGTGCTCCACCGCCGTCCAGATCCCAAGTGCCACGCCAAGCGCCGCTGTCGTAGTACTCTTGCGTTCGAAACCACTTCACGTAGGCGTCTCCCAAAGCGAGCTGCCCAAATCGCCCCTGCTCAACGGCCTCTTTCAGCAGTCGGCTACTGCGATGAAAACGTGACGGAAAAATCGTCGCCAGTTTGACGTTCGCAGCTTCACAAGCCTCGATCATCGCATCGCATTTTTCCAAAGTCACGTCCAAAGGCTTTTCGACAATCACGTGCTTGCCAGCCTTCGCCGCTGCGACGCAAGCGTCCATATGAGCTCCGCTAGGCGAACAGATGGAAACGATGTCGACCTTAGGATTGGCCAACATTTCATCCAGATTCGTGTAAGCCGTTCCGCCAAACTCTCCGACCAATTGCTGGGCCTTCTCCGGCGTCCGATTGAATCCACCGATAAACTCGGCGCCCTCAATATCTGCAATCGCCTTGCAATGGAAATTTGCGATCATGCCGCAACCAACGATGCCAAAACCTGCCACGATACGCCGCCCTCATGCTGTCGAGTGTTTTTGAAGGGAGACAGCCTAAGTGGCAGCACCCCCTCCGCCAGCCAATGTAAACTTAAGTTGAACCGGTGGAAATCCACGGTCAGTGACCGAGAGATTGAAGCAAGCTATTCAGGAGCGTCGATATCGCACAACGCAAGTGGCATGTCGTTGTGCGGATCTTGCACCCGCAGAGCTCGGCGTCCCAGGAAAATGTCGCGAAGTGGATCTCCCACGAATTCCCTTCGCCACCCGCGAAGCAAATTTGGGAAATCGTCGTGCTCTTCGTCCAAGCTCTTTCCGTCGATCCAATAACCCGCCAATCGCCCTACGTCATCCGTCGTTCCAACAATTGACGAAGCGATGCTATGACTCCGGCACTGGTAACTCATGGCCGCCGACAAGAACTGCTGTAGCAATGCTGGCGGCTTGGTGCGACGCATTCGCTTCGCCCACGGTGCTTCTGGCACCGGCGCCGATAGCCCATTCCTAACACACCTTGCAATGTCTGGCAAAAAGCGTTGGAAACCGGAGTGGTGCATACCACGAATCTGAGCAATGCGTTTTTCATCGGTTAGCCCACGCTTCGCCAACTCCACAATCAAGTCGTCCCGAAGTACCCGCCGAGCGGGCATGTTCTTGGACTTTGCTCTTTCCTCACGCCATGACCACAACTCGCGTGCAACGCCGAGCTGTTTCGATCTTAACGACTGGATACCTGAAATCCGAACCCAAGATTCTTGCTGCGTAAAATGCCGCAGTGCAATTTGACGAGCTTGAATTTCATCTTCCAACCAGGCCAGCCTTCCTTGGTCGGCTAGCTGAGATTTCAAAACGTCGTACAGTTCCGGCAGATGTAGCACATCGAGGGCTGCATAGTTCAATTGGTCTTGGGAGAGCGGTCGTTTCCGCCAATCCGTCCGTGTTTCGCCCTTCGCAACATTGATATCCAAGATCCGCAAAAGTAACTTGCCATAAGAGGCGGGGTATTCCCCGCCAAGCAGTCCCAATGCAACTTGCACATCAAACAACCGTGGCATCGACTTGCCCGTCGCCTTTTGCACGAACAGCGTTTCTTCCCTACCCGCGTGCACGATGACCAGCCGCTCGCCATCGACGAGCAGGTCCCACGCAGCCGACATATCAACGGCTTTAGGGTCTACGACAAAAATCGAATCGCGTGTCGAGAGTTGAACCAAGCACAAGTCGGGCTGGTAACAGTCCTCGGCGACAAATTCGGTATCGTAGCCAATGACATCAGATGCCTCTAAGACAGGCAACATCGCCTGATACTCGGCCTGATCTTCAACGAGAGTAAAATCCGGACGTTGACTCACTTGGATCAATTTATTGCATTGAGGATTACGGCGCCCGGCACGCTTTTATCACCACGCATGATTGGCCTTGGCTTTGAGTTTTCAAGGCTAACCATTAAACTCGGCAGCTCAAGAGTTGCCAACCACACGCGTTGAATCGCAGCGATCCTACCGCCCTCATTTGGTGGTTTACCACGAAGTTCTCCCTCGACTTAAGACGCTATGCCACCAACCGAAACGCTCCGAACATCGACCAACGCCACTCGTTTGCTTGTCAGCATTCGGAACCGAGAAGAGGCGGAATTGGCGATTCGACATGGGGTTTACTGGATCGACGTCAAAGAGCCAAGAACCGGAGCACTCGGCAGGCCGTCTTTCGATTCTGCGATGGATATCTACTCCAGCCTGGAAAATCACGCCTGCCGCAGTGTGGCTCTAGGCGAACTCCACGACCTGCCAAACAATGCGGGAGCAACCCGCGAAGCACTGCGGCTCGCTGAGTTGTTTCCGGTCGCCAAAGTCGGGATGTCGAATCTTTCGAACGCAAACTGGCAGTCCTCGCTCCAGAAATTACAAAACGACATCGAGCTTCGCGGTTGTCAGCTAGTCCCCGTGTTCTACGCCGATGGTTCAAATAACGGAGCCCCCAACTGGAAGGCAATCATACGATTCTTGGACGACCAGCAACGAACCGGCGTCACCTCAACGCCCAGGCGATTGCTGATCGACACTTTCGTGAAAGACGGCAAGAATCTGCTTGCTCATCTGCCAATTGCTCAAATTCAAACCTGTTTGGCCGACTGCCAACGAAGAGGTATCAATCTAGTCTTGGCCGGCAGTCTGCGCGCGGAACAGATCTCTTTGCTTCTCAGCTTGGGAGCTGAGGCAATTGGGGTGCGTGGCGCAGTTTGCGAACCGAATGAACGGAGCTCGGAAGCGCACAGTTCCAGCAACCACAATCCCAGCTCACAAAACGAAGATCAAACTCGAACGGGCTCACTCAGTCCAGAAAAACTTCGGACGATCACGCGGCTCTTTGAAATGACATCCGAAAGTACTCCAATAGGGTGCTAGCCCATTGCTGAGGCCAATCATTTTTTCAGTCTGGGCAGGATTGTAGCCCGGATGTCCCAGCCGGAACGCCGCATATTCTCGCCTCGGAGATCGGAGCTACTTTGTGTAGCTTGAAAATCGGACTGGCCCTGAGCCCATAGCCTGCGAACTGGCCTCTACTCACAAATAAGGTAGAATTCGAGCGGAGCAACGTCAGGATGCTCCTGTGACCAGTCGCAACTTTTTGGAAATTCGAAGATGTCATCAAAGTCGGATCGCGACCCATTGGAAGGTCAAATCAAGCAAGACCAGAAAGTCGTGGGCGGGATCTGCTTGCCCGAAGAGAACACTGGGGCGTTTATCGAGGAATTTAACCTCTGCTACGGGCCAATCAATTTACAAATCGCTGCACCTGACTTCGTCGTAATGCCCGAACACCCTCTGCTGCCGGTTGGAGCCACAAAACCCAAACCGTTTTTCTACGGCCCCAACCCGTCTTCGGGAAAACCAAATTCTTAGAGCATCGAAGTCGATCCCCGGATTGCAGTCCAATTTACGTTGAACGAGTGAACTAGCGGTTAAGTCGTTTGCTTGCAGGTCGCTTGATTGCAAGTCGAGGGGACCTCAAGGCCATGCAATTGGACACTGACAGATCAATCGACGACCACCGTCTTCCCAGCCTCGCTGCCCGCGATTCCGAACACCAAATAGGTCACATCCTCGGTTCCCGAATTACGCATTGAGTGAATTTCCCCGGGGTCGATGATGATGGCATCGCCAGCGGTAAGAATCTCCTCAATTCCCTTCTCACCGTTCTCCACACACACTTCGACTTGGCCAGCGATGATCACGAAGACTTCCTGCATATTCTCGTGATAGTGCCTTTGAAAAGCTTTGCCCACGCGTAGCAAAGACCAATTCAGCATCGGCACGCGGCCACTCTCAAGCTCGCCCTGGGTTGCCAGTACTTTCTTTAAGACGCCAGGATTCTTTGGATCTTCATGCGAAGCAGCTTCATACGCGAGTGTCGAACCACGAACAATTTTCAACGCACTTTCTCCTGGATAGTCAGCCCGCAAACCGCGCGCACTCAAATCTCTTCCTAGCAATCAATCAATTGCTGGCCACGAAAGGCAGCTGCTTCGCACCACGTTCGGCAAGCCGATCGAGCAGGAAGACTAACATGTGTAACCGTACTTCGCCTTGCACTTTCGCCAACTCACGACCGCCATCATAGACATTTTCGAGCTGAACGAGATGCACTCCACCAGCCGTATTGAACGGCTCGCTAAGCTGCTCTGCTTTCAACTGCAGGAGCGCATCGATGACAGAGTGTTCTAAGTCACCAATCCCTCGAACTCGGGACTTGCTGCTCGCCGCGAGTCCGTATTCGTTCGCCATGTCGTTGAGATGCGCAGACGCACTACTTTGGGCCTGCCGCTCCGCGCGCACAGCTCTTGCGAATCCAGCGAGCTTTTCAGTTGCCGCCTGGCGTTCGTCTCCCGCGCCTGGTGGGACTGGAATGGAAACGATAGCGATATCAAATGTCGTGCCGTCAAAGCGACGTTTCTGTTTCGCAAAATGCGTCGCCAAGTTGGCAGCGTTTAAATGCTTGGCTAAGTATCGCTGCCAAGAAAGTCGAAAACTGACGTAGTCCAAATAGTTTTCGCGAGTCACGTTCGACTTCTCAGACAAGTAGCTCAGTACTTCGTCAGCTTCGCTGTTCGCTTGGCTTGCGGGAGCGTTTTCCAGAAGCCACAGATCGATTTCAGCACGACTAGAGGCCAAACCAATCGAGCGCAAAGCCTGCAGAGCTTGCCGCTGCTTCGCCAGCAATTCAACAGCGTTTGCCAGCGCAGCACTTTCCAGCTTGCCAGAGCTCCCGGCTTCTCGGCCGAGCAGAAGATCCACTTCGGCAGCCGTGATCGGCATCTTGCCCACATATCCCAAGGGCTTGGAAGCTTCTTGCGCAATAGCCATTGCCGACAGCAGACTTAGGCAGCCGAGTAGTGCCGCCCGAAGCAATCCACGGAACGCAATCCACCCTCCATCAGGCCACCAATGCTCAGCGAAATGCTTCGGGCGTCTGAATGCAAATTCGTCTGTATGCGATAACTCCAATTGGCTCTCCACTAACAGAGGCAACGAGCGCAGCCATGACCAATCGACTAGTCCACCGCCACGCATTCAGCTGCACGACCTAAGGCAAAGCAATATCTTTGAGCTCGTATCGGACACGCTGCTTGGTGATCGATGACGGCGACTCGTACACCAAAGTGAACTTGTTCGGATCGTCATTGATTTGGAACAAATACGCAATTCCGACCGAATTGCTAGACATTCCATAAGTGTTGAGGCCCAAGTTCTCGACTCGATTCCCCCCAGCATCCAACAGATAGGCTTGATTAGAAAGCACCCAGCCGCGAAACGAATCAATCGTGCCTTGGCCATCCCCGAACTGTACTTTCACCCGCATTTCATAGACTTTGCCGTTTCGACGTGCGCCTTCGAGAATGACTGCTACATCGCCAAACTTCTCCGTCTGCCGCGCTCCGTTGCCAAACTTCGTGAACTCAAACTTATGCCGCTCGCCCGGGACAGCAATCACGAATTCACCGGACAACTTGTCTAGCATTGGAACGGATCTCTCTGGCAGGGCTAGTTGTAGATCCACCTGAGTCGTGCTGCCATAGTTCAGCGGAATCTCCGGAGCCGCCTGCGGATTCGTCGCGTTGATGACGACATCCTCGCCGACTTTTGCTTCGACCGAAGCCATCGGAATCTGCAGAAAAACCGGCTCCAGCCGTGGTTCCCAGGTCACCAGCATCGAGACCTGGAGTTGCCCGGGGAGCCGTGAACTGAATTGCCGAGTCGCCTGCGCGAAAGACGCTTCGACTCGGAACGGTCCCTCTGAGAAAACCGGAGGCGCATCACTACTGACTCCACCACCTGGAGCGAGCACCAATTCGTTTTCGGTTGTGCCGAACGCGTTGATACGCAAACCGGCTTCGGCAATGATGAATCCCATCACATCCCAAAACGGTTGCTCCGTTGCTGACAGCACGATTTCAATGTCGCCAGCCGCGTCGTCGCCTTGCAGCACGATCACATTGTCCGTCTGATCCATGATTTCTTCGATGGCTTCACTGACCGTCATCGATCCCTCAAGCGTGATTTTCGACGCCTCAAAAAACGCCTCTAAATCCACCTCGTCGAGCGACTGCCGAATACGCTGCAAGCGAATCTTCATCTCCCCCGACGTATCGTCATCCACCTTCGGTAGAAAGGGCAGTACGGATCCCCCCAACGCGATCAACCCGCGTTCGGCCGCGTCACGCTCGCTGAGCGTCGCCGCTTCCAATTGCAACAGCAAGGGTCGTACCTCCGCTTCCGCCACAACTTTTACTGGAGCATCACTTTGCTCGTCCGACTCGGCCTGCGCCGCCAGGCGACTAGCCGAGTTTGCAAACAGGAGGAGGAGACAGAGCAGCTGAGCCACTCCTGCTAGCCCGGTTCGTTGTCCCATATTGATTTTCGTTCCGACGTAAAAAGACTTCATTGCCCGCACTTCCGATCTTATTTCTTCGCGCATGTCATCGTCTATTTCCGAGATTCCTCGAGTCACCGAAATCGCGTGGCCTCGTCCCCGACTTACCGACAGAGAGTTCCCAACGTTTAGCACTCTTCGCGAGACAGTAATCGCTACTTGCTTCGATTTAAGTCTAGCAACTTCAAGCCGTCCAACGGCCCATCGAGGCTCGCGGAGAAAAACACACAACCCGCAGAGTCGAACGCTTCATCAGTGTCTCCGCTGCCCAGTCGCTATCCTACCCCACTCTACGCTCGCGGTTCCAACTATCTGAATCCTACAGTTCAAGAGCACTCTCCTCCCAAGCCGCAGCGATTTGGCCAACGCACGGCCAACGCACTGGTTGCCGACAGAGATGCATGGCAGTGTCCAATCTGCCCACAATTTTTCGAAGATTGGAATTACGAGCACACTTTATGCATTTTCACCCCCACGCACGAGTTCATCAACATCGCCGCATGCGTTGCTTAAAAAGCCCTTTGGCACTCTTAGTTGTATTTGTACTCAGCGGGCAGATTCACGCCGAGAGCCCCAAAGTCCTCGAAGTACAGCGACGGACTTCGACCGTCGCCGGGATGCCCGTGCACTGGAGCAGCCATGAGATTGCACTATTAACAAGAGAGGGGAAGCTAGAAGTCTTCCCTGCCGCAGACGTCTCCTCGCATCGTCTAACTTCCCGCGGTTTTATCCCACAGAGTCCTTTGGAGGCCAAAGTCGAATTGCAAAGGGAGCTGGGTGCGCAGTTCGAAACGCGCGTCGCCGGTCCTTACGTGATCGCCGCCCCCAAGGGCCAAGTCCGACGCTGGCAAGCTCGCTTCTCAGCTCTACTTGCAGGTTACGAACGCTACTTCCAAGTCCGCGGCTGGAACCTCCGCCGTCCAGACTTTCCACTTGTGGTGATCGTCTTTCCAACACGCAATCAGTTTCAAGCGTATGCAGCCCGCGAAAAAGGCAAACTCCCTTCTCAGGCCGTCGGCGGCTATTTCACCCACTCGAATCGCTGCATCTTGTACCAAATCCCGGGCCGGAACGGTACAAACTGGGACGAAACAGAAGCCACCATCGTGCACGAAGCGGTTCATCAGATCGCTTACAACACGGGAGTTCACGAGCGTCTGTTCCGCAATCCTCTATGGTTCGCGGAAGGCTTGGCCACCATGTTTGAACGCCCGGAAGTCTATGAGCTCGGACTGGGACGCTCGCGCACCGAGCATCGAGTCCACGGCTACCAACTTCAGACTGCCGCTCCAAACCTAACCGATCCCGAACGACTCAAGCCACTGTTGCAAAACCTGGTAGCCTCCGACGACTTATTCCAGTCCAACACGCAACTTGCGTACGCACTTTCTTGGTCTCTCTCATTCTACCTCGCCGAGAAAATGCCCTCTCGCTACCAAGCCCTCATGCGAGTTCAAAGAGCCAGGCCGTTTGGCGACTACACGGCTAGGGAACGTACCCGCGATTTCCAGAAGGCAGTCGGCGTCCCCTTCGAACTCCTCGCCAATCACGTCTCACGATTCTACGTGGATCTGCTCGACAACGCTCAGTAGCTCTCTTCGGGAGGTACAGGGCAAATCAGAGTTTCCAATTCGGTTGCACAGTAGCCCGGTGAAACTCTGAAGAGCCCCGGCAACGTCAACTCCTAGGTGCTTAGGAGCAGCCCTGCGATGCTACAATAGCCGCTCGCGATCTTCCTCCCGCCGGCCTCAAGCAACGCGAGCGGGCAAAGAGCAGCTAGCGCCGTTCTTGAGGCAACCTCTTCCCACCAAAAGAAAGTCACACGATGAAACGCCGCCAATTTCTTTCCAGCGCCTCGGCTGCCGGAGCCGTAGCTTGCCTTGCTCCACAAAGTTGTTTCGGGATCGACCCTTTTGAACGTCCCAAACCTGCAACACTGAAATTGAGCTTGGCCGCCTATTCGATGCGTCAGTATTTGGCACCCAAAGCCAATGAACCGAACAAGATGGACCTGCTTTCCTTCGTCGACTTCTGCCAGCAGCAGGGACTCACCGGAGCAGAACTAACCAGTTACTACTTTCCTGAGCAGGTTACCCAAGAATACCTGCTGAAGCTAAAACGACATTGTCACTTGCGAGGCATCAGTCCATCCGGGGGCGCGATCCGAAACGACTTCTGCCAAGTCGACTCCGCCAAAGTCAAGGCAGACATAGAACACACAAAAAAATGGATCGACTACTACGCATTAATCGGAGCTCCGGCAATTCGCGTCTTTGCCGGAAAACAGGCTGCCGGCGAAGAACTCCCCGTGACCCTAGAGCGATGCGCTAAAAACTTGAGCGTGGCGTGCGAGTATGCTGCAGACAAAGGCGTTATTCTCGCGCTCGAGAATCACGGAGGTGTGACCGCGTACGCCAAAGACCTTCTCGCCATTATTGAGCAAGTGGATTCACCCGCGCTGGGCATCAACTTCGACTCCGGTAACTTCCGTTCGACAGATGACCCGTACGCAGAACTTGCGAAGATCGCACCCTACGCAGTCAACGCACAGATCAAGACAGAAGTCGCTCCGAATGGAGCTAAGGAAGAAGCTGACTTCGGCCGCATCGTTTCGATTCTGCGAGATGCAGGCTACAGCGGTTGGCTAGCTCTCGAGTTTGAAGGGCAGGGGGCACCCATCAACGAAGTGCCCAAGTACCTCACTCAACTCAGTGAACTTGTCTAAGACACGCCTATCCTAGAATACTGATAACCATCCAAAGCACTCCATTCCCCAACTTTCCCTCGTACCCCCCTGGAGCATCGATGTCGCTTTTCCTTCACTCTTCAATTCGCTCAAACTTGATACGCATTTTCATTGTCTCAGCCCTCTGCACGATCTCCGCCACAACGGTGATAGCTGAGCAAGTCAATATCATGCTCATCACCGGTGGCTGTTGTCACGACTACCAATTCCAGACAGAGAAACTCAAAGAGGCCTTCGAAGCTCAAGAAATCGACGTCAAGTGGACCGTCGTCAACGAAGGCGGCTCGGGCACCACCGCACAAATTGATCTGTACGAAGATCCGGACTGGGCCAAGGGGCAAGACGTCGTGATTCACAACGAGTGTTTTGCGAACACGAAAGACGAGGCGTACATCAAGAAGATCACCAAAGCCCACGAAGCCGGAACCAATGCGGTCGTTATTCACTGTGCAATGCACACGTACCGTGCTTCGCGAGTCGATGACTGGCGGAAGTTCCTTGGAGTGACGAGTCGCAAGCATGACCATCAATCGAATTATCCGGTCAAAGTTGTCGAGCCAGAACATCCGATCATGAAGGACTTCCCAAGCGATTGGGTAACCCCGAAAGATGAACTCTATGTAATCGAAACCGTCTGGCCAAACGCAACTCCGCTGGCCACCTCCAAAAGCGAAGACACGGGCGACTCACATCCCTGCTTTTGGGTGAATGAGTACGGCAAGGCCCGCGTGTTCGGCACGACTTATGGACACAGCAATGCGACTTTTGCAGACAAACACTTCCAACAAATTGTCGTCCGCGGCGCGCTCTGGGCCGCTGGCAAATTGAAGTAAGCCCAGGAGTATTTCAGCTTGGGCACTTTAGCCTAGGCATTTCAGCTTGGCTCATCTGAAACGCATAAGACGCCCAAGAATTAGCGCATAAAAAAATCGCCCCAACCAAACTCGGCTGGGGCGATTCGCATTTCACACTCTGTGGTGGACTCGACTCAGGACACTAAAGCTTCGCCAAACGTCAAAGTCACGCAGGAACCGTAGCTTTTATCTTTTGGATGAAGTGGTCCTCGCCAGAGGACTTCTGCAGTTTTGCAGCTCGCTTTTCAGCTTCACCCTTTTGGTCGAATTCAAACACGGCGACTCGCTTCAAAGCTTGGTTGAACACAGCCCAGTAGATTCGAGTTCTGGTTTCCGCCTTAGCCTTGCGTCGAGTGCGAGTTGGCTTCTCGGCAACGGCGACTTTGGTTTCAGCGGTTTCTTCGGTAGCAGTCGATTTCTTCGTCTTGGCAACCTTCGTCTTAGCAGCGGTGGTTTTTACAGTAGCCGTCTTGGCTTTTGCAGTCTTCGCTGAAGCTCGAGGTTTAGACGTTGATTTAGACTTTACAGCAGTAGCAGCGCGACCAACCATGCTGAGGCTCCTTCAGAAAAGGGGATGGAGAAGAATCATAGAAAAAACGCGGAGCTGTTTCGAAATCTGTTTCGCCTGACGCCCCGTCAGTAAGCCTCGTCCCTGTTCCATCGATAACCAACCAGCAATTCAAGGAGGGGGAATCGCCCGATTACTCGGACAACATTTGAATGTGGCAAGTACTCAATCGCGACCACGTAGAGAAATGGATTCTCAAACCCTTGCTTTCATGCGAAAGACAGTCAGTGAGTCACGAGAGACGCTGTTGGTTACGACGAATCGATTATAGACGCCGCTGTAAGAAATTCCCAGTACTGATCTTGGAATTGGTGCACATCTGTATTTGCGACTTGACGCATATCTCCCAATCGAGTAGCCCCCACGCGGGCTGAAAATGGACTGAACAAACAGCCCAAAATCAACTCGGAGGCTGACCTTTCCCCTGTGCAATGTGTTGCATTCTTCCATCTACGTACTCTTTCGATTTCGGATACGATTCGTTCAACCAGATCTCCAACTCCGATGCATCGGGTTGATCCTGACCGACCTTATCAACCAATCGCCGAATGGCAGCTCGACACCATCCGCAACCAGTCCCCGCACTCTGGCATTCAGCAACCTGACTTGGCACCCGCACCCGCTCAATGCGAATGTAGTTAATCACTTTTCGCCAGCTGACATGAAAGCAGAGGCACAATTCGTCGTCGACATTCACTGGCACACCTCAGATTGATTGCAAAATCATCGACTTGCCGATCTGGCACGCTGCCAGAAAGTCAGGAATATCAAGCCATTCGTTAGCCGTGTGAACTTCCCGCTGCCCGCACCCCACGGTTACAGTCGGGATACCGTGCTTATTGAGCCAGTTGGCGTCGACACCTCCGTTGGAAATCGTCTGCTTAGGTTTTGTGCCAAGCGAGGCGATCGACGCTGCAACCAGCTTGACTGCCTCCGATTTCGGATCCAAACGAAACGACTCGTAGTCCACACGACGCTCGACAATCGCCTCAACGACAGTCCCATCTTTGGCTTTTGTGCGTTTTGCCGCTTTGAGGAAAGCGTTTTCAATTGCGTCCGCAATGGCTTTACGAAACGGGCCATCATGGCTTCGGGCCTCCGCGGTGACCTCAGCAGAAGGCGCTACGACGTTGGTCGCGCTCCCGCCCTGAACGACTCCAATGTTGCTAGTTCCTTTCAGGCCCTTCCTGCGCACTTGTCCGAGCCATTTATTCTGCACCAAATCACCAATAGCGAGCCCCGCCGCATGCAAGGCACTCGCCCCTTCCTCGGGTGCAAGGCCCGCGTGGGCTGGGAGTCCCTTCAAAGCGATCTTCATCCGCTCGCCGCCCGTCGCCCCGACTGTCATCTTGTAAGGGTCACCTCCATCAAAGTTCAAAGCCATAGAAGGTTTGCCCAATTTGGACTGAACCATGAAGCGACTTCCGTGAAGCCCAATTTCTTCTTGGACGAAGAAGCACATGGTGATCGGCGGCAACGCAACGCCCGATGCTTCTGCCGCTTCCTTCGCCTCCAGGTAGGACAGAATTACAGCCGCGACTCCAGCTCGGTCATCGGCGCCGAGTCCCGTATCCGGATTCGCCGACGTAATTCGCTTACCAACTTTCTTAGGTTTGCAACCGACACAGATTGGGACGGTGTCCAAATGTGCCGACAACATCAAACGTGCTCGCCCGCGTTCTCCAGGTAGCTTGACGATCAGATTCCCGAGTGCGCCTCCTGCGGGTGAACGCTTGTGGGCCGTGTCATAGCTGATCGCAGTCTTTGGCACTCCGGCTTGGCTCAAGACCGAGACAACCGTGTCCGCCATCTCCTGCTCTTCACAACTCTTGCCCGGGACCGCCATCAGTTTCATAACCAAATCGATGGCGCGTTTCTCATTGATGTCACTCAAGTTCTGTATCCTTCATTGAGTCAGCGGTATGGGCACATACCTAAGTTATCGGCTCTACCGTAGGTACACGCTAAGACAGCCCGCTGCAAAAAACACTCAGATCCAATAAACTCTCCACGGCCGTTGAATGTAGAGCGAATTCAGCCGCTGTGGGCGAGGGCCAACGAGGCAGTTCTAATTCAATACACACTCTTTAGATGGGCTGAGATCCGAAGTGTCAACACGACGTAACATTGGAATACTAACGGGCGGGGGCGATTGCCCAGGACTGAACGCCGTGATCCGCTCGGCAACCAAATCCGCCATCTACCTGGGCTACCAAGTCGTTGGCTTCCGCCGCGGTTTCGAGGGATTGGCGGATCTAGAGACGATGGTTCTGAACTTGGACAACACAGCCACAATCCTTGACCAGGGAGGAACCATCCTCGGCTCAACCAACAAGGGTCGCTTCTCCGCAAAAGTAGGCGACAACGAATCCAGGCAAGTCGACCCGGCTCTGATCGACCTCGCAAAACGCAACCTGAATAAACTCGAAATCGATGGCCTCATTTGCATTGGTGGCGACGGCTCTCTCTCGATCGCTCAACAACTCTTCGAAGCAGGCGCACCTTGCGTTGGAGTACCGAAGACGATTGACAACGACTTGGCCTGCACTGCCTTCACTTTCGGATTCGATAGTGCCGTTGCCTGCGCTGCCAACGCCTTGGATCGCTTACACACCACGGCCGCGAGTCATGAACGCGTTATGGTGCTGGAAGTCATGGGACGGCATGCCGGATGGATTGCATTGCACGCCGGGATCGCAGGTGGCGGAGACGTGATCTTGCTGCCAGAGATCGATTGGACCTTCGATGGAGTCTGTGCGAAAGTCTTACAGCGTAAGCAAATGGGCAAAGAATTTACGCTGGTTGTTGTCGCCGAGGGGGCCAAGCTGCCCGGCGGAGACTTAGTGGCCCAGGATTCGCAGGACGAGCATTCGCAAACCCGCTTGGGTGGAATTGGAGAAGTTGTCGCAGACCAAATTTCGCAGCGACTCGATGTAGAAACACGCTGCGTCGTACTCGGGCACTTGCAACGCGGCGGCCAGCCAACTTACTTTGACCGCTGCCTCGCAACGCAGTACGGAGCGCATGCCATCCGGTTGATCGAAGAACGGAAGTTTGGAGAAATGGTCACTTACAATCCGCCCAGTGTATCAAGCATCAAAATAACGGAGGCCGTCGAACATCTCTCTACCGTCGACCCCAACGGTTCTGCAGTCCAGGCAGCCCGAGCCATGTCCGTCAGCTTCGGCGATTCGCTTGGCTACGAAAATCCTTTCCCACAAACACAGGTTGGCGAGAAAACGTTCGCCGAACGTTACAACATTCCTAGCTCCGTACTCTCTAGTTCCAAGTACGACGACTTCGAATAGCCCGCTCGAGAACCGAAGATCGTTAGCGTTAGGGGCTTTAAGCAAACCCTGGAAGTCTTAACGCTAGCCAACAGCGCCCATCCCTTGCCTCTCCGCACCACGCTCCTGCCATCGCCCCGCACGTTTCTTTGGCAGGGTTGCACAAGACCGCAGCAACCAGCGGTCGACCGCCCGCAGTTTTAAAAAAACTGCTGCAAAAATCGGTGGATCCAAGCGAGCTACACTCGCCTAAGCCCTACCACCAAGGGGAAACCTCAGACCCTTACATCAGCCCAGGAGACTTTAACGAAATTTTCGACTCCTTTTCGGCCCGCTCGCGCACGGCAGTTGCTTAGCTTGAAGCGTCGAAAGGAATTCGTCCCCGCCGAGTCCAACAAAACGACTCAGCGATTGTTCTCCACCCAAGAGAGTCGAAAGATGAACCTGCCAGTGACACTGCCGGTTTACCCATTACTGAACCTCCAAACGGAACTTGGATGGACTATTTCGCTCGCGAAACGTGCCATTCAAAGTCCACTGGTGCTGCTGATTTGCAAACTCACGATCGGGCTGGTCTCGGCGTACGACATTTTCTTGACGATCAAATATGTCGAATCGCTTCCATCGCTTGAGCTCAATCCCATAGGACGCTGGTTAATGCAACTCGATTCGGGCCCCGAATGCCAACTGGACCAAATCGCTTGCTTCATCACGGCCAAATTCTCAGGCAATTTCATCACGCTCACAGTGCTTGAGTTCCTGGGCACTTGGAAGAGGAGCATTGCTACAGTGGTAGCCATCGCAGTGGCCGCTGCTCAACTGATACTCTTGGGCTTCCTTGTCCACGGCAGCATGTAATAGAACGCTTAGACAAAGCTATCCCTGCGGCACTGCCAACAAGTGCTGCTTGAGAAATTCAAGTCGGCGGCGATTGCCATATTGGCTCTCGGCTGCCCCGTGTCCAACGCCGGGTAGTATCAGAAAATCAAAGTCCTTGTTGGCCTTGATCAGAGCATCAACCACTTGGAGCGTCGACGCTGGGTCCACGTTGGTATCCTGCTCACCCACGATCAGCAGTAGTTTCCCGTTGAGCCTATGTGCGTGTTCAACATTGGATGAATCGACGTACGATTCGTCGACTGGCCACCCCATCCAGGCTTCGTTCCACCAGATCTTGTCCATGCGGTTGTCATGGCAGCCGCAATCCGCCACTGCGACATGATAAAAATCATGATGATCGAGCACCGCACGCATCGCGTTTTGCCCGCCCGCTGAACCGCCAAAGATGCCAACTCGACTTAAGTCCATCTCTGGGTTCTTTTTGGCGGCCGCACGGATCCACAACTTCCTATCTGGAAAGCCAGCATCCGCGAGGTTCTTCCAGCAGACATCATGAAATGTCTTTCCACGGTGCGAAGTTCCCATGCCATCAATTCGCACGACCACGAATCCCTCCTCCGCGAATTTATGCTCTTGCCTCAACAAAGAGAACGATTTCGGCACATGAGCCGAATGCGGCCCGGCATAGATTTTCTCGACAACCGGATATCGCTGCTCCGAGGCCATGGTCCGGCTGGGCTTCACGATGACTCCATAGATGTCAGTCTCACCGTCTCTCCCCTTAGCAACAAATCGCTCGGGCACCGTCCACCCTTTGTTCAAAAGTCGCGGCCAATTCGCGCGTTCCAATTCGCAAACGATCTCGCCACTAATCGCATCGCGAACGGTCGTCACCGTGGGCATGTCGACTCTTGAAAAGCGATCGATCAAGAACTTTCGATCCGGCGAAAACTTCCAGCGGTGGTCACCATCACCATCTGTGACACGCACAAATCCGGTCCCATCCAAGTTGACTCGGCAGAGGTGCCGATAGTAGGGATCTTGGCCAGCAACGATCCCACTCGCTTCAAACCAGATAACTCCTTCCGCTTCATCGACTTCGACCACCTTGCGCACAACCCAGTCACCTTGCGTGATGGCTGCCGGCTCGGGAACAGCTTGCTTGTCTGTTTCCAGTTCCGATTCTTCGTCTTGGCCTGAATCTGAAGTCACCTCGATGGGCACACGATATAGGTGATTGAATCCGCTCCGTTCGCTCGCCCAGATCAGATGCTGCCCGTCCTCTTCAACGTGCAGATATGTCTTTTGGGAGTAATCGACAAAGGTCTCGCTGCGCTCGTCAACTAGAGCCGACGTCTCGCCCGTGCTCGGATCAATCGCGTGCACCTGAAGTTTTTGATGCCCACGTTCGTTGTATAGGCACAGCAATCGCTCACCGGAAGGCAGCCACTGCAATCGTGAAATACTCCAGGGATTCGGAGTGACCTCATCGGACAATTCGAAGGAATCGTGTGTTTCCAGATTGATAATCCGCAGTCGAGGCCTGTCGATCGGGTCCCCAGGTTTGACGTAGTCGACGGTGCGATGCCGCGGCTGAAGTCCCTCCCTAGGACTCGACTCCACGAGGTGGAGTTGCCGCTTTTCGACCTGTTCCTCGCGAATCGCTGCCAAGAATTTCTCGTCGGGTGAAACCTGAAATCCGCGTTGATATCGATTCTCCGCACTACCATCGCTGGTAAGCCGCAAATCGCCTTCCGGCTGGCGTCTCCAGACGTTGAAGTCCTCCAAGTAAAACTCGGATGGTGAGCGACGAATTCGGTTTGTTCGGTTTGGGGCTTTCTCGAATTCCCGAAACGCCTCGATGGTTTCATCAGAAATTGTAAAACGACGAGTTGCTCGCGAAGCAATGAAACGCACAACCTCTTCACCACTTGGATTCCGCAGACTCCATAGATGCCCTGCGAAAGTATGTTGCGAAAACTCCTGCCCCGGCGTCAGCGTCTCGTACTCGATCGCTTCACCACTCCCACTGATCCAGAAGCAAGTCAAAGATGCCTGAGTTCCGTTCGCCACCTTCATTTCCAGCTCACCACCGCCAGATCGCGAACGTCTGAGCCGTGTGAAGACCTCTTGGTAATCAAACGCCTCGTCCAGTTCATTCGCGTCGATTGGCAACAAACGCCCAGTCCGCCACTGAAAGTCCTGCCCCTCGTACTCAAACAGGAATTCGACGCCCTGGCGTTCTACGTTAATCACAACCATTCCGCTCAAGTCCGCAACGGAGACTTCTTGTTCAATCTGTTCGCCGAGAGCGGCCGACAACTCAGTGGACTCGAAGAGCGGCTTACGTTCTCCGCTCACCAAATCCACAACGAAGTACTCCGATGTGTCCGGTCCAGCATCGACCTCGTACCACAACCAGTCTCCCGAGTCGGCCCAGTGAACCTCTACATTGTCACGGTCCACGTCACTCATCGACCAGCCTTGTCCAACAGCTCGACCACTGACAATTAACGCAACCGCGAAAGCAAGGCTGGATCCAAGAGAGCTCTTCATTCGGTGTCTCGAAACTTAACTGGCAAACTAAAAACGAACTGGGGGATTGCAAGCAGCTTGGCTTCCATCATGCCTCCAAACGATGCCGGGAATTAGCACCAAAATGGAAAACTGAGGGCTGCTTACCCAGGACAAGTATAGATGAAGGCGCAGAGAACGAATCTGTATCAGTTTCGTCGGACCGAATTTTGCCTCGGAAGAAACTCGCGGAAGAAACTACTTGGCAAGGCGTCTGTGGCCAAGGGGCAACCTACTGACCTTGCGTGCACGATGGCTGCCGGCGAGCGTTGCAGGAGTCCTCACACCTCGCGAGAAAATTGGCACATTTACTCGGCAAAAAAGCGGTCGCCCCAGCTAATCCAAGCTCGCTTCCGCGTAGGACTCTTCAGTCTCCCAAATGCGGACGTTCGTCGCTTGGGCGCCGCTTCCCTCTAGCACTTTGGGACACATAACTTCAAGAAGGTAACGTGCCATATTTTCCGCTGTTGGATTGTACGGCAATTTGAATAAGCGGCACGGTTCTACCGACTCAAGAGCTTGTATCGCATTTTTATCTTGCTCATAAACTAAGAAGCTGTGATCCCAGTGTTCATCGATCCAGCCCTTGGTCCGCGCCTTTAAGTCCGAAAAATCGAGGACTCGCCCCACGCTGTCGACTTCGTCACTGGTGACAAAAATCTCGGCGACGTAGTTGTGCCCGTGAAAATTCTCGCACTTTCCACCGTGCTGAAAAAGCCGATGCCCCGCGCAGAACTTGATGCGTCTCATGATGGTCAAAGACATGGTGTTCCTTTCAATCTTCTCGATGAAGCTCCGCAGCAATTCTCTCTGGTTCGAAACAAAGGGGAATTCATCATTAGCTGTATCCGCTCGGTAGTCTTAGCGGAGTTTCTCGTTCTGTTGATGACGCTGACCGTCGCGTGTTGTTTTTTTGCTGAGGTTGGCAACGAGCGCTTGCTCCAGATCCACGCCCGTTTGATTCGCTAAGCAGATCACGACGAACAATACATCAGCGAGCTCGTCGGAAAGTTCGCTGTCATCCTCGCCTTCCTTGAAACTCTGCTCTCCGAACTTGCGAGACATGATTCGGGCTAGCTCACCGACCTCTTCCATCAGTTGAGCAAGATTGGTCAACTCGGAAAAGTACCGAACGCCGATCGACTGAATCCACTCGTCAACGGAACGTTGCGCACCACGCAGGGTAAGGTCAGAATCTTCGGCCACGCAAATTCGCTTTCAATTTTCCAATTGTTTGCGGGCCAAGATCGGTTCAGACAGTTTGGTTATGCCGATCGGTAAACGTCCAGCCCCTTTTGCCGCCTAACATAGACACTTCCGTCAGCGATGGCGATATGGGCCCAAGCCTGCTCGTCCGTGATCGCCCGTTTTTCGATCACACTGAACTCATCCGGATTTGCTTCAAGAAGTAGAAGCTCGCCAGTCTCATCGAGAGCCAAAATATTTTGACCATCGGTCAGCATGCTCCAGTACTTCCCGAAGGGTGTCGATCTCCACGTCTCTGCACCAGTCGTAAGATCTAAGCACATGCATCGTTTATTTCTCAGGTGCATGTAGAGGTGATCGCCAACCACGACTGGCGACGACATGTAGGCTTCCGCTCCGTTCTCCCAGACCTTCTGAACTCCCCACTCGCCGTCTTTCGGCTCGAGGCTAAACAGCAAAGACTTTCCTCCGTAGCTGCTAGTGAAAACGCAATCGTTCCACACCGTCGGTGTCAGAATGTTCATCCCGCGGAAGGCGGCGATATCTTGTTTCCAAAGAACCTTGCCGGTCGCCAATTCGATGCCGCCCAGGGTCGTTCGAGTCTGCACGACGAGCTGCTCTACGCCATGGATCTTCGCAAGCGTAGGTGATGAGAACGCGCCGCCGGACATACCACCGTCGTCGGGCAGCTGTTCCCAGATAAGCTCTCCATTCTTCAAATCAATTTTCCGAACGGCACCACCCGCTTGCATGTAGACTGCGTCGTCAACGATCGCTGGCGAACACACGAGTCCGAAGGGCGGAAGCGCGGCTCCGTGGTCTTTCACGAAATCGATGCGCCAACGCTCGTCGCCAGATTTTGCATCAAAGCAGGCCACGACATCCCGCATACCACCAACAACCACACAGTCCCCATCCGTAGCGGGCGTCGAACGAATCCAATCACCGTTGCTCTTCGCGAAAAAGGGAACGCTCATTGCCCCCGCCCAAGCTTGCTTCCAAACTTGCTCGCCTGTTTCCACACTCAGAGCAATCAGCGTTTCATCCTGCCTACCAACGGTTTCCGTTGTGTAGACCATGTCGTTAGCGAGGATCGGACCACTGTAGCTGTCTTCGAGAGAAGCTGACCAAGCAAGGTTCAATTCGCTCAAACTGGTAGGGAGTTCGCCGCCTCCAACAACTCCATCACGGTTTGGGCCACGCCAGGACGGCCACTGGACCGTTCCTCCGAATGCTTGCGAGACGCCAACCGTCATCGCCAAAGCAGAGGAAGCTTGAAGAAATTGACGCCGACCGTGTAGTTGCTTGGGGACCATGGAATAGCCTTGTTTCATGATTCGGAACTGCTGCAGCAAATCGCTGCCTGCGGCATTATTGTCGTGTTAGGGCAACCTCTCCTCAGAACGCACGAAAGTGCGTCAGCAAGGGAGATCAACACTTGGAAAACTCAAGTGTTCAGACTAGTTCTCAGAACTCTCGAGGGAGTGCCTTCGACCGTGCAATGCTTGCGCGAAAGATGCAAGCTGCTGCATGTTGTCGCAGTGGGCGGTGTACTCCAGCTGTGGACGAACTTCATCGTCCAGCGCTCGACCGCCAAGAACGACAATTGTTTCTGACGGCAATTTCTTGCAAAGCTCAGCGTACTGCTCAACGAATTTTTTCGAATCGTCCAAGTGGGAAACACTCAACCACAGCAGCCGCGGCCTATGCTCTTCGATTGCAGCAGCCAACGTCGGCAAGGGTAAATTCGCACCCAGGTTCATCGCTCGCCACCCGGCCTCGCGAAGTACTAATTCCACGATTTGAGTTGGCAGTGAATACAAATCTCCCTCGGGCGATCCACCAAGCGCTAGTGGTCCGTTTCCAGGTGGTTCGGGAATGAGCCTTCGGAATTCGTAGAGAAGCCTTGCACAAATCTCAACGCCGCGTCTCTCCTGGTAAACCTCCAGGTCACCACAATTCCACTGATCACCAAATGCTTTCATCGTCGTTGAAATAAACGTGTCTGCCAGCCAAGCCAGGCTTTCCTTCCTCGCGTAAGCCGCTGTGAGCAGATCCCGGCACTTCGTATCTTCGCCCGAACTCAACGCCATCTCAAAGAGTTGCTGTGGATCGCCAGTGGAGAGATTTGGCTGCGGGCTATTGCCTGAAGTCCGGTCAAAGCCCTTCGCCGCAATCGGCAACATGACATTACGATCCGTTTCCTCCAAGAACTTCAGAAACGACGACAACGGGATACGGCGATGCCCGCCAACGGTCCGCACTGTTGGAATAGCTCCGTTGTTGCACCAGCGTTTGACCGAAGACTCAGAAACACTCAGAGCCTCTGCGACCTGCCGGGTTGTGAGATGCTCTTCCACGTTCGATTCCTGTCAATTGTCTTGATCGAAAGCCTAAATGCCCTCGAGCGAACGTTTTGAACGCTTAGGACGTTATTAAAGAGTATACAACATCGGATAGAGTGAAAAGCGGTCACCTTGCGATCTGCACAGATTCCGCATTTTTCTTTTATTTCTTCAGTTCTGAGTTGCATGTTCGTCGAACTAACGTTAGAACCGTGAGCGAATTGAACGCTTTGATCGTTTTAGCCACCGGAGTTCAGCTAATGACCGCTTCCGCCGCCGTCACCCCTGCGTTAGTAAGTGAAATGCCAGCTCTTCGAACGACCACCAGCAGTTCCAAACAGTCCCGACGGGGGCCTACCCGGACTTTCCGACGTAAGGCCTTGGAGGCGGCTTTTCTTAAATATTGCCAATTGAGTACCGAAGTTAACGACAACTTCGTCAGTCGAAGAGAGTTTCGAGAGGTCCTCGAAGAAGCTCAAAACTATATCCACAGCGAAGAATTCACTCTGGGGACGGCAGACTCAGCAATTCTGGGCGATGAATTCCTCGACTTGTGTGAGACCGAGGCCCCTCGACGAGCCACCAAGAAAGTCAGCCTACCAGCACACTTGGCGGGATTGACCGAGACGAAACTGCTGACCCCAGGACAAGAGCGAGCTTTGTTCCAACGGGTTAACTACCTCCGCTACAAGGCACTTCGAATCCTCGAGCGTTGCAAGGATGAGTCAATTTCACAATGGGACATGGAGCGTGTCCGGGGCCTGCTGCGTGCCGCCAATTGGCATCGTGACTTGATCGTGAAAGCCAACATACGACTGGTGATCTCAATCGTGAAGAAGTTCGTGAATCCGCAATGCGGTTTCGATGATCTCCTCAGCGACGGAATCATGGCTCTCATTCGGTCAGTTGACAAATTCGATTACCAACTCGGTTTTCGCTTCAGCACTTACGCGACCCAAGTCGTTCGCCGCAACTCCTACCGTTTTGTCATGGAACGTCAGGACGAACGATTGAAAGTCACAAACAGTATCAGCGAAACCGGGCTAGACGTAGTAGAAGAGGAGTCCACTTCCTCGATGAGTGAAGAGAGGTGGCACGGCTTGCGTTCTCACTTAAAAGATATGCTTGATCTCCTCGACAAGCGGGAGAAGCTGATTATCCGAGCACGCTTTTCGTTGGGCGGTCATCGTCGTGTTCAGACTTTGCAGAGTTTGGCCGACCGACTAGGAATTTCTAAAGAACGCGTCCGGCAGCTCGAGAAACGAGCCCTCGAAAAACTGCAGGGGATGGCTGAAGTCAATCCTCCAGTAATTCCCGCCGCTTAGAGTCTAAGCGGGTTCGATTCCGGTATAAATACAAAGTGAATCAGCTCAGTGTTATTGCTCAACACCGCGTTCCTGAAATTGACCGGACAGGGGAATCGCCTTGAAGATAGCAGTCAGCGGTGCTTCAGGATTTGTCGGCAAGGAAGTATCCAAAGCCCTCGAAGCGGCAGGGCACAAAGTTGTGCCCATCATCCGAGTCAATAGAGCCACATCGGCATCTTCGGCCAACCGTAGTGAGATCGCCTGGGATCCAACCACAGGTCTTCTGAATCCAGCTCAGGCGGAGAACTTGGATGGTGTGATCCATCTTGCTGGCAAATCGATTGGAGATGGGCGATGGAGCGAATCAGCTAAATCGGAGATTCGTAATTCTCGAGTACAGGCCACCCGGATTCTTGCTGAGAATCTCGTCCGTCTAAATGCCCCGCCTAAAGTGGTCGTTTCCGCATCTGCAATCGGTGTTTATGGGAACCGTGGTGAAGCGTTGGTCACCGAAGAATCGCCGACGGGAGACGACTTCCTCAGTCAGGTGGCAGACGATTGGGAACAGGCTTGCGACATCATTCGCGATGCCAATATCCGAGTTGCACACCCAAGACTCGGCATCGTCCTCCATCCCGGCGGTGGTGCTCTCGCAAAGATGCTGCCACTATTCCGTTTTTGGCTCGGAGGCAGGCTGGGATCTGGGAAACAGTTTTGGTCCTGGATCTCGAGAATCGACTGCGTTCGAGCAATCGTATGGATGCTCGAAAACGAGTCGGCCGAAGGCCCCTTCAACTTGGTTGCTCCAGAGCCGCTAACCAATGCTGAATTCACGACCCAACTCGGGGCAGCCATGGGGAAACCAACCATTCTTCCGGCACCCGCCTTCGCTCTCCGGCTGGCTTTGGGAGAAATGGCCGACGCTTTGCTCCTAAATAGTTGCCGAGTAAGCTCACAGAAAATCGAGACAGCCGGTTTTCAATTCGAACATCGAACGTTCGGCAGTTTCTTGAACCGTCATTTCGCAAATCGCCGCAATTGACCGGACCGCAGCTCTCACTGCACGCCCGCATCGCGGCGTCTCACACTGCACCAGGCCCATTCCGATAAGGCTTCCTAAAACTTAGGAGGCTTCCTCAAACGCAAACAGGGGGAGCGTAAAACTCCCCCTGCGATGCATCGATTCGATCAAATTCTAATCCGATCGACCACGTTCGATTTATTAAGCTCCCGCTTGCTCCTTGACCATTTGTCGTCGCACACGTTGAAGCAGTTTTTTCGTCGCCTTGATACCGGCGTACTCATCCAGCATACGACCTTCGTACTCGATTCCAACAAAGCTGTTGTAGCCAGCGTCGGTCACGATCTCCAGCATTTTCTTATAGTCCGTGTGAATCTCGTTACCCTTCTCATCAAAGTCGTGACTCTTCGCACTCACGGCCTTGGCAGACGGCATCAACTCGGTCACCCCCTGGTACCGATCATACATCTCGTCGTTGCTGACTTTAAAATTGCCAAAGTCAGGCAGGCTACCGCAATTGTCCAATCCGACCGAGGCCAGCGTCTCTGCCAGCCACTTGCCGTTGGAGCTGAGACCGCCGTGATTTTCGACAATCACATTGATCGAGTAATCCTTCGCAAATTCGCTCAGACGGCGCAATCCGTCGGCGGCCAACTTTTGCGACTCGGCGTAGTCGTTCGTGGACTTCGCATTGACTCGAATAGAGTGACAGCCGAGGAACTTGGCTGCCTCTACCCACTTGTGATGATTCTCGACTGCCAGCGTCCGTTTCTTTTCATCTTTATCACCGAGTGCTCCTTCGCCATCGATCATGATGAGCAAGCACTTTACGCCAAGCGAATCGTGCCGCGACTTCAACTCGCCCAAGTACGCTTTGTCCTCGGCCTTGTCTTTGAAGAACTGATTGACGTATTCAACCGCATTGATTTTGAACTCTTCTTTGGCCGTCTTGGCAAAGTCCATGTTGTCGAGCTTGCCGTCAAAAATGGACTTGTGCAGCGACCACTCTGCCAACGAAATTCTGAAAGGAAGGTTTCCCTTTTTCTTGCCGCCTTTCCCCTTCTTCTGGCCTTCAGTCTTTGCCTCTTGAGCGTTCGCAAGTCCAGCCATGGTGACGCCCGCCGCGCCTGCAGCTCCAAGCTGGATAAACTTTCGTCTTTGCAATTCAGAATTCATCATCAACCTCACAGGGAAGGGCAGGGAAGTAGTATCGTTCCGCCTTGTCGGAGACAGGGCGAATGATCGTATTACAAGCTGGCACTTTCGGAACCCGAAACGCCGATGAGTTGAGTGAACGAGCACTCGACTACGCATGATTATAGGCCGTCTATGATATTCCTGGTCACCCTTAATCGCAATCAATGGCACTGCGATTTCCCCAGGTAGCCTCGGTTAGCCTGACTTCCGCCGCCGAAACCGCCACGACACATGGGCAACCAGACCGCTATAGGGCTGACGCATTCGGCATTGGCCAAAGAAAGGCGGCAACGCGAGCGAAGAAACGACCACACCCGAGAACTAGCCAATAGCGGCGCTCAAATCCAGCTTCATGTCTTCACAAGCCTTGGCGACCGCTTCCTGCCACCCCAAGCTTGCATATTCAGGACGACGATACGCAAAGATGATTCCGCGAGAACTGTTCACCACAGCTCCCAAACTCATCTCGTGCGCCCCTTTATCTTGGAATCCGCCAGCGACATCTCGGGCTGATCCACCCTGAGCCCCGTACCCGGGAATCAAGATCCAGGCATGTTCCATCATCGAACGCATCCGAACTAGTTGTTCTGGATACGTCGCACCCACGACCGCTCCCACGCTGCCGAATCCGTGCTGACCAAGCTGACTGGCAGCACTGCTCTCGACAAAACCGGCAACTCGTTCCGACACGCTTTGCTGGTCTACTTCCAAATCCTGAACAAACCCGCTGCCCGGATTGGAGGTCTTTACGAGCACAAATATCCCGGCCCCATTCTCATGAGCCGTCTTACAGAAAGGGGCCAGCGTGTCGTCGCCCAGAAAGGGATTCACGGTAAGTGCATCTGCTCCCCAAGGACTGCTTTCTCCCAAGTACGCCGACGCGTAGCCCTCAGCCGTGGAGCCGATGTCGCCGCGTTTTCCGTCAAGGAGCACCAACATGCCGTGCTGGCGTGCATGTTGAATTACGTTTGCCAAGGCAACGCCACCTTGCGGTCCAAGCAGTTCAAAGAAGGCAGCCTGAGGCTTTACGACCGGAGCGAACGGAGCGACGGCGTCGATTACTTCGCAACAATAAGTTTGCGTCGCCCGGGCGACAGCAGCCAAGTCGGTATCATCTACGCCATTTCGAATTCCGTCGGGCAAACTAGACCAACGCGGATCCAAACCGACACAGACCGCAGATTTTTTAGCAAGGCAAGCTTCCGCTAACAGATCGCCGAAGTGTTTCAATTGAGTCGTCCTAGTCCTACTTACGGTGCGTTTTCGATGGGCAAACGAGTTTAGCCCGGACGTGCGAATTCGTCAGGTGCCAACAAACCAAAGTGGGCCGCCTGTCGCTGGTCCTAAGGGACGAGTTTCCGAACCGCTCCGACTTGCACGGCCTGTCCGGTGTCCGCACTGTGTAGCGCCGCGAAGCACAGTTCCAAGCTCTTCAAGTTGTCGGCTGCATCGATAGAGCACTGTCGATCTTCTTCGATAGCACACAACAGTTCGCTCATCGTACCTTGCAGACCATCGGGGAACCACTTGCCCTTCAGCCGCGGCCAGTACGTCCCCTGTTCCGTCGTCACGAAAACAGACTGATCTTGATTGCCAGTGCCATAGCTGTGCAGCACGCCTTTCGTGCCAGAAAGAAACGTCTTCTCATGCGAACCAAAGGGAACCGCCGCATCAAACGCGAGCGTCGCCTGGGCTGATTCGAACTCAATCGCAGCCTGCCCCAGTAAATCTGGCCGCAAAGTTTGTCCCGGCGACCGGGCTGTGGAGGCAAAAACTCGCTGTGCATCGCGGCCCAGGAAGCATCGTAGGATGTCGAACCAGTGGATCGCGTAGTCGTATAGGATCAAGTGACGGATGTTTTCGAACTCTGTCCCTTGGACCCAAGTGTGATCCCAATGGCAACTCAGATGGGCACCAAAAACATCCCCCAGAACACCGCTTTGTTGAACCGCTCGAGCATAGCTAAAATGCGGAGCCCACCGTCCGTTTTGATTTACCGCCAAGTAAACGCCTTGTGACTTGGCCAGCTCCACGAGACTTTCGCCAACATCAAGATCGAGCACGAAGGGCTTTTGACTAAGCACATGCTTCCCCGCTCGCAGCGCTGCCTCGATGAGTGCAACACGTTCTGCCGGATGCGTGGTAATATCGACTACTTCGACAGAGTTATCGTCAAGGATCTCTTGGAAGTTCGTCGTCGCAATCGCATCGGGAAAGTACTCGTCCCGTCTCTTCTCCGCTGCATCGATAACTAAGTCACACAGTCGTGTGACAGCGAATCCAGCGTTTCGATACGCCATCAGGTGATACCCGGAAATTCCACCGCAGCCCACGACACCAATGTTTGGAGAATAGGATTTGGGCGCCTGTGGCCGATACTCAAGATTCGCGAGGTCCATTGAACTGCCTTGAACTGAGTGAAGACATTGGACTTAAACCAGGCTAGAACACGCTTCTGGTGCGGTGGACTAAGGCGGCCGATGCACTAAGGCTGCTGCATCGGAATTGGTTCAATTGGTGGGCTTGTACTGCGAATGTCATTGAACACACCGTCGGGTTCCATGATGCTTGGTGGAGTCGGACCGACGCCACTCTGTGGATAACTCGGCGTGCCGGCGTCCAATGAATAGGGAGCGTACTCAACCTGAGACGTCGAGCCTGAGCCTTGCGAAACACCGCCGGCGACATGTTGGCTGAGAATCGAACCTACTCGGCCATCCGTTGGATTGCCTCGTTGCCATTTGCCGCCTACTGTTGCGTAGTCATCTAAGAACCCAGGCTGACAAAGGGTGCAGCCCGGTTGTGCCAAAAGGCAGAGCCCAAGTAGCCATGGTAGAGCGCGCATCCTGCTTCCCTGCTTCCATATTCGGTCGTCGCTAGAGTATGCCCCGGCGTTCCGATTTGCCGGAGGTAGAGCCACACCGTCATGTCATTCGGCAGTGCGAGTAGGCAAGCTTGAGGGAGTTTGCGGATTACGCAGTCTTTACGGGCAATCCGAACATCCCTGGCTCAAGTGCGTCTCTGCTGGTTTTGCTTGCAAAACTAGCAGACCACCTCTGCGTCAGCAAACCAAGGCCTCAGTGACAGAAGTCAATTTGGTCCAAGAAGTTCGTCGCTTAACCGGAGTACTTATCACCGCCAAAACCGGGCATGACCTTCCGAGCATAAGGCTTAAGCACTTCGCGAATCTTCGAACGCTTGAAGACACCTTCAAATTGCTGCTTCCACCGAAATGCCGCTCTTCGTAGAGGATTCGCTTCGACCAATCCGTAGCTCATCTCGGTGATGACATTCGTAAGCTTGTGTTTATAGGCTTGCTCGCCGTAGCCCATATCGATTTTCGTGATACCGTCCCGCTCGCAGGCTCGCACAACGTCTAAAAACAACTGAGTCCCCGGCGAACCAAAATGGAAATCTGGGTCATAGACGGGGAACCAGTAGTGCAGCAAGTCGCCTTCGCGAATCCCAAAGTGAATCGCAACTGGCTTACCACCAGCACTCAGCACACTTAACACACCCTGTAATTCCCCCTCGTTCTTCGCGAGTAGAGCGAATAAAAGTTGTTCAATCCAAGGAACACTAAAAATATCGAAGGTGTGGGTTCGCTGATACTGACTACGCTTCAGTGCAATGAGACGTTCAAGAACCTGCCTATCAGGGGATTGAAATTCGAAGGTCAGCTCTCCAACTTCTCGTCCGAGTTTGCGCGTCTTCTGGCCTTGCTTCTCAATCGTCCGACTGCGTTTCTTGAGGAACGCGGCGTAACCATCCGGGTCAACCGTCAAGTCCGCGAGGAAAGCACGCGTCCGTCCCATCTCAAAGGTCTTCGCTTCATGCGACTCGGGCGGTGCAGCATGAAACGCGTAGTTCCTCAATCCAGCGCGCTGGAGAAACTCAGGAAAAGGCACTTCAAAACCTGGCATGCAAAGCAGCCCATGTGCATCATTGATGCCTCCTCCGGCTGGTTTAGCTCGCCCCTGTGAATCACGGCGGAGAGGGAGAATGGCACGCGTCCGGCCACCTTGCTGCATACAAGCAACTTCCACTCCAGGATTGAGACTGGAAACCAGTTCGTGGAAGGCTAATGAGAAAAACGGACTCCGAAAGTCCGAGCTACTCTGGCGAATATCTCGCCAATCCGCACGCAACGAGTCACTTACCCGCTCGAAGGGAATCAGGGCAAATTTTGCAGTCTCGTCAACCACGCGCACCTGGTCCGCTTCTTGCTTCAATGGTTCGAAGGTCGTTGTAGAGTTCAAAATGTGACTCGTAGAGTGGGATAGCTAGGGCCATTGTATCCCGCGCTAAAGCAAGACACTTAACACAGAACGCCCATTATGAATTCGGGACACCATTTCTGCGAGTTTTTTGGCTGCTCGGAACTCAAGAATAGTTCAATTCCAACCTCAAGAACCAACCGGGAGTAGTTCTTACAGCTTCTATCCGACTTGTGAAGAGGAGCTTGCATCCGCGTCGGCACACAGACAACCCGTTAGCGGCGGCTTGCTACATAGAACACAACTGGGCCAGCTTCGAAAGCTCTAGACTTTTGGCCTCCAAGCGGAACAAAATCCTGTGCAAGACTTACTCTTGCCACGGACGGGCTTCCGCCAAGCGTTTGGCCGTTGAAGTCAGCGGTACGCTGCTCTCTAACTCGGCGAGAGAGACCCAGCGGTACTGTGTCAACGAGTCATCAATCGGGGCTAACAGCTGAGCCTGCAAGCAGACGACTCGAATACGATACTTCGTGACACCATGAGATAACTCAAAGCAGGGTTCTGCAACCTCAAGCTCAATGGCCAACTCGCTCAGAAAGTCCGCCTCTATCTGTCGCTTGGCGGTCTGCGTCAGCCAACGACCAACGTTCTTTCCCGATTGGACTTTCGCTTCCTTGAGCCTTGCCGATGTTTCCAAACGAGGAAAATCCCAGAGCCCCTCCCACCATTGGCCGGGTTGATTTTGCCGCATCAAAACATGGTCCTCAGAAAGCACGAAGACCAATGCATGCCCCAACTGCTCTGGCTTCTTCTTGACTGGAGCCTTGGGGATCTCCAGTTGCAAGCCAGCCTCGAACGTCGGGCACAACTCTCGAACTGGACATACCAGGCATTTGGGCGACTTCGGCGTGCAAACTTGGCTCCCTAGCTCCATCACCGCCTGGTTGATTGTGCTAAAAGGACCGCCGCTTGGACCGTCTTTTTTCGCCAATCGAGCCTTTTCGGCGGCCTTTCTGCTTACAGTTGACTTTGGCAAGATGCGATCCGCAAACTCCCAGAGCAACTTCTGCGAGTCCGATGCGCGCGGGTCCTCTCGAAGTGCGGTCAGACGACTGAAAAGCCGATTGGTGTTGGCCTCTAGAATTGGCTGCCGTTGCTCAAACGCGAAAGAGCAAACAGCACCCGCCGTGTATCGCCCGACACCTGGCAGTGCGAGCACTGATTCGAAGTCTTCGGGAAAGTGGCCTCCATAGTCATCGCGAATGACTTTGGCTGCTGCGTGCAACTGTCTCGCTCGACGATAGTAGCCGAGCCCCGCCCAAAGCTTGAGCACCTCTTGTTCGTCGGCGTTCGCTAAGTCGATGACCGTGGGAAACGTGGTCAGAAAACGCTCGTAGTAACCCAAGACGGTAGCGACTTGGGTTTGCTGCAGCATGATTTCGCTGAGCCAAATCGCGTATGGATCGCGTGTCCCACGCCACGGAAGAACGCGACGTTCACGTTCGTACCATCGGACCAGTTTGCTGCGAAATGAGCGTACCCAATCCTCTTTAGGCTCAAGAGAACTCGCCATGGATACGCAACTAGGGTTCTTTCTGGAGCAAGACGCTGACGGCCATCTCCTGACCGCCCCGATTGAGCGTGATCAAGATACTCTCGTCAGCGGTGTACTGCCCTAACTGTTCACGTAGGTCGGCGAAGGTCTTCACTTCAGTTCCACCTACTTTATTCAAGACGTCGCCTATCCGGATGCCAGCCACATCGGCCGCCGAACCACCCGTTACACGAGCTATCTCAGTGCCTCCCGCCGACCGAGGACTCACACCAAGAAACCCACCCATACCGTAATAGAATTCAAGATCGCCCGTCTGCGATTTCAACTCTTGAAACGCAGCTTCGGAAATCCCCGTGCCATAGATTTTCATCGTGCTGCTAACTGGCAAGTCGGCAAGGATATCAACCGCACTGTCTTTGAGCTTTACGTACACCAACCCCAAGTGCTGAAGATTGCGAAATCGTCCAAGTAGCCAAAGGTCTTCTTCTTCCAGAGAAACGTCTTTGAGTTTGATGTTCACGACACCCTTCATCCGTGAAACCGCTTCGAGCATATTGCGATTTATCTTCGAGCCTTCCAGGCAAACCGTTTCCACTGATTTGACGAAAGGGATCCAGCGAACGACGTCTTCATCGCCTGTAAACGCTTCATTGATGTGCAACGCGTTCTCAGTCGAATACCCTAGCTGGCCGTTTAGGCTAAAGTCGCGCGGGCCGATTCTCGCTTCATGCTGCAACAGGATCTCAATTGCCTGCTGCTCCTGTATATCGGAAATTGCGTTCAAGGAGTTCTCAGCCAGGCGACCTACATAGGTTTGTTGCTGTCCGGTGTACTCGAGCACTTCCATCGCTTGAACCCGCAGCCCCACTTCTTCGGAAAGCGCAATTTCCGTGATCAGATCCACGGCTCGCGTCCCCGCGTCGTGATTCAACCCATCGAGGACTTCGCAAATAATCGGTAAAGCCTTTTCGGAAGACTCCCGCAATTTCCAAAACGCCCTCTGCCGAACGCGATAGTTGGAGTCCGAGAGCTGCAGTATCCAACGCTGAATTTCCTGTTCAGTCGCAACCTCCTGCGCTTTCGCTGTCTCAGGTTTCGCAGTCTCAGGTTTCGCAGCCCCAGGTTTCGAAACTTCGTCAATAGGTTTCGGCGCATCGACTGCGGGCTGGTCGACTGCGGGCTGGTCGACTTGAGCAGGTCTGTCGCTCGCAGGCTGGGCCCAGGCACTCGTCGTCTCGCAAGACTGGCCCAATACTAGAATTCCAACCACAGTCAGCGCGTGTGACAACCGATTCCACCAAGCCCGGGGTGCTAGGGAACAACGCTTCGAGCGACCAAAGGTTGAAGCAAGCAAGTTCTTTTCCAGAGTGCAACCATGGGAGGAAGGGCGGTCGACTGCGAAGCTCAGGCTGCTGGTTCGCACGCCTCATCTCATTCTGACTCGGCATCTCTCACTCGACCAATTCTCAGTGTAGCAGCTTTGAGGACTCCGTCGAAGGCAGCTCCTATTTAGAGCAGGGCTAATCGGTTTTTCAAGCTACACAGTTTTTCAAGCTACACAAAGTAGGTCGGCGCTCCGAGCCGAAAATTAGCTGCGTTTCGGCTGGGACTGCCGGGTTACTATCCTGCCCAAACTGAAAAAGTGATTGCCCCTACTATTTCGGGTAGGGTAAGTCAAAATTTCAAACGAAGCGGGAGCAGGGTTTCATTTCTACGGAGCCCTAGCAACCGAAGAATGAGCTTTATCTTGGGCCAGAGGTCAGAGCCTTCAGTCGCTAGGGCTCCAGCCGAAACGCAATGAATTCACGGTTCGGAGAGCCGTGCTACTCAATGCCAGTTGAGAATAAGATTGGCCATTCGGTTTCGAGCCTTAAAAACAATTCGCTCTAACGCTGCTTCAAGAGCTCGAGAATTTGTTCGAGCTTCGCTTGGGTCGTCTTCAATTCACCGTTGACCCTAGCCAGTTCTTTGCGGAGCTGGTCATTCTGCTTCATCAACTCACCGTTCTCCGCTTCCAGTTTTTTCACTTGAGCATCACCAGCCGCTTCACGAGGAAGATTCTGGTCAGCCTGGACGCCAGCAGGTGACGGACGCGTACTCTCAACTGGAGTGAGACTGCCTAAATCTAAAATGCTATTTAGTGCTCCAGCCGTCGCATCGTTCTTGGGAGTAATTTGAACTTCTGGCGGAAACATATTGGAGCCCACGATACCCGGACGGGGCGGTTCCGGAAGCAGAGCAGGATTGGATTGTCGCATCGTCGAACTTCCTTGACTCATTACGGAGCCGGAACCGGGAACATTTCCCACTACGATTTCGACCAGCCGCGCGATGCTGCCACGGTAGTAAAGAAACTCGACTTTCTCACCCGGTTTGAGCTGTGACACGCGATCTTGGAGCTGTTTCGCACTCTCAATCGCAT
>JBGCCZ010000039.1:0-4907 GCA_045105035.1 Pirellulaceae bacterium | reverse complement strand
ATTCAACAAGGTCTACGGAACATCGCTGAAGGACATGGCCGAATTGAAATCGACTTTCGAACTGACGTACGAGAAGGAATACGAACGTCGCAATTATCCTCGCATCGGTCAGTCGCTGGACAAAGACAAGCTGGCCGACTTTGAAGCGATCGTTTCTCACATGTGCGTGTCGCTGTACCGGCTTGGCCACGACGCGATTCATCGCTGGGACGACAACCACTTGATCCTCGGCTCGTTCATCAAGGAATGGGCTTTGTCGGTCGATTCGTGGAAGAAGGCTGCCGCGTACGTCGACATGATAGCGCCACAGCACGTCAACGAGTACATCTCGGTCAGCGACGTCACGGATGCGACCGATCTCCCGATCATCTTTTCCGACGAGTACTTCGGGTTTCACTACCCGGGCAAGACCGGCAGCTTGCACGCGGGCTTGGTTTCGCACGACGCGCGTGGCGAAGTCTATCAAGCGAACTTGATGAGGCACTTCAAAGATCCCAACGTGATGGGCGTTACGTATTGTGCTTGCATGTACGACCAAGGCGGCAACACGCTGGCCAAGAACAACCAAAACGGTTTCTATTCGCTGACCGGTGAGCCTCGGCAGGAGCTGATTGACGTGGTGACGAAGCTGAACCGTGAGGTCTACCAACACGCCACCAAACCTGCGTCGCCGGAACAGCTTGAGGTACTACACAAGCAGCTGTTCGGCAAATGGAAAGAACACGGCGTGCGCCGTAAGAGATAAGTGGGATAGGCTTCCAGCCTGTCGTATTTGCTATCATGCGATTTCCGTTTTCTGTTTCTTAGACGCTCTCCAGCTTGTTTGCTGACAGGCTGGAAGCCTGTCCCACTGGGAGGATCATCGTGACCGATGAGTGGGTTTTTCGCCGCCGAACACTGCCACACGTTGATGTTGATGGAAAGCCAGTTTTCATAACCGCATGCTTGAAGGGAAGTTTCTCGGCGGTCGGTTTGCGGAAGATTCGCAAGTATCGAGAAGAACTAAGCCAGCGTGCCACACCTGAAAACATGACCACTCAGGAATGGGGACTAAAGAAACACAAGCTGACCTTCAAACTGGTGGATTCGTTGCTGGACGGAAAATCGCCGGTTGTCCATTTGAAAGATGCTCGACTGGCCAAAGTTGTGCAGGATGCGTTTCTCCATTTTGCGGACAAACGCTATCGGCTTTACGCGTTTGTTGTAATGCCCAGCCATCATCACTGGGTGTTCCTGCCGAACGAAGAATGGGTGAGCGAATTGGCTGGCAAGCCGGCTGGCAAGAAGATTCGCAAGACTCCGCGAGAGGTAATTTCACATAGCATTCAGAGCTACACGGCGTTGCAGTGCAATCGAATACTCGGTTCCTCCGGTCCGTTCTGGCAGACAGAGACCTTTGATCACTTCGCACGAGACGAGCCGGAGCTGATGAGAATTATTCACTACGTTGAGCAGAATCCGGTCGTCGCCGGACTGGCTGCAAACGCTGAGGACTATCGCTGGTCGTCAGCTCGAATTCGCCAGCAGCTGGGGCTTGAGCCGGGTGAAGCGATTCCGAATTCGGTGGGATAGGCTTCCAGCCTGTCGATTGTAGAGCACCGAGCTGACGCGAGATTAATCGATTCGGAAATCAACTGAAGATATTCGACAGGCTGGAAGCCTTACCCACTTTTTAGCAATCCCACTTTTTAGTAATCCCACATAGAAATCCATCCCACCATGAAATACCTCCTCGCATCCGTTTTCTGTTTTGGAATGTGCACCGCGCGTGCTGAAGACGCAACGGGCTACATTCACGTCAAGCAAATTGACGGCGTTTGGTGGTTCATCAACGCGGATGGCGAGAAGTTTGTCAGTATTGGCGTGAATCACATCGAGCCGCATTTGTGGCTTGCTCCGTACAACAAAGCGGCGACGCTGAAGAAGTATGGAAGCGATATGGTTGGGGCGGACGGGCACTTCAACACGAATGGTGAGGCTGCCAAGAAGTGGATCGACGCCCAGGTAAAGACCACTCGAGAGCTTGGTTTCAACACCTTCGGCAAGCACACGCATCCGGCAATTGCTCCAGAGCTCTACCAAGAACAAATCTACTACATCGCATCGCTTGAAACGGCACCATTGGCGGGTTGGCAGGAAAGGAAAGGTCGCGGGCCGCGGCCTGACGTGTTCTCGGTTGACTTCGAGAATCATGTTGCGGCACGAGTTCGGCAAGTAACTGACTTGCACAAAGATCAACGCAACTTGATCGGCTATCTGTACACTGACGTACCCAGTTGGGTAATGGGGCGTGCCGATCAGATGGAGCGGAACGATACAACGATGATCTATCCTTGGATCAATTCGATCCTGGGACTGGGCGAATCGTCACCGGGCAAACTGCGATGGCTTGAGCATTTGAAGCAGCGTTATCCAAATGCCGAAGCAGCTGCCAAGGTATGGGGCATGCCTGTCAGCCCCACGTACGGCATTTCATGGATGGAGATGGCTCGACAGATCGATTGGAGCAACAGCACAGACGCGGACGCAGCGAAGAAAGACATGAAGTCGTTCATGGCAATCATTGCGGAGCAGTGGTACGGACTGCACGAGCGACTCATTCGCCAACATGATCCAAACCACCTGATTCTCGGAGACAAGAACATGGTGATGTGGTACTACGATTTCATTCTTCCAGCGGTGAAAAAATATGTTGATGTCGTTTGCGTGCAAGCATACGGGCCATGGGAAAAAGATCGAAAGCTGTCCGACATAATCTATGAAGCCACCGGAAAACCGATTTTCAACGGAGACGGCTGCTTCGGCCTTGCCGGCCCTAACCAGCAGGAGTGGGGCGTCAAAGGTTTCCGTACCGGCGCGAAAACGATCGAAGACGTCGCGGCCAAGTACGAAGAGATGCTGCGTGGCATGATGGTGACTCCCTACTACGTTGGCTGGCATCACTGCGGCTACATGGAGCAGTGGGACGAGGCCGAACGAGGCGACTCGCCCCGCAACGAGAACGGCTTCCTTGATCCACTGGAGAAACACCGTACCCAATGGACCGAAGTCCTCAAGTCCGTTAACCCGAAAGCTGCGGAACTGCACGCCGCAGCAAATGACGATTAGCGCGACATTTTAGCCTGCGACGGGCAGTTGAATTGAGGATCCGGAAAACAACGGAGTTGCATTCGGAGAGAACCTCTGCCTTGTCGCTTTCGTCGACCTCGCATTTTGATTCTCCAACCCGGTCTCTCTAGCGAACCGGTGGTCGGTAGCTTCGATGGCCCGTTTCCAAACGCCATTAGTTTTCCCTGATTGCTCTTTGGCGATTGCGCACCTGCCCGAACTCTCTGACGTTTGCGTTATAGATTGGTTTGGCTCTTTAGGTGCAATAGCCTAGTAGGAGTTGATGGGGATAGAAGCAGAGGTAGATTGCGAGCTAGTCGCATTGGAGTGCAACTCTATACAAATCGAAACCTCAAATCGAAACCTCAAGAAGGCGATGGAACTCGCCAGTGAGCAAGGCGGCTTCACAGTCTTCGCACTGGTGGACGCGCTGACGCGTCTAAGTCAGACAGTGAATGTCGCCGGTGATCGAGCGGCCCTCGACACCAAGATTGGTTCGCTACTTTCCTTGGCGGTGTAGCCGTGGATCCGCAAGTAACTTGGGAAGCACTGATTCAATCTTGGTGCTCCCGCGATTGGCCGCAAGTCGTTGAACACTCTGAGGCGTTACTCGAATGGCTTGCGAAGGGCGGCTACGCTCCAGGGACGATTCCAACCGTTCGTCTTGGGGATGATTGGAACACGGAAGTTGCTACGGCCGCGTGCCAATTTGCACTGCGACGTAGCCAACAAGTGCTCGACGACGCAAACGGAATTCCCGCAGATGTGCCATTCAGTTTGACTTGTGCCGCCATATGGGAAAACGAAACTCAGCATGGATCGCGGCACAATGTGACTATCTCACGTTTGTACCGTGACGGAGAAGAGTGGAAAGACTCGACTTCTTTTGGACGTGACGATTTGTTGCTCGTCGCGAAAGTCGTTGATCAAGCTCATACATGGATATTCGAGAATTCGAACGCTGGAGCCAATGGCAACACCAGCTTCGATCCCGAAAGAAAGGCTGGCTAGTTGAGTAAGCTGAGGCTGGGGACACTCTTGAAACAGTCCCCGCCAATGTCGATGATTCAGGGCTTGAGCATCAAGCCAATGAGTCTGTACCCGAGAAGGTTTTTGATGGTTCCAGACCACCGATCGCCTCTCACACTTTCAATTAGCTACAGAACCGTTCTTTCAATTTTCAAATCTGGACTCGTAAACGCCTTATCCTTGCTCGGCTCCGCAATCGAGGAAGCGATGTGGTCAAGTTTTCTATTCGGTTTTCGGCCCCGGCTATAACGCCCGCAATCTCGTGAGCCCGAGTAGCTTTGGTTCTCTCATAAGCAGAGACACTTGAAGCTATTTGCGGCTTGCGTGATCGCCGGTGATTCGCAGGGGATAGTGGGGCTACAGGCATTGATGACCAAACTGAGCCGTTCACCCACTGAAATCAATCGAACGCGGTTGAAAGCGGTTCGCCGGCAGTCTGCGATCCGTAGACTCCCAAGTGTCGCCCGCACTCAGGTTCTACTCCGCTCGCTTCCGGTCTCAGCCAACACATCCCGCCGATCCGTTATGGCCTTCGGCGACTTCCACCGCTGCATTCCGCTTTACGCCTCTTCGTGCAAGAAGTTTGTCCAACTCAGGTAGATTTGCGTGACGCAAACTGCATTATGTATTAACGGCTTCCGCAGAGAGTTTTGCGATCAGCTTCCCCTGCGAGCCGGAAGAAAGACCTTTACTGGATCGCACCCCCCGACAGCGATGGCTGTGGACTGAAAAGCCTTCGCCATCCACCAATGGCGGTGACAAAGGCGAAT
>JBGCCZ010000038.1:0-40140 GCA_045105035.1 Pirellulaceae bacterium | reverse complement strand
AGAGAGGTTGAGCCTCAAGCTGAAGCTGCTTGACTCGGATGCGTCTAGCGCGGCTCAATGATCTTAGAGCGAAGTTCGTCGTCTACAGGCTGGGCGACAAGATAGGACTGGAAGCTCTGTAACAGTTGACTTGCCTGTCCGAGTAGAGAATCGGAGCGGCGATCTCGCGCGCGGTATGCGATCACTGATGCATCAAACTTGGTGCGGTTCTGGTATTCGCTCCGAGTGCCTGTGCCGCATCGGATCTGAACAACCGTGATCTTGACTTGTAGCAACATCGCAGATGCTCGCTCACCGCGCCGCAGCGTAGCTGGATTCGGATCCACCCGTACCACGACACTTTCGTCTTCCGTTGAAACAAGTTCAGCGCGATGGTCGTTGATGAAACCTTCCAGCTTCTGAACCGCAACTTCTCTAGGAACCGATGCGAGGTACTCAGCAGAAACCAGTGGCTCCTGCTTATTGGCCGAAAACCATCCTAACCAGCTATTGGATTTGGTCGTTGGACGTGATTGCGATTCAGGATTCGCAGGATCGCTTGGTGCGACGCTCTGCCCGCTGCCCAGTTGCACAACTCGGTTCCGCCCAGTCTCCTTGGCGTTCATCAAAGCTCGGTCAACTCGGGCCAGTAGCGTTTCGTGCGTGTCACCAGGCTGGATTTCCGTTACACCAAAACTGCTCGTCATGGTGCTCCCATCCAAGGATGGAACTGGCGTCTGCTGGACAGCTAATCGAATTTGTTCTGCACGCTTCGTGGCAGTCGCATTGTCACAACCTTCGCAAATGATGACGAACTCTTCGCCTCCATAGCGAACAACCAAGTCATCGTCTCGTGCAATCTCAGAGAGGATTCCGGCAAAGGTGACTAGCGCGTCATCGCCGGCTTGGTGGCCATAATTGTCGTTGATTTTCTTGAAGTAATCGATATCACACATGATGACACTGCCTGGGCAGTTTTCTGTCAGGTGCCCGTCCACGAATTCCGGAAGCCGTCGCGATAATTCTTCTCGGTTCGCGACTTTGGTAAGTGGATCCCGAGTCGCAATTGCGTGAAGTGTTTCCACTTTCTGCTCAAGATTTGCTTGCTTCGATGAGTCCCTAATGATGAGCATCGCACCGATTCGCGACTGAGCATCGTCGAATAGCGGAACCGCTCGGAGGTTCACCGTCAGTTCTTTGCCATTTAAGTTTCTCAGTCGATAGCGTCCGCGAGCAAGCGCGTTTGTAGCGCTCATCTGCGCGATCGGGCAGGTTACATCAGCGTCGTCCTCAGCCATCAATCCAATCAATTCGGAAGACCACTGCTTGTGGAGGACTGAAGATGCTTCCCGGCCAAGCATGTGCTCAGCGCCCAAATTCCACGAAATGATCAATCTGGAATGATCCAGATAGATGACTGCATCATCCAATGAGTCCAATAGCTTTTGGTGATACCGCGTATTCAAAGTACTGGTCTCTGCCGAATGATCGGCCGAATTTGGTTTTACTGAGCTATTGAGGGAGGCCAACTGGAAACCGTGAGCCACGTCCTCTGTCACTTTGCCCAGCCAACGGTTTGCAATCTCTTGCTCCACACCCTCACGCGGCTGACTCACCAAGATTGCAAACTCACGTACAAGCACGGGATCAAACTGCGTACCTGCGAATCGGCAAAGTTCCTCCAGTGCCAGCTCCCGACTAATCGCACGTCGAAATACCTGAGAACTGGTCATTGAATCGTATGCATCAGCGATCCGTAACATTCCTGAGAGTCGGTTCGCTACCCCCTGGGAAGTCGCAGTATTGTGATCGACTCGGGCAGCACCAACGGTTTGAATCAGAGACTCTTGAGCACCTGCGGTCTGCATCAACTGATCCGCAAGTGTTCTCTGGGCGTTGACCAGGAGACGCTCGTGTTCCGAGAGAGAACCAGGTTTCTGTAGTAGCTCGTCGGGAACGCCAATTTTCCCAATATCATGTAGCAGTCCAGCCACTTCGAGATGCGAGCGTTCATCCTCTTCCATCTGCTGGGAGGCGGCCCATTCTGAACAAATCAGAGCCACTCGCATGCAGTGCGCAGCGCTCGGCGGGTTCTTCGCCTTAAGAGCTTGATAAAGGCTTGCGTGAATTCCGAGCCTTGCAGCAGCCAATCGGTCCGCGACTGCCAAGAATTTTCGAGCGCCGCTCTGCGCAGAGCCCTCACTTTGGCTACCCGCGTTCGTAGGCGGAACCTGGGGATTCATCGCAGTCGGATTGTCTTGGGATGGGGCAGGCATCGGGAACTGATGGGATACGTGTACTTGTTATACCGGTAGCAATTGCTCGCCAAATCCGAGGATCCGACCTAAAAAACTAGATCGTTCCTGAATGTGCAGCCGGTTTTCAGGCCACCATTTGGTCGGCTTTGAATCTTCACGTGTCTCGAGGGGGGCGCCACCCTTAGAACCCTTCAAATCGTTTTGCCTTCATTGAAAAACGCCTTGCTATTTGCCGTCGAATTTGCGATTTTTCGCCACGGACGGAAGCCTTTCCAGGGAAAAGCTCTAGGGAGTTCCCGCGAGTCAATCTCCGGAGAATGCCGCGTCCATTTCAAGAGCTAATCCGGTGCTAAAGCGTAACCCATGCCGATCTCGCGAGATCTCCGAAACGACCGCCGAAGACGCATGCTGCGCGATTCGCTGCCGAAAGAGCAGGCAACAAAGCGTCGTTCAAAGGCGGCCACGGAATCGAACGAGTCAGCGCTCCCAACCAAGCGGCAGCCGAGTTATAGCCAGGATGTCCGCAAAGCCTGCGGAGTCCGACTGGTTCAATTGATCCCGATCCGGACGAGCAGCTACGTGGCCGTCGTTTTGGCGAGCCTCGCTATCCCCGGAACCCTACTCGGCCTGCATTATCCGATCTTTGTTAGCGGCACCTGGGAGTGGTACGGACATCCCCTCGTAGCCTCGCTTGATGTGGCTGACAATAGTCGCAGCATTCTGTCCTGGCTCAATAGTCAGCTGTGGATGTTCTGCTTAGGCGCGACGGTACTGACTTTTCAACTCCGCAAACACCGGCTGGACGACTTCGACGGTGAGTACCGTTTATGGTTTTGGATGATCCTGACCTGCTTATTTGGCAGCATCAATTCAACAACTCAAATCTCAGACCTGTTCGGCCTCGCACTCAACCGTTGGTCGCAGGAACAACTCGGCTGGAGCGGTCCAGCCGTTGTGCACAGCACGATTGCTGTGTTAGTCGGTATTCTCGGCCTGCGAATTTGCACCGAACTTAAAGAAGTTCCCAGCAGCGTAGTCTTCTGGCTAATCGGACTCGTCACTTGGGCCTGCAGCGCCGCCTTGGCTCAAGATGCTTTCAAAATTGATCTGTCCATCCAGCATCGCGTTTGGCTTAAAGCAGTTTTCTGGAGTGGTGGGCTAACTTGCATCTGGCTGGCCGCACTTGGCTATTTGAGACACGTCTACATCGTCGCGCAAAAACGTTTCCTTGCTCGAGGCCGCATGGCCCGACTTGCTGAACGAAAACCTCTTCGTCAACGCATCAACGAGTCCGGACAACGAATCCGAGAATCGATTCCTACATGGCGGCGCGGCGAAGACGAAGAAGATTCCGACTCCGAGCAACGCCGCGGATGGCTACCGAAATTCCGACGGGATGAAAACGACCAATCGGAAGAAGGCTTGTCAAGAGTTGAAGCCCGAGACGCAGCCCGAGAAGCCAAACGGAAACAGAAGCAAGAGCTGGCAGAGCTCCGTGAGCTTGAGAAAACGGAAAAGAAAGAAGCGGCCGAAAAGCGACGCGAGGCCAAAAGGACGGAACGCGAAACTCAGCGGAACTCAGGAGAATCCGAAGACGGTGCCTCCGAACGCAAAAGTTGGCTTGGGTTCTTTAAGCGAAGTGACGATGCTGATGGCTCAGAAGAGGAACAATCGCACGCGAATGGAAAGAACCGAAATCGATCAGATAGCCAGCAGCAAAGCGATGCAGAAGAACCCGATTCGAATGGTTCAAAATTTGGACGGCTCACGGGCTGGCTACGGAAACCAAAGGACGACGACGAGCCCCCTGAGTTCCGCAAAGTCAAAAGAAATCAACAGGCCCCTGACGAAGCCCACGCTGAGGAAGAAGACACCAAGCGTGGTTGGTTCAATTGGGGACGCAATCGACCCGCCGAAGACGATGAGTCAAACGATGCCGAGCCGAAGAAGAAGCAAGGACTCTTGGCTCGGTTCAAACTGCAACCACCGGAGGAAGATTCCGACACAGAACCGCTAGCCCCTGTTGATCAGCGTCGCCCCCTTCCTGGTACGACATCATCAGCTCCGCCCGAGGATGAAAACGAAAACAGCCCTCGACCGCTTTCCCGCGCGGAGAAAAAGCGTATGCGACGTCAACGAAAAAACGCCGCTTAGCCGGTAGGCATCGACATTCTGTCGCCGAAACGAGCCTACCCACGTAGGCTTCTCTACTCGAGTCTTGCGAAGACCGCAGTGCGATCCTTGACGGATCGCCCGCTGGCTCGATCATTTAAGCCAATTCGATCCCACTGGCACTCGCGCCCATTCCATACAACCAGCGGCTAAAGATGACTATTCGCACCCGATTTGCTCCCAGTCCCACCGGCTTTCTCCACATTGGAGGCGTCCGAACGGCTCTCTTCAACTGGCTACTCGCGAAACAAGCAGGCGGGCAGTTCGTCCTACGAATCGACGACACCGACGCTCAGCGGAATGTGGCCGAGGCTCTAAAGCCGATCTTGGATGGTTTCCGTTGGCTCGGCCTCGATTGGGACGAAGGTCCATCAGAGGACGGTACCTCTTCGATGGGGGACCACGGACCCTACTTTCAATCGCAGCGCAGCGATCGCTACCAAACAGCCGCTAAGGTGCTGCTAGACAAAGGTCTGGCGTATCGCGATTTCGCGCGGCCAGAGGAACTACAAGAACAGCGACAAGCGGCAGAGAAAGCCGGAACAACGTTTGTCTACGATCGACGTTGGATGGCCGAGACAGATGAACAAGCCGCCGCCTTCGAAGCCGAAGGACGCAAAGTCGTTGTACGACTAAAAATGCCACGTGAGGGCGTTTGCAAGTTCCACGATGAAATTCGCGGTGACTTAGAATTTGAATGGGCCGCCGAGCAAGATCATGTTATCCAGCGTGCCGACGGAACCTGCCTCTACCACTTGGCCAACGTCGTCGATGACCACGGCATGCAAATTACGCATGTAGTCCGAGCTGTCGAGCACCTAAGCAACACGCCGCGTCAGATCTTTATTGCACAAGGACTCGGATACGAACTTCCAATCTACGCCCACCTGCCCTTCGTCGCCGAACCAGGTGGCACGGCGAAATTAAGCAAACGCAAGCTGGATAAGTACTTAAAGAACAAAGAGTTCGCCACTCTATGCGACCTGGGAAATCAGATCGCCAAACGCTTGGGCAAAGCCGACTTGCCGGGCTTCCAAGTCGAGACCTTCAACCCGGTCATCGTCGACTTCTACCGCGAGATTGGCTTTGTCCGTGAGAGCTTGCTGAACTACTTGATCCTATTGGGTTGGTCACTCGATGATAGCACCGAGGACTTCAGCATCGAACAAATGCTTGAGCACTTTACACTCGGTCGAGTTAACAAAGCGCCAGCGAGTTTTGATCCGGCAAAGCTGCTGGCATTCCAAGGTCGCTGGATGCAAAAACTCTCCGTGAAAGACCGCACGGAGGCCTGCCTACCGTACCTGATCGAAGCCGGTTTTATTTCCGCAGCCCCAACATCAAACGACCAGGAGACTATTACCAAAATTGTCGCTGCCGCAGATGACCGTATCAAAATTGCAGGAGACATCTTGAACTTTGACGATTTCTTCATCGCTGATGACTCAATGCCCTATGACGAAGCCGCGTTTGAGAAACGCCTTTTGAAAGACTCCAATGCAGTCGTGCTGCTAGGGAAATTCGCGGACCAACTCAAAGATCTAGAACCCTTCAATTCCAATTCAGCCGAGGCCTGCCTAAAGGGCTTCGTTGAGGCAGAGGGCATCAAGTTCAATCAAATCATCCACGCGTTGCGGCTTTCAACAACAGGCAAGGCCGTTGGCTTCGGCATGTTTGACACACTGGCCATTCTCGGCAAAGAACGCTGCCTAACGCGAATCAAAACGACTTTAGAGAAGATCGCCGCCGCTAGCCCTCAAACTCCCTAGCTGAGAGCTGGTTGAGCACTCCGGCCACACGAAAAAAGACCTGAAGCACACGCTGGTGACTCCAGGTCTTTTAAATTCTTGAACGCTTTCACTTCGCCGTCACGGAGAGCCAGGTGGAGCCCTACACTAGGCGAAGCTCTGCACTAGGCGGACTTCTTCTCAGTTGGCATTACCTTGAACGGCTTGATCGAGCCGTCGCTTGGATCGTGATCGATGTTGAACACTGTTCCCTTAGCCTGATCAGGCAGATCGAACATTACGTCGAGCATAACGCTTTCAACAATACCGCGTAGTCCACGAGCTCCAACCGACTTATCCATCGCACGCTGAGCAATGGCTCTCAGGGCGGCGTCAGTGAAGTGCAGTTCGCAGTCTTCCATACCAAATAGGGCTTGAAACTGTTTTACCAAAGCGTTCTTTGGCTCAGTCAGTACTTGCACCAGACCAGGTTCATCTAGCGGAGCAAGAGATGACACGACTGGCAGACGTCCAATGAACTCAGGGATCATACCGAACTCGAGCACGTCGTCGGAAGTCACCTGAGGCATCAACTCCTGCGGCGTGAGGTCGGACGAATGAACTTGACCAGACGCACCGAAGCCTAACGTACGCTTGCCGAGTCGTTTGCGAACGATCTCATCCACCCCAACAAATGTACCGCCACAGATGAACAAGATGTTCGAAGTATCCAACTGGATGTACTGCTGCTCAGGGTGCTTGCGTCCGCCTTGCGGAGGAACGTTCGCCACGGTTCCTTCGAGCATTTTCAACAAAGACTGCTGAACGCCTTCGCCCGATACATCACGGGTGATGGAAACGTTGTTACTCGTCTTGCCAACCTTGTCGACTTCATCAATGTACAAGATCCCGCGCTGAGCCGCTTCGACATCGAAGTCTGCGGCGTGCAAAAGCTTGAGAAGCAAGTTCTCAACGTCTTCGCCCACATAACCCGCTTCCGTCAACGTGGTCGCGTCACCAATGGCAAACGGCACGTTCAGCATCTTCGCCAGCGTACGAGCAAGTAGCGTCTTACCACTACCAGTCGGTCCGACTAGCAGGATATTGGACTTTTCGATCTCAACGTCCGATCCAGACCACTCGCTAGTCAAACGCTTGTAGTGATTGTGGACCGCGACGGCTAGAACTCGCTTAGCGTGATCCTGACCAATTACATAGTCATCGAGGTTCGTGACGATCTCACGAGGCGACGGAATCTCGTTGAAGAGTGAGCTGTCGCTTCCGCGACGCTTCTGCTCTTGGTCCAAAATGGACTGGCAAAGGTCTATGCATTCACCACAGATGTAAACGTCGCCAGGTCCCTCGACGAGCGGCCCGACATCTCGATAGCTTTTGCGGCAAAAAGAACAAAACGCGTTCTTCTTGTTCGACCCGCTTCCACTGCGACGTCCGGATACCACATCCTTACCTGAAGGCATAACGACTCCTTTTGCTCGAAAGTTGACTGCCTGATCTATTGACCAGAACCAGTTGCTGCTGGGGACAGGATTGCTCGATCTAAATCGAAGCCTGCATATCACAGACTCGATCCGACCACTCCGGGCATCCATGTCCTCGGTTCGAGCGAAGGGAAATCAATGTTGTGGAACTTACCAGTCTCCCAGACTGGTTTCGGGAATTGGAATCCGTTGGCCGTGATTCAGCACTAAGTTAAGAAAAAGACTTAGTTGTTAATCCGCCAGTGTGGAATCCGATTTGGTTTTCCCGAGCACCGATTTTATCTTTCGGAGTTCAGCGTCGTCGATGTCACCCTCAAGTCGCATTTCTTCAAAGTTCGCGGCCAGGTCTTCAACGCTCGTGTCGGCTTTGATGGTCGAAGGACGTAGACGTCCGACGATCACGATCGCCGCATAAATTAACGCCAGTACGACCGCTATGGAAAGCACTGCCTGTACTGTCGGTTGTTGAAGAATTTCCACCACTGGAACGACCTAAACTTGATCCAACCTTCACGACCCTTCCGGATCACAAAGTTACGCTGGCATAAACGGCTCAATTGCTAGTGCCTTCCTTTTCGACACTGCGGGAGAGCCTGGAAAACCAGGGGATTTTGCGTACTTTATCAGCCGGCCTCCGCCCGCCGACGCCGCCAACATATTACGCATTGTCGATGTCAGAAGTCCAGCAATTACCTCCATGTTTTAATCGAATTCGACCAACCAGCCCAGCTCAATGCGCCTCGGCTCAATATGCCTGGGCTCAGAGCGGCGTGCCCGAACGCTAGTGCTCAAGCAGCCGGAGTCGGTGATTTTCAGAGTCGCCGATCAGAAGCTCGCCACTGGGCAAAAGAAACACGCCATGGGGTCGTGCAAGCTGACGTTCGGCCACCTGATCACCATCACCGTTGAATCCCGCTTTGCCGGACTTTCCGACAATTGTCGAGATGAGGCCGTCTTGAAGGTCGATTCGCCGAATCGCGTGATTCTCAGTGTCGGCGATGTAGAGTGCTCGGTCCGGATCCACGGCGATTCCCTTCGGACCGGCAAACGTCGCCAGCTTCGCATCACCTCCATCGCCAGAGAAGCCCTTCTGGCCGGTTCCCGCGACATGCAACAGCTTCTTTTGAACTCGATCGAATCGCCAAACGCTATTGCCCTCGCGAAGCACGATCCACAGACTCTCGTCATCGATTGCCAGCGAACGCGGCCCGGCCAGCGGTTGGTCAATGGCTAGTCCTCCGTCCTGTGGCATCGCCTTCTCGCCAGTGCCAGCTACGGTCGAAATCATTCCACTTTCTAAATCGACCCGACGGATTCGATGATTCTGCAAGTCCGCAATGAACAACTCGTCGCCATCGAGCGCGATACTATAGGCCTGATCGAACTGAGCTCTGACGGCCCGATCACCGTCACCGGAAAAGCCTTGCTTCCCGTCACCCGCAACTGGGAGCCATCTTCCCGTTGCGGCTGCGATCTTCCCAACCCGGTGATTAAAAGTATCTGCGACGTAGATATCTCCGTTGGCTCCAATTTGGATCTCATGCGGACTATTGAGTTCGACTCTCTCGACCTGGCTACCAGCCACTCCCGCGTTTCCAGCCGCACCCGTCCCCAAGATCCGCTCCAGCTTTCTAAAATCGGGCTCCAATCGGTAGAGGACATGAGTATCGAAGGACACGATGATCAAGCTTCCGTCACGCTCCATCTGAACTCCGAATGGATTAGACAGTGCCGTTGAGAGGGCCCTACCCTTTTCCATCACTGGAGCCTGCTTCCCATTCCCTGCAATCGTAGTAATCCGTCGAAAGGAATCAGAATCCGCCGGCGATGGCTGCGCGCGGCCGTAACCGGTGGTCAGCCAGAATATTGAAAGAGCCAAAAGTACGTACAGTCGTCGCATTGTCTCAGTTTCCAATCCCCACACCTGGATGGGAAATCGCCTATCACAAAAAGCCGCCGACAAGGTGCCAAACGGGTTCGAAAGCAGTCGCCTATTGGCTGCATGGGCCGCATGGGCTCTCACTAGCCTTATTGCGAAGGTACCGTGCAAATGCCGCGAACACGAGACTCTAAATAGAGAACCTATCGCCCACGGAGAACCTATCGCCCCCTTAAACACTTAAGCGACGGCTCTGATACGAAGAACTTGCCTGACCGAAATTTCTTAGCCGATCTGAAAGTTACCCGCTCGCCGGGGACGTTCTGGCTAAATGCAAGGCTATTTGGACCACGCTCGTTGAACTCTCTGCGCCCACAAGTTACTCTAGCGGCGTTTATTGCCACCCAGCGCAAAGAATGTCGCCAACGCGTCTCTATCCCACCCTAGCCTACAACCAACCCAAATCACTCGGAGCTCATCTATGGAATTTGCACGCGGAAAACTCATGCTCGCAAGCTTTTTGACGCTTGTAGCCTCGGGCGTTGGCTTTGCCACGCGAACGGCTGCTGGCGGAGACTGGGAACGAGAATTCAATATCGGCGGCGGAGAATTCGGCCAGATTATGGGAGCAGGTTTCCTGGGCTTCGGTCTGATGATCTTCTTCGGTGGCATCCTCGTCGAGAAGTTCGGCTACAAGAAGCTCCTCATATTGGCGTTCTTCCTCCACCTCGCTAGTGCAGCGATGCTCTTCGCCGCAAATCCGCTGTTCGAAAGTTGGCGCGAGTCCGATCCAGAGAACGCGACTGCGAATGTGTTCAGCGTCTTGTTCTGGAGTGCCTTTATTTTTTCCATCTGCCAAGGTCTCTACGAAGCTGTCATCAATCCATTGATAGCCCAGCTTTATCCCGACAACAAAACACACTATCTCAACATTCTGCACGCTGGCTGGCCAGCCGGGATGATCATCGGCGGACTCTTTGCAGCCGGATTCATCGGCGAAAACTCTTGGTTCATGCAAATCCCCTGGCAATGGGCTCTGTCTAGCTTTGCGATCGTCGTCCTGATCTACGGCGTCATGGTCTTGCCGGAGAAGTTCCCTGAAACCGTAGGGGAGTCCACAGGCGACTTTGGAAAAGTGTTCTCATGCTTTGCTTCCATTCCTTTCATCGTCCTAATCGTGCTGCACGCACTGATCGGATACATGGAATTGGGTGTCGACTCGTGGATGACCAAACTCATGGAGAACTTGCTTTCGAATTCCATTTTGATTCTCGTCTACACGTCAGCTCTCATGTTCGTCCTCAGGTTCTTCGCTGGACCAATCGTTCATAAGGTCAATCCGATTGGATTGCTCTTGGGTAGCAGCGTCATTGCGTGCCTGGGATTACTGTGGTTAGGCTCTCCCATTGAGAGCGTCTTCATGATCTTTGTCGCCGCGACTTTCTACTCGTTTGGAAAAGCGTTTTTGTGGCCAACGATGCTGGGCGTCGCGGGAGAACGTTATCCACAGAGTGGGTCGGTCGCGATGGGAGCGCTCGGTGCAGCTGGAATGATTTGCGTCGGCCAGGTCGCCGGTCCACGGATCGGAGCACAGCAAGGATACGAACTCAGCTCCCACTTGGAACAGACGTCACCAGACACATTCGAGCGATATGCCGAAACCGATACAACTTCTTCATGGGGTTATGAGTTCCGAGCGGTCGACGCGGCCAAGCTGAACGCGGCCAACGGAACTGAGCTTGAAGATGGAGTACCCAAGAGCACCGATAAGATCACCGACGCCGAACTCATCCCGGCCGAGGAAAAAGATTCGCTGATTGCTAACGCAGGAACGGATTTCAAGGCCGTGCAAGACTCTTATCTCTTCGGCGGACGGCGAGCTTTAACGTTGACGAGCTATATCCCAGGAGCGATGGCTATTGGCTTCCTGGGGCTGTTCATCTACTACCGAGCAATCGGAGGTTACAAAGTCATCCACCTCGATGGCTCTGATCCTAAACCCAGCGACGATTAATTCGGCAAGCGCAGGCTAGACGAAGATTTTCACTTAAGAAGGCTCGCCAGTTTCTTACTGGCGAGCCTTTTTGCGTTCCCTACCCGCAGCATTTAGCTCCACTCAAAGAGCTTCATTCCCGCTGCAAGAATTCGATCACTTCCTCGAAGAAATGATTGAAGACACTCCGCAACGCGTGAACCGACTATTCCCACTTGTCGATGAGGAGTTGCGAAGAAGTGCGTGGAGAACGCGACCGCAAGCCAACTCAGTTGACCATACTGGCAGCCGTGCGGATCATCTCCAAGCACTCTTGACGTTCCGCGTCCGGGCTGACTCCCGCTGCGGACTCCGCCATCTTGATCAAGCCTGCCCAGCTCGCATTGCCAGCGTACTGACTCTCACGCAGCAGCATACCGAATTCGACCACGGACGCTGCCCAACGGAAGTCTCGATCCGCGTCTTCAAATGCTGTGTCGTTTCGATCAAGTGGAAAAATCAGCAGCTTGCTCAAATCTTGATCGGGCTCTTTGTAACGCAACTTCACTGCCAACAATTCGTTTGCAAAAGGATCATTGGGGTCCTGAGTCACCGTCGGGCTACGCCTGCCGTAACGCAAGTTGAATCGTGAATCATCGCGATCCGCTTGATTCGCAACTGGAACGATCTCGTAAAAGGCCGTGACGCGGTGCCCGGCCCCAATCTCGCCTGCGTCCTTAGCGTCGTCCTCGAAGTCTTGGTCTGCCAGCAGTCGATTCTCGTAACCGAGCAATCGATACGATCGCACTCGTTCCGGATTGAATTCCACTTGGATTTTGACATCCTTCGCCACGGTCACTAGATTTCCAACGAGCTGGCCAACCATCTGTCGATAAGCTTCTCGCCGGCTATCCACGAACGCGTAAAACCCATTTCCACGATTAGAAATCTCTTCCATCATTTCATCGTTCGTGTTGCCCTGGCCAAAGCCAAGCACCGTCAGGAAGACGCCGCCTTCCGCGTTTTCCTCCACCAGCTCGACCAACGATGAAGTCGAAGTCACGCCCACATTAAAATCCCCGTCCGTGCAGAGAATCACGCGGTTCGTGCCACCCTCAATAAAGTTGTCGCGAGCCAAGCTATAAGCGAGCTCGATCCCTTCGCCGCCATTCGTAGAGCCGCCCGCCGAGAGTTGCTCCAGTGCCGACAAAATCTCTTGCTGCTTATCGCCCGTGGTTGGCTCAAGCACGCAGCCAGCCGCGCCGGCATAAACGACAATCGAGACGCGATCTTCCTCGCCCAATTGCTCCGCCAACATTCTCAATGACTCCTGAACAAGCGGCAACTTATTCTCGTCACTCATCGATCCAGAGACATCTAGCAAGAACACCAAGTTGGACTTGGGCCGATCCGCCAACCTCAGTTTCTCAGCCTGCAACGCGATCCGAACCAACTTATGCTGCGGCTTCCAAGGGCAATTCGCAACCGCCAAAGCTGCGCCGAACGGCACATCCGATTTACCCGGCCCCGCATATTCGTAATCGAAATAGTTCACAAACTCTTCGATGCGAACGGCAGCCGGCGGTGGCAATCTTCTAGCTTGCAGGAGTAATTGCCGTGTCTTGGCGTAAGAGGCCGAATCCACGTCGATCGAGAAAGTGTTTAGCGGCGCCGCCTCAACTCGCTCAAAACGATTCTCATAGAGTTCTCCAAATCGATCGCCCGACGGCTCGGCAGCCAACCTCTGCTGCTCCAAAATATTCTCCCGGCGTTTGAGCTCGGCAATCCGCTTTTCCACAGCTCGAATCTGCTTGCGCACAGATTCTACCGCCGGATGTCCACCTCCAACCGAGGCGACAAGTTCTTTGAGCCGGACGTTCAAAGGCAGTAACTGCCCTCGTTCCATTTTACCTGAGGCTGTACTCACTCGAATTTCGAAGTCGGCAGTGCCATCCACGTATCGATTCGAGTTACCTCCAACGAATTGCCCCAAAGCGTTACTCGTCGCTGGTGGCCGGCCGGTACCAATCACGCTGCTTGTTCCGTAGCCTCCACCGCCGTAGCCAGCCATGCCCATGCCGAGCGCGGGCTGCGGACCATCGCCCCCCATCCCTCCGTACATTCCGCCACCTGCAGAAGTGCCTCCCCCCATGCCACCCATGCCGCCGCCCATGCCACCCTGCGCTGCACCCAAGCCGCTCGAGCCTGGAGAACCGCCGGCCGTAAGACCTCCCGTGTCCAAGACACTCGCTTCGTTTTCGGTCGCATTCTCATCGGCGACCGCAAATGGAGTGCCCTGAACTGCGGCAAGAGCCGAAGCGATTTCGTCAGCGCGAGCTGCCGAAGTCGGCGCCACTGCAGAATCTTCCTTCGTTTCCGCCGACAGCTTTTTTTGGGGAAATACAGAAGCCCCTTGAGGGGCTACCAGCGAGCCATCATCCCGCAAAGTCGAATCGGTCAATTCAGCGATCGGTTGTTCGGCACTCGACCAATAGCCGTCCGCCAACCAAGCCACTGCCAACCAACCTGCCACCAAGACACAGGCACCAGTTGCGAGCCAAGGCATCCAAGGCCGATGCATCGACAACTGCTGCTGCCGCGCCGTGACTTCGGCCTGCTTCTCCGCTCTTTCAAAGACTCCCTCTAACCTATCGAGCTTTTCGTTCGACGAATCACCGAACGACGAATCGTTGAGCGTTTCAGTATCGAACACCGATTCGGTCGTGAACGCCTCACGAACGTCGCTCAGTGTCGACTTGAGGCTTGCCAACTCCGTGCGCAATTCGTAGTCCGTCTTGGCAGCGCGAGCAATCTTCTGATACTGCGCCTCGTCGAGCTCACCGAGCACAAAAGCAGTTAACTCCCACTCTTCCCAACCCTCTCGCGCGGCGGAGTTGCCCTGGGTGAACTTCCGGCCATTACCGGATCCCGCTCTCGAGTGTCCCCCAAACTTGGAAGACTTGGGTTCCTGTTTTCGATTTTGCCGGTCTTCTCGATCACCCACAGGAGTGTCCTCTAATCAATGAATCAAAACGTTCCATACTGCGGAGCTATGCTGGAGCTCGGTTCTTGATGCGTCACTCGACGCTTTCTTCACGCGTCACTCGACGCTCAAACTGCCCCGCAGTCTGCTCACTGTCTTGTGCAACAAGTAGCCAACATTCGTGACTGTTAGACCGGTGACATCGGCAATTTGCTTGTAGCTCAAACCTTCTTGCAGGCGTAGCCGCAGCAGCTCCTGTTGTCGCTCGGGCAACTCTTGGACTTGCTCACGAACTCGACTTAGCTGTTCGTGCTCCGCCGAAGCATCTTCAGGTTTCACTCCGACCTCATCGCGTACGGTGTCTACATCCTGCGCACTTCGAATCGCTCGCATGCGCCCCTCTCTCCTGGAAATGTCGATCGCGCGATTCCGGCAAGTCCGGTACAACCACGCCTCCGCCCGCTCTTCAATCCGCGGCCAGCTCTGTTGGCAGAGCCGAACAAACGCCTCTTGAACCACGTCCTGAGCTGCTTCGCGATCGCCCAAGCGGCGGTACACGAAACCAATCAGCTTGCCCTCCAGTTGCTCAAAGAGCTCCGAGACCCATTCGCGCGGCGGCGCTGCATCACGGATTGGGTCAGAGGATTCAGACATACGGGTGTGCTCCGAGGTCTTTCGATCACTGAAAATCGGTCAAACTTTGTCAGTAATCCGAGGCCCTCAAACTCAGGGACTCAGCAATGGAAACGAATTTTGCCAGGCTTTATTAGAGAATAAATGCCCGCAGGTAGCCCAAAGCAAGAAAACGGGGGTGGAAAGGGCCTTTCAACGCACCCAATTCTGCGTTCCCGCACGCAGAAAGCTAGCAACATGGGTTTGGCAGACGTATTGAGACATTTTGGCAACTTTTACTAAAGTCCCGCCATATGCCCTAATTCTGCGGGCGATGCCCTAGGGCGGAGGATCATTGAATCCCAGCTTCGCTAGTGGGCCCACAGTCATACGAAGGACTCATCATGGTCTCGGAAGCCCAACCAGCAACAACCAGCCTCCAAGGATTGCAACGCCGCCGCTCGGTGACCTCCGAGCACGTCGCCGGCTTGGCCCAATCTGGACGAGTGAGGCAGTGTCTTGGCTTGCTCTTGGTCGCGTTCTGCCTGCTACCAGCAGGCTGCCGCTGGAACAGCACCGGCCAGAACACGCTCGGCGTCCGCTTGTTTCAACAGGGTCAGTATTCTGAGGCCCTACAGCACTTCCAAACGGCGCTCTCGACCGACCCTTCCAACCCAGATGCCTACTACAACTTGGCTTCGACCTATCACCGCGTTGGCCTTGTGCAGAAGGATCAGCAGCTCGTCCAGCAGTCGGAAGCACTCTACAACCAATGCCTTGACCTCGCTCCGAATCACACCGACTGCCATCGCGGATTAGCGGTCTTGCTCGCAGAATCGGGAAGACCAGATAGTGCGATGAGACTGCTGAAGAACTGGGCCACAACTATGCCGCAAAGCTCGGAACCTCGCGTTGAACTCGGGCGACTCTATCAAGAACTTGGGCAACCGAAAGTCGCCGAGCAATACTTGGACGAAGCACTAACGGTCAATCCAGCCGACTACCGAGCTTGGACTGCTCGCGGCCAGATGCGTGAAGCCACTGGCGACCTGAATCAAGCTCTGCAGAATTACCAACAGAGTCTGGCCATCAACGGGCAACAACCCAACCTCTACCAACGCGTCGCCTCGCTCAACGTCCGCATTGCCCAAAATTCTCTGTCCGGAGAATCCAATTCGGGCTGGATGGCTCAAAACCCCAACAATCGACTCCGCCGCTATTAGCATCCATGATGCTACCGACCCCGGCATATGCGTTCGCGACATGCAGCATTGAATTGTCGACCTCCTGATGCCAACATTTCGTCAGATGGGCAAAACCCACCGATACCGCGAATTCCTGGCAACCAGGCGCGCAAGCACCTTTTAATCGCTCGGGTGTGACATCGGTTGCAGCGAAGCTTCCAGACTAGTGAGCTGTTCCACCTAGGTGCCCGGAGAGTCAACAATTTGCTGAGATTCTGGCAGCTCACCGCACCAAATTTCGCTTTTTCGGGGCAGAGTCCTTATAATCGTGTCCAAGGGTGTTCATGGATTTTCGCCGTTTCCACGATGTACCCTACTCACTTCTCTTCCTTAATCCGCTACCGAAGGGCATTGCCATGGGCCGCAATCTTGCGAGTCAAGTTCATGATCAGGCCCTCAATGATCGGCCACTTGTCCATCCGTTAGTCGGCGACCAATCCGCGATGGCGGGTGCAACTGGAGCGACGGCCACTTTGCCACCAGCGAGAACTGCTACTCCACTCACCTCTGCTCAAGACGATGCTCGTGATGGCAACGACGCGGAAGCGTTAGGCTACGAACGCCGAGCAGGTAACACCGTAGCTTTCTTGTCGAGCCTCGTTTTCCACACGGCTTTGTTGCTGCTCCTCGCCTGTTGGGTACTAACAGCCGGCAAGCCCAGCGAAGGTCTCCTGCTGAATGCAGAGATTGGAACGTCTCAAAGCACTGACCTTCAAGAACTTCAGACTTTTGAACTAAGCCTCGATGCATTTGCACTCGACGATCAGCAGATCGATGAAGTGTCGTCCAACGATCTTGATTTGGAAATCGACATCCAAAGCCCGGCCACACAATTGACCGGAGTCGATCCCGCATCGTCCATGCTAACGTCCGTCGCCGCGGCTGGTTCGGTTAATGCTGTCATCGAGAGCCTCAAGCCGATTAGCGAGGGCCGCGGGGCGAGCTTCTTCGGTGCATACGCCGAGGGCAATCGATTCATATATGTGCTCGACAGTTCGCGGAGCATGCTTGGAGATCGATGGATTTACGCCTGCACTCAGCTCATCGACAGCCTGAATGGGCTCAACGAAGACCAAGAATTCTACGTCATCTGTTTCGACTTCGAGACTACCTTCCTGTTCAATCAGACGCCCGCGAATGCGAAATTCTATCCAGCCAACGACGACTCAATTGACGACGTCCAGACATGGCTTCGCTCGCGAGTCTTGGGGCCCGCCACAATGCCTGCCCAGGCGTTGAAGTTTGCTTTGGACTTCAATCCGGATGCCATCTTCCTGCTTTCTGACGGCGAACTGCAAGACAACTCGCGGATGATGCTCCGAAGCATGAACTCTCGGACTTCGGAACTGCGGCAAATCCCGATCCATACCGTGCATTTGTTCAGTGCTCAGGGCAAGGAGACGCTCAGAGCCATCGCCCGAGAGAACAAGGGTTCCTTTACCCCAATAGAAGGGAATCGCGGGTTCGGCTTCTTCCGCTCGCGTTAGGTTTCCCTACCTTCCGTGACGCCTTGGCTTTCCGTGTGATCACCCTAGTATCATGGAATTCTAGGTCGGTAAGGCACTCTGGCGCGAGTTGAACCGGCACTGGAATGTTTGCCATTGAGCGTTTCTAGTAGGCAGGCTACTATTTTGATCCGTAATTTGAGGGATCTTCCGAGGCGGAGCCAACTCCATTGGCCGATAAAGCTGAGATCGGAATGCCCGAGTTATCAACTGATTTATTCGAATTTAGTTCGAAAGTGACGATCGCATGAAGGCCGACATTCACCCAGATTACCAAGAGACCAATGTGACTTGCGGTTGTGGCAATAGCTTTACGACTCGAAGCACTCGGTCCGAGCTGAAGCTGGATATTTGCAATGCTTGCCACCCGTTCTACACCGGTAAGCTGAAGTTTGTAGACACCGCGGGACGCATCGACAAGTTCCAAAAGAAATTCGCAGCGGGTACTTACGCAAGTTTGCAGAAGCCAAAGAAGAGCAAGAAGAAATAGCTGGGCTCCGTCTTCGGCGAACCACGTGGGAATTCGTTTCACCAAACGAGTATGGCTCCCTGCGTGAACGGGTCGACGCAAGACTTGAGCAACCCAGCAGAGTTGAAAGGCTTCGTCTCGCTTTTCCTAACGCGATTCCATTTGCGGAATGATCGCTATGGACTGCGAGACTCCCACGAAATTCAACTCGGCGACTCATCAAAGTCGAACCCCAAAGCTACTCAGAGCCCGTCGTTCAACGTCGGGCTTTTTTTGTTTCCACGGACTCCGACTTCTCTGCACTTCCTCGATTTCTGTAAGACTGCGAATAGCAAACCATGAACGTTCGTGAAGACCTGGAATCCAAACTGGCTCGATTCGAAGAACTCGAACATTCGATGTCCGACCCGGACGTCATGTCCGACTCCAGCAAGATGGCAGCTCACGCGAGAGAACATGGTTCACTAGCAAAACTGGCGAACAAATATCGTTCGTACAAAAAGATGAGTAGCGACATCGATGAACTCGCTGTCATGGCCGATAGCACGGACGCTGAAGAAAAAGCCATGGCTGAAGAAGAGCTCAGCAGTTTGCGAAGCGAACGCGAGACCATTTGGGATAACCTGCTTGAGCTAACGATCGGTGGTGAAGATGCCAACCGCAGTCGTTGCGTAATGGAGATCCGCGCCGGGACGGGCGGAGACGAAGCCGCCTTGTTCGCTCGCGACCTCTATGAAATGTACAAGCGACACGCCGAGGCCAAGGGCTGGAAAACGGAAATCATGGACATGAGTCCAACCGAACGCGGTGGATTCAAAGAAATCGTTCTCGGCATCGCCGGCGAAGGAGTCTACCGTGAGTTGCAATTTGAAAGCGGCGGACATCGCGTTCAGCGCGTGCCCGAAACAGAAACACAGGGCCGTGTTCACACCTCGGCAGCGACGGTTGCCGTCATGCCCGAGCCAGAAGACGTTGAAGTCGAATTGTCGAAAGATGACTACCGCGTTGATAAGTTCGGCGCCAGTGGTCCTGGCGGTCAGCACGTCAACAAAACTGAATCGGCTATCCGTCTGACGCACTATGAGACCGGAATCGTCGTTCAGTGCCAGGATGAGAAGAGCCAGATTAAGAACTTGGCGAAGGCGTTGCGTGTCCTCAAGAGTCGGATTTACGATTTCCGCCAACAGGAAGAAGCGAACAAACGCGCCGCCGACCGCAAGTCATTGATCGGCTCGGGAGACCGCAGTCAGAGAATTCGAACCTACAATTTCCCTCAGAATCGAATCTCCGACCACCGCATCAATCTGACTTTGTACAAACTCGATCACGTGGTCGCAGGTGACCTAAGCCCAGTCACTGACGCCCTACTTGAATACGAGAGAGACCAACTTCGCGGCGACATGGATGACTCGGAGAAATCCTCATGAGCACGACCGAAACATGGACGGTTGGTCGACTTTTAACTTGGACGACAGAATATCTGAAAACCCACGAGTCCACTTCGCCTCGATTGGATGCGGAAGTGCTTCTGGCGCATGCCCGAGAATGCGAAAGGATTCAACTCTACACCGCCTTCGATGAAGAACCGGCCGAAGAGCAGAAAACGGCTTTTCGCGAGATGGTCCGCCGCCGCGCCGAAGGAACTCCCGTCGCCTACCTGGTCGGCTACAAAGAGTTTTACTCAGCCAATTTTGAAGTGAATCCAGACGTACTCATCCCGCGTCCAGAAACGGAGCACTTGATCGTCGAAGCCATCGACCGAGCAAAAGAAATCAGCCCCCAACCCGCTTCATTCGTTCATCCAGAGAAAGGCGAAGAATCTCCGGACAGCGACGAATCGAAAAACCCAAGTTCCGAGGGTATCGAACCCGGCACCCCTAACCGAACTCTCCGCATCGCGGACGTTGGCACAGGCAGCGGAGCAATCGCAATCACGCTCGCAAATCACCTTGCGAACTGCAACCTAGTGGCAACAGACGTTTCTGCTCAAGCTCTCGAGGTCGCGCGCCGCAATGCGGCAGCTCATGAAACCGGCGATCGGCTGCAATTGGTCGAATCCGATTTACTTTCGGATGTCGAGGGACCTTTCGAGCTCATCGTTAGCAATCCTCCGTATGTTTCAGAAGCAGAGTATGCGGACCTGGCTCCAACGGTACGCGACTATGAACCCAAGACTGCGTTGGTAGCCGAGCAGGACGGCTCCGAACTGATCGTACGTCTCCTCGATCAAGCGGCTTCTCGGCTAACCGAGGATGGATTCGTGATTATTGAATTTTCGCCGATGCTGGCGGCCAAAATTGAATCGTGGCTCCCGAGCGGTTGGCAAGTAGAACGCATCACCAAAGACTTTGCAGGGCTCGCTCGAGTCGTCACCCTTACAAAATCTAGCTAAACAAGCCCCAAGATTTTAGGAAATCAGTCATGGAAATGGAAAAGCTCGTATCCCTGTGCAAACGCCGCGGGTACCTCTTTCAGTCGAGCGAAATCTATGGCGGGCTCAATGGCTTCTGGGACTATGGTCCACTCGGCGTCGAACTGAAACGCAATGTCAAAGAGGCTTGGTGGCGAGACATGGTGAGCGGACATGACGACTTGTCAGTCCTCAACGGCGCACCGTCCGTTTATGAAATGGAGGGACTGGATTGCACCATCATCATGCACCCCCAAGTCTGGAAATGCTCGGGTCACTACGATCTGTTCCACGACTACATGGTGGACTGTAGAGAGACACGCAAGCGGTACCGGCATGATCAGGTACGCGGTCACTGGATTGAAGCCAAAGGTCAGCGAATCTTCGTAACCACCATGGCTGAAGTCAGCCAGGAACACGAAGACGTCAAAAGACGGGCGATGAAGTTCTTCAAACTCCGCAACAAAGACGCAGACGAAATCAAGTTCGACGGAAACTTCCAGTGCCTAACCGATGTCTCTGACTTCGCAGAAGTCCTAGCCCCGGACACCAACGTCCTTGGGTCGCTAACGGAACCACGCGAGTTCAACTTGATGTTCAAGACCTACGTGGGAGCATTGAGTGGTGAAGAAGGCGCGGCCTTTCTGCGTCCAGAAACAGCCCAAGGTATCTTCGTCAACTTCAAGAACGTCGTCGATAGCACACGAGTCAAGATTCCTTTCGGCATTGCTCAAGTTGGCAAGAGCTTCCGCAACGAGATTACGCCTCGAAACTTCACATTCCGCTCACGCGAGTTTGAGCAAATGGAAATTGAGTTCTTCTGCCATCCGAACGAGTCCCAGCAGTGGTACAAATTCTGGCGTGATCGCAGACTGCAGTGGTACAAGGATCTTGGACTTGCTGGTGAACGCCTGATCCTGCGAGAGCACGAATCCGATGAACTCAGTCACTACTCGACCGGAACGGCGGACATCGAGTACGCGTTTCCGTTCCTCCCTCAAGGCGAGTATGGAGAGCTTGAAGGCATCGCCCACCGCGGTGACTTTGATTTGCGAAGCCACATGGAAGGCAAGCTGGATGAGAAGTCCAACCCGCTGGAAGTGCAGCTCGATGAAAACGGCAAGCCGAAGTATCGCGGCAGTGGCAAGGATCTGACTTACCGCGACGAAGTCACGAACGAGCGTTTCACGCCCCATGTCATCGAACCGTCGGCTGGCGCGGATCGGGCCACCCTGGCCTTCTTATGTGAAGCCTACAAAGAAGATTCGGCTCCTGACGACAAAGGCAAAATGCAAACACGGACCGTGCTCTCGCTGCACCCGCGAATTGCTCCGATCAAGGCTGCTGTTTTTCCGCTCGTCAAGAAAGATGGGATGCCGGAAATGGCTAAAGACATCTACCGCGCATTGAAAAAGAAATTCAACGTGTTCTATGACGAAAAGGGAGCCGTGGGCAGGCGTTACCGGCGCCAGGACGAGGCCGGAACCCCCTACTGTATCACCGTTGATGGGGATTCACTGACAGAAAAGACAGTCACACTCCGAGACCGAGACTCGCTAGAGCAAGTCCGCATCCCGCTTGATGATGTGGTCTCTGAAGTCGAGAATCGTGTGAATGGCTGACCAAATTCGGCAGTCCAACTAGAACCGTGCCCAGTTTCCTTGCTGCGCCCCGTTTTCGAGCGATAATTGAAAGCTGGAGGGCGTCCGGCTGAGTCGAATAGACCTTCACAGGCATCGAACTGTCCGTTTGAAGTAACTGTGACGATGATGCCGCTCTCCTGATTCGAGTTCGAATTCTGGCTCAGGGGAAGAAGATGGTTAACGAGTTCACACAACGCACGAGCTCAACGGTTTCCACATTCGCGATTCTCGCGCTGTGCTTCACGCTGTCGTTTTCATTCTGCAGCAAGTCCTACGCGGGCGGCTGGCCCCCGTACGGCGCCTGGGCCTACGGTTCCGGCTGGCCCGCTGGTGGTGCCGTGCGGAGTCGAAGTGTCTATCGTGGATATCCATTCGGCGGTGCTTCCTACCGCTCACGGACGGTTTACCGCGGAGGATACGGACTCCGATACTCCTGGCCTAGCTACTCGGCTTATCGCGGTGCCTCCGTCTATCGATCTTCCTACGCGTGGCCTTCGGTCTACCGGTCGAGATACAGAGTGGCCTACGGGCCAGTGCTTGCCGCACCTGTCTACTACTCACCGTGGATCGTCGCCGCACCCATTTCTTACCGTACGAGCTTTTTTACCACGTCAAGCTGCTGGCCGACTTCGACGTATTTGCACTCGAGCTACCTTTGGCCAACTTACACCCAACCCCTGGTAACGCCGATTTATGCAGCGCCAATCACTCCAACTCCGACGACGATTTGGACTCCTGCCTGCGTCCTGTCATCACCTGGAACCCCGCCGGGCATCAACGTCTCCAGCCCACTTGTCCATCGCGCAGCTCGCGCTGCCCCAGACACCAGTTTGACGATTGCTTCAGCGACCCAGACTCGTGACGTCCCCTCAGAATTGCTGAGCGCAGCGGATGCTATCCTCCGCGTTGGCGGTTACCGCGATGCAGCCAAGGCGTACGCTGAACTTTCACTTCGCTACGGAACATCAGAAGATCTTCTCGCCAGGCGGTTTGTAGCGAACGTTTTAAATCACGATTTCCGCCAAGCGGAGGTGATTGCTGAACTCTCGGAGCTACTCGGATTCGATTTAGACAAAAGATCGCTGAACGGGCAGCCGCTTAGTGAATTCGTCGGCGAGAGCGTCAGAGTTGAAGTGTTGACGGAAAAGCTTGCTGAACTGGCACTCCGGGACCGAAACAACTTAGGCTCACTCCGCTCAGTTGCCACCTGGCTCAGCCTAGATAACGACCTAGAGCGTTCCGCCCTGTTCTTTACTGCCGCCAGTGGAGGTCCGAACGCTGCTCCTGGCACAAACTTGGATTCGACAACTTTTGTCGCGCGGGTAGAATCTGAATAGCTTGGCATCCACTGCCCAGGCAAGTCACTCCACCTTTCGACGTGGAACACCATTGTTCCCGTTCCCGCCTAGAAGAGGACACTACTGGATGGTTTCCCCTGCAATGATGGTTCGTCTGTCCCATCTTTTCGCATGTACACTGTGCCTTTTGCTATCTGGATCCGCCGCTTCCTGTTTGGCTCAGGAAGCAGATCAGCAGAGCATCGTTGTATTCTCGCGAGACATTCAACCCATTTTGAGCTCCAAGTGCTTGGAATGCCACGGTCCCGATGAAGCCAAGAATGATTACCGCGTCGATAATGCGGAGACGATGTTGAGCTACGTCGAACCGGGTGATCTGGAGAGCACATCCCTCTGGGCTGACTACATGGTTACGGAGGATCCCGATCTGAAAATGCCTCCCACTTCAAAGCCCCAGCTGACCGCACCAGAACTTGCGGTGTTTAAGCTCTGGATCGAAGAGGGGGCCGTATGGGACGAGTGGAAGAGCGACGGAGTCATCGCCGAAGAACCGCCTGAGGACGAGAGCGTTGCTGAGCGTTCGTTTGCGGCTCGTGTGATGGAATTCCAGGGACTTTTCCATCCCGCGTCTGTGCACTTCCCAATCGCACTGCTGGCGATTTCAACCGTTTTCCTGTGTGGTTCTTTCATTTGGAAAGATGCTTTTGAGAGCGCGGCGTTTCACTGTCTGTGGATCGGAGCCCTGGGAGCCGTTGCTTCGTGCATCATGGGTTGGGGCTACGCAACACACGAAGGATATGGAAGCAGCTTTTCGTTCGATCTTCAAAACAGCAGTATTGATCGCCATCGCTGGTTGGGCATTGCCGTTGCAATCGGAGCGTTGATCTTGGTCCCCATGGCCAACAAAGTACGCAAGAGACAGGATAGCGGTATGCGTTTCCTTTGGCTGGTAGGCTCCATCGCGGTGATGCTAGGAGTCAGCATCACGGGTTATCAAGGGGGAGAGCTAACCTACGGGGAAGACCACTACGAAAAAGAGTTCAACCGGTTGTTTCCAGAGTACACGGACAATGCAGAAAACTCGTCGGAGGCCGCCGAAGGGAAGTCCCCCGAGAACGGGCCTTCGGAAGATGAGTCCACGGAGAGCAACGACACCGACCTGTCAGACGAAAATGCTGAGTCGAGTGCATCTACTGATTCTGACGAAAGTGGGTCCGACGCGTAGCTGGCAGTCTAACTTGACGCCTCCAGCCTACTGCAGCTTCGCAGCACGCTACTCGGCTGCCATTGCAGCTCGAATCACCGGCAGAACCTTGGCCTCGACTTCTGCAAGGGAGCCCTCGATGAAGGCTCCCGCTGCAGCCTTGTGTCCTCCGCCGCCAAAAGTACTCGCGATGGCGCTACAATCCACACTGCTTCGACTGCGAAAGCTCACCTTGACACCGCCTTCTAACTGCTCGACGAAGATCAAAGCAACCTGGGTGCCTTCGATCGACATGGTCATGTTGATCGCACCTTCAGTGTCACTTGGCATTGCCCCAGTTTCGGAGAAATCCTCTCTCGTGACATGCGTGTGAACCAGCGTGCCGTCGACCTCATCAACCGTGTGAGACAAAATTCGACCTCGTAGTCTAATACGGGCTGCCGTGTTCCGCTCATAGAGCTCACCGTAGATTTCCGTTGGAGAAGCACCGGCGTCAACCAACTCAGCGATTACACGATACGTCTCAGAGGTCGTCGATCCGAAGCGGAACCAACCGGTATCTGTAGCGATTGCAGCGAACAGCGCCATGGCCATCGGCTTGGTCAGTTCAACGCCGGCATGCTTTGCCAACTTGGCGACCATATGTCCGGTCGCCTCTGCTTTGGTGTCTTTAAAAAACTCGGTACCGAGATCGTCCTCGCCAACATGATGGTCAATACAGAGTTTCATCCCGTCGAACTCGCGGAGCACATCTCCCATCGGACCAAGTTGTGCCCAAGCACTTGTGTCGAGCACGATGAAGCAATCGCCCTGCACTTGCTCTGCAGTGGTCGTCTCATTCAAAACCTCGATCGACGATTGCGGATCAATGAAGGACAGGCTTACTGGTGTTGGATGTCCATTCACAATTCGGACTTTCTTGCCAAGTGCCTGCAAGATACCAGCTAGTCCAAGTTCGCTACCAAGTGCATCACAATCCGGCCGGATATGGCTGCAGAGGATAAATGACTCGCAGGAACGAAGCCGTTCTTCTAAGAGTTTCCAATCGACCGACATCTCATTCCTTTTCACTCGCGAACAACTCGTTGAATATTTGGCGGCTCCGAGCCGTATCAATTTCCAAGCGTTGCACGAGGGCTTCTGCACTATCAAATTTAACCAAATCCCGGATTGCGGACAGCATTGTGCACGAAAGTCGCTCGCCGTAAATTGCCCCCTCCCAGTCCAGCACATGAACCTCGACCTTTGGCCGCTCTTCACCAAACGTAATGTTCGGTCCAATATGGATGGCTGCGGGACGGAGTTGTCCCTCCAACTCAACGGCTCCTGCATAAACTCCATGCTTTGGAACGAGGCAATTGATGTCCTCTAGATTCGCGGTTGGAAAGCCTAACTTCCGACCACGTTGCTCGCCTTTGGCAACAATGCCCTCGATTTCGTAAGGTTGAGTCAGCATTTGATTGGCCAGGTCGATCTCGCCTTCGCCTAGTGCCGAACGGATTCGCGAACTGGAAACCATTTGGCCTGATTCGTCGACCTTAGCCTCGACGATATTGCAGCCCATCCCGCGAGATTCACATAGTTTCCGCAACAAAGCGGTATCACCCAGTCGATCTTTCCCGAATCGAAAATTCGGGCCCTCGACCATTGCAAGTGCCCCGATCGAGCCGCAAATCTTCTCTTCAAAGAACTGCTCTGCACTGAGATTGACGAGCGCTCGATCAGTGGGGTAGGCAAGCAAAGCATCAATTCCCTGCCGTCCGAGTAATTCAGCGCGTCGTGGAATTGTCGTAAGCGGTGCCGTCGGCGGACGATCTGGCACCAGGACTGCGACAGGCGGGGGATCAAAAGTCATCACGATCGCCGGCCCACCCAACTCAGTTGCTTTGATGACCAAGTCTTGCAAGAGTCGCTGGTGCCCCGCGTGAACACCATCGAAATTGCCCACTGCCAATGCGCCGCCCAGCAGCTCCTTCGGAAAATCATCAAGCGTGCGAATCAGACGCGTCATGGAATCTAGCTGACATTAGTGGCAATCAATGATCGATCTACAGCGTGGTAAGAACTGTCACCAGGATACACGCCGACCTGCCACCTCGTCAGCCCAGTATTTCGCGTTTCCGATCGATGTAGTCCCAGACTACGAAGCGATCCAAGTCATTTCCTGCGGTGAAGAAAACTCGTCCACGCGTATTCTCGGCCAAGCGATAAGCAAACCGAATATCCTCTTCAGACTGAGACCAGCTCGGCACGAGAAACATGTTGATCACAATCCCATCTCGTTGGCAAAGTGATCCCTCGCGCATCGTCGCTTCTTCCGTCCGGCTATCGGGAGGATAGAGCATGTAGAGCATTGATTCTTCGAAATGGGCCGTCGGTAGACCGTCCGTGATCAAGATAATTTGCTTGTTGGGAGAATCGAGTGTCGCCAAACTCTGCCGAGCCAGCCGCAGCGCGTGCTGAATGTTCGTAAAATGCGGGTGAATTTGCGTCTCGCTAATGTCATCACGACTCATGTCCGCTCGTAGCCGAACAAAAGGATCATGAATGGTGACCGGCTTTGGCATCAGCTCCACGATTTCCCCCGCTTGCCGAAGCTTGGCAAAGGTGAACATCTCGATGAACCTCAGAAAGTCTCCGGGATACTCACTGGTGATCAAACCCTGCAGTGCCAATGCCATGCGTTTGACGTTCATATACTGCCCGTCGTAGCGCATCGAGCCGCTCATGTCCATGATCACGACAGTTCCGCACTTCGGTGAGTTCCGCGTGCGGTGGACTTCGATGTCCCCCGACCGCAATTGAATCTCGTTCGCCGTTGGATCTCGCAAGATGGCGTTAATCACCGACTGCGTTGTATCCATATTGGCAAGGCTATCGCCGAATTCATAGGGCTTCGTCTGTGGAAGCTCAACACTCCCCTCGCCCTCGATGCGACCTTGGTGACGCCCCGTGCGCCCAGGGTTTAGGTTCGAAAAGATCCGCTCCAGCAATCTCCCTTGGAACACCTTGTACGCTTGAGGCGTCAGTCGAAAGGCACCGGAGGCGGCGTCTCGATCAAGGCCTTGTCGCTCCGCCATTTCGCGCACCAAGTTCTCTACCTGGTTACGCATCTCCTCTAGGTCGGCCATATCTTCGCCGGATGCGAACTCACCGAGCTTCTCCATGTCGATCACACCTATTTGCGCCGTCTTCGATGCCTCGTCTAGCTGCTTCAGCAGTTCATCAATCGCCTCTAGCTCTTCTTTGACCTCCAACGCTTGCTCAATGGATAGCCGCTCTGTCCCGATGAACTCATACTTCGAAATCAGCTCGTCGATTTGATACTTGTCACTCAAACTATCTACAACGTGGACGAGTTGCGCCGCAAATCGATCCGTATCATCTCCAACTTGGTAGTACAGCCGTTCGAGCAAATAGATCTGTTGATTCTTAATCGCTTGATCGTAGATACCCTTCAAACGCTTGGGGGGCTGGGCACGACTCGACGTCTTTTCGAAGCGGCGATTTGCCTTCTTCTCTACTTGGCGAGTCTCGTACTTCTCGAGAATCTTGCGCTTCCGTTCCTCCAAGAGTTGTCGCAAGTGGTCGATGCTTGGCCCGAGCCCGGCAATCTGACTTGGATCCAACTCAACGGCTCGCGCAAGCTCTTCCTCGCTGAGCTCGCGATAGTTGCCATACATGAGGGCATGCTCAAAGGCTGTCGATACCAAGTCGGGTGGCGGCGTCGTCGGACTTGGAAACTTACCCGGATCATACTTTTGGTACGTGTGGACGATGCCACCAAGTTGACTCTTGCGTGTCGACATTGTCTCGTGAATCCGTTGGCGGCTTTGGAACTAAGGTGGATAGCGTGGGGCGGCGGGAAATCGACTTAGAGTTCGTAATGAACTTTTCCGTACTTCTGTGCGCGGCTAATTCGATCCATTGCGTGAAGTCCAGCTAGCACGAATTCAACGCACGAGGCTCGAACGGCTTCGCTTTCTCCTGCGTTCACTTCGAACGCCTTCTCCCAAGCCGGCGGTACAGCCTGCAACCGTTCAGCATAGGCGCTGCTGGGCAACATATCACCGACTTCGACGCGAACGCCTTGCTTGAAGATTTCGCTGATCTCTTCCAGGCCGTAGTCCTCGACGTATTGCTCAAAGACCGATTTTACCGCACCAGCGATGAGCGACTCGAGCACCTGCTTCTCATTCATTTGATGACTGCCCATCAAATCGAGCTCTAGTTTCCCTAGCGACGAGGAATAAAGATGGCCAAGGTCGCTAATGCGCGGAACCGAAGGATTTTCACCCAGAACAATTCCACGCTGCCTAGCGCTACCAATCATCGCCCGGTAGTTCGAAAGGCTGAATCGTGCGGATACCCCAGACGCTTGATCCACATACTTGCTGACCCGCGCCTGCTGAGTCATCTCTTCAATGATCTCGGCCATAAAGTACGGAACTTGGACTGGGTATTTACCATCCAGATCCACGCCAGCTTCTTGTTGAAGTATCTCGATCCCGACGGAGCGCTCTTTGGGATAGTGCGTTTGAATTAGTGAACCGATTCGATCCTTCAACTGCGGAATGACCTTCCCGCTTCGGTTGTAAGTACTCGGGTTGGCGGAAAAGAGAATGAAAATATCTAAGTCAAATTGGATCGGGTAGCCTCGAATTTGCACATCGCGTTCCTCTAGGATATTGAACAGTCCCACTTGCACCAGTTCGTCCAATTCAGGCAGTTCATTCATCGCAAAAATGCCGCGATGCATCCTCGGTATCAGACCGAAGTGAAGTGCTTCTTCGGCACTCATACTAACGCCGCCGGTCAGCTTGGAGGGATCGATCTCGCCAATGATATCTGCGAACTTCGTGCCCGGGCTCAATCGCTCCGCGTAACGTTGCTCACGAGGCCACCAAGCGATCGGCACTTCATCATCATCGTGTTCTGCCAGAAATTTCTCCGCCGCTGAAGTAATTGGATTGAATGGATCTTCGTGGATCGGAACTTCAGGCAGGTCCAAATAGGGAATGTATGGATCTAAGAACTGAACCAGCGAACGCATCAACCGACTCTTAGCCTGCCCCTTCTCGCCGAGAAAGAGCATGTCGTGGCCAGAGAGTAGAGCGATATTGATCTCCGGTATGACAGTATCTTCATAGCCAACAATGCCAGGATACAGTGGTTTGTTGTCCGCCAACGCTGCCGCGAAATTGTCGGTAATCTCCTGTTTAACCGATTTGGAACACCAACCACTCTCCTTCAGCTCCGCGAGAGTCTTGCAATCCGTGGGCTGAATAGCTGTCGCTTCACTCATATGTGCTTCTCTTTAGTCTCGATCGCTTTGGTTCGATTGCCCCAATCGGGCCCCAGAATCGTGCAGCGCTAAACAGCCACTGGGCAGATGAAAACAGGGCCGCTGAACAACGCACGTGATTATACAGCCGAGACTAGCAAGTCCGCGCGGACAATCCGAGTGGCCGTTTACGGACATCGCGCATACACGTGCAACGAGTTCTTCCCTGGCGTCGAAAGATATCGGACGTGCTTGGACACGTAGGATGCCCACCATGCCGTAGCAGCGGAAGCCGATAGCTACCTACGATTTGCACATCGATATCACTTAGAAGAGCGGCTATATCTGGAGAAGTTGAACTACCAAGACTTTAGCAAACTTGCTGAAGTGGCTTGTCAACTAATTCTGCTCGAACCAATGGCGAACGTTGAAGTGGAGGTCGCTCCAACAACAGTCGCCTCGAACTGCGTTGCCGCTCCCAGTCATCTTCGGAAAAGATGCTGAGTTGAATTCGCTCTTGCGGATGTGAGCGATTTCTCGGATCCAATAAGCGGTAAGTGCTCATGATGACTTGTGCAGTCAACTCACTCCGCTCCTTACCATCAGTCGCCACCGATTGAGCCTGCTCGACCGCGCGATCTGCGGCCTTGCGGATGATTCCCGTTCTGCATTCACGCGACGAAAGACCAAGCACGGCAAAGTCGTACCCTAGCGGATTGACCGCTACAGCAGTTTTGCTGTTCTTTTTCTTTGACCGTCGCGAGTTGAAAGGGAACATATTAGTGCGTTTGAGTTTCGTGATACAAGTTGAGTGGAAGTCGATTGAAAGCCGCTGATTGGCCCAGTCAATTATCCGTTTCGGACAACCGACAAAAGGCCTCTCTCCTTCTTAGATCGCTTAAATGGGGTTTTCTTTGCCTAAAAAACAGCCAAATCGGGAAGTTTTTCTCCAACTGCCACAGCTAACTACGCAACTGAGCAGCTCCTGTTATCAGAATTCGCAGAATTTCTTCGGCCAACACCGCTAGCAATCCGGCTTCCACAAGGAATAGCTCGGCTGGATTCTACTTCGACATTCGCTCCGGAATCTTGAACACAGAATCCAGAACATAGTGTCGCAGGAGACGTTGGCGGCCAAGTCAAAGTTCGGCGTCCCAATTCTTCCGGAAGAGGCCGAAAAGCTGAAACTCTTCCCAAATAGGCTCAAGTTTGCCTCAGTTTAGGCGCCATTTGTTCACCAAAATGGCACTATTCCACCGAGGTTTGGTGGCTCTCTCTTTTAGGTCTTCTCTGGCTTAGACAACATTGTTGCCGGGCGGGTTCCCTTGTTCCGTACAAGTCTTGAATTTGCACGAAAAGACTCGTCGCTACGTGGAGACCGCAACCGAGCAAATTGGCCATCCCAGTTAGGTGCCAGTTTGCTTCAGGCCGACCACAAACGCTTCACGACGGCTTCGCAGGTTTACCTTGGACGCCTTCAAGAAATAGGAGTTGCTTCCGTTTACGATTCGACATTCGACAGGTCCACGTTTTAGCGGTCCGACACTCTGCATATTCTGCTGCATCGTTAGTTCTTGAATCGTGCCCGCAGAGTCCGTCACTTCAATCCGGAGAGGCTTTGAGAGCGGATAGGGGACACTCCCGAGGGTCGCAGTTTGGGCCCGCTTTGGATCTTCGATGTTCAGAACGAGGAAGCCGTAGTTGCTTTCATAGTCGTAAGCGGCCATGCCCCCCATAAACGAGATGGCCAGCAGTAGTGAGGCCGCGCACACGCTAAACCAGACCATCCCCTTCGCGTTACCACGCTTTGAAAGCCACAATGCAAGTAAACCAGCCAGGCTAAAAAACGCGAACCCAAAAAGGCTATTAGCTACGATTGCAGGAACGCCGAATCCTAGACTCGGCCGCGCCAGTGCGAGTGAAAGGGCGAGCACTGCCGTGATAACCAGGCCGTTTCGAATTGAGAATCGATGTAGCTGCAAGTCTCCGAACAAATTCGACTCGCGGGCGACGACCCACAACCCAAACGGAACAGCGACTGCCGCATAAGAGATGATCACGAAGGCCACCCCCCAAGCACGAAACTCTGCGACCGCAGAATTGGGCGGTCCCGCCGCGAAACTCGCCATCGAGAACCCGACCAAGAGTGCTACACTCGGCGGTGAAACAGCAAAGATCTTCGTCGGTACCGATCGATCGGTAGGCAGGCACAAAAACGAAGCGATCGTTCCGACAAGTAACAAAAACGGTAGCGTCGCGAGAATCGAATAATACTCCACGCTGACTAAAGCCGCCGCCAGTCCGATACCCAGTACTTGCAATGACAGTATGAAAAGTCGAAACCCGTTGAAATTCCAAGCTGGCACGTCAGGCAGTTTCGTCCCCAGGCCGATCAACTCCCCAACCAAAACGCCACCCCAGCAAATCAACGGGATTCCTAAGAACAAGACAATGCTGCGGACTTCAAACCAATCGCCCGGCCCAAGATTAAATAAGCCAATAAAGCCGCAGCCAAATGGAACTACGCAAACGCAGGACAAACCGAATACGGCGAATCGCAGCGGCATTCTTGCAAGCAGAGCAAGAAAGAACAGAGCCGGCCCAAAAACCAATCCAACGATAGCCCCGGAAACCATAATTGAATGAGTAGTGATGAAGCTGGCAAAAACTGCGACCAAAATTGCTGCGAGTTGCAGCAAAAGCGCACCAAAGTAGAAATTGCGAGCTTTCTCTTCACCGGGCAGCCATCTCCCCAAGCGATGTTGCCTTAGACGTTCTGGAGCCAAGTGCTTGGTGATCGCCTTCGCATTCAACAATCGCGGCATCTCCCGCTTTCCGGATTGCCAATCAGCCAAGCAGTCGCGGAGGAGGGCTTCGACTTCAGCCGCCGATTGATAACGCTTGTCGGGATTCTTCGCGAGTAACTTTCGAACCAGTTTGTCCAACCACTTTGGAATGTCTGGGTTCAAGTCCACGATCGATCTCGGCTGGTCGTCACAAACACGCTTGAGAGTCGCCACTGTCGAATCCGCGCGAAAGGGCGCTTTGCCTGTACACAGTGTGTAGAGCACAGATCCTAGACTAAATAAGTCACTTCGCTCATCGATGGCTTTCCCAAGCCCCTGCTCAGGAGACATGTACTGCGGCGTCCCAGCGATTGTGCCAGTCTGCGTCATACCGATATCGTCCACGGCCCGCGCAAGCCCAAAGTCCGTGAGCTTGACACGTTTGACACCGTTTTCGAGCAAAATATTGGCAGGTTTTACATCACGATGCACTAGACCTTGCTGATGAGCGGCGTTCAACCCTGATGCGATCTGCATTCCGATCCGCAAGATTTCCGTCACTTCGAGAGCGCCTTGCTCTTCAATACGTTCACTTAGAGGCTGCCCTTCGACATACTCCATAACAATGAACGGCGGACGAGAATTTTCTTCAATCGCATGCAACGTCACCACATGGTCGTGCACGACCGCCGCAGCAGCCTGGGCCTCGCGCGAGAATCGCTTGACCGCCATGGTGTTCTGCGCGAGTTCGGGCGCCATGACTTTGATCGCGACGACCCGGTTTAGCTTCGTATCGAACGCGCGAAGGACAATACCAAAGGCACCGCGACCGATGACGCCAACAATCTCGTACTGCCCGAGCAGCCCTAAACATCCTGGTTTGTCACTCGCATCCAGGAAGTCGAAATTCAACTCACCGTCTTCTGGAAACTCAGGGCCGCCCGCCACGATCGTCAGGGCGAGCCCAGGCAGCGGTGCCTCCAGGAATTCCCCCGCTGCCGAATGAGAATTCAATAAGTCATCGATCCGACTCCGCAGCTCAACATCCTCGCCGCAGGCCAGCTCTAGATACCCTGCTCGCTGCTCCGCCTCTTTTTCGAGCGCGGCTGCGAAGATCTTGCGTTCTCGCGTTTCTGCTTGCAATTGATTCGGCTTTGTCATGGGCCCTGCGTTCACTATCGTTCTCACGTTGGCTGGGTAATTGATCGTACAACAGCCAATGCGTAGCCACGAATTCTGACCCGCCAACAATTTCCAAAAGAACTTACTTTCGGCCTCCTTACACCGAAAACACCCATAAATTTCAGTATCTGGAGGGGACTGAACTTGGACGGCCCAAGACAAATCGCCAGGAATGATCAGTGCAGCCGCTCGTACAACCATGCTTTGGCGTACGCCCAAAGCCGCTCTGTCGAACGCTGCGACATTCCCAAGATCTCGGCGGACTGAGCGACGGTCAGTCCTGTAAAGTACCGGAGTTTGACGAGCGAGGCGGCTTGGTCGTCATGATCTTCTAACTTCTCCAGAGCCTCATCCAAATCCAACAAAGCAACGTCAGCCTCAGACGCGGGGGACTGATCCAGGTCAATCGAAGCTTGTTGCAAATCGCCGCCCCGCTTCAACGCGTTTTTTCTGCGAGCATTGTCAATCAAAATGCGTCGCATCGCTTCGGCGGCTGACGCAAAGAAGTGATGGCGAGAATCCCAAGAGTCCTGATTTTGCCCCTCGGTTAGTCGTAGATAGGCCTCGTGCACAAGTGCCGTCGCCTGCAGGGTTTGGCCGGGCTTTTCACGACGCAGCTTGGCAGCAGCCAGCTCACGCAGCTCGTCATAGAGCATCGTCAACAATCGCTCCGAAGCTCCATCTCGGCCCGCCTGAACCTGCATCAATACTTGAGTAACATCGCTGGCTGTCATGAGAGGAGTATAACCCAAGCTTTACGCTACGTCGCAAACACCAATCGCGTGCTCAAGTGACTTCAGCGGATCATCCCAAGTCGGAATGAATTCCTGGGCCACATACCCTTGATATCCGGTTTCCAAAATGGCCTTTAGGATCGGCGGATAGTTGATCTCTTGATGTTCGTCGATCTCGCACCGACCGGGATTCCCTGCCGTGTGATAGTGCCCAATGTATGGGTGCAATGTGCGCAGCCGCCGAATTACATCGCCATGCATCACCTGAACATGATAAATATCGAAGAGGAGTTTCATGTTGGGCGAATCAACGCGCTTGATCAAATCAACACAACGATCAACGTCATCTCCAAAGTACCCAGGGTGCCCCTTCATCGGATGCGAATCGTCGCGACTATTGAGGTGCTCAAGACAAAGAGTAATCCCCTTCTCTTCCGCGTAGCCAATGACGCGTTTCCAGCATTCGACACAGTTTTTCTCAGCAACTTCGTCGGACATACCGCTGACCTGCATGCCGGTGAACGTGATCACTCGGCGACTGCCAAACTCGACGGCAGTATCGATCGAACTACGGAGTTTCGCTTCGACCTCCGCATGATTGCTCGGGTCGACTGGGCCCTGTGCGAACCCATGACTGCCCACCAACGAAATCTCCAGGCCGGCTGCTTTAGCCTGGGGATAGAACTTGGCATCGATGCCTTCGATGGCGACCAGCCCTAAACGTCGCCCAGCCTTGGCCAACTCAGGCGGTGTCATCGGCTTGAAACACCAGCCCATAACGGACTGCTTGATCTTCCCATGTAGCTTCTGCCCAACATTGTTCGCACCATCGACCGCCTGCTGCTGAGCTTGGGCAGGAACCTGCAATAGGCTGCTTGCCATTGCGAGTCCTCCCGCAGTCCCAATTCCTTTGAGTAGGCCTCGACGGTCTACTCCATCAAAACGCCCCTTCACTTCCCCCGATTTGCTCCATGGTTTCTCATTCGTCATGGCCACCCGCCCTCTGCTAGATGTTTCTCATTCGTCTTCAAAAATTGGATTGTCACTACCGTCAGGCGTGGTGTCCTTCGGCTGGACTTTCCCCAAGTGCTTGTACGCTTTGGCCGTCGCTATCCGCCCGCGAGAGGTGCGAACCATCAATTCTGACCGAAGCAAGAAGGGTTCCACTTCATCTTCGAGTGTATCTGATGGTACGTTCATTGTTGCGGCAATGGAGTCGATTCCTGCAGGACCACCCTCCCACACGTTAATCAACGTCTCTAAGTACCGGCGATCCTGCTTATCCAAACCGATCCGGTCGATGCCGGTCATCTTCATGGCTTTGTGCACGATATCGATATCGACTTTGCCATCCGCCTTGCTCGTTGCATAGTCTCGAATCCACAAGAGACGGTTGTTCGCGACGCGTGGTGTACCTCGACTCCGATACGCGATCTCGGTTGCGGCTTCATTGTTAATCGCGACTTTTAGCTTCACTGCATTGATTTCAACGATCTCAGTCAACTCGGCAATAGAATAGAACCCAAGATGCTCACGAATTTGGAAGCGATCACGTAGAGGCCCGCTCAACATGCCAGCCCGAGTCGTCGCGCCGATCAACGTAAATGGCTTAAGTTGCAGATTTAGAGTCCGGGCGCTGACTCCTTCGCCGAGAACGATGTCGATCCGAAAGTCCTCCATGGCCGTGTAGAGATACTCTTCAACAGCTTTCGGAATCCGGTGAATCTCGTCGATAAACAACACGGAGCGATCTTCGAGATTTGTCAGGTAAGGAATGATGTCCTTCGGGGCCTTCAACGCTGGGCCACTGGCCATCTGCACTTCAACACCCATCTCGCGCGGAATGCATGTCGCAAAGGTCGTTTTGCCTAAGCCCGGAGGACCATCGAACATAATGTGGCCTAGAGGCTCATCACGCTTGCTAGCCGCATCAATGGCGATCTGCAGTACGGCGATCACATCTTGTTGTCCCACCATGTCTGCGATCCGCTTCGGCCGAAGCGTAGACTCATTCTCATCTCCCGGTGGTGGCGGGGGAGGTGGAGGAGGCATCATGGATTCACGTGCCAAGTATCGAATCCCTTCTCTTCAAAGAAGTCACCGAAGCTCTGGCGACGGTGACTGAAATTTAGTTTTGTTCAAAATGCAGTTGGCTCAGATCCCAACCAGGCTATCAAGCAATCACACGCAGGCAGGCCTACATGTTCACGACAGCGACAATCGCCACGATAGTTGCAATTACAGTTGCGGCGATCAACAGGATAACGCCCAACTTCCCATATGAGAAAGGCGCCGAACCGGAGATCTTGCCGGATTGCCCATTGATCAACACTCGATGGACCTTTTCCTTGTAGCGGTAGGCGAGAATCCAAACGGGTAGCAGCATGGGCAATCCATGCATATTCGAGATCCGTGTGTTGACCTGAACCTTGCGATTTCGGTTCGGCACTTTCCGAGCACAAGCCTCACGCTCCATGGACTCGATCGCTCCTCGGGCCAGTGGCCGAGCCAATTTGCGCGGGACACGAAACTCCTCGTAGATCGCGTTTTCTAGATCTATCTCCGCCGGATCCACTGCCGAATCGATCCGAAACGGTGCTATGGCCTGAGTTTCGCTGCCAGCCAGGATGCTGCTACCCGCGATTAAGATCCCCGAATAGTGCGCCGAATTCGTGCCTGTCACGGGATACCAATCGCCGCGACGACCTGGTGGAGCCGGCGAGGAGTCGGCGGTAAACAACGTGTCCGTCGTCGCATCAAATACCCAGTAGGGAACATACACATCGGCCATCTCACCAATCGTCGACGCTCTGGCCGCATCGTCGGGCCGCCAGAACCCGCGTCCCAACCACTCGCGGAGAATCTCTTCCGCTTGCTGACGATCGATCGCGAATGGCACCACTCCATTGGGAGTAATGCTCCGAGCCGACTCCCGACGCTCCATCTCGGAACTACCGCAGAAAGGACAGCGAAGTGCCCGAGCCGAGGCGTCGTAGCTCATCGATGCACCACAGGACGTACAATCGAAGCTGTGGTGATTCGCCTGGTGGGCTAACGCTTGCCCCAGGTCCTCAGCGAAGGGATTCTCCGTTCCGCAATTCGCGCAGAACAGATCTTCTTCATCCATATAGCAGCGGCAGACACCGCAGCGCTGAGTCATTTCGAGCGTCATAGTCCCACTCTACAAAACCGCTTCCATAGACACATAGACACCGTTAGAAACACGACGCCACCAACTAAACGTCTACTTAAGCCCGCGAGTTCGCATCTTGATCGTATACAGACTGTCACTGGCAGTGACAAATAGGACGTCACGATTCTTACCACCAAAGCAGACATTGGCCGTCCACCCCTCGGGGACGTCAATCGTTTGAGTCTTCTCGCCAGCCGAGTTAAAAACCATGACCCCTTTACCCGTCAGGTACAGGTTTCCGTTCTGATCTAGCGTCATCCCATCCGATCCAGACTCACAGAACAACGTTCGTTCCGTCAGCTTCCCTGCGGAGTCGATCTTGAACTTGTAGGTCTTCTTGTCGCCAATGTCTGCGACGAAAAGCTCGCCAGTTTCGGCGTTACCAACGATTCCGTTCGGCTGTTTGAAGCCCTCGGCCGCAACGGTGAGTGATTTACCATCCGCCGACAAACGATAGACCCGCTTCGGCAACTCCGGCTGGTCGCTATCTCGCTCCCAGTATCCTCGTTTGTAGTAGGGATCAGTAAAGAACAGCGCCCCATCTCCGGCAACCCACACATCGTTCGGTCCGTTAAACAGCTTGCCGTCATACCCATCTGCCAACACCTTGTGCGACTTATCAGGCTGAATGGCCCAGAGTTCATTCTTCCCGTCAGCGCAGGCGATCAGTGTGCCATCTTGCTTGAAGAACAAACCGTTGCTCCGCCCTGCCGGCTGCAACCAAGTCTCTAGTTCCCCATCAACTGAGTACCGCATGATGCGGTCGTTGGGCTGGTCGGTAAAGTAAACGTTGCCTTCAGCATCAACGGCTGGACCTTCCGTGAATTTGTAGTCCGAAGCAATCAGATCTAGCTTCGCATCGTCTGCAGTGAGCGATTGAGCATTTGCCGAGACGGATGATAGCAGCAAGACACAGACGATAATGGCTCGCTTCGACTGGACTAAGGTTTGCACGTTCATGAAAACTCCTGTAGATGCAGAAAAAGGCTGTGGCATCACAACATTTGACCGAGAGAGGATACGAGGAACTGTATCGTAGTAGAAATCCACACGCGTATCCGCCCGACCCCCAGGAGTTGCACAGGGTTGAATCAACTCTCCCGCTCGACTTGCACTCGACTTGCGGACCACGGGCCAACTCGAAAACGCAAGAAACGCCTACTTAAGCCAAGCTGGCAATTCCCCGGCAACCGGTAGCTCGATGAACTGACTCCGCTCTACCTCGCCAATGCCATTGATCTCTGCAATTGCCGCATCGTTTGGCTCGTTATCGAGATTCAGCACCCCCACGGCGTAGCCACCTGGCTTATCCTCGGCTCGACCGACGGACATCTGAGCAATGTTGACGCCGTGCTGCCCAAACGCGGTCCCTACTCTCCCGATAATCCCGGGGACATCCTTGTGCGTGAACACCAACAGCTTGCCATCCATATAGGCTTCGAGTCGGTGGTCGTCGAGCATAATGAGCCGCGACATCGTGTGACCAAAGACAGTGCCCGCCGCCTTGACGCTCCGGCCTCCTCCACTGACTTCGACAGTCAACGAAGAGCTAAAGGCACCCATTTCATTGAGGCGACTCTCATTAAGCTCGATACCGCGTTCGCGAAGCAGCATTTCCGCGTTGATGATGTTCACGTCTTCCTCAAGTGCCCGTTCCATGAGCCCGGCGCAGAACGCGTTCGTCAACAATTTAGTATCGCGTTGCGCTACTTCGCCGCGGTAAGTCAACGTGCACTGGTCAATCGCTCCTGCATGCCACTGACTAGCCAAGAGTCCGAGCCGATAGGCAACGTCTAAGTAACTCCGGAGAGCTTCCAAGGTCTTGGGATCCAGCGCTGCGACATTGACAGCGTGCCGAATCTCACCGGTCTTGAAGAAGTTAAAGAGCAGTTGAATTCCTTCCAGGGCAACTTGCGTCTGCGCCTCCTCGGTACTCGCTCCCAAGTGCGGAGTGCAAACCACACCAGGCATTCCGAACAACTCGCTATCCGTGCAAGGCTCCTCGGCAAACACGTCCAACGCCACTCCGGCGATCTTGCCCGACTTCAAACCTTCGACCAAGGCGGCTTCGTCATAGATTCCACCTCGAGCACAGTTGACCAACCGA
>JBGCCZ010000037.1:0-3131 GCA_045105035.1 Pirellulaceae bacterium | reverse complement strand
GCTCGGTGAATCGTAACTTGTTGATGATTGCACACCTAGCCGAAGAACCTCCCCTGTTTCTGCATCCAGCCGTACCGGCTCGATGCGAATCTTCATCTTGCCGCCCTTGGAGGCCACTCGTGGCTGACGGGATGTACCTGTATCTGCGTCGATGTTTGATCCGACGCGGCCAAGTCTAGGAAGTCTTATCGGCTTGTTAGCCGCTGCTTGCGGACTGGGAATCCCAGGGATTGGCATATCGCGATCAAGCACAGAGTCCGAGTCTTGCGTTTCGCGGTCGGCTGGTGCAACGGCCCCCGCCATCTGGACCGCACTAGTGTCGTGTGCTGCTCGAATTAACTTTGGCGAGCTAGACGTCCCTAAGTCGCTGATGCTACGCCGAGTGTTACTGCGTGCACTGCTCGGCTGAATTGCATCGCTAGGCGACGGGATGGTCACCTGAGTTTGGACGATCCAATCTGCTGGCAACTGTTGTGCGCTTGCTGCGGTTGTCGTCAGCGCTGCGACTGCAGCGGCGAATGCGAGACGCCGCGCGGATCGCTTCATCGCTACTGACAGTCTCTGATCTATTCTGCACAACTTCATTTCGAGAACCCTTGCGTACTCGTGCCACCCCATGAACCCGTGCCGATCTCCCAAGGTGGGGAGATAGTCGGGTCGTACCCTTTTTGTGCCTTCGAGAAGGAGTATCGGGATGGTTGGCTGTCAAAGTTGAACGATTTTGCAGGTGCGAGCTGTCGTATCGGTAATTAGCTCCAACCGAATGCTTGCGGCGTGTTGCTATCAAAGCCGGAAGCTAGGTGCTCTCGCGACTGCTTTCGTTTGACGTGGAAGGCAATTTGAGAGAGAGCGGAAGAAATACCTAGGCAAGATGCCCAGGAAGCGGGCTCAACACTAGACTCAGGGAAAACGAAGAAGCTTTAGCCAATGCTAGTAATGATACTGCGACGGAGAATGTCCGAGTAAAACTCCGTTTCCAATTGGTGCGCAGGTCGCGGATTCGTCACGGTTCGGAATGAAAGCGAACAAGTCCACAAGAGTGGGGGCTTGAGTTCAACTCTCGGAAGTAATCGAAGCGTGGCGAAACGAAAGAATAGAGTGCTGAACAATGAGCCCTAGTTTTGGGCCGATTCTAGATAACGCCACAGCTGCGGTGGCGCGAACTCGACAGAGTTATTTGAGGGATCACGCACGTAAATTGAACGGCCGCGTCTTCCCTCGTCCCATTCAACTTCAGATTCGATGGGAATATCCTTCTCGGATAAATACTCACGCCAGCGATCAAGTTCTGTTGGTGCCAGTTTGAATGCAATATGACCAGGCCCCAATGAACCATGTGAAGGGACCAATCTTCCGGAACGACTGCTAAGTTCAGGGTTGAAGACTAAGAGATAGTGACCTGTTTCGACCAAGAATACGAGCATTAGCTCATTCTCGCTCAGCAGTCTTAGGCCCAGTAAATCGCTGTAGAAATGCCGACTTGCAATGAGATCTGTGCTGTACAGGACCGATTCAAAAACACTCGATATGGATAAAGGTTGTTTCATCACTCGGCATCCCCATCACATACTTCTGCACAGTGACCGAAATTGTAGCGGCAATTGTGATGCTGGAGGTTTTTGTCAACACGTATAGAAGAACGCTGTTCCAAATCCTGGGGGCGAACGAGTACTGACCTTGGGGGACGTCGAAGGCCAACTTGTTGACGCAATAGGCTGCATGCCGGACTAAGATCAAGCCGCTCGAGGAAAACTCGTCGTCGCTTTCGATACTGAAACAGTTCTAGGTCCTACCATCACGAAAGGAATTTTGCGACGCAAGGCCTCGCTGCTTCCCAAACGAATGCCAAAGAAACCCATACCAAGCAGCACTCCGTGCTGGTATTGGCGAAATTCGCCGCGAAGGAGGCGTATCGGGCCCCAGTTGCGCCCACAGTAATCAATGGAAATGCAGGGGAGACCGTCCAAATGTGACTCAGCCAAACACGTATCCATGAAAAGTTTTCGTTTTGGGCCGCTTCGTCGACTCTGAAACAGGTTGTAGCCGACACCTCTCTCTGAACTGATGGGAATAAAACCTTTAGCCAACCAAGTACCGTGGATTGAGAAGCAAGCAGCAATTAGCTGGCCGGAAAATCGTCGGCCTTGAGACAGAAGTTCTGAGCAAAACTCACCCTGTAGAGATGTTAAGTCAGGTGGGGGGAGAGTCAAAAAGTGTGCTTTCAGGTCGCGCTTATCGAAAGAGCGGAGCGTGTTCAAAGCAAGCTGTTCTGATTTGCAAAGATTCTCGAAGGCTATCACTCGTCAACTCCCTAAGGCCATCGGCAGATGTTATCGACAGATCGAGGTGTCGGTGCACTCCGTCCTGCTATAACGTTCGTACTTGTGCCTGTTGGAATCAACCGCAGTCTCTTGGTTGAGCCAGAGTTGCTTGCAACTGAATGTCAGCTTTTCGCTGAACCCTTTTAATGAAGCGCACGAAAAAACCCGTCGCAGGCAAGCCCGCGACGGGTCATATTTGAAATCTGGTGATAAGCTCTCTCACTTTGAACAAGGTCGTGTCCACTAATTAAATCTGCAGTGTTGCCACATCGAACTGAACTCTGACGTGAATCAGAGTAACAATCCATCAACCGGTAAACCGGACAGATCAATTATCCTTAGAAAGGAGGTGATCCAGCCGCAGGTTCCCCTACGGCTACCTTGTTACGACTTAGTCCCAATTGTCGAGTTGACCTTCGGCGCCTGCCTCCCGAGGGTTAGCTTGGCGACTTCGGGCCCTCCCAACTTTCGTGGCTTGACGGGCGGTGTGTACAAGGCTCAGGAACACATTCACCGCGGTATGCTGACCCGCGATTACTAGCGATTCCAGCTTCATGCAGGCGAGTTGCAGCCTGCAATCCGAACTGAGCGACACTTTTTCGGGTTTGCTCCCCCTCACGGGTTTGCTTCCGTTTGTATGCCGCATTGTAGGACGTGTGCAGCCCTGGTCATAAAGGCCATGAGGACTTGACGTCATCCCCACCTTCCTCCGGTTTAACACCGGCAGTCTCTCTAGAGTCCCCGACATAACTCGCTGGCAACTAGAGACAAGGGTTTCGCTCGTTAAGGGACTTAACCCGACATCTCACG
>JBGCCZ010000036.1:0-82402 GCA_045105035.1 Pirellulaceae bacterium | reverse complement strand
CCTGCATCAATCGTCGAGTACGACAAAGATTTCACTTGGGGTGATCCGGGCGAGGCAGTTGATGAGCTATTCCCATAAAGTCTAAAGTGATGCCTTCGAGCCCGTGCGAGTTCGAGAAGGAAGTGCGATCTGGCTTGCTTTGCTCCATGAAGGGGAGGCAGCATCGTTTCAGCAGCGTCAGGCATACCCCAACGCCCTGCAACAAACAAGCTTAAGAACTCGACTGCTCCTGGACTTTGCTGCGTTCGATTGAGTGGGGACCCGGAATTTCACTCGCGCTGCCGGTCGTCTGCTCAGACTGGTGAGTCCGCCAGTCGACCAATTGAATTTCGACTTTACGGAATCCACGAAAGTCGTTGATGACAGGGCGAAACGCGATGTCGACAGTTCCCTCCACCGCCGACATTTCGTCTAGCCATTCGTCTGCTTTTCCAAAGGCGACAGCTCGGATCTTTTTTCCATAGTGACTGAACGTCATGCTTAACGTTTTTCCGGCCGCGCCAATAACTTTCGGAGGTTCGGCGATTTCGACATCCAAGGCGCAGAAGACGGGCCGCGCGTTTTCAGCTCCAAATGGCGCCAATTGATCGATTTGGTAGATCGTATTCAGGTCCAACTCTGCCAACGTGGCTTGAGCATCAAACAGCACTTCGGCTTCTGATAAGAGCTCGCTCGATTGCTCGGCAACGGCTTCCATGAATGCTGTTCGAAAGCCAGCCAACTTGGTCTCTTCGACCCGCATGCCAGCCGCCGCCGCGTGACCACCACCTGTGACCAACCACTCTTCGCAATCCAAGAAGGCGCGATGCAAGTTCACTCCATTCGGCGACCTGCCCGAACCCGTGCCTGGCTTGGAACCCAACTTATCCAGCGCGACGAGAACGACTGGTTTGTGATGCTTCTCAGCCAAACGGCCCGCAACGATCCCAATCACGCCTGGATGCCAGTTCGGAGAGGCCAGAACGAAAGCCGGATCTTCTTCGGGAGAGTGCACTTCTTTGATCTGCTTGGAGGCAGCCAAATGGATACTGCGTTCCAACTTGGAACGATTGCCGTTGAGTTCATCAATGTAGCTGGCCAGTGCCTGAGCTCGCTCCTCATCTTCCGTCACCAGCAGCTCCACACCCAACTGGGCTTGCCCTAATCGACCAGCAGCGTTCAGCCGCGGAGCGATCGAGAAACCGATGTCGTCCGAGGCTAACTGCTTCTTGTCACCGAGCTCGGCCAACTCCATTAACTTCCGTAGCCCGACTGGCGCGTTTTGGCACAAGGTTTTGAGGCCATTGCGAACAATGATCCGATTCTCATCCAACAGCGGAACGACATCTGCAACCGTTGCAATCGCCGCTAGTCCAACGGCTTGCACGAGAAAATCTCGCAAGTGCTCGCTGACGCGCGGAGTCCCCGAGTGTGCTTGGCAGAGTGCCCAAGCCAACTTGAAAGCGACACCTGCTCCACAGAGTCCATGAAAGGGGTACTCCGAACCGGGAATACTCGGGTGCACAATCGCCTCGGCGACCGGCAACTCATCCAAGAAACGATGGTGGTCGGTGATGATCAGTGGCACACCCAACTCGGCAGCCCGCTTAGCCGCATCGAGACTCGCGATCCCGCAATCCACTGTAATGATTAGTTCTTTACCGCGCTGATGGAGTTTTTCGACCGACTCGACGTGCAAGCCATAACCTTCTTCCATCCGGTTCGGTAGGTAGTACGTCACCTTGGCTTTTAAGAGCGTCAGGCAGCGGTACAAAATTGCCGTGGATGTCATGCCGTCGGCGTCGTAATCACCGTAGACGACAATTTCCTTTTCCGCCTCGATCGCCGCCATGATGGCTTCAACGGCTTTCGGTAAATTCGGCAGCAACTCCGGCGCGTGCAGATCGACTAGCTTCGCGTGCAGAAACCGCTGGACGTCGTCTTTGTCGGAGATGTTTCGATTGAGCAGCAGCCGAGCGACGAGAGGAGAAACATCGCAACGTTCACTGAGCGATTCGATGCTGGCCTGGTCATGAGAACGAAACTTCCATTTTCTTGACTGCATCGAGACATCCTGCACGGAAACAAAAAACTGAGACGCGCTGCACCTCAGATCGAAGTCGTTATCATATCGACACTTGAGGCTTGTCAGTAGCGGGCCGAGTCGTAAACCAAGGGCACCTCGGAGTCTCAGTATTGATACTAGCCCGGCTGTCCCAGCCGGAATGCAGTAAATTCACGGCTCGGAGAGCCGGGCTACTCTATGCAAGTTGAAATTCCAATTTGCCTGAGTAATAAACGCGATAAACAAGAGTCGTCGGGGTCTGAACAAGTGAGCCAAACCGCACAGAATCATCGCGCCGCGGTCGTCGGCACTGGCTTTATTGGCCCAGTACACGTTGAGGGCCTACGCCGCGCTGGAATACCCATCGTCGGGATTCTAGGCAGTCGGCCGGAGCGATCCCAAGAAGCGGCCGAGCAACTGGGGATTGACAAAGCATACAACAACCTAGACGAGCTTCTCGCGGATCCCAACGTGACAAGCGTCCACATCACCTCCCCCAACATCGCGCACTTTGAACAAGCCAGTGCCTGCCTCAAGGCTGGCAAACACGTACTATGCGAAAAACCGCTCGCAATGAACTCGGCCGAAACGCTACAGCTCGTCGAACTGGCTGCCGCATCGGGCTTGGCCGCCGGGGTGAATTACAACATACGCTACTATCCGCTCTGTATTGAAGCTGCCGAGCGCCGTAAGTCAGGAACACTGGGTGACGTCCGGCATATCAGCGGCAGCTATGTTCAAGACTGGTTGTTCCATGCCAGCGATTTCAATTGGCGAGTTCTGTCCGAACAAGGCGGCGCATTGCGGGCAATTGCCGACATTGGCACGCACTGGCTGGATCTGATTCATGCCGTTACCGGACTTGAAGTCGAGTCGGTTTGTGCGGATCTGCAGACCGTTTTCGAACAACGATTCTGTCCGCGCGGAAGCGTCGAAACGTTTACTGACTCCAGCGGTTCTCCCGACACCGCCACTGACTCCGTCGAAATCGACACCGAGGACTACGGCGCAGTGCTCATTCGCTTCCGGGGCGGCGCGCGAGGCGTGATGCACGTTTCGCAAGTGACCGCTGGCCGAAAAAATTGCTTACGCTTCGAAGTCGCCGGGTCCAAGCAAACTGTGGCTTGGAATAGCGAGTCGCCGAACGAGTTGTGGGTAGGCCAGCGCGATGAGTTGAACCAGTCCTTGGTGCGCAATCCAGCGTTGATGTCTTCACGAGCCGCGGAGTTTGCCAACTATCCGGCTGGGCACAACGAAGGATTCCCGGATACCTTCAAGCAGTTGTTTGTCGATTTCTATCGCAACATTGATACTGGATCGTTCGCCTCGTCGCCGACATTTCCAACCTTCGCCGATGGTCATCGCGAGGTCGTGTTGTGCGAAGCGATTTTGGCGAGTGCCGAACAACGATGTTGGGTTGAGCTACCGAGCTGATCCTGCACACCAAAAAATTCAAACCACTTCGACTCTACTTGAAGACTTGTTGCCATGATTCAACTGGGATTCACCAGCGCTATTTTGCCGGATTTGGCCTTTAAAGATGTGATGGAGTTCGCTGCCGAGATCGGTTACGACTGCGTCGAAGTGATGTGCTGGCCAGTCAGTAAGGCAGAACGACGCTACTCAGGCATCACGCACATCGACATTCAGTCGCTCAACGACGCGACCAAGCAAGAGATTGACTCCATCGTCGCCGATACCGGAGTCAGCATTAGCGCACTGGGCTATTATCCGAACTGCCTTTCGCCAGATGCCGAGGAGGCGAGCAAGAGTGTCGACCATCTCATGAGTCTGCTACGAGCGGCAGATGATTTGGGCATAAAGAATGTCAACTCATTCATCGGCCGTGACTACACCAAGAGCGTGGCAGAGAACTGGCCGCGTATGCTAACGACTTGGAAGCCCATCATCGAATTGGCAGAGAGTCTCGACATTCGGATCGGCATTGAGAACTGCCCAATGTTTTTCTCCGAAGACGAATGGCCTGGCGGAAAGAACATTGCGACGACTCCGAAGATTTGGCGGCAGATGTTTGGGGACTTTGGCAGCTCGCATTTAGGACTCAACTACGACCCATCCCACATGGTTTGGCAGCATATGGATTACTTGAAGCCGATCCGTGATTTCACCGACCGAATTTTTCACGCCCACGCCAAAGACGTCCGGCTCGACCAGCATCGACTCGACGAGGTTGGCATCTTGGCTCATCCGCTGGAATACCACACGCCGAAGTTGCCGGGCCTAGGGGAAGTGCAGTGGGGCAAATTCTTTTCCACGCTGACCGATGTCGGGTACGACGGCCCCGTGTGTGTAGAAGTGGAAGACCGTGCTTACGAAGGATCCTTGGAAGCACGCAAGGACTCGTTGAGACAGAGCTTCCGATACCTAAAGAACTTTGTACCCTGAGATGAATTCGAGTGATAACCGACTTCGCTGAGAACTTGCCCATCTCAAGTTAAACAAGTTAAACAAGTCAACCCAACACCATAAGCCACCCCGAGGAAACGATGACCGCCACCTACGCTGACTACTCCAAGATGATCGACCATTCGTTGCTTATGCCAACGATGGATGTCAAGACGCTCGAAGAAGGCTGTCAACTTGCCGTCGCCTACGACGTGGCTAGCGTCTGCATCTTACCCTACTACCTGAAACGCTGCGCGGAGATCCTCGCGGGATCGACGGTGCAACCCAGCACAACGATTGGTTTCCCACACGGCGGCCACACCACTTGGATGAAACAAAAGGAAGCCGAGAAGGCCGTGGAAGACGGCTGCCAGGAACTCGACATGGTGGTCAACATCAGTCAAGTATTGAGTGGCGAGTGGGATTACGTGACAGCAGACATCAAAGCGGTGATTGATGTCGCTCATGCCGCGGATCGCAAAGTCAAAGTGATCTTCGAGAATTGCTACCTCAACGATGAGCAGAAGATTCGCCTCTGCAAAATCTGCACCGAACTCCGCGCCGACTGGGTCAAAACGAGCACGGGCTACGGCACGGGCGGAGCGACAATGGAGGATCTCGAGTTGATGGTGAAGAACGTCGGCGAGGGAATCCAAGTCAAAGCGGCTGGTGGAGTTCGCGACTTCGAAACACTCCAGAAAGTCCGCGACCTAGGCGTGACACGTTGTGGCGCAAGCAAAACACAACCCATGATGGACGGGGCCCGCGAAGCTCTAGGTTTGCCAGCCATTGAGTTCACTGTGGAACAGGGAGGCGTCAGCGGATATTAAGGGCACCTGAAGCCAATGTAAGCATCCCGCTTCGACGCGAATGAAGGCGCCGATTTTCCCCAGCACGCAAAGAGCCGTGGATTCTGCGGCGCGGCTTTGCTCGAAACACCCAAGGCCAATCAAAGTTTGAAGTTGGGGCAACCTCAAGAGACCGAAGTCATCCTGCCGGAGCGCCAGCGACTGAATAACCTGGCTTCAAGAGAAGGGGGAAACGGACTCCTCAGTCGCTAACATTCGCTCGGAATGACGAAGCGAACGCCCAAACTGAAACTCTGATTTACCCTGCCGAAACACCGCGGCGACTTGTTCCTGCGACGGCTCCAAAGTATCCTTGCTCCGCATGACTGCACGTTTTCTTCGGAGAGTTTCTTGATGAGTACGAAGGCTTCTAGGTGCTTCCAACTGGACCACCGCAGCAAAGTTCAACGCATGGTTCGCTTCTTTTCGCCCTTGGCCTTTCTTTGTTTCCTGCTGCTTTGCTCGGCGAGTGGACGTGTCGTAGCCGAAGACTGGCCAACTTGGCAAGGTGTGGAACGTGACAGCAAATCGCCTGAAACAGGTTTGCTCGCCGAGTGGCCAGCGGAAGGACCGAAGCTCGCTTGGAAATCGGAAGGCGTTGGGCTTGGTTATTCAAGCCCAGCAGTTGTCGGTGATTCGCTCTACATTACCGGCAGTCGAGACGGCAAGTCGGAGTTGATCGCTCTGAGCGTTAAGGATGGCCAAGAGGCTTGGAGTCTCACGCTGAACCAAAAACCGTTCGACTTCGACGGAAACGCCTGGGGCATTGGCCCGCGAGGCGCGCCAACGGTTGTGAATGATTACGTGTATGCACTCTCTGGTGATGGCATTCTCGTGTGCAGCTCGCTCGGCGGCGAGGAAAAGTGGCGCGTCGAAATGGTGAAGGACCTCAACGGCAGCGTTGATCCAATTGGCGGAGGCCCAAAGATCTACGGCTGGGGTTATTGCTGGTCGCCGCTTGCCGATGAAGGCAAGCTCATTTGTATGCCTGGGGGAGAAGACGGCATGGTGGCGGCCCTCGATCCAGCAACAGGCAAAGTCCTCTGGCGCTGCAAAGAGTTGACCGGAATGGCAACGTACGCTTCGCCGATCGCCGCCACTATTCACGGAGTCCGACAGTACATCGTCATGACTCAAACCGGCGTCGCCTCTGTGGCCGCCAAGGATGGGGCTCTGCTTTGGAATTATGTCCTGAAGAATCCGTTCTCCGACGTTGTGATTTCAACGCCCGTCTACCAAGACAACAAGGTGTACTACAGCGTTGGGTACGGATCCGGCGGTTGTGACGTGCTAGAAATCGGCTCCGAATGGGAAGTGAAAAGCACGTATGAGCGACGTGCCGCCCGCAACATGAAGAACAAGCAAGGTGGTTTCGTCCTGCTCGACGGCTATATCTACGGCTGCTCTGATCGCCGAGGCTGGGTTTGCCAGGATTTCGCTAGTGGTGATCTTGAGTGGTACAAGCGGGGGGAGATCGGCGATGGCTCATTGGCTTATGCAGACGGGCATCTATACTTGTTTGACGAGCGTAAGGGCGAAGTTGGTTTGGTCGAGGTGTCAAGTGAGGCCTGGACGCTGAAGAGTCGCTTTACGCTTCCCGCCTTGTCCGAACAAAAAGCCCCTAGCGGACGAATTTGGACCCACCCCGCGATCGCGAACGGAAAACTGTATCTCCGCGATCAAGAACTTCTATACTGTTACGACATCAAGTGATCTGTGCGTAGACTGTCCGCGTATTAATCGCAGGTTTGACGCACTGAGCCGTTCTCGGCATACCTCCTGGAGTTATCTGACTGATGAGACCCAACAACCTTCTGCGACATCGAATGCTTCGAATCGCGGCTTCGCTCAGTTTTTTGCTGACCTCTTCTGTTTGCCTTGCGACCGACTGGTCGAATTGGCGCGGTCCGCTTAAGACCGGAGTTTCCTTAGAAACCGGCTTACCCGATAACTTCGATGAAGTCCTGTGGATGAAGAAGGATGTCGGTTGTCGTTCGACTCCAATTGTGATGAATGACAAGGTGTACATCGTCAGCCGAATCGGGGAAGGCGCCGAAGAACGCGAACGAGTTGTCTGCATGGATGCCAAGACGGGCGAAACCGTGTGGGAACACCAATTCGCCATCTTCTTCACTCCAATCGTCAGTGTCCGCCTCGGATGGACAGTCGCCGCGGGCGATCCGGAAACCGGAAACGTATATGCCCACGGAACCCAAGGTTTCCTCTTCTGCTTCGACGGTGCAACAGGTGAAGTGAAGTGGAAACGATCGCTGACCGAAGAACTCGGTCGCATCACGGGTTACGGCGGACGTGTTACCAGCCCAGTTGTCGACGGCGACTTGGTCATGATCAGTATGCTAAGCTCCAACTGGGGATCGCAAGCCGGCGGTGGTTGCCGCTTCTTTGCATTCGACAAGAACACAGGCGAGATTGTCTGGGGCACCAAGACAGGTTTCCGGCCTTCGAACTCGTACCGCTGCATTCCAATCGTCGTGACTTTAAACGGTCAACGTGTCCTAATTAGTGGCGGTGGCGATGGTCGCATGCACGCGTTCCAGGTGAGCACTGGCAAGAAGGTTTGGAGCTATGAACTCGGCAACGGAGCGATGAACCCAGCACCCGTCTTGGATGGCAACTTGCTCTACTGTGCTCATGGCGAAGAGATTCCTGGACGAGCTACGGTTGGACGACTTGTTTGCTTAGACGTTAGTAAACCCGAGCCTACGCTTGTATGGGAAATCGACGGAATCGAATTCAAATACCCATCCCCAATGCTGTACAACGGCAAGGTCTATCTGCCCGATCGCCAGGGACGCCTTTACTGCTACGACGGAAAGACTGGCGAGCGACTATGGCGTGCTAAGTTCGGACGAAATTGCACGGGCTCCCCTGTGGTTGCCGATGGAAAGATCTACATCAGTTCCGTTCACGGTTACTTCCACATTCTCAACGCGGAGACTGGTAAGCGGATTAACCGCAAGCGATTCCAACCGGCGGATCCGCAGTTTGACGTGGAAGTTCAGGGCTCGGCAGCCATTGCCAACGGATCCGTTTTCTTCGGCACCACCGAGGAATTCTATTGCCTTGGTTCCTACAAGCCGTCGACAGTCGAATATCCAGAGTTACCTTCCGCACCCGGTCCAAACCCAAGCGGCAAACCTGAACAACTTCGCGTGGTTCCAGCCGAAATCAGTATTCAGTCCGGTGAATCCGTGACTTTTACGGCTCAGCTATTCGACAGTGACGGCCGGCTCGTCAGTACGGCAACGCCGGAGCTTAAGTTGGCTCCGATGTCGCCTGGTCCCGGACTTGGCGAAGGCGCAGTACGTCCGCCGCTGCAGGGCACCATCGATGGCGTGACTTACACCGCGCCTGCATCTGGCAAGGGCCAATCCGGACAGATCATCGCCAGCGTCAACGGGCTTGAAACCAATATTCGCGTACGCCAACGACCGAGCTACCCGTACAGTGAGGACTTCGAGTCCACGGGCGTAGGCACAATCCCCGGCGGGTGGACCAATACGCAATTGCGTTATGTCACTCTCGAAAAGGACGGAAACACGGTCCTGTCGAAGACAGCCCGAATTGCAGTTCCCTTCTACCGTCAATGGTACGCCTTCATTGGAGGACCAGACGATTCGGGATACACAATCGAATCGGACGTGATGGGCGAGCAAGTTGGCACCTATATGCCGAACATGGGCGTTACGGCAAATCGCTACATTCTACAACTCGTTGGATCCGAACAGAGCTTGCGACTTTCGGCCTGGGATGCAATTCCGCGTGTTGCCGCTGAAGTTCCGTATCCTTGGAAAGCAGATACTTGGTATCGCATCAAGATGTTTGTTGAGGTCGGCGAAGAGTCGGGCAAAGTCTACGGAAAAGTCTGGCCCAAGGACTCTGCAGAACCGGCCGAATGGACGGTGGAGCTAGAGGATCCGAATCCAAATCGCACCGGACCTCCGGGCCTGTATGGTTCTGCACAAGGTATTCAGCCGCCCAAGTTGGGCACTCAAATTTTCTACGACAACGTACTCGTTAAGTAGTGCAAGCCGACTCGATTGGCACGGGCCAGTCGATCATGAATGCAAAGATGTCGACTCCCAAAGTCGTCCTTAGAATCGAAATTAAAGCGGCCACCGCTACTGGAGTTCTCACACCATGCGTCAGTTGATTAGTTCCCTACTTACCGCCAGCCTGCTCGCAGCCCTGCTCTGCGTTTCAGACGCCTCAACCTTTGGGCAAGCCCCGAAACTCTACGAGCCGCCAACCAAAGATTGGCCCATGTATGCAGGCCACCTGAAACGCAACTTTGTTAACCCGAACATTACGGGCATACCTGAGAGCTGGGACATTAACGAGGGCGAGAACATCGCCTACTCCGTCCAACTTGGCTCGCGAGCTTACGGCGGACCCGTCGTAAGCGACGGAAAGATCCTAATCGGCACCAACAACGAGTACCCTAGAGACGCAAGCATCACGGGCGACAAAGGCGTGATGATGTGTTTCAACGAAGCTGACGGCGAATTCGTGTGGCAAATCGTCCATGATAAACTTGCCGCTGGGCGGGTTTGGGATTGGCCTCAGCAGGGCGTCTGTTCGACTCCGGCCATCGAAGGCGATCGCTTCTACTACATCGGTAATCGTTGCGAAGTCATCTGTGCGAATATCAACGATGGCTCGATCATCTGGAAGATCGACATGATCGGTGAGCTAAACGTGTTCCCACACAACATTGCAACCTGCTCGCCAATGATCGTCGGCGACACGCTTTTCTTGCTGACAAGCAACGGGGTCGATGCGGCTCACCTGCGAGTGCCAGCCGAAGAGGCGCCAAGCTTCCTTGCACTAAACAAGGCAGACGGTTCGGTTCTGTGGAGTAGCAATCTGCCAGCTCAGTCTCAGCGGAACATTATGCACGGCCAGTGGTCGAATCCAGCTTACGCCGAGCCCAACGGCGAACCTCAGGTTATTTTCCCAGGCGGCGACGGTTGGGTTTATTCGTTCAAGCCCAAGACTGGTGAATTAATTTGGAAGTTCGACTGCAACCCAAAGGACTCGGTTTACAAGCTCGGCGGGCGCGGTACCGCGAACGACTTTGTTGCAACACCAGTCATTTACAAGGACAAGCTCTACATTAGTGTTGGCCAAGACCCCGAGCACGACACGGGTGTAGGACACTTGTACTGCATCGACATCACCAAGAAGCCTGCAAACGCAGACAAAGATATCTCTCCAACCATCGTGACTGCGACGGAGCCAAAGCTGGTCGAAAAACCCAACCCAGACTCCGCCGAGATCTGGCACTACGGCGGTCCCCGAGATCAGAACCAGGCAAGCCAGCAATGCGATACTGGCGAGACTTACGTTTTTGGCCGCAGCATGTCGACTTGTGCGATCATGGATGACATTTTGTACGTGGCTGAGCTTGGCGGCCACGTCCATTGCATGAACGCTCTGACGGGTGAGTGTTATTGGACAGAAAGCATGTTCGCCAACACATGGTCATCCCCTTATCTCGCAGATGGAAAGGTCTTTGTCGGCAACGACGACGGGATCCTCTACGTCTTTAAGCACAGTAAGGAACTCGAACTCTTGGCGGAAATCGAACACGACGATGGAACCAAGATCCGAACAACTCCGGTTGCCACTAACGGACGACTGTACTACATGACCGAAAGCCCTACTAAGTTGTGGGTCGTCGAGATGGGTGCGAAGTCGCCTGCCAGCAAATAGAGCTGCTGACAGGACGGAGCAACGAATAGTACGAAACGAATGCAAGAAGCCGTTCCAATGGAGCGGCTTCTTTATCATGTCCTTCGGGCTTTTGCCCGCGAGATTAAGAATTTCCCAGCACGAGAACCGAACACGATGTTTTTCAAAGCAGTCCCACTGGCCTTCGTTGTTTTCGCCCTCGCGGCAGCTTCCCTTTGCCCCAAATGCCACGCACAGCCAGGTGACGGTGCCACCGAACAAGTTGCCAAGGCACGGTCCGGCATGGAAGTAGGCGTCAAGGACTCGCCCGAGCTGATGGCTTCGAGCCTTCGAAACGCGGTCGTCGAATCCGACAAGATCCCTGACACGTTCGACCTTGGAAGCAGTGAAAACGTTCTTTGGACGGCAGATCTCGGTTCAGAGACCTACGGCAGCCCCGTAGTTGCCAACGGCAAGATCTACGTCGGGACGAACAACGAAAATGGGTACCTAGATCGGTTTCCCGCAGAAGTCGACTTAGGCGTTTTGCTTTGTTTCGATGAGTCAGATGGAAAGTTCCTATGGCAGCACTCGAGCGAGAAACTCGAGGAAGGACGCTACGTGGACTGGCCACAACAGGGCGTCTGCAGCAATGCGTTCGTGGACGGAGAGCGGCTGTGGTTTGTAAACAACCGGGCGGAAGTCATCTGCCTAGACACGGAGGGTTTTCTCGATGGCGAGAACGACGGAGCGAAAGAGGAAGCCAACGAGAACAAAGATGAAGCGGACGTCATCTGGAAACTCGACATGCGAAAAGATCTGGGAGTCCGCCAACTCTACATGGCGACTTGCTCCATCACTGGCGCGGGTGACAAGATCTTCATTTGCACTTCAAACGGCTGCAGTGCTGATGGTGAAGTACTCGCACCCGAAGCACCAAGCTTCTTGTGCTTGGATCGCAATACGGGTGATGTACTGTGGCAAGACAATGCCCCCGGAAAAAACATCCTGCACGGCCAATGGTCATCGCCAGCGTATGCTGAGTTGGCAGGGAAGAAGCAAGTCATCTTCGGTGCAGGCGACGGTTGGGTGTACAGCTTTGATGCGGACGGAGAGAACGGAAAGAGCAAACTACTGTGGAAATTCGACTGCAACCCGAAGGCTGCAGAGTACGTTCACGGTGGCGGCGGCGACCGATTCTATGCCGTCGGTACTCCTGTGATTTACAACGGATTAGTTTACATGGCGACCGGTGACGACCCAGAATTTTGCGATGGCAAAGGCCACTTGTGGTGCATCGACCCGAGCAAGACCGGTGACGTCAGTCCTACTCTTGTCACTAATCCCAAGTATCCGGACCAAGTAATCCCAAATCGACGTTATTTGGCATTCGTTCCGGATGAAGGTGACGTTGAAACAGAGAACCCGAACTCGGCAGCAGTCTGGCACTATGTCGGCGCCAACCCTGCAGAGTTCGAGACCACCATGCACCCGTCGATCGGATCGCCGGCAATTAAGGACGACCTTCTCTTCATCACTGATTTCAGCGGCATGCTCCATTGCCTGAACGCCAAGACTGGTGAAGCTTACTGGACCTACGACATGTTCGCGGCCGTATGGGGCTCCCCAGTCATCGTGGGAAACAAAGTCCTGGCCAGTAACGAAGATGGTGATATTGCCGTGTTCGCGCTTTCAAAGGAACAGAAGCTCATCGATAAGCCGAATGTCGAGAATTCGATGAACACGAGCCCCGTGGTTGCCAACGATACGCTCTACGTCACGGCTCGTTCCAAGTTGCTTGCGATTCAAAAGAAGTAGCCACTGCTCTCGTGGTGTGCCCTAATCCCTCCCTCTCTTCTTAGGATTCCTCACGTGGGAGTTGATCTAAAGGCGTGGTTCAATTTTGACTCAGCTCAAGCAGAACAAATTGTAACGCGTGGCGGTGGGCCAACAGGCAGCCTCTCGCTAACGGACGAGATGTTACGAGATTGGCCGAGTGGCGACTTGTTCGGGCTGACCCAAAACGCCGGCATGGGCTGGGACCCGCAACGGATGGCTGGCCCACAGTTCTTGTTGCTCAGCACTTTGGGCGGACTTCGAGGTGACAACGGCCAGCCCATCGCCTTGGGCTACCACACCGGGCACTGGGAAGTTGGACTGCAGGTTCGCGCGGCGGCCGAAACGATCACCGCGGCTGGCGGCATCCCTTATGCGGCCTATTGCAGCGATCCTTGCGATGGTCGATCGCAAGGTACGACCGGCATGTTCGACTCTCTCCCGTATCGGAATGATGCGGCCATCGTGATGCGGCGTTTGATCCGATCACTGCCGACGGCCCAAGGAGTATTGGCCGTCGCAACTTGTGATAAAGGCTTGCCAGCGGCGATGATCGCACTTGCTGGTAGCAAGAACTTGCCTGGCATCATCGTTCCCGGAGGCGTAACGCTGCCTCCGAGTCAAGGCGAGGATACGGCAAAAGTTCAGACCATCGGTGCTCGCTACGTGCATGGTGAAATCAGCTTAGAGGAAGCTTCCGAAGCCGGGTGTCGTGCGTGCGGTAGTCCCGGTGGCGGATGTCAGTTCCTGGGTACCGCCGCGACCAGCCAAGTTGTGGCTGAGGCTCTTGGGCTCACTGTGCCGCATGCGGCGCTAGCTCCAAGCGGACAACCCGTTTGGCTAGAAATGGCGCGGCGCTCGGCAACTGCGTTGATGCAACTATCCGAACAGCGACTGACACTTGCGGACATTTTGACTCAACAGTCCATCGCCAACGCTATTGCGGTACACGCGGCCGTCGGAGGCTCAACGAACTTGCTGCTACATATTCCCGCCATCGCTCACGCAGCGGGTCTCGAACGCCCTGACGCCGACACATGGAGTGAAGTTAACCGCCGTGTTAGCCGTTTTGTGGATGTCCTCCCCAACGGACCAGTCAACCATCCGACTGTTCAGTTGTTTCTTGCAGGCGGCGTCCCCGAAGTCATGTTGCACTTGAGAAGGGCCGAAGCGGTCGACTGTGAATGCCGGACTGTAACTGGCCACACCTGGAACGAGATTCTGGATGTCTGGGAAACTAGTGAACGACGCACGGCAATGCGTCAGCTACTGCGAGAACGCGATGGTGTCGATCCGGAGGATGTGATTCTTCCACCTGCCAAAGCAAAGCAAAAAGGTCTGACTAGTACCGTTGTCTTTCCGAAAGGCAACCTCTGTCCCGAAGGTTCGGTCATCAAGGCGACTTCAATCGACCCAAGTGTGATCAACGAAGACGGCGTGTACCACCAAGTTGGACCGGCCAAAGTCTTTACGTCCGAGAAAGATGCCATTGCGGCCATCAAAGGGCAGCATCAAACTACGGTCGAAGCGGGTGACGTCATCGTGCTCATCGGATGTGGTCCTCACGGAACCGGCATGGAGGAAACCTACCAACTCACTTCAGCTTTAAAGCACATTCCCTGGGGCAAACAAGTCGCCTTGGTAACCGACGCTCGTTTTTCAGGTGTAAGCACCGGCGCTTGCATCGGGCACGTTGGCCCCGAAGCTCTCGCCGGCGGCCCCATTTCTCGAGTGCGGGACGGTGACACCATCGAGATCATCGTTGATCGAAACAAGCTAAGCGGCTCCGTGAATCTCGTTGCGCCCGAAGGCGAAGATCCGCTGCAGCTCCTAGCTCAGCGTGATACGCACCCCGAACTTCGGCCAGACTCACGCTTACCCGATGACACGCGGCTTTGGGCCGCTCTGCAACAGTTCGGCGGCGGAACTTGGGGAGGCTGCGTTTACGACGTTGACGCCATCATCGCTGCTCTCGAAAACCAAGCAGCTGGCTCTTGAATTGGCTCCGCAATGAAGCCCGAGGTCTCTTTTCACACCTACTATCGCAGCGCATGGAAAAACCCCGGTTGCCGCAATAATTCGACGCACGAGGCATATAAAATTGCCCACACTGTGGGCGAAAATAAATTGCTACACTTCATGAATGAAGAGTTGGGAAGTGTCTAGGCAAACAAGATTCCCAACACGATCGCCGAACCTAATAGCCAGTACTTCATTCAACACCTCTCGATAATAAAGACCAGTACGACCTTCCCTCCCGCCTATCAAACCGAACCAGGAATTAGGGGCGAACCAAACAAAGTTCACTTTCTTTGTCTGTTAGTTGTTAGTATCAGCGTCGAGTGATGAATTGGCCCGCATATACTTCTCCCATAACGTGGGAATTTCCTCCGCGAATTCACTCAAGGACTGGCTGTAGCAGTCGCCTTGGTTCGTCGAAGGCATTCGTTCAAAGCGTTCGCCAGGCCCTGAAGCTCTTGCCTTGAGTAAGCAGGCAAGCCGGCTAGCTGCTTTGCTTCGACAGTCCAATTGAGCTGCTGCCCCGGAGGAAGAGATTCGAGCGCAAAAGCTCTTTCCGTCGGTATTCCGCCAAGCAGGAATGCGTCCCCATCCACGTGGATCTTACGATCCTCCTTGAGACCATCCGGAAAACCACGAATCGCCTCGGATGTGACGACACTACCATCGGTACCTAGCAACCAGACGAGAGTCGAAAGTCGTCCAGTCTTCGAATCAACCCAAATAAAGTGCCGCGTCACAAAGTCTTCATGCGTACGACCGCGGAGCATCAAACTTGGGACATCAAAAACGAAAACGTTGGAGGTCCTTGCGACGACTCGGGTCGTTTCCAACTGGGCGTCATTATTCTTCACCAGCTGCCTGCCAATGATCCCCAACTGGAGACCAAGCTGCTTGAAGTTTGCTGACGAGACCGTGTAAAGCTCTTTGTCGACAAACGCACTGTATCCAACCCCAACCTCAGCGAGCTTGAATAGCTTCTCACCTGTCAGCGGATTCGTTTCTTCAGATACGGTCGCCAGGATCGACAGGACGAACATTGAAACAGTGTCACGAATACTCTTGAGCAGTGCCTCAACATCCCCACTCGCGATTCGAGGTCGGGCCAACAAGACAACTTTATTCCACCGAGGCGCCGATGAATTCTCAACTCGCACGTTGTCTGGCAGCCGTGTAACGGGTTTCGCAGCACGATCACTCTGCACGCGTTCACGGAGTGGCTCTTGAGCTAGCGTGCAACTCGTTGGCTGAAACGCTAGGCAGAAGCCGAGCAGAAAGCCAAAGAGCATCGGGGCAAGCGGAGAATGACGTGTAGTCGCCCCAAGGCGTTTTGCAGTATCATTCGTCGGTAGCTTCATTCCAGGACCTTTTCTTGGCTCGTTTGGCTCGTGCCGCTTAAATGACTGTTGAAAGAATGCGACGCGCCACCCCTGCTTGAAATTCTACGTGGATCCCGCCAGCAAAGTGAAGCCGAGTTCGAGACTAACGAATCTGTCAAAATATTTGGCGGAGCGCAAGAATGAGCCCCAATGAACGTTGAAACGGAAAGCAACCCAAACGCTCCGATTGTTGAACTCAAGCAGGTTTGCAAGACGTATCGCGACGGCAACGTCCAGGCGCTGCGCAGTGTTGATCTTAGCATCCGAGATTGCGAGTTCGTTTCCATTATGGGGCCAAGTGGCTGCGGAAAGTCAACTCTATTGAATATGTTGGGGGCTCTAGATCGCCCTACAACCGGCAGCATCAAGTTCAACGGCGAAGCATTGAATAACAAGACGAACTTGGACAGTCTGCGGTCGAAACAAATCGGATTCGTTTTCCAATCCTTCTATTTGTTGCCCAATTTGTCCGCACTCGAAAATGTCCAATTACCAATGTTCGAAGGCGAGCTAGCCTTACCTGAAAGAGTCCAAAGAGCCGGTGAACTGCTCGGACTCGTTGGATTGGAAAGTCGCATGGACCATCTACCCAACCAGCTTTCCATCGGACAACGGCAGAGAGTCGCCATCGCGCGAGCGCTGGCCAATAGCCCCCGCATCGTCTTAGCGGATGAACCGACAGGCAGTCTCGACAGTCAAAATGGCCAAGAAGTCATGGAGCTGTTTCAATCGCTCAACCAACAACAAGAAACCGCTTTGGTCGTGGTAACTCACGATGAAAATGTCGCGTTACATGGCAAGCGACTCGTGCGCATGCTGGATGGCGAAGTCCTGGAAGACGCCCCTATTCCTTCACCGCAGAAGTAGGCCGCTCTCATGCCGCGTGTTCGTCTCACTGGACTCATGTTATTCATTACGGCAATTATTCTGGGGTTGGCTGCGGCCATTACACAGACTTCGCACTTGCAATTCAAACGACCCGACCTCGCCAGTGTCGAATCAAACGAACCGCCGCAAAACGAAGGAGAAGTTTTCCCGCTGCAATTCTCTTCGATCCCCATCATCTACCCACTCATAGGAGTCGGCCTCCTCGGGCTTGCACTCTGGTTCATCCCGGGTGGCGTATCCTCGGCGTTGGACAGACGTTCCAAACGCCGTCGCCCGCGGAAAACTTCCCGTCGCCGGTAACACACTCACAAGTCTCGCTTTCGCGATCGAAGACTTCTCCCAGCGATTCCAACATCAACTGAACACCGTCACGAAAGTAGATCTTTGAACACCCCCCTGGCTCTTCCAAAGGACATTGAGCTCCACGCCGACAAGACATTCGAAATTGCTTTTGAGGCAGCCCTCGCCGGCTCACGCATTATCCTCGACTACTACCAACGCGGCGTAGCCATGCGGGCGAAGGAGGAAGATGAGTCCTTCAATCTCGTTAGTGATGCTGACATTGAGTCGGAAAAGGCGATTGCAAAGATCATTGGAACTGCATTTCCTGACCATGAGATCCTGGGGGAAGAAGAAAACAGTGGTGACACCTCAGCCTCCGATCTATGGATCGTAGATCCACTCGATGGCACCAACAATTTCGCCCACCGAATTCCACACTTCGCGGTATCCATCGCCTACTATCGCAACTCTGAACCCTACTGCGGAGTTGTCGTGAATCCAGTTCGCGGCGATTGGTACTGGGCGATGAAGGGCTGGGGAGCGTTCCACAACGGTCGAAGACTAAAAGTCGATCCAGCCAAGACGCTTGACCAGTGCATGATCGGTTGTGGATTTTATTACGACCGAGGCGCCATGATGGAGGCGACTTTGAGAGCCGTCCACGACTTTTTCAAACAAAACATTCACGGCATCCGTCGATTTGGTACGGCCGCCTTGGATTTTTGCCAAGTCGCGGATGGGTTGTTTGGTGCGTTCTTCGAATACCAGCTTCATCCCTGGGACTTTGCGGCTGGGCGCTTAATTGTCGAAGAAGCTGGCGGACTCGTGACCAATGGACTCGGCGAACCGCTCCCCATCGCAAAAACTAGCGCGATCGTCTCGAACACAACGCTCCACCCGAAATGTCTGGAGATCGTACGAACCCATCACCCTGAGTGACCCAGAGCAATGGGCTGTATCGTCGGCTACTCACCACCCAACGCACTCAAGAAACCTGCAATGTCCGTATTCGTCAGTCGCCCGTCCCCAGTGAAGTCTAGAACGCTCGCAGGATCCACGGCAGGATAGCTGGCCGCATACTCTCTACGATTCGTCAGTGCCTGCAGAAACGGATTGACATCACTTTCGTTGACTTCTCCATCCCCATTTGCATCGCCCTTGGTTGTTAGCCGAAGGGTACCACTGGCACTGGTCACTGCCTCAAACGCTTCTGCTCCGGGGCTGACTCCGGCAGAGTGGCCAGCGAAGTCAAGCATGACGACAAGCTCTTCTCCGTGGGTCTTGCCGGACAGATCTATTTCAACAAATGCTATCGGCGTCTCCGAGTCGGGTATCACTGAAGATTCGACTCCGCTTCCAAAGATATGTACCAGACTCGCAGCCGTTCCTGCCGGTGCGAGAGCAACAGCTTCAACGCCGGGTAGAGTTTCGCTTCCGACCGCCGGCTCGATATCCCAGAGCGTCTGGTCCAGCGAAACTCCTTGTAGCAGAGCCGTCTCGCTTCCACCATGTCCTGCACCACCATCGTTGAGTCCAACAGCGATACTAACGGCATTCACAGGTAGGGAACTGCTTGCGTAAATGGGCATAAAGTAGCTACCGCCAGACGCCACAACTCGTTCCCTAACTGAAAACTCCAGCGTGGAACCGTTGCTACGAGTGAAGTTCGATCTATCTGTTGACGACTTTTGAAGTTGCTTATAGATGCTCACCGCTGGTTCACTCGCCACACCTGCGAACGGACGGACGCCAATCGATCCGGGCTGCAGCAATTCACCTTCGCCTGTCTGTTCTGGGACGTTGAGCGGACCGTTCGTTGAGTTCCCGCCATTCCCTGAGTTCAATTCGAGCAGCACCAACGATTCGCCCTGGTAGAGTTGCGTCATTGCGTGATCCGTTACATCAACGCGACGATCCTTATTCAAATCAAAGCGGCTATCCAAATTCGCCATATCGAAACCCGAAGCCGCCTCACGAATCTCCGCGCTGTCGCGGTGGTCTACGAGAGCCTCCCCTGCTGCCTGGGTGGTCTGCCCAACTAAATTCCCCCAGTAATGAACATCGATGTCCGCTAGACCTGTTCGCTCATTCGCCAACAAGGAGACTTCAAGCCACTGGTTTTGAATGGCCCCATCTTCAAAGATGACCAAAATACGATCGGCACCACCGACTCCTTGTTCAGGCAAAATCTCAACTGACCTCGGAACAGGAGCATCCCCCCAAACGCTTGGATCGTTGCCGTTGCCCACCTTAAAAATGAAGTCGGCCAACGTTGGTTCACCCGGCAAGTCAACGACATCGACCGCGATGCCGTTCAATCCGCGCGAATAGTTCGTGTAATTCTCTGCAGTTGCTTGACCATCCCCCGCCCGATAGGCAGCCTTTGTCTGAGCAACTGCCGGTGACTTGTCCGCCGCAGTTCCGTCCTGATCAAAAGCCGAATTCAGATACAGCACATGCGCACCGACCACCTCACCGTCGAACCGCTCATGTTCCGAGTGCTTCTCCCCTCGGTCTTTCAACGAAGGACCAAACGTGTTCTCGGGAGGTGACAGTGGCCCTACGGCCGGGATTCGCTCAACGTCTCCGGATACAGTCGCGTCCAGGCGGTCAGATCGATCTTCTTCGGTAGACTGCGAGAAGCCACAAATGAACGCGTCGGAGTCAATAAAAAACGCTTCGGTGCCACCCAACAAATCCGCTGCCAGCAACTTACGCGATTCGAGTGGTTCGAACGCCAGATTACGCTTTGCGTTGCATCGAGAAATCGGCATGGCACTCCTGCCTTTTGGTTACGGTGTGTTCGAGTTTCGGTTTGAACCGCTCCATCTTGGTGCTTTTAAGCTGGTCAAAATCGGTTTGAGCACCGACGAGTCATTGAATCGGCGGCGTTTTTACCGATGCTGGCTTAGCATCCTCGGAACCCTCAATCTTCTGCGACTCTTGCTTCTTCTTTCCATCGACGACTTGCAAGACCAAGCGAACCGGCGTGAATCTCGGTGGAACGCGTGGCTTGAAGACGTCGAACAACAAACCCGCTGCGGCCTTTGCAGAACTTTCAATCGGTACGTCCAGCGTCGCCGTGCTAAAATTCGAGACGCAAATGAGATCCCCACTTTCCGCTTGATAAAACTCCTTGCCTGAGTCCGGATCCTTCCACATTGTACTTCCCGCAAATACGAAGTTCCTATCCAGAATCTTGTCCTTTGTGCCGGCTTCTCGAATCCACTTTCGTGCGTCGATGGTCTGCTTTTCCCCCGTCTTGGGATCTTTCCAGAGTGCCAGAACCTGGATCTCGCTTCCCGTTGGCGATTTGTATTCCGGATCCCACTGTACGGGTGTACCCTTCTTCGCACCGACAGCCAATAGTCCTGCGTGAATAACAAAGGCCTTGCTAAACACCGCTACAACTGACTCGTGCTCTTTGGTTCCGATTGGGCACGCGAACATCTCCAACTGGCCAGCGTCCAAGGCGATGTAGCCATCGACGATGATGCGCTGCTTCTTTTTATCGGCCCACACTCGGCTAACCGGATCAAGCCGAATGAGTCCTTCGGGAACGCCGAACGCCTTCTCGACCGCTTGCAGTTCTTCTTCGCGCCCTTCCCACTGCGCGACCAACGTTGAATTGGAGGCGGCGAAAAGGCAAACCAGTAGCACGATCCAACGAGCAAAGCAACGCATTGAGAACTCCAAAACCATCTGAACCAGGCAACAAAAATTCTTGTATCTAACCGGTACATCTCACTACATAGCTCAGCGTGACGAATTAAGATCGCTGAGCGTTTGTTGTGATAGCGCACCACGGCTCCGATCGCCAGAGCTTCCTTTTCTCTTCGTACCACTCTGCGCACGAAGTTCGTCTGAACCGGAACTACAGCATGAGAGCGAGCACCGCTACCCAGACGCTCGCGTCAGCAGTATACCACTAGTGCTGGCACTATAGAGATCACGGTATCAGCACCTATAAATAGGCTGAGCCGCCAGGAGTTTCGATACACGTTTGGGCCGTAGTGGCACGACGGAGAATAGCCATATGGATTGGATCGACCCCAAATACGCTTCGAAGGCTGGCAAGTCCTCGAAAAAGCCCAGCAAATCCAGCCGAACAAACGAGGATTCGAAAACAACCCAATCGTCAACCAGCGCGTCTACCAAAGGGCCGGCGAAAAGCCAGCTGAAGGGGCAAGTCGCCGCGGCATTGGCGCAGCCGCTGGAAGTCTGGAGCTCCGCTTATGATCATGAGCTTTCGAAACTAAAGTGGGCGAAGGACTGCTCCGCTGAGGGCTCTCTGCTCTGGTCAACGACCAGTTTACCGCAAGCAGAAGTGCTCGTCCGAGGCGGGATGTCCGCAAAAAAGCTAGCTGCAATCGTCTCGAACAAACCCACCGGCAACAAAGAGGACCAAGCCAAGCAGATTTCCGATGTCGTTGGACTCATGGACCACTCCCTGGAAAACCTAGCATTCAGCTGGCTCGAAACTGCAGACGTTGATCCACTTGCCGCGCTCGGAACCCTGGCGATTGCTTGGCATCTACCAGAACACGCGCGCCGTCCGGGCAACGATTGGTTACCGCAATGGCTCAAGCGCGTGGTGGAAGACCTTACCTCCATTCAAGTCGATCCCGAAGCGGGAATTCTCCCATCACTTGCGTTCCACTGCGAGCTCCCCCTGCTCATTGCTTATGCGACCGCTGCCAGCAGCAGCACTTTGGAAGCAGAAGCAAGCCGCGCAATGGACAATCTCGCAGAGTACCTGGAGAGCTGCGAGGAGAACATTGAACACTGGCTCGCGCACCGAGGATCGTTCTTACGTCCAGCACTTGCCTGCATCTTTCGCTGCAGAACACTCGCAAACTCACTTCGGCTTCGCAAGTGGTATCCGCCCCAACAGAAAGCGTTAGCAAAATTGCTAATCGATGCAGCGAGATGGAGCCGGCCTGATGGCACGCAGCTGCTAGGAGCCCCAAAGCGTTTCAACAAATCCAAGTCCTACTGGAGCGCATTGATTGGCCAAACAAGACGGCCGAAAGCCATGATGGCGGCAATGACTCTATCTGGCATTGGAGAGGGAAAACGCAGTGAAGCCGCCAGCCAAATCTCGGTATCGAAACTCCCCGCGCTGACTCAATACTGCGAACCGGCGGCAATGCACTGTGGACAAACTGACTGGAGACGAAAGGGGAGCAAGGTCGCACTCGAGTTTGGACAGGCTGACTGCAACTTAGAAGCTCTCGGACCGAAGGGGATTCCACTGCTCCACGGAGACTGGACCCTATCCGTTGAGATCGACTCGCAGGCTCGACTACAACTCAACGAATGGCAAGAAGTCTGCTGGTTTTGCGATGAAGACGTAGACTACCTCGAAATCGAAGCCCGTTTCGGCGACGAGGACCGCGTTCAGCGGCAGATGATCTTGTTCCGAGAAGAGCGGCTATTACTGTTGGCCGATACCTTGATTTCCGAAACCGCTTCAGCCCTTTCAATGCGAAGCCAAATCCAACTTGCGGCCAATGTTTCATACCGCAATGAAGTTAAATCGACCGAAGGATTCGTGAAGAGCTCTGCCGCAGAGTGCTTAGCACTACCCTTGTTCCTCCCCGAATGGAAACGCGACCTGAGCATTGCCGGAGACGCAAGCAGCTTTTCATGCGTCGAGAACCAGCTAGTTGCCAATGCTGTCGCGAAAGGCAAGCGGCTCTACATGCCAACCCTTTTCAGCCTGTGCCCGTCGCATGCTAGAAAACCATTTACTTGGCGGCACTTGACCGTCGCGGACGAACTGCGGATTGTACGCAAGGACGAAGCTCAGGCATTCCGGATTCAAATTGGAACTGACCAGTGGTTCGTCTATCGAAACCTAGCGAAGCCGATCCGCAGAACCGCACTAGGCGTCCATACCATGGATGACTTCTATGCTGCTCGTTTTGACTCCGACGAAGGCGAGTGCGACACAATCGTACAAGTAGAAGCTACCAGCAAAGCCCGCTGAATCCTGGCCCAGTATTTCTCGAGCAATGGATGGCTGACCACTATGGCGACGAGTGAAGAAATCAAAGATCGCGTTCAAGCCAACTGGAACGAAGTCCGTTCCCAAGTAGATGCGGCGCTCGCTACAAGCGGCCGCTCCGATGCCATACGTATTGTCGGTGTCACCAAATACGTCGGCCCTGAACTGACGAGCTTTCTCGTGGAAGCCGGGTGCGAAGTGCTAGGTGAAAATCGCCCCCAGGTCCTGTGGGAGAAGCACGCTTGGTTTGGAGAACGGGGAATCACCCAACCTCGTTGGGACGTGATCGGTCACTTACAACGCAACAAAGTCCGACGCACACTACCGATGATCGGTTGGTTGCATTCGGTCGACAGCCAACGCCTTGTGAACACCCTCCAATCTGAGGCCGAGCGAGTCGGATTGGTGCTCCCTATCTTGATCGAAGTCAACATCACCCCCGATCAGGAGAAAACGGGACTCCAACCAGACGCATTGCCCGCCATCCTCGATGGATTGGAGCAATGCGAGAACCTTGAGCCGAGAGGCCTCATGGCGATGTCCAGCCACTTTTCTGGAGGCGATCAGGCGCGTCGAGAATTCGCTGACGTCCGAGAATTACGCGACCAGTACTCCGCACGTTATCCGGAGCTGGACTTAAGCGAATTGTCGATGGGTATGAGCGGAGACTTTCGGGAAGCCATCGCCGAGGGAGCCACTCTCATCCGCATCGGCTCCAGCCTCTGGGAAGGCATCGAGCGTGCTTGATCGAGTCGATCAATTTTGGCGGAGCCTGTTCACGACGGAAAGCTGACCTGAGTACTGTTCAAAGAAAAACGGAATTGCAGAACCTCGATTCGAGAATCGGAACGTCTACGGACAGACTCCGGCGAATTCGCCGTGTGCCGCTTTGGTTCTCCCCCAGCTTGAGCACCGTTGAGCACCGAATACGGTCGTGCTTAATGCGGCTTTCCATTGGACACCCCCGCTCGCTGCCCCGGTGGTGTGGCGAGCAGTATCAGGGGCGTAACGAGTGCTAGCAGACTCGCAAACAGCCAAATCCCAGGCGTATACCCCCCGTAAAAATCCTTGGACAACCCCAGCAAGAAGGGCCCGCAGCCGCTTCCTGCCACCGTCGTGCACCAGACAGCCCCACGAATCTTCCCGAGATGCCGACGTCCGTAGTAGCGAACCCACATCGTCGATGAGACGGCGAGTGCCAAACCTTGCCCGGCTCCGAAAAGCGCACCAAAGCCTCGGAGATCCCAAACAGAATCAGTGAATGGGATCCAGGCGATTCCCACCGTAAGCAAGCAAAAAGCAACTGCCAGAAGAGGAGCAGGGCTCCAACGGTCTGCCGCGAACCCTCCAAGCACTTGGAGGGAAAGCATGCTGACCGAAAAATAGCCAAACAACTGCTTAATCTCACTCTTTTCCAGGCCGAGCTCTTCGAAAACAGGAAGGGAATAGAAAATCACTCCTGTACCTGCCATGGCCCAAAGCCCAAGCGAAGTTGCCAGAATCCAAAATGAGCGATGCTGAATCGCCTCCCTGAACTCGAGTGTTCGCTCGTCAGCAGACTTCGAGGACTCCCCTACGCCTAGCCTATGTGTGCCATTTACCGCAGCGTCTGTGATGCCACTCTCACCGCCAACAGGTGGAAAACTCGGCGGAATTTCCCGGCGACCGTCGGGAAGCAGCCCCAAATCTTCGGGCCGATTAACAAAGATCAAGATCAGCACGGGGACCAAACTCGCTACCACGACGCCCCCCATACAGGCGTAGCTCAACCTCCAACCGAAGTGCTCAATACTCTCGATCATGAGCACCGGCACCCAGGCAAAAGCAATTGCACTGCCGACGCTCATGACTGCGTTTACCCGCCCCAGTTGGTCGCGAAACCACATCGACACCATGTTGCTACTTAGCAGCGTGATGGCACCTTGGCCCAGAAAACGCACTAGAAAAAATCCAAAAGCCAGAGAAGCAAAACTGTTGGCCGCTCCGACCACTACGCAAGCCAGGCCGAGCCCACAAGCCACCGCGACCGTGACCACTCGCAAGCCGTAGCGGTCTGCCAACGGGCCGACTACGGAGAGAGGGAAAGCGGCAAAAAATGTCCCCAGCATGTAGGCGCCTGCTAGTTGACTTGGGCTCAAACCCAATTCGGCCTGCAAGACGGGGGTAAATGCTGAGATGGCAAAAGTCTGGCCCGGAGACGAGCACACCATTGTCAACACGGCCACACCAGCGATTACGTACCCGTAGAAGATAGGCAATCTAGCTTGCAGCGTTCGTGGAATGGCGGGCATCTTGGATTCTCAGTCTAAATTCTGGCTTGCCATCGATCCTGAATTGGCATTTTGCAGAGGAACCGTTGCTGTCCCAGGGGTAGAAGCTCAAGTCCAGACGGTCCGCTAACCGATGACGACCTGGAAGATTGTTGAAAGGTTCAACAGACTGCCGAACGAGAGATGGATTAGCTGTTTTCCTGGAGTTTCGTTGACAAGTGTTGCGAGACGTAGCCTACACACCGGGTGGGCTGCCTCGTCGAAACACTTCTTTCCGCTCGGTTAATAGCGAGATGGAGCGAACTTGAGTGTCGTGGAAACGGTCCAAAATTCGTCTTGCGGGAGTCGGGAGCGCCGATACACTATGCCGTTCCTGAAAATTCGCCTAACCATGTGGAAATTGCCTTAATTGCCAACATAGCTCAGTTGGTAGAGCTGCTGATTTGTAATCAGCCGGTCGGGGGTTCGAGTCCCTCTGTTGGCTCTTCGGCGGCAACCGAAGCACGGTCACTTGTTTTCGTTGGGTGTTTTACGAACTTGCTGGAATACCAGTTTGGGGATTAGACACCGAAACCGGGTGGTAGGCGGTTTTCCGGGAACGGTTGTCGGGAGGTTGCCCGAGTGGTTAAAGGGGACGGACTGTAAATCCGTTACTTCGGTTTCGCAGGTTCGAATCCTGCACCTCCCATTGGCGAACCGTTGCCAGATTGGCACACTGTAGGGAATGTCGACCTGACCTGAGCGTATGTCCGTGGCTAGTTCCATGTTCATCTGCCGGCCGGGCTGATAGTCGCCATCATTTGCTTGCCGAATGCAGTTTTGCGTATTTAAGTTCGAGACTTAAGTTTGCAAGGCGGCGGCATATGAGTAGCGGGTGTAGCTCAATGGTAGAGCAGCAGCCTTCCAAGCTGAATACGAGGGTTCGATTCCCTTCACCCGCTCTCGACGGGCAGCATGAAATATGGCTGTGCGTGCGGTGGCTGCTGTAGCTCAGTGGTAGAGCACTTCCTTGGTAAGGAAGAGGTCATGGGTTCAAGTCCCATCAGCAGCTCTCGTTTGAGTGGGCACACAATGTGCTTACAAGAAGCGTGCTCTGAAAATGGGCGCCAATGTGGCATGGTTTTAGAGTCCTAGTCTCACGCGATCAGACGCGTATCTCAGTATTTTTGTTGTTAGGTGTAACGAACAATGGCCAAAGAGCAGTTCAATCGTACGAAGCCGCACTGCAACGTCGGCACTATCGGTCACATCGACCACGGCAAAACAACCACCACAGGTGCGCTGCTTGCCGTTCAGGCAGCTAAGGGCCTCGCGGAAGCGAAGGGGTATTCGGATATCGCTAAGGGCGGTACCGTCCGTGACGCGACAAAGACAGTAACCATCGCGGTAGCCCACGTTGAGTACGAGTCAGAGAATCGCCACTATGCCCACATCGACTGCCCGGGTCACGCTGACTTTGTGAAAAACATGATCACCGGCGCCGCCCAAATGGACGGAGCGATCTTGGTTGTCAGTGCAGCGGACGGCCCAATGCCTCAAACGAAGGAGCACGTACTACTCGCTCGCCAGGTCGATGTACCTGCGATCGTCGTGTTCCTGAATAAGTGTGACCTCGTTGATGACGAAGAGTTGCTCGAGTTGGTTGAACTCGAAGTCCGCGAGCTTCTGAGCAAGTACGACTTCCCTGGTGATGATGTTCCAATCATTCGCGGAAACGCACTTGGGGCTTACAACAACCCAGACGGTCCGGAAGCTCAGTGCATCACGGATCTAGTTGCTGCGATCGACGAGTACATCCCACAACCGGCTCGCGAAGAAGATAAGCCATTCTTGATGGCAATCGAAGACGTCTTCTCGATCGAAGGTCGCGGTACGGTTGCTACCGGTCGTGTTGAACGCGGCGTGATCAAGGTTGGCGAGGAAGTTGAACTCGTTGGACTGAAAGACGCCACCAAGACGATTTGCACCGGCGTTGAGATGTTCCGCAAGGAAATGCAAGAGGGCAAAGCAGGCGACAACGTGGGTTGCCTCCTCCGCGGCATGAAGCGGGAAGACATCGAGCGTGGGCAAGTTCTGGCAAAGCCAGGAACCATCACTCCTCACAGTAAGTTCGAAGCTGAGATCTATTGCCTGAGCAAGGACGAGGGTGGACGCCACACGCCGTTCTTCAGTGGTTATCGCCCACAGTTCTACTTCCGAACAACGGACGTGACCGGTTCGGCAAACCTGGTTGGTGCAGAAATGTGCATGCCTGGGGACAACGTCAAAATCGAAGTCGAACTCCAAAAGATCATCGCTATGGATGATGGTGTCCGCTTCGCTATTCGCGAAGGCGGCAAGACTGTTGGTTCCGGAGTCGTGACCAAGATTCTAGACTAGGTCGAACTGTCCATAGAATAACGATAGATTCAAGCTTGCCACTGGGTATGCTTAGATCCACTTGACTGCCGCACTTGTGCGGCAGTCTCTTTTTCTCCAAACGGTGGTTTTCGCCTTATGGCAGATCGGCGATTGTGAGATACTCAGGGGTGTAGCTCAATTGGCAGAGCACTGGTTTCCAAAACCAGCGGTTGCGGGTTCAAGTCCCTCCGCCCCTGCTTTAGCCGACCGAGATTAGTCTAGGCGTAAGAGCGTACCTACCTACTGGACGCTCTTGATCACGCAAGTTCACTGAGTTTGATGTTAGTGATTTAACGGCAATGGCAACTAAAGAATCCGTCATCACATCCCGGCCCCTCGTGCAAGAATTGTTTGCATCTGGGCTGTATAAGCGAAATCAGGGCCGTATGGTCCGACAGATCACGTGCCTGACGATTTGGGCATTTGTGATCGTCGCCGCCTGGAGATGTCACAGCCTGTTCATTGCTCCCATGCTGGAAAATGCAATGGGTGCTTCTGGCATCGCCACCAGCTACGTCGCAGCCGTCGTGCTCGGCGCAGTTGGGATGTGGTTTGGCTATCGATTAGTCAATTGGCCAACATTTGCTGACTTTTTGATCTCGGTCGAGGCCGAACTAAATAAAGTATCCTGGCCAACCCAAAAGGAGCTCATTCGGGCTTCACTGGTGGTCATTTTTACGATCCTATTCCTTTCCATCCTCTTGTTCGCCTACGACGCTTTGTGGGAGTTCCTGTTTGGGCTGGTAGGAATTAGTTAGAAGTGGTTTACTTATCGCTTCGATTTACGGGCTTGGAAGTTGTCCAGTCCGAAACATCATCTTCCTAGCCAGGAGGTGGCAGCGACTCATAAGTCGCGATCGTTTGTACTGGCGTGGGGATTCAAAGTGAGTGAAGCAGAAGAACAATTCGTCTCGCCGACCGATGGTGCCGCCAGCAATATGGACTGGTACATCATTAAGGTTGCGTTTAATCGTGAAGACAGCATTCGCGATGCAATGCTTAAACGTATTAAGCTTGCTGGGCTCGAGGAGTTCTTCGGCGAAATTCTAGTTCCGACCGAAGATGTCGTGACATTCACTCGCAACGGTAATCGCCGCGTCGTCAAGCGCAAACTATACCCGGGTTATCTGATGGCTTACATGTCCATCAACGATGACTCTTGGTTTCTGGTTAGGGAAACTCCTGGTGTCGGTGACTTCACCGGTTCAGGGGGCAAGCCGACTCCGATGGATCCACACGATGTGGAGAAGATCGTGAAGAAGGAAGAGCCCGACGAGGAAGAGGGAGAAACGAGTGTTAAGACCTCGATCCCTTATCGTGTGGGCGATCGCGTTCGAGTCAAAGAGGGGAACTTCCAGAATTTGGAAGGCGAAGTGGAAAAGGTCGACGAAGCCAACGGTCGCGTTACAGTGATCATCAGCATCTTCGGGCGGAGCACTCCTGTTGAGTTAGACCACTGGCAGATTGAAGAGTTGTAGTGATCTCTGACGGCGAAGCAATGCTTTCGCCCGTCAGGAACAACGACGCTCCGAACTCCACGTTTAGCTCTCCCGAAAAAATTTGAGAAGATCCATTGCTGGCAGGCCACTGCACGCATCGGGAATCTTAAAACCAGAATCAACACAAGACATACTGGTCCTTTCGGCATGCGTCTCCAACTGGAACGCCAAGTCGGTTCGGCCCAATAGTGAATCAATTTGACGAATAGCATTTAGAAATGGTACCTCAACCTGTTTGGGTACCTCGGAGTTCTTTAGATGGCGAAACAACTCGTTGGCCAAGCGAAGTTCCAAGTCCCCGGAGGTCAGGCCACGCCTGCCCCCCCGGTCGGTACTTCACTTGGAAAGTTTGGCGTCAACCTGGGACAGTTTGTATCTGCGTTCAATGACCGCACGAGGGAATACAACGGAACGCCAATTCCCGTAATCGTTTCGGTCTACTCGGACCGCTCGTTTGACTTTATCACCAAGAGCCCACCGGCTGCGGTCCTGCTCAAGCAGGCTGCGGGTATCGCCAGTGGTTCCGGTGAGCCCAACAAGAAGAAAGTTGGTAAAGTCTCTCGAGAGCAGGTTCAAGAAATCTGCCAGAAGAAAATGGCTGACCTAAACGCTCGTGACTTGGAGCATGCAGAGCGCATGATCGAGGGCACAGCACGCAGCATGGGCTTAGAGGTTGAGGGCTAAATCTGATGGCACGCATAACAAAAGCAATGAAGGCGATGGCGGAGAAGACTCCGTCCGTGAACGATCCTCAGACTTTGGAAAAAGCAGTTGAGATCTTGAAGGAGTTTCCCGCACGCAAGTTCGATCAAAGCGTGGAGATTCACATGAATCTGGGCATCGACCCCTCTCAAGCTGATCAGCTTGTACGTGGTTCGGTCGTCTTACCCCACGGTATCGGAAAGACTCAGAGAGTCATCGTTTTTGCCAAAGGTGATTTGGCAACGGCAGCCGAGAAAGCGGGCGCCGATTCGGTCGGTCAGGAAGATCTAGCGAAGAAAATCAAAGACGGCTGGACTGACTTTGATGTCTGTATTGCGACTCCCGACATGATGGGTTTGGTCGGACCACTAGGAAAAGTATTGGGCCCTCGAGGCCTAATGCCCTCTCCGCGAGCCGGTACGGTAACCATGGATGTCGCAAGAGTCATCGAAGAGTATAAGGCGGGTAAGGTTGAGTTCAGAAATGACAAAGGCGCTAACTTACACGCTATCGTCGGTAAGCTGAGCTTCGACCACCAAAAGCTGAAAGAGAACGTCGAGGCGTTTCTCGGATATGTGAACAGCCTCAAACCACAAGCGGTGAAGGGCACCTATATCAATAGTATTGCCCTCTGTGCCACGATGTCTCCCAGCGTCCGTGTCGCGGCCTAGTCGTAAGAACCAAAGTAGATTTGAGACAGTATCATGAGTAAATACGTAAAAAACCTACTTGCGGAAGATCTCAAAGGTCGCTTCGACGGCGTTGAAGACGCCATCATCGCCGACGTGATCGCAATGGATTCCGATTCCAGTTACCGAATTCGGAAGAACTTTCGCGAGAAAGGGGTCAACATGCTCGTCGTAAAGCGTAGCATCGCAAGCCGGGCAACAGAGGATAGCCCCCTGAACACTCTGTTCCGCGAGAAGCAGGGGCCACTAGCTGTCATCTGGGGATGTGAAGATTTCGTCAGCTTGGCAAAAGAGGTAGCGGCCGTCGACAAAGACGAAAGCGCTTACCCGGCGTTCGTCCTCAAGGGCGGCGTGATGGATGGCGAAACGCTCTCAGGCGAAAAAGTGCTTGAGATTAGCAAATGGCCTAATCGCGAAGAACAGATTGCCATGTTGGTCGGCCAAGCTCTTGGACCAGGCTCGCAACTATCTGGACAAATCAAAGGTGCCGGTTCACAACTGGCAGGTCAAATTAAGAAGTTGGTTGAGAACAAGGAGGGTGAAGCATAACGCAATTCCTTTCCCATGTTTGGCGTAATTTTTGACGCCACAATTGGCTGAGTCCAGCTTTTTAATTAAACAAAATAAGTATCTAAGTTTGAAAAGGTTTTTACCATGTCCGAAACAGCATTCGCAGACGATATCAAATCCCTTGGTGACAGCATCGTTGGCCTGACCCTGAAGCAAGCCAAAGAACTCAGCGACTACCTGAAGGAAGAACACGGAATTGAAGCCGCAGCAGGTGGCGCCGTCGTAATGGCCGGCCCTGCCGATGGTGGTGGTGAAGCCGCAGCTGAGCAGACCGAGTTCGATGTCGTTATGTCTTCCTTCGGCGACGCAAAGCTAAACGTCGTTAAGGTCGTTAAGAGCCTTACCGGAGCTTCTCTGATGGACGCCAAGAAGTTGGTCGAAGCCGTTCCTGCGACCATCAAGGAAAAGGCTTCCAAGGAAGAAGCAGAAAAGATCAAGGGCGAGCTCGAAGAAGCGGGTGCGACTGTAGAACTCAAGTAAGTTCGCTAGTCAACGTCCAAGAAACTCCGCAAAGCTGCATGCCTTTTGGCATGCAGCTTTTTTCGTGCCAATTCAATTAGACAGCCGAATGGATGTGCTTAATTTGATGTGTCGATCAAGGCGCTACCGAGACTGAACTACAACCTATAACAGATGGCGAGCTTTGACTTCGAGGTAGCTGTTGACGAGGGGGCTAGTCATGGCGTCGGGGAAGACGTCTAAGGCGAGAGCGCCGTCTGATCTCATTTCAGTGATCACTTGATTCCGCCAAAGCAATAGCTGGGAAGCTGCCGCGCTGCGATACATCACCTCCGGATCCGGTGCCGGGTTATCTGCGAACTCGAACATCCGATGGTCCCTCAACAGAACAACCAACGGCAAATGTCCTTTGCCAAGATTCTTCATGTAACTCTGAACCTGCTCAGCGTTCACGCGGTCAATGACGTTGGTGACGAGCACGACAAGCGATCGCTTGCGGCAATTTTGGGATAGATGCAAAAACGCTTGATCAAACCGCGATTGCACCAAACGCGGAAACTGATCAAATCCAGCGTGAAGCAACCGATTCATCTGTTTTCGCCCTCCCTTTGGCGGAACATAGGTGTGAATCTCATCCGAAAAACAGAGCATGCCAACGGAATCCCCCTGATCGAGAGCGACGTACCCCAGCATCAACACCGCATTCAAAGCGTAATCTAAAAGGCTTAGGCCCTCGTACTCGTTGGTCATCATGCGGCCACAGTCCAACAAGAAGATCACTCGCTGACTCTGATTCGCTTGGAACTGCTTAACGGTAAGTTTGCCACGCCGGGCAGTCGAACGCCAATCAATGTGCTTGAAATTATCGTCCGTGGTATAGTCGCGGAGCCTCTCGAATTCGTTGTCCTGGCCGATCTTTCTCGTACGACGAACACCAATTTGACTTAGTCGATTCGTGCGCGCGAGCAACGCATATTTTCCAATCTGCTTGATGTCGGGATACACATGTAAGACATCCGAACAAGGAAATAGATGCTGTTGCGACCAAAGCCCAAGCCGGCTTCGAACTCGACCATAAAGGTACTCGAGGCGAAATGCTCCACGTCGGCCAGGCACAATAACATGCTGGAGGATCGATCGCTTCTGCGACGCCAGAGCGACTTCGTGACTTGGAGGTTCGACACTCAGCCCATCGACTGCATCATCTGCCAAAATGATATTGAGATTCGTCATTCCTCGATTGTCTAACTGTAGTTCAACCGGATGTTCGTTTCCGAGAGAAGCCACTCGCGACATTCGACGGCTGACACCAATCTGCTGAACTCGCGGTAGCGTAAGCAAATCGACGCTGGCAAATAGGATGACACCTAGAGCGAAGAAGGCAGGTACGAGCCAAAAAGTCTGCGGCCAGGCGATAATAGGTAAAGACAGCAAGAACAAGATGCCGGCGAGTCGCGCAAATCGTACAGTTGGATAGACGCTCCTGAACTTCATCAAAAGCAGCAATGGCACGACGCAAACAAGCAGCAACGACCATGAGGTAATTCCCCACTGTTGGAGTTCTTGAATCGCTTCTTCTGCTGGGCTCATCAACCTACTTCTAACAAGGAAATCGAGTCTTCGTTGCGTTGTCGAAACTTCAACTAAATTGGTCTGCCGCTAAGCTCCTGTTTCCCACCTCCTTTCCACATGCAGTCGACGGAAGCTGCCGAGGAGCAAGAACTCTAGCCTAGACGACTTGCCCCTTGGGAACCTCGATTCGTTTGAGCAGTTGTTGCAACTCTCCATCAACGCTCATGCCTTCAACCTCTGCTTCGGCGGACATGATCACTCGATGGCGAAGTGCGGGCAGTGCAATATCAATGACATCATCTGGCGTGGCGTACTGACGACCACGGAATGCGGCAAGAGTGCGAGCTCCCTGCACAAGTGCCAAACCGGCTCTCGGTGAAGCACCCAAATGAAAGCTGGGCCAATCGCGAGTCTGCCGAACGATTGAATTGATATAGCTCACCAACTGCGGCTCGACGCGCACTTTTGCATTCTCGAGCATAACCTGCATGATCTCTTCCGCATTGGTCACTGACTTGACTTCTTCGTCCAAGCGTTTGTTCAGGTCAACTTGCTCGCTATGCAAAGTCAAAATCCGCGCCTCTTCGGCTTCATCTGGATAGCCCACATGCACTTTGAACATGAAGCGGTCGAGTTGCGCTTCGGGCAGGTTGTAAGTACCTTCGCTTTCGATTGGGTTCTGTGTCGCCAGTACTAAAAAGGGCCGTTCGAGTTCGTGACTGGTTCCATCGACCGTCACCCGGTACTCCTGCATAATCTCAAGCAGCGCGGCGTGAGTTTTCGCCGGTGAGCGATTAATTTCATCGGCCAGCAGTAGCTGAGTGAAGACTGGTCCGGGTCGAAAACGGAAATCTTGGGTACGGGTATCCAGGATCGGGGCTCCGGTAATATCCGAAGGCATCAGATCTGCCGTGAACTGGATTCTACCGAACTGGCACCCAAGGACTTTGCTCAATGTGCGTACGAACAAGGTCTTGCCCAACCCTGGTAAGCTTTCGATCAGCACGTGGCCGCCCGAAAACAACGCGACTTGCGTTGCCAGCACGAGCTCATCTTGCCCGACGAACAACTTTTGCAGCTCTTCGGTAATTGCCTTAGACAGATCCCTGGTATTTCTCATTCGTAATAGCTTTGGATGATGATTCAGTCGTTGTTGTCGGCTGGATTGGAGCTACCGTTCGCCGGCGCGGCTGGCGAAGGCACTTTCTCCTGCTGGGCCTGTCCTTCCGGATGAGCCCAAACTGGCGGAGTGTCTTTGCGAACCTTCGCATGATAGTCGCGAATCAGTTGTTTCGCGTAGGACTCATCCCGTGAATCCAACAGCATTCGCCCTAACGCATTAATGTGCAAGCCAAAATCAGTCACGCTTCGAGCCTCCATTCGCTGGGCTCGGCCCAAGATTGGAATGAGACTCGCGCACAAGATGATTCCAAAAATCGCGGCAGGCATGGTCACTCCACTGAGCGGCCACACCGTCAAAACTTCTAGCCCAGCGGGTGGCCTATCTTTCTCGGCCACATCGGAAATCGTGAGTCCGGAGCCGTCGTAGGCGATCACCGCCACCCGGTCCGCTGGCATGCAGTGCTCAATGATCTTGGCACCAACGGTGCGGTGCAGCGATTCGACCAAGCCGCCATTGAGAAAAGGGGCTCCATTCGCCGAGACTAAAACTCGGCTACCCTCGGCAAAATTTTCACTTGAAAGCTCAAAGACGAGAGGACGATCATCGTTCGTCTGCAATAAAACCTTGCTCTCCGGCAGGCCTTCAAAAGCAGCATCCCAAGCCTCCTGCGTAGCTAATTCACTAGGAGACCAAACGGTCGTGTAGTTCGTCGGTTCGATACTACCTTCGCCCGGTTCCCGCGTCGGTGGAACCTGACTTGTGGTCGCCAACGCAGCGAGCCACTTCGGCTGGCGAGATTGCAGGCTGCTGTCCGGCAAATCAAAATCAACGCCTACCGGCCAATCACCACTTAACCCCGCGAGGCTGTCTGCCCATGGGCCTGCTAGCTCAGAAGAAGTGTACTCTCGTCGAACGCGACCTGCATTTACGCGAAACCAGCGGCAAAAAGCATTGCCTGAGAAGGCACTGCCAGAAAAAGCCTTCGCTCTTTCAGCCAGTGCTTTAGCTTGCCGATTTGCGAGCTCCGTTTCGCCTGCGGCGAACTCCGAATCTTCAAGTCCTTCCAACGTTCGCGCTCTGAAATAAACGCCCGCATCGAAATCCCGCCCAAAGTAGATCACTGTCCGTTGAGGCTGCTCAGCCAACCACCCTTCTAACCAGCGGCGGGCTTCAGCGCTTGGTGGTTCGTAAGTGGAGCCAACCAAAACCAAAGCATCGATGTCATCTAAGCGAGGCGAGAGTTTTTTCGGGGTGAGAACTTTGGCACCAGCCGTTTCCCACATTCTCTTATGTGCGGCCAGCCCATTGACACTGCTTCGAGCCGCAGTCCCACTAACCACTCCAAACTTCTCAGAATCTGAGAACACCTCACAACCCGGTAGAATCAAAAGAGAGAGCAGCACGCACCCACGAACGCTATGTTGCACAGTACTGGATGAATTGCCCACACTTAGCCGCACGCGTAACGAATTTACGACCTTCCCTACCCAAGCTGGCAAACACACGAACTGTTTGTTCATTGGCTCACACAAATGGTTCTTCACACTAGTGCCTCCCGCCGCGGTGCCAGCATGGATTTATTCGAATCCGAATTTTCCGCGGGAAGGAGCTCATGAAACTCTGGCAGCCGCTCCCAGGCCTTCATAAAACGCGAGCGTTCAATGTCTAAGTCACCGAAGTAAGCGTCTTCGAATATCTCGATCGTGGTCGCCAAAATATCTTGCAAGCCTGCCTGCCCGACAAGTTCCTTCAAGTAGCCTCGGTTTGTCTTCCCCTTTTCCAATTCGATCAAACGAGTGTTGTCGAGTGCCAGCAGTTCATATGCATAGAGCATTACTGCGGCATCGCGGAATCTGCCAGCCTCAATCAGTGCCTTGACCTCGCTTAGCGGATCGCTGCTGATTTTACGTCTTACATCGATGGGTAAGTCCGCGGCTTTCATTGGATCAATGCGAACCGAAGTCCTTCCTTTCTCTGATCTACTACGCCGAGTAGGCATGTAATCACGAAAGGAAAAATAAATCAGCGTACCGACTACCGCAAGGAGCACTATGGCAAGCAGGGTGATCACAAAGGCTGAAAAAAAATCACCTGAGACCCCACCTAAACCAGTGCCCCCGCTCCAACGACCGAAGGAATCGACACCATCCCACAAGTTATCCCAAAACCTTAGCCAGCTTCCCTCAGGTTGCGACTCGATCCGCCACCCTTCGACTCGAATCGAATTATCCTTCGCAGCGCGAACACTCGGCGAAGCAAACCCATCTTGGCTCTTGTCATAGTAAGAGCTAGAGCCCAAGGAACGCATTGCTTTATCTGCGTCAACTTCCTGTCCATGCACTAACGACTCCGACATTAGAGTGCCCAGCGACATGAAAAGTAGACTTGCTACCCAAAATTTACGGGCAAAGAACTCAAGTCCCCCGCGCGGGAATCTAGGAACCGCTTTGCATCCGCAAGCGAGCAAGCCGAACGAAATCCGACTCATTGAGTTGTCAAGATACTGGGCACTCATACCGGAGCCTTCGCCTCCTCGGAGTGATCGTCAACTTTATCCTTGTTCCGTTTTTCGACCTCGGCCTCAAGACTTCCAATCGTGCGTTCTAGCCGACCGGCCTCCGCCTTCAATCGCAATTCGATCTCCCAACCCTCCAATCGAATGCGATTGTCGAGATAGGACAGGAACCGGAAAACGGCGAAATATAGCGACGCGGCCCAAAGGCAGACTGGCAGCACCAAGTGATCAAAGACTGGGGCCCAATCCCATTCACCACGAGTGATACCGCGGACAAACATCGCAAAGCCAACAAGCATGAAGACCAGAAGCGTGCCGTAAATGCAGGAACCAATCCAACGGGCGACATGATCAGCCACAAAAAGGCGATGCAGCGTCCGGCTACGCGAGGCGTACGTAATCGCTTTCTGGTTTCGCTTTCGAAGCTTACAACGTTCCAGTGCGAGAATCTCGGGTGCAAAAGGCCAGCCAGCTCGCATGAAAAATACAACAAGCGGCGCAAGCATACACGTCCAGACTTCTAGCCCCGACCAAGCAACATCGTGCGGAACAAACCACTCGCTGACTAGAAACAAGAGTCCAAACCGAGCGATACCAAGAACGATCACCACAGGAACGGCAATCGCCCACATCGCACGCAGAATCTCCTTGAGCGTTATAGGATTGAAGAATATCTGGCTACCGAGAAACAAAGTGATTGGCAAAGACACAATGGGAAACTCAATCGCCCATAAGAGGACGAGGTGCCAAGTGTGTCTGGCCCACATCGCCCATTCCGGATTCGCCAAATTCTCGGAAGCCATATATGCTTCTTCGCTGAGCATCCAATAAGTCGATGCTACGTTCGCTACGCCGAGCGGTAAACCGAGTAGCAAGCCGCAGAGACAGATCATTCGAAAGTGGCGTCTCAAAACAACGACACTCAAATCCATAATCTCCATCAGCGTCCGTTGACGGATGACAATTTCAGTTCGATCAAGCTGCATCCGATTGCTCCTCCGCTGAGTACCCCAACACAACGAAGTAGAACATCAGCAGTGCGCTCGAAAACAAGCCAAAAAGTGCTTTAACGGCAAAGGGCAAACTACTCGGAGACAACAACCCCTCGGTCATAGCTGCCAAGAAAAACAACACTCCCGAAGCCGTCATCACTGGAATCGCCTCCCCACCTCGAGCTCGCAGCGAGTCGAATCGCGTGAGCCCTCCGGTGAACAACCACCCCAGACCAATCCGAAGCCCTGCGGCGGCGGCAAGAGCGATCGCAGTTAGCTCGAAAGCGCCGTGGGCGGTCACAAACTCTAGGAAGTTATCGCCGCCCTCCGTGCTTCCTCGAGCCATATAACCAAACGCAGAACCCAAGTGACAGGCATTAAAGGCAGTCGTATAGAGACCCGGGATGATCAACGGCCCCATTGCGAAACACTGCAAACCGATACCAGTATTGTGCTGGATATAAAACGAAACCATAAACAGGTTCGTCTCGATGTCGCGCCCAAAGTCAACTTCGGCAAAACCGTTCGACATGGACCTCAATTCTTCGGTGCCAACGATAGTCTCAGCGAAACCTGGAAACAGATCTTCTCGATAGGCCAAGAAGGTTGAAAGAATAAAGACCCCAAAGAATAACAACGCACAAACGTGCACACACCTATCTCGAAAGATCTGCTGCGGTGCCTTGCGAACGATCAAGTCCCACCACAGGTGATATTGAAAACGCCTCGAACGATAAATCGTATTGTGAGCACGGCCAATGAGCGCGTGCAAATAGTTTACGGTTTCAGGTGTCAAACGATATTGATCGGCCATTGAAAGATCGGCACAGGCTGCGCGATACAGCTCACTCACTTCTGCGACCTGAGCCCCACCCAACCCATGCAGACGTCGAGTTGAAACCCGCGTGAGCATTTCTTCGAGACGATTCCAATCCGCTCGACGCTGTGCAATGGTCTCTGCTGGATTAGCCACTACTTTGCCCCTCCGAATCACTGCCCATTGGATCACTGCCACTTTCGACATGCGATTCGACAACGGGAGGCAACAACTCCGTCGCCGCGGCACCTTGGCCCGAGGGAGCCGAAGCAGGTCTGGTTTCTCCAGAGGCCGGAGGCCCGCTCTGCTGTCGCACGGCTACCTGCGGGCTTGCAACTCGCTCCCCGAGACCCGGCAACGATGGCCGCGTTCGCTGCGTGCCTGGTAACACACTGGGTTGCGACAATCGCAGCTTTGCAAGCCCCTCCTGCCTCTGAGCTTGCGACATGAACGTTCGAACGTAGAGAGCACACAGTAACAAATCGCTACTGGTATCCGGTAGCAATTCAAATCTCTTGATTAATGGCAGCGCCAAATGTTTCGCAATCTCAATTCTGCGAACTGGATTCAGTCGTCGACGGTTCTCCATGTACAAACCAACATTCTGGGCGAGAGAGCCGGACAGTTGATAGTTCACCGGAATCAGTTCCGCTAAGCCGTAGGCCCGAATATCTTCTGGTTGGAGATTCAGTGACCGAGGCGCTCTCGGTTCCGACACAACCATGGTTCCTGCCGCAAGGTCTCCAACTCGTTGCAACCGCTTCGTAAGCGTCATGGACACCAAGCCAACCAGCATCGTTGGAATGACAAACATGGGAGGAGCCTCTTCGTTCAATACCTGAAGCGGAAGAAGCACATTCATATCCGCCAGCCGCAAGATATTACGCAAAGCCGCTTGGCTCGCATTAATCGGACGACCGTCCGTCGAAATCGTCCGCAAGCGAAAGAGCATTTTCCCTGGAGTGCGGCCATTGAACCTGGTCTCAAAAAAAATCCCGTAAAACCAGCTCAGGAGGAAGAAAGACAGCACGGATAGCACATTGATAATCATCGAACCAAAGGGAACGAATGAAAAGAAGATGGACCCAAAAAAAACCAGCCCCAGCAGAAAACCGAATCGAAGCGCCACATCGACCAGAAAAGCAGGCAACCTCTGAAAAGGCCCCGCCAGTGGGTATTCGAAGGCGATATTTTCCGGCGTAACGACTCGCACGAAGCAATCGAGTTTTCCCTCAAGAGTGCGCGTCATAAACTCAGACTGTCCCAAATCATCCGTTGCTATCGTGACCGAGCCACAAACCGTGCAGTCGACGGGCAGAGCATTCGCCGCGTCCTTAGTCCTACAGTCTAAGTTTAACCCGAGCCCCCGCCTCTGTCTCACCAACTGCGGCTGAACTTCCTACACCAGTGTAAAACTCTTCGAGCTTTCTTTCCTAGTTACTCGAGCGCGAAGCACTGGATGTCCTTTTCACTTCGGGCACAGCAAAGCCCCAGGTATCGCTGCGGCCCCGATTCCAGAATATCAACCCTCCAACTCTTCGGATCGAGCCACGAGTTGCGGCCGCAGCTCGCTTCCTCGTCCAGATGCATTTGTAGGGCACCATCAATTCGGTTCAACGAAAACGACTCGTTCGTCGCTATCGGCAACGGAAAGTCGATGCTCTGTAGGCCTTCCGCGATCCCCAAGCCGACCGCTTTCAAGAAGGACTCCTTGGATACCCACAACCGCATGATTTCAACGTCGAGAGTCGCTTTGCCAAGTTTCGCCCAAGTTTCCGACTCCTGCGGTGACAAAATTTGCGAAGCAATCGCCCGGTGATTCGTTCGTGGATTGGCGACCTCCAAGTCGACGCCAACTGCCTCTCGCGAAAGTGCCACCACAGCTTGATCCGCCGAGTGACTCAAATTGAATTGGCGGTCGCCGTGGGCATCCAGTTTCGTGGACAACCTGGGCTTTCCCCAACTTCCATAATGGAAAGACAGTTCGCGCGCGTTCGCCCCGGTCCAAATTGCCAAGATTCGACGCAGAGTTCCGCGGGCGACTATGAAACGACTTCTTAACTCGGAAGTAAAAAACCGATTCGCCCGATCAATCTCGTCACGCGATAGCAGTGACTCGAGTTCTGCCAACTCTGCCTCTGGTCGCTCCAAGCTGAATTGCCAGACCTGGACTTCGCCCAAAGTGAGTTCTATCTTCTTGGGATATTTCAGCGTCATACTCGCATTTTGCCGATTTGCTAACTCCGCCAGTTTCTTTGGGGCTACCGAAACCACCCATCTGTTTAGCCATTTTTCATGAATGACCGAGTCCTTCAAATTAGCAAGATACTGGCCGACGTGACAGGTGACGCGAAGATTCACGTTTCGAGCGTGGAAGATTGCGAGGGAGGATGCATTTCTAAGGCACAACGCATTGAACTCAATGATGGTAGAGAGTATTTCCTCAAGTCCAATGAAAGTGATAACGCGGAAACGATGTTCGCTACCGAAGCGGCGGGTTTGGCCGCATTGGGTGCTGTCAATGCAATCCGGGTTCCGCACCTCATCCACCAAGGCCGGCTTGCCGATGGCTCGGACATCCTATTGCTCGAGTGCATTCGCTCGGAAAGGCCAAGCCAGAATTTCTTCCAAGCTTTCGGCGAGCGTCTCGCCCAACTCCACCGGAACGGCGTCAGCACTCAGTACGGTTGGCAGATGGAAAATTTCATCGGCGCGAGTCCACAGTTCAACACTTGGCTAGATTCGTGGGTGGAGTTCTTCCGAGTCCATCGACTGGAAGCTCAACATCGAATGCTCGAGCAACGCGGACTCGCAACACCTGACCTGACACGCAGACTGGAACGACTGTCCGAGAAGTTAGGCGAATTGCTCGCAGTGGATGATTTGCAACCGAGTCTTCTACACGGAGACCTGTGGAACGGTAATTTCCTGTGCTCCACGAATCAGGAACCTGTCGTTTTTGATCCGGCGGTATACTACGGGCATCGAGAAGCCGAACTTTCGCTCCCGGTTTTGTTCGGTGGGTTTCCCCCGGTATTCTGGGACGCCTACCAAGCGACCTGGCCATTAGAGACCGGTTGGCGGGACCGAGTCGAGATTTACAAACTCTATCACCTGCTTAACCATTTACTCCTGTTCGGAGGCGGATACTACGACGACTGCTTGAGAGTCCTGGAGCGGTTCACTTGGTCCTAGTAACCGTTGGTTGGCGCGCATAGAAGTAACTTTTCAAACCCACATCAAATCATCCTGGATCTCGCGTGAAGCAAGTCATCGCCATTGTCCGTCCTTACCTCGCTGAACGCGTGCTTGAGAACCTGCGGCTCGCGCCTTTGGAAGGCCTAATGGTTCAAGAGGTAAAGGGGTTCGGGCGTCAGAAGAGCTATCTCGATGACTACGGTGACAGCGAGTACAGTTTGGCCTTTTTACCCAAAGTGGAGATCACGCTGTGGGTCGAAGACACCCGCGTTGATGAAGTCATCCGCCGTATCAACGAAGTAGCCCGCAGTGGACGTATGGGCGATGGGAAAATCATGGTCTTGCCAGCCTGTTAGCCACACTGCACGATGATCAATCCAATGCGAGAACGGCGCGCTCGCTTTAGCGGCTGAACGAATTCCCACTGTTGGGTTGGCCGACTGCCGAAGCTGCGCGAACTGGCTGCTCTTGAATGGCGAACTCTGCCCACACGGGCAAATGATCGGAAACACTCAACGCCTCTTTTTGTGTGATCTGGAAAGCCCTTTCAAGGCTGACCACGCCGGCCCGCCCCGTGAACTCAACAGTCGATTGCCGATCAATCATGATGTTGTCGATCGTCCGCCCACCGCGCGTATTGGTATCCGCACCGACAATCAAAGACGCGAAGAATGGGATTTGCTCCAGCTTCATCAGCTTGCCTGGCTCTTCGTTGAAATCGCCAAGCAAAATCACATCATCCTCCGGATATTCGAACTCTCGAACTTGTCGATAAGTGTCCGCCAGGACATCTAGCTCAGTATCAATTTCGTCGGGGTCAGTGTGAATGTTGATGAGAGTAAAACGAAACCCGTTCGGACCAAGCGCTGCAAACCGTCCAACAAAGGGCTCTCTGTGAAGAAGATCTGCCGCATCATTCACAACGTAGCAGAACTCCGGTCCCGTTTGCACTCGCTCGGTATCGTAAATGAAAGCGTACTGCTCGTAATAGCCCCTCGATTCCTCGCGACCGATTCGCGGGCTGATTGTGTAGGCGTAGCGTGCCCCTTGCGAGTTCACCAAATCGATCAAAGTAGGGACGGCTCTTTGATCTTTGTTTCGTATCTCTTGAATCGCGACGACATCGAATTGACGAATAATGTCCGCGTACCGCTCCATTACCCAGGGTTTCCCGAGTTTGGATGGCCCAAAAGTATGGATATTGAAACTGCTAATCAACAAACGATCCCGAGTCCGCTCGGGAACACCAATCAATGCTTGAGGAACTTGTGTCGTAGGCCCTCCGGCCATCTGTGATGAACCGCTTGTCGTCGATGCCGGGTATCCGCCAGCAGACCAGTCGGATCCACCACCGGCTCCGCTGTCATTGACCATGGATTCAAGTGGCGGCTGCAACGAATCGGCATCACAGCCCAAGTACCCGCCAAATCCGATGAGTAGTAGCACCAACACCGGATAAAAAGGCAGCTTGCCTGTACGCTTGCGACTTCTTCGTCGTGCCATCCCCAGGCCTCCTTGCCTTGGTTTGTGTTTTCTCGTTAGTCGCGAAGCATCCTTACTTCGCGAACGCAGATTCCCATCCGCGGATCCGCCCGCAAGTGGACGGCAAAAGCGGCTAAGCCGCCTTCTGCATTTCTAGAGTCCGAGTCGCAAGCCGACTCAGTCGCGGATCTCCGCTTTGGGTCGCGCTCTGCAGAGCACTCCTTGCAGCTGTCGAAAGTCGACCACTTCGCTCCGCCAGCCGCCCAAGGCTCTTTGCCGCCTGTTGTCGAACGCCAACGCTCAAATGAGTCTCCAGTGCGGCAGTGAGCGCTGAGTCCGCCGCCTCAATGTCCTGCTCAGTCTCGAGCTGCAGCCGTGGAACCAACTGACACGCCCAAGCTGCGATCGGAGCCGTCGCGTGAAGGCAATACTCCTGCAACATGCCTGCTTGCTGCATCTGGATACTCTCAACCTCGCGTAACACATCGCCTACGAAAGAGGACTTTTCTTCGTCATCCTCTTGCAAGGTCGCGAGCAGTGCGGCAATGGAATTCTCGGCTTGCTGAGCGTTGCCCACCATTTGCATAAGTTCATCAACTGAAAGCGATTGCGTCACAACTTAATCTCCCTTTTCTCGCCTCAGCAAATTCTCGCCTCAGCACAACAGAGGCTCGCGCCACAGTCCGCGGTTCTGCCAAGTTCATTTGTCCATAGTGGAAATCCGGCCCGCACGGCAAGACGGCTCGTTAGTCCCGCATGCTTGCAACGGAAGACCAATACGCTGAACTGATGTTGACTCACAGTTCTTGAATTCATATGCCCACATGCACGGTGGAGTCTCTTCACGAAACACTTAGTTGAAACCTGTTATGCAGCTCGCCACGCCCTTGCGGTCCTCCCCCAGTCCAAATCGTCGGGTGACGAAGTCGTTCGCGCGAGCGCTTGCATCTTTCACAATCGTCATAGTGGCCCTTTCATGCCCCTACGGGCAGGCCCAAATCAACACAGCAACTCCTGCAACAATCGCCCAAAGTTCATCCCTCGAACTTCGCCAGGCAAAGGGGACTATCCAACAAAAGATCGCCCAGAAGAGCCGAGGGGACGCGGCATTACGCGACATCGTCGCGTTGAACGCCGACCGATTGTGCGCCGTCGGCGACTGCGGAACGATCCTGGTGACGAACAATGCCGGCCGAACTTGGGAGGCGAAGGACTCCAAGACCGAACTTGATTTGTACGCCGTCCAATTCGCCGACTCACAGAACGGCATTGCAGTCGGCGGAGGTCTGGGAAACTACTCGGGAATCAGCCGTGCCGTCATCCTGCGCACCACCGACGGCGGAGCTTCGTGGGAGTCCATCGAAAATAATCTCCCCTGCCTGCGAGGCCTGGCACAATCCGTTCGTCCAACCGCTGGTGGGAGGTTAGTCGCGTGGGGCGACTTCGATCCTCGTCGTAATTCCGGCGTTTTCATTTCTCAGGATCGGGGCCAAAGTTGGACATCATCGACGACGCCACTGAGTCGCACTCGCGCAGCCGCGCTGCTCGACCCAGCCGCGAACGGCTTGTTTGTTGTTGACGACGAGCGGCGTTCAGGTCAACTTGACTTGCTAAATCCTGCCGAGAGTCGTGTTGCACTCCCCGCTCCAACACAACCCCAGACGGACAGCCCAAGGTCAAAGCCAGAATCGCAAATCGCGACGGAGCAACTACAATTCGTCCACCACACCGGACGACAATTGCTCGCCTGCGGTCGACGCGGATTGTTGAAGCGCAGCCAAGCTGGCGCTACGTGGGGCGACGTGGAACTGCCGCTCTCCGAACCCGCACGCCAGATGTGTAGTCTCAAACGCATCACACAGCGTGGACCGAACGTTTGGATCTGCGGAAGTCCGGGCAGCTTACTCTTCCACAGTCCCGACTTCGGGGAAACGTGGCGAACTGTACACACCAACGAGACGCTTCCCTTAAACAAGATTGTATTTCTTGACGAACGACGCGGATGGGCTATTGGATCCTTTGGACGCATCCTGGCAACTCGCGACGGAGGACGCTCGTGGTATCGTCAACGTGGCATTTCAAGAACCGGCATGCTATGCACGGCTTCCAATGCGAGATCCGTCCCCTGGGAAACCCTAGCCGCCAATGCATGGGAGGCACAGAGCGCTACAGTCGCGTTGATCGACCCCGAGTTCGATTCTCGCTCAACGATCCCAGCGACGCTCGAACAGAGAACCCGCGACGCAAGTAGCCGATTCGGCGTACACTTGGAAGAGCAAGGAACACGCACCGCGAAGAGTTCATCCAGCATTGCAAGTTTGCGAGTAAAGTTGGCAACCTGGAACCCAGACATTGTCATCAGCCCGCCGGTACAAGCCAACGTTCTGCTGACAATGCTCGAATCAAAAACGCAGGCGGGAAATGGGATTCTTAAAGAACTGGGTTTACCCACACCGAGCATTCAGAAAGTCCTAACGCCATCCAACAGAGAAATGGCTCACTGCCAGGAGTCGAAAAGCCGCGTTCTGAATCGAATCGAATTGTCCGGACTCGATCTACTCCTGCCCCTTCCGCCTAGCCTGCTTGCAGCCACGGAACCTTCGTATTTCCGTACTGTTTGGTCGGCCTCAAACAACTCTGCCAGCCGTTCTTCGGTTCATGGAGGAGTCGCAAGTAATCCTGCCTCATCGCGGAACTTCCTAAAAGACGGTCTCGGCAACTACCCTCTCGTCATGGGGCGTGCCTCACGCAGCCAACTTGTCGGTGAGATCATTGGGAGTCATCAAGACGAGTCGACCTGGACTCGCGACCTCGACTTTGTCATCAGCCAACTCCCCGTTGATGAGCAAGCTCCCGCACTCTGGCGACTCTACAACGCGTTTTCCTCAATCGATTCAAACTGGAAACGCCAAGCAGTGTTGAATCGCATGATCGCTTCGAGGACTTATTCCGACGCTAAGGTATGGGCCATGATGACCCTGCTCCGAACAGCGGCGAGCGACGAAGTCCAGGGAGTCATCCGCAAATCGCAAGCCAACGTACGTTCAAAGACAACCCTGCAAAGCTCAGTCGTCGTGGCAGGAGGACAGCCTACCGTTCTGGCGACAACTCCATGGAACGCCTCCCCCTTTGACCGTGGACCCGACCCAGGACCATCAACCTCAGGAGAAACGGAAGGGAACCCGCTTCCCGCGCGCGCTCCGTCCACCGGAGCGGTCACTCCCGCTTCAGGGACGATCGCTGCCGCCACCTCCTCGAGCGCAGCCAAACTTTACGCATCTCAAAAGCAAACCCTGCAATGGTTTGAAATGTATGGCACCTACTCGAAGTTCGAACCCAGGCTACTTGGAGTACCAGCGTTGAGAATGCTGGAGCACAGATTGTCGCGTGCAGATCCAACCGTCAGCGATCGACCACCTTCGTTCGCGGCCAAGACTCGGCTGAAAGGCCTCGTCCAATTGCCGACGCTGTCGAACTGGCGCGAGGCAGCGATCCACGAACTGTACTTTGAGCAAAAGATGTACGAGAAAACTCAGCGTTTGGGTCTCGCGAGTTTTGCACCTGCCCCACCTCGATTGGATGGCTCCCTGAACGAGAAAGCTTGGGAGCAAGCAACACGGCTACCCCTTTCACTTTCTGAACGCGACACCGGCGCCGGTGAAAACCCACGGTCGGAAAGACAACCCACAGATGTCTCGCTGCGATGTATGCACGACGACACCTATGTTTACTTAGGCATTGAATGCACGAAATCCGCATGGCTGCTACCAGCTTTGTCTGAAAACCGCCAGTACGACGCCGTATTGGAAAAGCTCGACCATGTACAAGTGTGTTTCGACACGAATCGGGATTACGCAACAGGATTCGAATTCTCCATCGCCGCGGACGGCGAAACCTCCGACCAATGCCATGACTTCGTAGACTTTAACCCAAAGTGGTATGTCCAAGTTGCACAGCATCCGGACCAATCTTGGACAGCCGAAGTTGCAATTCTCCGCTCGAGTGCGTTCGGTGAAGTGCAACAACCAGGAATAGATGGACAAGTCTGGGCCGTATCCGCTGCCCGATTCACCCAAGGACAACTCCGCAGTTCAACGAATAGAAACGCCATTCATAATCACAGCGATGCAATAAGCTCTCCGACTCTTAAAGAGAGGCCATATTACATCCTGTTCGAACCAAGCCCGCCTAGCACTTCGGCGTCTCCAGACCAACCAGCCCTTCTTCCCGAGAATCCTCCTCACCGAATCTCCTCAACCAAGCAGCCAAGCTCTCGATAAGGTCCGCATTGACTCGGGCAATCACGACGGGACATTTTGATCTTTGAACAAGAAATGAACGGTTGGCGATTTCAGCTTCTAGTGATCGGAAAACACAGCACCTCCTGGATGTCTTGCGCTTCTGCCAAGATCATGATGGCGCGATCTAATCCAAGTGCGCAGCCGCTGCAGGCGGGTAATCCGCTTTGCATGGCTTTAATCATTCGACTCTGCACGGGAAGAATAACTTTCCCATCAGCCCGCCGCTGAGTGTTCACTCGGTTGTTGCGTTGGATTAATTCTTCCGCGTCAAGCAACTCGTGATATCCATTGGCAAGCTCGATGCCTTTGTAAATCAGCTCGAATCTTTCCGCGACGCGGCAATCATGCTCGCAGACTCGTGCCAGTGCAGCTTGCGAGGCTGGATAGTGAGTCACAATGCAGGGCGTTTGGGAGGAAACCTTGGGTTGGATCCAGTCGGCAAAGATGAGGTCCAGCCAATCGTCTTTAAGGTCACTCCATGAGTTACTCACGTCCAACCGATCCGCGCTCCATCGCGCCAATTCACGCTCACTGGCCGCCAGCACATCAATCTCGGTGTACTTCAAGAAGAGTTCACGGTAGGTCACGACCTCGACTTCCTCCACGTCGAAAAGACGCTTGGCCAAATCCGCTAGCAGCTGCACACCGCCCGAAAGATCATCGCCCGCACGATACCACTCGAGCATGGTGAATTCCGGGTTGTGAAGCGGCCCCAGTTCTCCTGCGCGAAATGCGGGGCCGATTTCGAAAATCGCCTCGAAGCCAGACGCCATCAATCGCTTCATCGCAAATTCGGGCGAAGTCTGAAGGTAAAACGACTGCATTTCCGCATCAGTAGGTTGCTTGTCTCCATCAGCGCCGTCCAAATGAGTACCAAGTTTGAAGCCGGCAACTGGAACTTCAATGGGGTCGAGATGGCGATCCACCACCGTATCGCGACTGAGCACTGGTGTCTGAACCTCAGTAAAATCAATCTGGTAAAAGAACTCGCGAATACGCCGCAAGGTCTCACTGCGCAATTGAAGAACTTCTCGGCTGGCAGTCGGTTTCCACGACATGGAAGGCTCAGTGTAAAATGAGGTGCTAATTTCCAGATGGTTGTACATCGTGGTGCGCAGAGTCGCACTAGGTTTGTGAAAGCAAGTTCGATGATGAAACTCAGCTCTGCCGCCAACTTCTGCCGACGAATGGGAATCGGATTACGGGCTGGCGTCGACATTCTAAGGATCCTGGAAACGGAAACGAAGACCGGAGACTCGAAGCATCGAGAAGTCATGGCCCGAGTTGCCGAGCGCGTGCGAGTTGGGGATTCGCTTGCGAAGTCAATGGAGCAGGAGATGGCCTATTTCCCAAAGCTCCTCTATCAGATGGTTGGTGCGAGTGAACTGGGAGGCCGCATAGACGAAACATTCCACTACATGGCGGACTACTATGACCAGTTGAAGGGAAGTCGTTCGGCATTCATTGGGCAAATCACTTGGCCCCTGATTCAACTTGCAATGGCTATCATCATCATCGGAGTGGTGATCCTCATCCAAGGACTACTCGGTACAGGAGACACCTATGATGCTTCTGGCCTTGGGCTGAGCGGGACGAGTGGATTTATCAAGTATTGCCTGGTCGTCGGTGGCACCTTGGGCGGGCTACTGTTAGTCGCTTACGGACTTTGGAAGAACTGGTTTAACTGTCACAAGTTCGTTGTGCCATTCGTGCAGAGGATCCCCGTACTCGGCTCTGCGTTCGTCACGCTCGCGCTTTCACGTTTGAGCATGACGCTTTCCATGTTGCTCAATGCAGGAGTCGAAGCTAAACGCGCGACGCGTCAAGCGTTTCTGTCGACTGGGAATTTCTACTACATCAGCGGTATGGATCGCTCGATAGCTGAAATCGACAAAGGCTCTAGTTTCGGCGACTCATTCGAAGCATCTCGTGTGCTCCCGGAGGAGTTCGTCGAAGGCGTTCGCATCGGTGAACTAAGCGGAACCGAAACAGAATCACTCGATCGATTGGCTCTCCAATATCGAGACCGTGCAAAATCTGCCCTGAGCACAATCGCCGCGATTGCTAGCTTTACGATCTGGATCTCCGTGATGCTACTTATTGCTTTCATGATCATCCGCATGGCGATGCAGTACATCAACACGCTGAACTCCTTCCTTCCGTAGTTCGGCTGTGTCCGCCGACCAGTGCAATGCAGAGAGGCCCGCGGCAAAGTCAGAGTCTTAATGCAGCACTGACTAAGTCTAAAAAAGCTAGCATCCTCCGCTTTTCTCCAGGATATCGGTACGTACCGTCTTCGGCTGGATGATTCGCCTACAGCCGGAAGGCTCGGTTGTGATACAAGCATGGTCAATACCGAATCAAGCTACGCGGTAGGGCAACTTCCAGTGCGGTTCATGGGCCCGGATCCGGCTTGGAGCACTGCTCCCGGACCACGCCTGATCGGTCCCTACTGACTCAATTCAACAGAGCATTCAAAGAACAATGGCCAGCGGACAGGGAAGTCCAGAGACCATGCAAACGGTCAACGACGCCTATGCGAACGCATTCGAGGATGCACTCGCCAGAGCATTCGGAGCTGCAAAGTCGCTCCGAATTTCGGGCGTGCGCGCACTGCGACGAGCCCTGTCGTGTCGCATTCTCTTGCTTTCGCTTTTCTTTCCTTCGCTCTTCGATTCCTCCATTACATCTGTAGCCCTTGGCCAACTTCGCGAGCCAGCAACCGCTGCGGCCGGAATTCAGAGCTCACGTTCAGCACTCGATTCGGCAGCCCGTTTTGATGGGCAGCTCCGATTCGTTTGGGGCGGCCAAGCCGCTCGACCAATGCGTGGTACTCTCTCGATTAGCTACGGCAATTTATCGGCAGTCCAAAATCTGAGCCAGTCGATTCACTCCATTGGTTCGTTCCAGAATATCGCTCCCAACATACTGCAGATTGACCAATCCGCAGCGACATCGTTCGGCGGATTGGACTTACGGCTTGAATGTCCACTGGACGCCGAACTGCTCATACGCTTGGAAAACGCCGGTGCCGATCCGTTCGAGGTACGCCACCCAGTCCGTGACCTACTCTCCGAGCGCACCCTTGAATCCATTGACTCGCAAGGAACTCGGATCGCGATTGAGCGAATGGTCTTCGACGCGTTCCGGATCGAGTCGACTCCAAGGCTTGATGTCGTTACCTGCGGTTCGACGGCCTCCGTACGAGCGTTCGGATATCGGACTCCACTCAAACCAGGCGAGTATCAACTCGAGGTTCGTCTGGAAGGTGATCAAGTTGCCGAGCGTATTCTGCGTCAGCCGGTAGCAGTCGACAAAGACGGAAGCTTCCCTACCGTTGACTTCCAATTGCCCCTCCCAACGGTCGAAGGCGTTTATCAGCTAGTCGCGATCATGCGACCGCAGAGGACACTCCCCTCGTTCTACAGTGCACCGGAATGGATACGGCGTGTTGAATTCGTCGCGTTCGATCCCGTCAAGAATCCAACTGAAATACAAGGCTGGCAAACCGTAACGAGCCAGAGGTTTCACGAGCCGTGGAAGGAAGGGGTTCTCGATTGGCTTTCCCCCGTCGCCGAGCGAACTTCGAAAGCCATCCAAAGCCTTTCCCCATTGCCGGGACTATCCAGAAACGAATCACCCATCAGCCATGGCAAAATCTGGAATGTCCTTTTATCCCCCCGGCAAACCGGAACCGATGCTGCGAGTCTAAATCCCAACCCGACGACAAGCGTTAACGCCGCACAATCACCCTGCCTGAAACTCGAGCCGAACGCCTGGCACGCAGTCCCCCTCGGGAGACTTGACATCACCAAGCCGCATCGCCTCACGATTCGAGTTCCAGCTCCTTTACCGGGAGATTTGAGCTTTAGCATTCGAGGCGACGTCAAGGCGTGGCAAGCCCCCAACTCGTTGACTTCGGGACTCTCGGACCCTATCGGCAACGACTATCGGATCGAACGCCAACGCGGACCATTGTTACCTTACTTGAAGGGGCAGGCTGACCAACCTGGAACGCTCCAAGAGGAAGACTCACCCGAAGGTTCTCCTGCAGCAAGCACACTCAGCTACAGCGTCCTGTTCTGGCCGCCTGAGTCGGAGAGTTTTCTATGCCTGGCCAACACGAACGAACGCCAACCGACGTATGCCTATGACTTTTCAGTAGAAGTAGCGGACCTTACCCAACCAACGACTCTAGCCACCCAACCCGTGGTACAGCCTGCATCGGCAACGGAAAAACACTCGGCAACGAAGAACGCGTTGGATACGATCCGCTGCGGAGTGTACATTGACAAACCACTGCTGCACTCCATGTTGGGAGCACGTAGAAGCTCTGATTCACAGGGCGAAAACAAATTGGAAAGCTGGTCCACGACCTACACTGCGTGCGAACGCCTAGTGACCGCACTTAGCGACGCTAACGTGAATCTCTTAATTGTCAAAGTCCAGGCAGATGGCGGCTGCCTATTTGACTCTGATGTCCTTCATTCGACTACCAAGTTTGATAGCGGCACGTTCTTCGCGGACGGACGAACGCCAAAAATAAAAGACGCGGTCAAGCTGCTGATGCGATGCTGCGCTCGCCGCGATATCCAAATCGTTCTCAGCCTGGACTTCGAAGGACCGTTGCCTACTGGCTATTCCCCAGAATCGAAACGCGGCCGGCAGGCCTACTCGGCTGCTCGCCAAACCCGCGATGATGGACAAACGTCCGTCCGCATCAATCCACTTTATGACGGCTTCGAACGCTACGTAACAGACTCAATCAATGAGCTCTTGGTCCGCTATGCGGAGTTCGAGTCTTTCGCGGGTATCCAGATCCAGGTCGACCGACAATCGCAGTTTGTCTTCCAGGGCGACCGCTGGGGCTGTCACGCGAATGACATTGCCGAGTTCCGTCGCGCGCAAGGGATGCCAGACACGGCGAACGCACCGGAGCTGAGTGTCCGGCAGCTTCAATCGTTTCTGCGTTGGCGTGCGCAACATGTCACGAATCTTTTCAGTGCGATCGGCAAACGCGTACAAAATGCCCGCTCCGATACGAAACTCTATGTTGATCTTTCTCGGCTCTGGGATAGCCCTTTGTCGCAAGACGACTTTCGCGAGCCTACCTTACTTTCGCGAAATCCGAGTCAATTCCTCTTGAGCCTCGGGATCGACCTCGCAGCCTGGCGGAGTATTCCCGGCGTTAACATCCAACGGAGTACAACGATTTCGAGCCGCAGCGGTATTGACTCGAACCAGTGGGTCCGTTCGATCGCGCGTGAGGTGGCTATCGGCCCCGAATTGCAAACTGCCAATCAGAACCAGCCATTCCCGGAAGCATCTTCGTTAATTTACGAACGCCCCGACACAGTTCGTATTCCGATCGATTCACCGGATGAAACGGAAGAACGACTGCCGACGAAACGCATATTCCCTTTTGACTTGTCGCCCAACACTTCACCGCGAACCGCCATACTCCGCCACCTCGCGTGCTCCAACCCGACGCTCGTTGCGGCAGGCTCTTGGCTTCCGAACGGGTCCGACCTTGTGGAACTCGCGGATCTATTCGCGGTACTTCGCGAGCGCCCCACGCTACCATTCCAACCTGCAATCTCAGTACCAAAGTCGAAGGCTCATCTGCGTTCCACCAGCATGGGCTCGGAGCTTCAAGATGTGGTCGTCAGCATCGCTCGGGACGGCCAACGCACCTATCTACAAATCATCAACCTTTGCCCTTGGGAAGAGAAACTGACTCTCCTCACGAGCCCTTCACCGCAAACCCCAAACGTGCGAACCCTCGGTTCCGTCAAAGACATCGACCTCGCCCCAGTACGAACGGATGCCCACTGGGAATGGAACTTCTCGCTACGTAGACATGAGATTCGGATCTTCGAGATCGACGATGCAGAGCTCCAAGTCCTAGACGCCGTCTTTGCTCCGAGCGACCAAGTTATGGTTGCTGTCGGAGCTCACCTACGCAAGTTGCGGAATGTCCTCGAAGAGTGCCAAGACCCAACGCTCCAAGAAGAGTACCTTCCGTTGGGCGGCGGCTTTGAAGAGTGGAATACCCCCTCCAGCCCACAGCCCAAGGGCTGGAGTATTTCTAGCTTGCCGAACGTCCGATTCCTGCAGTCACGCGAATTCCCGCACTCGGGGCGCAGTTCGATCAAAATCGAGAGTCAACAACCCGGTGATGTTCCGGCATGGATCCAAAGCCAGAAGTTCACTCCGCCGAAGACCGGGCGTTTGCAAGTTGAAGTTTGGATGCGGTGCCCAACGATTGAGTCCAGTACGAAAGTCCGTTTGTCATTGGTTGGCAGAAAACCCAACGGAGAGCGCTACGAATCATCGAGGGTTTTCGGTGGCAGCAATCTCGACCCAACTTTGCGGATCGCCAATGATTGGGGGCCACGCCCAGCGATGCTCGACGTGGGAGACATTCCTCTTGAAGAAGTCGATGAAGTTTTCGTTTCCATCGAGCTCATCGGTTCCGGAAGCGTTTGGATCGATGACGTCAAACTTCGCCAAAGCTGGCTGCACCCCAGTGAATTGCGTTACATGAATTCGCGTTTACTGCTTGCTGAAAAAGAGTTGGAAAACAACCACTTACTCGCTGCCCATCAGCTACTTGAGAGCGATTGGGGCCGTTACCTAAACCGTCTGCATCCTGCATTCCAATGGCCACCACTTGAAGCCCAAGCGGTATCGAATGAAACTGGACAACCGATGTCCACTGCTTCTAAATCGCAACGCAACGTTGAAGACGTGCAACCGTCCTGGCATGACCGATCCGCCTGGGGAAGAACGTCGAAGCTGTTCGAGCAGATGCGTCGTTCGATGCTTAAGAGCTGGCAAAGGTGACTCATGCTTGCTGTACGCTTCGAAGGCGGCCGGCTCCACGTCGCCGACCAACCGCTACCTGAGCCGTCAACTGGCGAAGTCCGAGTTCGAGTGCACTTGGCCGGCATCTGTTCGACTGACCTAGAAATCACCAAAGGCTACTTTGGATTCCAAGGAACCTTGGGGCACGAGTTTGTTGGCACTGTCGATGCTCCAGCGCGTTCGTTCTGGAACGCTAAACGTGTTGTCTGCTCAATTAACTTTGTTAGCCCAAAGGATAAGTTATTTGATCGATTTGGTTTTGAGCATCATCCCGAGCGTAGCGTACTTGGCATTTTGAATCGTGATGGTGCGATGGCCGAATATGTGTGCGTGCCTGAGGCCAATTTGTTTGAAGTACCGGAATCCGTTTCCGACCAGCAAGCTGTCTTCACGGAGCCACTCGCTGCCGCCCTACAGATTGGTCAGCAAGTCGACTTGAAGACGATCGATCGTGCCTGCGTTATCGGCCCAGGACGCTTGGGAATCTTAATTGCAGCCTGCCTGCGACAAACGAAAGTCCAGACAACTGTCATCGGGCGAAATGAGCGCTCGCTTCACTTGCCTAGAAAATGGGGACTCACGACGACGCAAATCGACGATCTCGTCTTCCAAAAATTCCCGCTCGTCGTCGATGCGACTGGCTCTCCAGCCGGGCTGCAGCTAGCCATGTCGTTGACTGAGCCAAGAGGCACACTGGTTCTGAAAAGTACCTTTGCCGGAAAAAACGAAGTCGATCTAACGCCCATCGTCGTGGATGAAATTCGCTTGCTTGGATCACGCTGCGGTCCGTTCGAAAAATCCCTTGAGGTGTTAGATTCCCAAAATCTCTCAGTCGAAGATCTTATCGATGGCGAATATGAACTAGCTCAGGCCGAGAGGGCCTTCGCGCACGCGAGCCAGCCGGGAGTACGGAAGATCTTACTGCACATGCCTTAGTTTCTGAGCTCAACTGTCGAAAACGTTGGGGGCAGCTTCGGTCCATCGCGATCGGTCCAAGAGCTGAAGCGCTACAAAAACGCAAAACACCTGAAAAACGCAAAACGCTGGGGATTCGACTCGATCGCGACTGTAAAGGCCGAGCTTTATCGACTAGCTTGAGTGCCCCTCAGTGCCTTGCTCGCTGGCATCGTCTCCGCGTCTTCAATTAGATTTGCCCAAAGCCAACTCTTTGCCCGCTCACCGCCTCAGAACTTCACAGCGTCGATGACCAAACTCGGTGACATTGCTTTGCATTTCATCCTCGGTCGATCCGCGATGGTCGTCGCTGCGATCCTGCTAGTGACAGCGCCAGCGGCCTACCTCCTTTGGAATGCCGAATTCGCACCGTCTATCGTGGAGTCCTTCGTAGACGACCGACAGGAATACTTGCAAGCAGAGGAACTGGAGCGGCTCTTTCCTGGAAATCCGGATGCACTCGTTTGGTTGGCAACCACGGAAGGGGAAGAACTATTCACCGAAGCAAAACTCCAAGCCATCCGAGCGGCAGCTCGCGACATCCGCAAAGTCGACGGTGTACGGCGGGTCATAGCACTCCCGAACGTCCCGCGTCCGACCAGTCAACTGGCTGGAACGCGAGGAACGGCGCAGCGCATTGTACTGAATGTCAAACTTAAGAACGGCGAAGTCCCCAAAGCGCCCCGCTCGATCGATCCCGTCTTACCAGCGCGACTTACGGACATCAGACGTAATGATCGAGCTCTTCTCGAACTAGGCGAAGAAATTGCCGCAGATCGAGAAGCGTACGCGGGAAAACTTGTTTCACAGGACGGTAGATCTCATGTCATGATGGTCGAACTCAACCTGGAAGAGCCACTGCAACCAGGCGACCAAATCAAGCTGGTCGATAGCTTGACTGCCATCGCTGAGAAGCACAACTTAGGGCAAGCGGGTCTGTACTGCTCGGGGCTCATCCCACTCCAGGCCTATGCGTTTATGGAGATTGACTCAGTCCTCTATCAAACGCTGCCCATCGGCGCCTTGCTCATTGCGATTGCCGTGATGCTTGTTTTCCGGCGACTAGAAGTCATCCTCATCACAGCCTTTATCGCCTGCATTTCCGTCGCGTGGGGCGTGGGCTTCGGTATCTTTTGGTACGGTAAATTCTCTGTCCTGATGGCCGCAGTACCGCTCATGGTTCTGGTGATTAGTACTGCTGATGTCATTCACCTTATCTCCTCTTACACGGCCGAACGTGAGTCGGGATCGACGCATGAAAAAGCGATTCGAAACACGTTTATCCACGTCGGTGGCGCGTGCATTCTCACCAGCCTTACTACGTTCGTGGGCTTCGCTTCACTTATTTTTGTGCCCGCGAGGACGATTAAGCAGTTTGGCATTTCGGCAGCCGCTGGAGTTGCCGGCGCGCTGGTGCTTTCAGTCGTTTTTGTACCGATCTTTCTAGACCTACTAAACCGTTGGAAACGTCCTGTCACGGCCTCCGCGTCGACTTCGCGGATGATTGATGCCGCCTCTGCTTTTTGCCTCAGGCTCGGCGTCCAGCGTCCGATTGCCGTCATCGCGCTCTTTGTGGTTGGCTTGCTCACGTGTGTCGCAATCACGACGCGACTGCGGCTCGACCCTGATCTTTCACAACGATTTTCGAGCGACCACATGATTACGCTCAGCACTCAGTTTTTTGCTGAGCAATATGGGGGAATCAACTCCGTTGAGTTGTTAGTGGAAGGCGATCCTGAGCAACTTCTTACGCCAGATTCAATGCGTACACTTCGAACATTGCAGGGAACATTCACCGATAGTCCATACGATTGTGAGGAAGTGAACTCGATCGATCGCGTTCTTTCTCAGTTTTTAAAGCGAGTCGACTACGAAAACTCAGAGGGAACGCCCGAAACCGCCGCGCACTGTCGCGCGAGTGTCGCTTTCCTTCGTAGTTTAGAACCCGAGTTGGTCAATAGCTTAGTGACGCCAGACGATCGTTACCTGCGGCTGATCGCCCGGATTCCGGCAACGTCCTATCTCGAAATGACTCGCTACTCCGAAGAGCTCGCTGCCGAAGTCGCATCAGCCTTTGGTCCAGGCGTGCGCGTCCTTGAGAAGGGCTCCGCGCCCCTGGTCGGACGGGCAGTTCGCGAGATCATCCGCGGCCACCTAACAGGCTTCGCATTCTGCTTCACGACAATTTTCTTCTTAATCGCCTTCGGTCTTCGTTCGTGGCGATTGGCTTGGGTTTCAGCGCTGCCCAACATAACGCCTTTGCTGATTCTTGGCGGTTTAGTTGCGTTTTTCCACGCGGTCGCCGATAGCGATTTGCTTGCTGTCGGCACGCTCGGCCTTGGACTCGCTGTCGACGACACGATCCACTTCCTGTCGCGTTTCAAGCTTGAAACTCGAAAGGGCAAGTGTGTTCGCGAGGCGCTGAAGGCATCGATGGAGCACACAGGGTTGGCAATCATACGGACGACGCTAATCCTGACTCTCGGCTTCTTCCCATTTGCGTTCGCCGAATACTGGTCCATCAACATGCTCGGGACTTACCTAATTGCGGTCCTCTTCTCCGCACTTCTCGCGGATCTAATCCTGCTGCCTGCCATTATTGTGCTGGCCATCCGAGAACCCTCCACAAGCTCGCCTTCGCAAAGCAGTTAGCATGGAATATCGCCCGAGGCAGCTTGAAGAGCTTGTTCTCGGAGCAAACGATTCCGAGGAGAGTTCGCTTTCTGTCCCCCCACGCAACCTTCACTCCTTTGCCCTGCAAACGTCATAGACGGCGTTATCGGACCGGACACAACCCACCAGAGGGTAGAAAAAGACGCTGCGTAGAAGACGCCACCCTAGGTGTGCTACCGTTCCGTGAGGTCTTAACCTCAGGGAACGGTGCAGTATCGCTGGACTGCAGGGTTCACAGGAAATCGTCCGTCAAAAAACCCTCAGCGCGTTGAATAGCAGGCGGTTATTATGAAGTCCGGAGTACTCGTTCACGGCTGCAATCTGTGGGCCGAAAACTGGCGTCACATCGCGTGGGGAGATCCACCGGTTGCCATGGGACGTATCCCCCAAGGCTTGCTGACTGCATATCTCCACGGCGCGAGCAAGATCGTGTTCGGCTCCGGTGCTTCCTCCAAGGAGTTTCGTTCGCAGCAGTCCGCCAAACATGGACAAGAGCTGCTGGAGAGTCAGTACACGTACGAGTACTTGGTCACACATTTTGACAGCCTTCTGAATTTCCGGCCGTTCAAAGACGCAGTCGCCCAAGCCAGCGATCCTAAACGCTGGTCTGACTTCAAAGAAGACATGCTCAACCGAGTCGTATTGGACACGGCCTCACAAAATACCGTTGAAGAACTCGCCACGGCTGGTCAGTGCTTCGTCGACGAAGGCATCGAGCAAGTATTCTTGGTATCGAGTCCGACTCACATCGTGCGTGTACTGCGAGACGCAAACAAAGTCTATCAATCTGATTACCAATTTCGCCAGTTCATGCACTCGGTCAATGCCGTTCCTTGCGTGACTTGCTACGAGGGTTCGACTCCCGCTGATGTCGTCGTCATCGAGCCGCCTCACAGACCGGACCGACACGTACTGCCAACGCACCGACGCATTCAACGGATGCTAGGATTGCAAAAACTGAACACTGCCGACTTGCTCGATTTCACCAATGACTTCGATGCGTTGCTTCAACACTACGAAGAACTTTACTTTCACGGTCAAAACCCGACTGGCCAGCAACTATCGATTTCACTCGCCGCCTCGGCCAACGCGACTGTGCGTAAGCTCACGATTCCGGAGCCCGATACGATCGGCGTGGTGGCCGCGGGTCGTCGCGCACCTGGAGACGCCGAAAACGGTACCGTTACACCTACCTTTCGTTCGACGTCCGCACTTGCTTAGTCCTCTGAGACCCGATCTTCAGAACACGACCGACTCATAGCGGATATAATTGGGACCCCCTCAGTCCCTAACCCTCCGCCATGGGTCCCCCTATGTTTCGGCAAAGACGCCCTGCGATCACTGCGCGACTAATGCTCTTCATCGTCGTGCTGGGAACTCTTGCATGCGACAGCCAAGCCCAGGTGCCTCCCAAAGACTCACTGGACGTTGTTGGAGCGACTAGTCTTTTTGAGCAACACCCGACAGCCCGATTGAACCCAATCGAACGTTGTCCACTCGTCGCAGTGATCGACTTTGAAGCTCCCGCCAATTTGTCAGTAGAAGTCACAACAACCGACGGACGCAGCACCTGGTCGCAACCCTACTCAAGCGCCACTCTGAAACGCAACTCGGCTCCCGCGCAGACAGCGACCGACGGGACTTCGGTAGCTGACGCCAACAGTCCGATCCTCCGCTACTCGCTACCGGTCATGGGACTTCGACCAAACCGCCTCCACGCAATTCGAGTGACGCTGACAGACCGCACTTCGGGCCAGCAAGAAAAGAGCGAGGCGGTCACGATCCAGACAGCTCCTTTGCCCCGCGATTTCCCACCGCTCCGAGTCCTACGTTACGCACCAAAACGCATGGGTCCGGCCATCACCTTCTTTTCCGTGAATCTATGGCGTGAGTCCAAAACGATCTTGGACTACGGCTACATGGTTGCAGTCAACGAGCGCGGCGAAGTTGTCTGGTACTGCAAGACGCAGGATCGAACTGCCGACATGCGTGTCAATAAAGCCGGGCACATCATTTACCAACAGGGAAGCTACCGTTACGCCTATGAAATCGATTTGATGGGCCGCGATCATCGCCGGTGGGTGGCTACCAATATCACGTTCTTACCGGACGAAGAATCCATCCCAGTCGACGCCGATACGCTGCATCACGATTTAGTCGAAATGCAGAACGGCAATATGATGAGCTTATCGACAGAACTGAGACGCTTCGAGCAGTATCCGACGAGCGAGTTCAATCCCAACGCGCCGTGGATACCGACTTACGTAGTATGCGATCGAGTGCTCGAGTTCGAACCCGACACGGGCAAGGTCGTCGATCACTTGCACCTAAAGGACATTTTGGACCCAGATCGTTTTGGCTATATGGCGCTAAGCAGTTTCTGGCGAGACAAGTACAAAGCGTTTACCAATGATGAAAGCCCTAGAGACTGGAGTCACGCCAATTCGGTCACTCATATCCCCGATGAGAATGCGATCCTCGTTTCCTTCCGTCACCTTGACTGCGTCATCAAAATTGATTGGAACACGAAGAAGATCCGCTGGATTCTCGGCAACCACAAAGGATGGTCAAAGCCCTGGCACAAATATCTATTAGAGCCCGTGGGCGACCTAGATTGGGCCTACCACCAGCATGCTCCGCAACTTACGCCACGCGGCACTGTGATGATGTACGACAATGGTAACTATCGCGCTAGCCCTTTCGACAAGGCCACGATGGCACCCAATAATCGCAGCCGAGTCGTGGAGTATGCGATTGATGAAGATGAAATGACGGTTCGGCAAGTCTTCGTGTATGACGGCGATGCGGAGGATCGTTTCTACTGCCCGTTCTACGGGGAGGCGGAATGGCTACCGCAGACGGGGCACATCCTTGTAACCGACGGAGGGCATGTCGAACTGAAAGATGGTACCCCTCACGACAACGTGCCTGGCGAGCGACAGTGGGCTAGAATTTTCGAGTTGGATCCGTCGACTGGCGAAAGGATTTTTGAAATTGCCTGCCGCAGCCCATTGGGAAATCCGTTCGGTTGGTCGATATACCGTTCCATGCGGCGCGAGAACTTGTGGGATGGCTTCGATCTTGTCTGTCCCGAAAAAGAGGAAACTGGAGTCGTCTTTCCACGCGAACGTCACATCAAACGTTCGAAGATGTTAAACCCCTTGTTCACTCTCCCCAATTAGCCCCAGCGATCAAACTCACGAAGGCACGGAATGATCTTCATTTTCTCGGATCTCGACGGATGTCTACTCAACAAGCACGACTACAGCTTCGAGGCGGCAATTCCAGTTCTCTCTCGCATCCGCGAACTCAAGATTCCGCTAATACTTGCCTCAAGCAAGACGGTCGTTGAAATGCGAACCCTCGCGGAGGAGATGCAACTCAACGACGCTCCACTCATCTGCGAAAACGGCGGAGCCATCTATTGGACGAATCGAGATGTGGAAAATCCTGATTCCGAAGTGCTTGGTAGCGACCGACCATCCATATTGGCGACGCTTCGAGAACTGAAGTCACAATTCGAATTCTCGTCTTTCGAAGATCTCCAGGTCGAGGGAGTCATGCGAGCCACCGACCTACCAATCGATCGGGCCAGGGCCGCATTGCAGCGTCGTTCGACGGAACCACTGCTCTGGGAAGACGCAGACGACAAGATCGATCGTTTCCACGCGGAACTTAGGGAAGCGTCGTTGACGCTTACCAAAGGCGGGCGTTTTTGGCATGTCGCCGGCCGCACAACCAAGGGTCTCGCCATGCAACGCGTTATCAAGCAACGTAGCGACGAGCTGGAAGGCGAGATAACCACCTTAGCGATCGGTGACAGCCCGATTGATCAAAGCATGCTCGACGTTGCCGATTACCCCATCGCGATCCCTTCGCCTGACGGGGTGGTTCGAGTGGAATCGAAAGCACACAATGGTAGTGTAGCGACACAGGCAGGAGCTACCGGCTGGGCGGAAGCCGTAACAAAAGTACTCGACAAGCTGGCAAAGTGAATCTCACGACTAGTTAGCTTTAGAAAGCTGGAGGCGGAATGGCTGATTACGCGCAGAACGGCGTTATTGGAACTCTTCATAACCTACGAAATAAGACAACCGAGGAACTGGAAAGCGAGCTTCTGGCTTACAGCAAAGAGTCGCCAATGACGCTTCTCTTGCCTTGCCTTTTCTCTGAGCTGGAAGGGCCCGCGATGGGGCCGATTGTTGAGCAGCTTAAGCTCGCAACCTATTTAGATGAAATCATCATTGGTCTGGATCGGGCCGATGAAAAGCAGTTTGAGCAAGCCCGCAAGTTCTTTTCCGTCTTGCCTCAGCGGCACACGATTCTTTGGAACGATGGACCAAAGATGCGAGCCCTGGATCATCAGCTGACAGAATGCGGGATCAGTGCAGGCGAACTTGGCAAGGGTCGCAACGTGTGGTTCTGCTTAGGCTATTTTCTAGCTCAAGGCCGTTCCAAGGCCGTTGCACTGCATGATTGCGATATTCTAACTTACAACCGTTCGATACCCGCAAGACTGTTCTACCCGCTAGTTCACCCCACATTCCAATATCAATTCTGCAAGGGCTACTACTACCGAGCCGCAGACGGAAAACTGAATGGCCGAGTTTTTCGGCTGCTCGTTACTCCTATTATTCGCGCTTTGAAGCAAGTTCTTGGACGCGTAGAGTATCTCGATTACATGGGCAGTTTTCGTTACGCCCTCGCTGGTGAGTTTTCGATGCGGGCTGAAGTTGTGCCATCGCTAAGAATTCCGAGTGACTGGGGGCTCGAAATCGGCACACTGTCGGAAATGTATCGAAACTGTAATAGCAACCAGATTTGCCAAGTCGATATCGCCGACGCATACGACCACAAACACCAAGAGGTCTCCCTGCAAGATCCCCACCAAGGTCTTCATCGGATGGCCCGTGACATCTGCAAGGCGATCTACCGCAAGTTGGCAATTGAAGGCACTGTATTCACCCCCGGCTTATTCCGGACGCTCAAGGCGTGCTACTACCGCACCGCTTTAGACATGATTGATCACTACCACAACGATGCTGTCATGAGTGGCCTGTGTCTTGACCGCCACAAAGAAACAGAGATTGTGGAGCTATTCGGGAAGATCCTTATCGCGGCCGGGGATGAATACATGGCAGGTGGCGCAGAACCACCGTTCAGCCCGAGCTGGTCTCGCGTAACCAGCGCACTCCCCGAGGTCTACGCGATGATACGCGATGCGGCCGACCAACAGGAATTTTGATTCTCGCGAATCGCTTTCCCTGGGAGCCTCTAGGATTCTGCGCGTTCTGCAAACTGGTGAAAGAGCTCCAGCGTCGATGGACTGACGTGGTGCTCAATGCCTTCCGCGTCGATAGCCGCCGTTTTTTCATCTACTCCGATACATCGTAGAAAGCGGAATACGATCTCGTGCCGCTTTCTGCAACGCGTTGCAAGTAGACGCCCTTTACGCGTCAAAGTGATCGGCTGGTAGGGTTGCGTTTCGACAAGCCCTTCCTTAGTCAAACGCGCAACAATACGGTTGGCAGTCACGTGTGTGACCGCGAATCGACGCGCCAGATCAACCAGCCGACAGGTTTCAGACGCTGCCTCGATCTCAGCGATCGCCTCCACGTAATCTTCGGCATTTTCCGTTGCGTGGTCACGACGTGTTCGCCGGTGAGGCTCAGAATCGGTTTTCGGCACGGCTAGGGCATTCCAAGAGTTTGCGGCGGAAACTCGGCGACCAATGAGGCATGCTCCTCATTGACGAATAGTCCGAAGCTGGTAGACTTCCTTTTGTAGCCAATGCTACATTTAATGCAAGAGGTCACTGCCTCACTCCACATCCGAAACCTCCCTCCTTCGTAGCACAGATCGGGGCTTCCTCATGAAGCATACAATCTCTTCCGCTGTCCTTGCCACGCTGCTGATGGCCGGAGTTTTCGGTTGCAGCCCCGATTCACAGCCTCGCAATACTGACAAGTCGGCGAGCGGCGAGAACGGCCAAGCGAGCTCAATTCGGATTGTGGCGACGGTTGGAATGGTTGCCGATATTGTGCAGAACGTTGGAGGCGAGCACGTTCGGGTTGAAACCCTGATGGGAGCTGGCGTTGACCCGCACCTATATCGAGCGACCCGGGATGACGTTGCGAAGATCCTCGCAGCGGACATGGTTTTCTATTGCGGGCTCATGCTCGAAGGCAAGATGGCCGACACGCTCGCCAAAGTCGGCCAATCAAAACCTGCTGTGTCGGTCGCCGAAGAAATTCCCAAGTCAGAATTACTCGAACCCGATGACTCTGCCGGACATGCGGACCCGCACGTTTGGATGGACGTACAAGCTTGGTCCAAGTGCGTGGATATTGTCGCCCAAGCACTCTCCAGTCATGATTCGGATCATGCTGCCGACTTCGAATCGAATGCTGCGCGTTATGTCGAAAAACTTGGCAAGCTACACGACTACGGCAAAGAACGCATTGGCTCCATCCCGCAGGGAAGTCGGGTCCTAATTACTTCGCACGATGCGTTCAACTACTTTGGTCGCGCCTACAACCTGGAAGTCCAAGGGGTACAGGGCCTATCGACCGAGTCCGAGGCTGGCTTGCAACGAATCAATGGACTAGTTGACCTGATCGTAGATCGCCAAATCAAAGCTGTGTTTGTTGAAAGCAGCGTGTCGCGCAAGAACATCGATGCACTTATCGAGGGAGCAGGCTCGCGTGGGCATGAACTCATTGTCGGCGGCGAACTCTATTCTGACGCGATGGGCGAAACGGGCAGCTACGAAGGTACTTACATCGGGATGCTCGACCACAATCTCACGCTGGTCGCCCGTGGCCTGGGTGGATCCGCTCCGGAAGCTGGCTTCCAAGGCAAACTGAAACCAGCCGAGCATTGAGAATGTCGATCGAAACCACACCCCAGACAAACCAGCGTTCACCGGCGAGTGAGGGACCTACAAGCGCTTTGAATATGCCGACTAACATCCCACTTTCCGTGTACGACCTGACCGTTGCGTACGATCGAAAACCCGTACTCTGGGACATTGAATTTTCCATTCCGGCCGGCTCGTTGGTCGGCATTGTGGGGCCGAATGGAGCAGGCAAAAGCACGCTATTGAAAGCCATCATGGATCTGACGCCCCGCGCCTCGGGTCGCGTCGAGGTATTTGGTACAACGTATCGTTCGAGTCGCAGCCGAGTGGGCTACGTGCCGCAGCGCGAAAGCGTGGATTGGGATTTCCCAGTAAGTGCACTTGATGTCGTCACAATGGGACTCTACGGAAGGATCGGCTGGTGCCGCCCAGTTCGTAAGAAGCATCGAGACCTTGCCCTGAATGCACTCGATCAAGTTGGCATAGCAGACTTGGCACACCGCCAGATCAGCCAGTTATCCGGCGGACAACAGCAGCGGACCTTCCTTGCCCGCGCTATGGTTCAAGACGCCGAGCTTTATCTGATGGATGAACCCTTCGCGGCGGTCGACGCGGCTACCGAAGAGGCGATTATCCGATTGCTTCGGAAAATGAAAGACGCAGGCCGGACAGCGGTGGTTATCCACCACGACTTGCAATCCGTTCCGGATTACTTTGATTACGTGATCCTGCTAAACATGCGTGTGGTAACGCATGGTCCCGTCACTGAGGTTTTTACGCCAGAGAACCTACAGCGAACCTATGGTGGACGCCTAACTCTCCTGGAGGAAGTCTCAGAGGCGATGCGCAGACGCGAGAGATCCCTATGATGACCTCGGCAGTTCTCTTGAATTCGTTGCAAACACTCTATTGGCAACTCGGGCTGTTCGCCCAACTTGCCATCGACCACGCGACGAATTCGAGATCACTGACTGACCGACGGGTCGCTCTGCCAGACTTGGACACGATTGCTCGCACGCTACTGCTGCAGGATTACAACACGCGGGTCGTCGTGTTCGGAACAGCAATACTTGGCACCGCTGCAGGAATTGTCGGATCGTTTACGTTGCTGCGCAAACGTGCTCTGATGGGTGATGCTGTCAGCCATGCCTCATTGCCGGGAATCTCGCTGGCATTCATCTTTGCGACTCTTCTTGGCTTGCCAGGAAAATCGTTGCCGATTCTGCTAGCCGGTGCAACGGCTAGCGGACTTGCCGGAGTGGCTTGCATCCTGGCGATTCGAAAATGGACCCGACTGAAAGAGGATGCGGCTCTGGGTATTGTCTTGAGTGTCTTTTTCGGCGCGGGCATGGCCACCCTCTCTCTGGCGCAGCAGCTTGAACAAGGCCATGCTGCCGGACTCGAGTCGTTCATTTTGGGAAAAACCGCTTCGATGCGGGCGGCCGACGCCAACTTGATCGCTATCACGGCTGTCCTGTGCATCACAGTCTGCGTTCTGCTCTTCAAAGAACTGAAGCTTCTGTGTTTCGATGATGAATTCGCAGGTTCACGCGGCTTTCCTGTTCTGCTGCTCGATCTGGCGTTAATGATTACCGTGATCCTGGTCACAATCGTCGGCCTGCAGGCAGTTGGTTTAGTTCTGATGATCGCTCTGCTTATTATTCCTGCGGCAGCAGCCAGATTCTGGACCGACAGTTTAGGCAAGATGATGCTTATCTCCGCCCTGATCGGGGCGGTATCGGGGTGGTTTGGTGCAACATTGAGCGCATTTCTTCCCAAGCTTCCGTCGGGTTCGATGATCGTTCTGACAAGTGCCGGTTGCTTTGGTTTTAGCCTCGTTTTCGGAACTGCCCGAGGCATCTTGCTCCGATCTTGGCGGCGGCGAACATTGAATGTTAACGTGGCCCGCCAGCACCTCCTTCGAGCACTTTTTGAAATTGCAGAAGAGACAGGGCAAAGCGCGAGTATCGAGCAACTTCTACGAAAACGCAGCTGGCCTCGACGAGAACTGCAATTTGCGGTTCGCCGCGCTGCTTGGAATGAACAAGCCACTCAACTAGGCGATCGAGTTTCGCTAACGAAGAAAGGGCGACTGGAAGCCAAGAGGTTGACAAGGGAACACCGACTTTGGGAACTCTACCTGATCAACTACGCGGAAACGGCGCTCAGCCGAGTCGATCGCCAAGCCGACCATATCGAACACGTACTTGAACCCGAAGTTGTGGAGCAACTCGAAGCGATGTTGGATCAGACCAACGTCAAGGACGTTCCCCAGAGCCCACACCAGCTTGGCGAGACGACGGACAAAGCAGATAGGGGAAGTAAGGCGGGCGACCCAGCTCAACCGGGAGGCCCGCAGCGTGTTCCCTAAAATCATTCCTTCCGACCTCTCGTTAACCTGGGCCTTGGACGGCTGGATTATAGTCGTCGCTGTCCTTGGTTCGTTGGCATGCGCACTGCTCGGCAACTTTCTTGTCCTTCGACGTATGAGCATGCTGGGCGATGCGATATCGCATGCCGTTCTGCCTGGACTTGCGATTGCGTTTTTCGTGACGGCCAGTCGTAGCAGCCTGCCAATGTTCGTTGGAGCGGTCGTTACCGGCGTGCTGACAGCGTTCTTCGTGCAGTGGATTCATCGGACTGGGAACGTCGATGAGGGGGCTTCGCTGGGAGTCGTGTTTACAACTCTTTTTGCCACTGGACTAGTCTTAATCGTCCAAGCTGCGGACCGAGTTGATTTGGACGCCGGTTGCGTTCTGTACGGAGCGATTGAGATGACTCCGCTGGATCAGATTTCGCTATTCGGTATGACCGCGCCACGGACCGCTTTTAATCTTGGGGTGGTAGCATTACTAAACCTCTTGTTCGTGCTTCTCTTTTTCAAAGAGCTGAAAATAACTTCTTTTGATCCCTCGCTGGCTACGTCAGCGGGAATCAGCGCGGCTCTGATGCATTATGCCTTGATGACACTAGTCGCACTAACGGCCGTCGCTTGCTTTGAAAGCGTCGGCAGCGTCCTTGTTGTCGCGATGTTCGTGGTGCCACCCGCAGCCGCACATCTGTTGACGGATCGCTTGGGAGTCATGATTTGGCTTAGCGCGGGAATCGCTTGCTTGTCAGCGGTTTCCGGTCATATAAGCGCTATTGTGGTTCCGAGCTGGTTTGGGCTTCAAAGTACAACGACGGCTAGCATGATTGCCGTCTGCGCTGGATTGTTCCTAACAATCGCAGCGTTCTTCGCACCACGCCACGGCATCGTTATCAAATTCCTGCGACGCAAGCTGCTCAGTTTGCAGATTCTGGCCGATGACATTGTCGCATTACTGTTTCGACTGTCGGAGAGAGCCGACGGAGAATCCGCGAGTATTCGGAGGATGACCGGATTGCTGTTAAGCAATCGTTCGAGCATGGCGTTGGCAACGAACTGGCTAAGACGCCGAGGTGAGATCGAGAGGCGAGACGGCGAGATTGCGTTGACTCCAACCGGGCGCGTCCGAGCGCAGAACTTAGTACGCTCTCATCGGCTGTGGGAATCGTACTTGCAAGAACAGGCTGGAATTGAAGCAGCCAAAGTTCACGGGCCAGCCGAAAAACTCGAGCACTTTACCGACTCACAACTTCGCCAGCAGCTCGACGCTGAGACAAACGCCCCCAAAGAGGATCCTCACGGTAGAGAGATCCCCGTCGAGGGCGAGTGACCGAGCAGTCATAGTGAGTTGCTCAGTCGAGCTTAAATTCTTTTTCGGAATCCATCTTGGCACCAATCGCTTTGCGAAGGACCTTCGTTTGTTTCGAAATAAGATCCTCGTGTCCGGTCAGCTTGAGAAAGTAGTAGTCTTTTGAGTCGCCCTTCGTCTCTTCCACGATGACATTCAGAACGCGACTGTTTGGCGTGGCAACTGTTTTCCTGGCCATCGGCGGTCCGTCGGGCTTTTTCCATGTGCCTTGAGTGTCGACTAGGATGTAGCTTCCAGCAGCACATTCACCCTCGAACATCTGCAACTTCAAGCCTTCTTCCTCGAACTGACCAATCCATCGCTCAACGTTTGCTTTTGTACCACCGGTTGGTCCGCCGAAGTAAAAGACGACAAATTCACCTTCGGACGGCTTACCTGGAACCACGTACTGGGCCACTCTCATCGAGGAATTCGTTTTGGCTTCAGTCCAAGACTCGGGAATCTTCAGTTCAAGACTTCGCGCTTTGACGGGCTTCATTTTGACGTCGGACACTGCCTCTTTGGCTTCCTGGGCATTCCCAATCGAAGCGGACAACGGAACCAAGATGGCAGCTAGAAAAAATGTCTTCATCGAAAAACCTCATGGCAAGCGTTTAAGTAGGATGTTTAGGAAAGCACTATCATACCAAGCCTACGATTTCCCGCAGCCGACTCCATGGACGACCTAGAACCCGAAAGTGCCGACCTAACTATCTATGTCGGGAGACTCCCGGTAATCTGACGCGACACTTCGCCTCATCTCTCCTGGTAATACAACTCGTTGGACAAACCACCACGTGATTACTTAGAGCCAGGCCCACGGATAGCCCATGTCCTTCAACGCACTAATCGCCTACGTGTACTTTGGTTGTACTTCGGTACTGCTACTCGCGATGATGGCTCTTTTTGTGCAGAGGCTCTCTAGCTCTCGTACTGCGACTCTCTTCGCTCGATTCGTTTGGGCACTTACTGCGTGGGCCGCGTCGGATGTGTTGGAGCTCCTGGGACCATCCGAAGTTTGGTCCGAGTTTTGGTACGGAACGTTTCGTTCGACAGCTGTATGCCTTTCCTCTGTGGCTTGGGTTTGGTTTTGCATTGAGTACGCCCGCTGTCAGGAAAACAGATTGGCATCCATCGTCAAATGGGCTGTCATGATTGCTGGGTGCATGTGGGTATTCGTGTGTTGGACTCCGCTGCGAAGCGTTCTCTTCAGTGAACTTCGGTTCCAACAGCAGCAATGGCTTTGGGCACCAGTCACTCGCGAGATAGGACCGTGGTTTGGTGGTTACTTCACCTTCGGAGTGACCTGCAGTTTACTTGGCCTAGCAGTGCTCGCCATCTACGTATTTCGTACGGGTCCATTGAGTCGTTGGCAAGTACTTTCCGTTGCGACTGCCGGCGCGCTAAGCAGTCTGATTGCCATCTGCACTGGCTGCGGACTTCTGGGCATGCCGATGCTGGACAAGACTGTTTTCGCCCTGCCCATCACGGTGCTCATGTTCGCGATATCGCTTCAGAGGCTTGGCTTCCTGCAAGCTTCCCCAGTGCTCCTGCAGGCGCTGATCAACAATATTCCCGTAGGAATTTGGGCGCTCGATCGAGAAGGCTACCTTGTGGATGCCAACGGGGAAGGCATCGAAATTCTAACTTCGACAGAACAAGGAAAGCACAGACGCCAGTCTCCACTATTCCAGAAAGTGACGGATACCGTTCCGGAAGGCTCGCCCTTAAGAGACATCGCCTTGGAGTCTGACGCAAGTCGCCAAGAGCGGATCCTCGATCAGAAGACTGGGCAGCGGATTTACTGCGTCGACACAATTCCGCTTTTGGACAAGTACCGAACTCGACAAGGTACTTTAATCGTCTTCCGGAATGAAACAGCCCTTCGAAAACGCATGGAAGACTTGGATGCGTACGCTCACCGGGCCGCACACGATCTGAAGGGCCCATTGGCGGCGATTCTCAACCTGGCAGCGCTGATTCAGTTGCAGTCTGAAACGAGCGACGACACCCAGCAACTTGGCTCTGAGATTTCTGAAGTGGTGAGATCCATGGACCAGATCATTAAGGAGATGTTGCTGGTCGCATCCATGCAAGACGGAGACGATTCGCACCTTGTTCCGCTCAATGTTGCCGAGTGCGCGAAGTCCGCCATGTGCCGGTTGAGCTTAAACGAAGAGAACATTTGTTTGGAATCCCCAGAGGAATGGACTTGGGCACTCGGTCGAACCACCTGGGTGGAAGAGATTTTGTCCAACTTCATTGCGAATGCGATCGAGCACGCGGGTAATTCTGAACTTCGCGTTGCACTCTCATGCGAGGATTTAGGCGAATTCGTTGAGTACTCTGTCGCTGACAACGGGCCTGGCTTGCATCCGGACACGGCCTCCAAGCTTTTCAAATCCCAGCAACCCTCGCCCAACGAAAGCGGGCACCCCCGCGGTCTGGGCCTTTCGATCGTACGACGGCTCGTCGAAAAACAAGGCGGTTCATTGGGCTATCGGCGAGGCAAAGAACAGGGAGGCGCGTTCTGGTTTCAGCTGAAGTCCTGCCCAAGTCCGAAGGAAGCACTGGAATAAGAGAGTCTTGCTGCGTGAGTCGCCGAGCGCCTTTGCAACCCAATGCCTTATGCCCCGCTGCCATCACGGTTTGAGAGCCAGAGGCAATGATAGGGCTCCAACACGACTTCTTCCTGCAAGTCTTCGAACGCCCGGTCACTCAACAAGTCGACCCACCGATCAATGCTAATCAGATTCAGATCTGAAAGCCGCAGAGTCTGGGGCTCCGCAGACATGTTGTGGATAGCAAAAATACTCTGCGCCCGATCGCGACTCTGCCTCCAAAAGGCGAAGAAGGCCTCGCCGAGTTGCAAAGTAAACTGCGTCGCATTCGGATGAAAAGCTGGCTGACGGGAGCGAATACCGATCCGTCTCAGCAGCTCAGGAAGAACTTTCGCCTGATTTGAATCCGGATTCTTGAGCTCTTCTTTAAGAGCATCGATGTCCCAGCGGTGTCGATTGATCGAACGACTGCGTCCGGTCTCCTCGACGCCTTTCAGATCATTGTGGGTCGCCAGCAAACTGTGGATGTAAAAAGCTGGCACGCCCTCCACGCCCATCATGACCGTTTGCGAACAGAAGAATCGCTCCAACCCAAATTCGTCCGGTCCTGCAACGGTTCCCTGCAACGCGTCAAACAGGCTGATGTTAACTTCGTACACCCGTTCGCTGCCATCGGGAGCGGTCCGAGTCGAAAGGAGGCCGCCAAAGCGTCGAATCGTCTCAACCATTTGCAGTTGTTCGTGATTGGACAGGAGCCCTTCCGCTGGCCGCATTCCGATTCCATCATGCGAGGCTGTAAAGTTTAGGTAGAAGCACCCGTCCGGGGCGGGCGGCATGGTCATCATCCACTGTTTCAAGTACTTCGTCTCGCCCGTCAACAAAGCATGAACTAAGAGCGGCGGTAGGCTAAAGTTGTAGATTGCGTGGGCTTCATTGCGGTTTCCAAAGTAGGTCAAATTTTCCTGGTTCGGTACGTTGGTCTCCGTTATCAACTGTGCACCAGGCGAAAGAAACTCACAAACACTTCGGATCAGGCGGACGACTTCGTGTGTTTCAGGCAAGTGAATACAACGGCTGCCGGTTCGCTTCCACAAGTAGCCGATCGCGTCGAGTCTCAGAATCCGTGCGCCTTGGGACAAATAGAAAGCGATGATCTTTAGGTACTCGATCAAGACTTCAGGATTTGCAAAGTTGACGTCGATTTGGTCATGACCGAACGTGCACCAAATTTGTTTGACACCATCAACCGTCTCTGTCGGCCTGAGCAATGGCGATACTCTTGGCCTTACTACTTGACTCAAATCATCGTCGATCGTCGCCTCGATGAAGTAGCCATCGCGCTGCCCGGCACAGTACTCTTTGAACCACTGACTCTCTGCTGAAACATGATTAATGACCAGATCAACCATCAGCGTGTACTCGTTGGCTATCTGGCCAACGTGAGTCCAATTCCCTAGGTCCTCGCGAATCGCGACATAGTCAATGACGGAGAAGCCATCGTCCGAGCTATACGGATAGAAAGGCAGTATGTGAATGCACGGGATCTGTTGCCGACACGGGCCATCCAAGAACCACTTCAGGTTTTCCAGCGGATAGTCTTCGTCGCCGATGATCGAATCGCCGTAGCTGATCAGCAAGCAGTCCACTTCGCTGAGCGGCTCGGTGGCTTCCGAACGGTGGCCAGGTACCGCAGTATCGACCTCCCAACTCGGCGCACCAATCACTTTGGTAATACGAGCCGCAAGTTCCGCGGTATTGTGATCTGGATATAAAAGGGCGAGGTGCTGAACTAACTGAGTCGCAAAGATTTCCTGCTCGGACACGAGATCCCGATTCAACTAAGTGGAGTCAAATTCAAATCACACAAAGCGGGATCGATTCGCCCGAGAGGAGTAAGCGATCTTGCCCGTTCATAGTTGGCAAACGTCCATCGACGAGCCCTGGAGTGCCTATCTTAGATAGATCCCGGTCCAAACGCAGCGTGAATTTTGTCTCGAAAATCATACTCTGGCCAACCTATTCGACGGTGGGCTTTCCGGGGAGCACTACCCGAGAACCAGCGATAACAGGACCGTGGGACCGAATCACGTGCTGGCAAATTGAAATCGCTGGTGAACTCGCCATTCTGCATCATTTACACCGGGAAAATCCGTCCGCATATGAACGCCACGCGACTCATTGCGTTCCAAGGCTGCTTCCGCCATCAGATGAGAGACCGTAAGCAAGTTCTGGAGCTCCCAGCCTTCGCTTGAATCAAACGTATGATGCAGCACATACTTCGAGTAGCTCTTCAGATCGTGAATGGCCTCTTCAAGTCGCTCCCGATCGCGTTGAACGCCGACCAACCGCCACATCAGGCTCTGCACGGAGTTGCGAATATCAGCAATATCCAGTGACTCGCGGAACATCACTTTCCGGCTGTGAACGAATGGCATGGCGCGAAAATCATCTTCCGTACCTAATGCCTCACAGGCAGCTTGCTCGCCCGTGCGTGCCCCGAAAACCAGCCCCTCCAACAGGCTGTTTGATGCCAGTCGGTTTGCCCCGTGAAGGCCCGTGCTAGTCACTTCGCCAGCCGCCCAGAGCCCGCCCAGTGAAGTCCGGCCATCCAAGTCGACTTCGACCCCTCCAATCATGTAGTGGGCGCCCGGCCGAACCGGAATTGGATCCGCCGACGGATCGAGGCCAAATTTCTTACAGGCTGCCGTAAATCCAGGAAAACCCTTATGCACTTTCTCGGGATCTAAATGCGAAAGCGAAAGGTAAACACAGTGGTGCTTCGTCACCTCCATCTGCCGAACGATCGACTGGCTCACGATGTCGCGCGGCGCCAGTTCAAGTCGCGCGTCGTAGTCCTCCATGAAGCGGTAGCCGTTGCAATCGACCAAGTAGGCGCCAGCCCCTCGAATGGCCTCGGTGACCAGTGTTCGTGAACTACCCGCGATATACAACACGGTCGGGTGAAACTGCATGAATTCCAAATCTCGCAACTTCGCGCCCGCTCGATAGGCTAGGGCGTGCCCATCCCCCGTGGCAACGCGAGGATTGGTCGTCTCGCGATAAACCTGCCCGCAACCGCCCGTACAGAGGATTGTCTGCTTTGCCCAAACCAAGATCGGTGGCCGGCCATCTCGAGAGATGATGGCGCCATAGCAACGTTGCTGATCGGATAGCAGGTCGATCGTGAAAGCACGCTCCCATATCTGCACATTCGGCAGTGCCCGAGTTTTTTCGATGACTGCACGCATGATCTCTTTGCCCGTTGCATCGCCCAAAGCGTGAATTATTCGCTCGTGTGAGTGGCCGCCTTCTTTCCCGAGAATTAGCTCGCCCTCGTCTCGGTCGAACTTCGCACCCCAGCTCATCAATTCTTGAACTCGAGCCGGCGCCTCACGAATGACGAGATCGACAACGTTGGGATGGCACAGGTTACCACCCGCCGTCATCGTATCTTTGACGTGATCTTCGAAGCAGTCTTCAGGGTCCCAAACACTAGCAATACCGCCTTGAGCATAGTTACTGTTGCTCTCACGAATCTCGTCTTTGGTAACCACGATCGCGTGAGCGTCCCCAACGGCATTGGCAGCACGCAACCCAGCAAGCCCGCCACCGATAATGAGCATGTCGGTAAAATGGTGGGAAACACTCTTTGGATGAAAGTCGAGCAGATAGCGAGGCGTTGGCGGCCCCTCTAAAGCCGGCCGAGTTCCGATGGGATTGAGCTTAGGAGTTTTGGACATGAGATCTTTCGACATGAACCCTTCGGGAAACTCGGTGCGGCCCATCGATCTGAAATCTGTCACCCTTCATCATCCCGCCGCAAGCCAATAAGCCTGTCGCAGTACGCGAGGCAAACTGCAGCCGCTAGGGTCGACCGCAGAAACTTAAGTAGACAAAGGAGACATCAGCTACCTGGGGCCTAAGCTCCAGCCATCGACTGCCCGATCAAGTCTTGAAACTGAGGGAACAGATACCGACTATCGTGAGGACCAGCCGAAGCCTCTGGGTGATACTGAACACTAAAGGCAGGGACTTCCCTGTGTTTCACCCCAGCAATGGTGTCGTCGTTCAAGTTCCGGTGAGTGATTTCCAAGCAGGCCGGTAGCGAAGCTTCCTCGACCGCAAAACCATGGTTCTGCGAAGTAATCTCAACTCGACCAGTTTCCAAGTTTTGCACAGGCTGATTCGCACCACGATGCCCGAACTTGAGCTTGAACGTCTTTGCTCCGGCAGCCAGACTCAGCAACTGGTGCCCCAAGCAGATGCCGAAAATCGGGCGCTTGCCAAGAAGACCGCGAATCGTTTCGATGGCGTACCCTAAAGGCTCAGGATCCCCCGGCCCGTTGGACAAGAAAATCCCATCCGGATCCTGCGCGAGAACTTCTTCGGCGGTTGCGGTGCCGGGCAGAATAGTGACGCGATTGCCCTCTTCGGCGAGATGCCTAGCGATGTTCCACTTCATTCCAAAGTCGAGGCAAACGACATGAGTCGAGCGTTCAACGTTGCCGGCTCCACCAGATTTGCTGGACTCAAGTTCCCAGAGACTTTCATTCCAATCCCTTGGCTGCTCGGGAATCACCTCCTTGACTAAGTCGCGGCCGATCAGCCCAGGACTCGACTTCGCCTTTTCGGTGAGCGAAGCCGCATTCAAGTCAAGCGTAGACAGCATGCCCTTCATCGCACCCTGACTTCGGATATGACGAACTAAGGCCCGCGTATCGATCCCCGCGATCGCGACGATGTTGTTGTGTTTCAGATAATCTCGCAAACCGTTCTGGGAACGAAAGTTGCTATCAAGGCGACTGTCATTGCGAACTACAAAACCTGCTACGCGAGGCTTGTCGCTCTCCACGTCCTCCGAGTTGGTACCGTAGTTTCCAATCTCGGTATACGTCATCGTGACAATCTGACCGCAATAACTCGGATCCGTTAGAATCTCTTGGTAGCCAGTCATCGAGGTATTAAAGACGACCTCGCCAGCCGTCTCACCGTCCGCGCCGATGGATTCGCCGCGGAAAGTTGTTCCATCTTCGAGCGCAAGCAGCGCAGGCTTGGGTGTATCAGACAAGGTCGTGCCTCAGAAACCGGTTCATCGAGAAAGCCCTGGCCTTGGATTTGGCCGTACGATCGCCGGTGTTCTATCCGCGAACCGCGAAAAGAAGGCACCAAGCGTGCACAGTATAGAAGAGCCGCTCCGAACACGGTAGCGCTCTTCACAAACTCTGGTTGACCCAAGAACACAATACCCCGACGTAGCCGATTGACGCTCGCAAAGTTACCGCAACGGGCCGCGGCACCAAGACAGTGTGAAAATCCGATCCCTTTGAAGGAAGCTGACCATGTACGAATCCACAACTCGCAAGCGGTTCAGCCGATCTAACTGGGCATTCAAATCGACTGGGCGGTCAGTCTGGATTGCTGTGGCCCTGTCTCTTACGACCTCTGTCATGAGCCGCAGCCTCGCCGCTGACCAGTTTTCGCAGTTTCGTGGGTCCAACGGCAGCGGCAGAACAGCAGCACAAGTTGCAATCCCCAAGCAATGGTCGAGTGAGAGTGGTCAAGGCATCGCCTGGAAAGCCAAGCTACCGGGATCTGGATGGTCGCAGCCTGTTGTCTGGGGAGACAAGCTGTTTGTCACCAGTGCCGTTTCCGAAAAAGAACTGAAGCCCAAGAACTTTGCTGGCGGAGTCCGCACGCCTCAGAGTATGGGCATGGGCTTCATGTCCAAGGCCCCCGATGTTGAAATCGAATGGACGCTGTTCTGCTTGAACGCGGCCTCCGGCGAGATCTTGTGGAAGAAGGCTATCGATCAAGGGAAGCCGCAATACGCCGTCCACCCATCAAACTCCTACGCGACAGAAACGCCAGTCGTCAACGAGAACGTGGTGATTGCGTACTTTGGTGCAACCGGCGAAATCGCCGCGATCGACCACGCGGGCAATAGCCTATGGCAACGGAATTTCGGCGCTCACAAAACGAGTAACAGCTTCGGCACTGGCAGCTCGCTCGCCATCTATAAAGGCCAAGTCTTTCTCCAGGACTTTTCGGAAGCGACTGCAGACCTTCACGCGTTGAGCGTCAGTACCGGCGAAACAAATTGGACTCAAAGCCGTGAAAAGAACGGAACTAGCTGGAGTTCCCCGATCCTGTGGAAGAATGACATGCGAACCGAGCTTGTCGTATCCGGAGGAAGTCAAGTTGAGGCCTTCGATCCCGCATCAGGCCAATCGCTCTGGACGCTGAAGAACGTGAAAGCGGCGACTGCATGTTCGTTGAGCTGGGATTCGAAACACATTTACTTTGGCGGCAGCGATCCGTTTTCCAAAGGCCCTCTCTTTGCCGTCCGCGCTGGCGGATCCGGAGACATTTCACCCGCGAAGAAAAACGGCGAATTTGAACTCTGCGCTTGGCAAGCCAAGAAGTCCGCTCCCGGCATGTCCTCTCCCGCGTGCGCTGGTTCGTCCGTAATTGTGATCGATAAGAACATCCTGCGAGCTTACGACAGGCAGACTGGTGAACGCACTCATCAGTCTCGTGTGAAAGACCTGACGATGGTCAATGCCAGCCCCATCATGATTGGATTGAACTTACTACTGATCGACGAAGCCGGAAACTGTGCCGTGGTAAACACCGAGAACTTCGAAACAATTGCCACTGGAGAGCTCAACGATACCGTGTGGGCCACGCCGGCGGTGAGCAAGGATGGAATTTACATCCGAGGAGTCGATGCACTGTATTGCATCGCAACCAAACCCTAGGAGAAGTTGTACCCCAAGAAGCGCCAAGAGAGCGCTTGGGAACAGCGGCGGGCTGAGTTTAGAATCGCGAGCCGCTTTAAAGATGATCTACCCGTTATTTGAATTCGTTCTCGTCGAAGCCAGCGCTACCGTCGGCTTCGCCGAAACCGTCGTCCATGGCCATCGGATCGCTGCCGGGTTCCATGTCGACACCAAGCCCTTGAGGCTGCATTTTTGCGAGTGCTTTCTTCCTTGCACTGCTTTCTTTCATCGCCACCACAATCGTCGCAACGACGAGGCCAAGCATAACCACGCCCCAAAAGATTAAGCCCGACATCCTGCGCCTCGTTGCCAAGTAAAAAAGTGAGTCTTCGCATCGGAAGAGATAATCTCTAACACTAATTGCAGGCTGTGGCTCTAGTCAAGCTTCGACTTCAATTGCCTGGGCGGAAGGCACGTGGTTCTCGGGGATGTGCTTGCGTTTCAGGCTTCTGGACGCGTTTTCAGCCAAGTTGCTAACTTCTTTACAGCAATTGGAAACAGCCCCAGCAGGGCAAAAGCGACGAAGATCTGAGGCGACAGGATCCCCCCGACTCCACGTTCCGCCAACTCAGATAACCCTGGAACGCTCGAACCCGCGTAGACGAAGACGATGGTTCCCGCGAGCATCCCAAGCTGACTGACCCACCAATAGGTCCAGGTCCGCATCGGAGTCAGTCCCATCACTACGTTGATCACGAAGAAAGGAACCGCTGGAATCAGACGCAGAGTGAACAAGTAGAACGCACCCTCCCGCTTTAAGTTTTCGTTAAACGCCTTCAAGCGATCTCCAAATTTGGCTTGCACCCAGTCCCGCAAGAAAAAGCGACTCAGCAAGAACGCGACTGTCGCACCAGCCGTGGAAGCAAAGCTCACCAGCAAGACGGCTCGCCACCATCCAAAGAACCAACCGTAAACCAGAGTCAACGGGACTGCACCTGGCAGCGATAAACCGGTGACGAGAACGTAGAGCAGAAAGCAAACGACGTAGGCCAAGACCGGATGCTGCTCACGTACTGATCTTAGGTCCTGCTCCCGCTGCGCTAAGTTGGCCAGCGTGAGCGAGTCCCCAAATTGAAAGTAGGCGACTAGACCAATTGCCAAAACGGCAAGCATCATTATCAGCTTATTACGATTCGCATTGCCGCGCGTCGTTTTCGGTTGATCAGCAATAGCTTTAGGATCGCCTGCGGATGGCGGATCAGATTCAGTTTGAGAGTTGGTGATTCTGTTCTCCTTAACGAGTTTTCACGTTCGAGCGAGAAATTAATTCCTTACAAGAAGGCTCATGCACTCGGCAGTGCAAACTCGCAACTATTGAGATTCCCAGTTTCTAAGAACTCCTGCAGTTCGCAGAGACTCGGTTCTAAATCCAACCCAGCCTGTTGTACCCAATCGTCGTTATAGTACGACTGCAGGTAGCGTTCACCGCTGTCGCAAATCAGTGTGACAACACTGCCCGACTTCCCCTGCCGGTGCATCTCCGACATGAGATGAAACGACGCCCAAAGATTTGTACCCGTTGATGCACCATAGCGTCTAGTCGTCAAACCAGCGAAATGACGCACCGTTGCAATGGATGCAGCATCAGGCACCGTGATCATCCGATCCACCACAGACGGAATAAAGGATGCTTCGACCCTAGGGCGGCCAATACCCTCGATCCGCGATGGCTGGCTACACTTTGCACTCGAATCCCCTGATCGAAAATACTCTTCGAAGACAGAGTTCTCCGGATCCACGACGCACAACTGCGTCGCACGCCTCTCGTACCGAATATAGCGACCAATCGTCGCCGAAGTCCCGCCGGTTCCCGCTCCAACCACGATCCACGTCGGCTCGCTAAACCTCTCCAGGGCCATTTGTGTGAAAAGAGACTCGGCGATGTTGTTGTTTCCGCGCCAGTCGGTCGCTCGCTCGGCGTACTTAAACTGATCCATGTAATGACCATTCAACTCGCGAGCCAACGATTCCGCCGTCGAATAGAGATCCGAGGGCTGGCAGGGGTGGCATGTCCCGCCCAAGAACTCGATCTTCGAAATCTTCTCGGCAGAGGTGGTGCAGGGTACGACCGCGTGGAACGGCAGGTCGAGCAGTCGGGCGAAATAGGCTTCGCTAATCGCCGTCGACCCCGACGACGCCTCGACGATCGGCGTTCCCTCGCAAACCCAACCATTGCACAAAGCGTATAAAAACAACGATCGTGCGAGTCGATGCTTGAGGCTACCAGAAGGGTGGACGGATTCGTCTTTCAAGTAAAGATCCACACCTGGACAGCTCTCGATCGGGAGATGGATCAAGTGCGTATCGGCGGAACGATTGAAGTCGGCTTCAATGCGATGAATTGCCGTGTGAACCCATGACTCAGGCATAAAAATCCAATGTTCGATAGCGTGTATACAGAGGCGGAAACAGTTGCAAAGTCTCCCTACCTGACGCCCAACTATACTAGAGCCAAACACCGATCGCGGGAGCCTCTTTCCCGAAGTCTTCTTCAGAGTTTTTCGCGGCCGATTCGGCATCGCGAAGGGGACGCGTCCATGACAAAGATCCGATTATTGCTCCCGCATCCGTTTCCAGCCTTGTTGAAGTGCATCGCAATTGCATGCCTCGCATTGCCGACGTTTGCGAACACCAGAGTTGCCCAAGCTCAAGAATTCTCGGGGGTTTGGAAAGGCAAATGGACGGCCGATGCCAACAAACGCTGGCCCGAGCATGGTGGCAGTCTTCGCATCCGGCTGAAACCATCCAGCCCCGGAACTTACCAAGGCCTTTTCTCCGGACGCTTCGCACTGGTGATACCGTACTTCTATCGCGCCGATGTGAAGCAGTATGGCAACACCCTCGTCTCGTCAAGAAAACTCGGGCCAATGGGCAGCTACAACATGCGGCTCGGAGCAAGCCACCCCCAACATCTGACTGGTCGTTGGAATGCCGGATCAAGTCGAGGTTCGATCCGCGTGCGGCGAGTGCGTTGACGGAAGCCTAACCGTGCCACTGAGCAGATCAAGAGAACCCCAGCCGCCAAGCACCGCACTTCTCAAACGCAAGCGCGATCAACTGAACCCAACAGAGGTTTATTTTCGATTCAGCGGCTACACCAAGAGTAACACGCTTTAGCCTTCGGCATCCAGAACTGCTTGGGCTTCAGCCAACCGACGTTCTCGGTCCTGTGCTCGAAGAGCCTGTAAGATCTTGCCACGATCTTCTCTTGAGATTGGCAAAGTTGAGCCATCTGCAACAATCCCCCTAGGAACAAACTCCATTGGCCAATCATCACTTCGCTGAGTCGCCAACGGAAGATCTTTATTGCCCATCGCCTGGAGATTTGCCAGAGGATTTCTGCCCCAAGCGTAGCGATAGTGGATGGGTTCGAGGACCATCGGACTACTTAAGACAAGACGTTTTTTGTCAAACTGCTGGCGGCCGCGTGCATCCTTGCCAGTTTCAACGTAAGCAACGTTGGCTGGGTGAAACTCTCGATCCGCACCGGCAATTGCAAAACCTTCGATTCGTCCGTCCTGGGGATCGCCAACGGTCACATCGAATTCCAAAATGATATTCTCGCCTTGCACTTGCATGTTGACCAACATTGGCGGCGTCCATTCAACTTGCCGCCCGAACCCATACTGCGTCGCTAGTGCCCAGCGGGCGATTCGCTCACCAGCGGGAATCTTCACTTGCGGGTGATACCATCGCCTTCTGAGATCGTACGTGCTGGCAAACCCTATGTTCTCATCCCCGGCCTTGAAGTAGTTGAGAAAAATACTGTACTGGGCCGCCCGGAGGTCGACTCCAGCGTTGAACATCTTCTGACAGTAGTCGTCACGCGTTTGCGGATACCCGTCGGTGCAAAGTGAAAGAATTCCAAACGGCAGTTCTGGGTCATCAAATGCCGTTCGCCACGCCTCAATCATCTCCGGAAATACATCGCGATACATTTCGATTCCGACAGACCCGTCAAACGCGTTGTTATACCCCTGATGAAAGATGGCCCCTTT
>JBGCCZ010000035.1:0-30212 GCA_045105035.1 Pirellulaceae bacterium | reverse complement strand
AGCTACTGGAACAAGGCTGAGATTCGTCGTGAGAGCGGGCTGCGAACCGTCGTTTGGCTTGAAAGTGCTGTAGTGGTCAGAGAGGACGATCGCTGGAAAGTCCAATTGTTGCATTCGACTCGATTGGAGTCCGACCAATACCCGGCAGATATCGAGTGGGTTCAGTTTAAAGCGGCACCCTAGCCTCCCATCCTCTGTCGACGACTTTTGGCTTCCGCGCATCGCTACTCTGCCGATTCGCTCCGGACAGAAACATGCACTGCCGGGCATTGCGCACTGGTGGCACTTTAAACCGTGCACCTATTTTCGTATTCGGTCCGATTTGCAGCTTGCTCACGGGGTGCGTCTCTTTCAAGTTCACTTGACCGCGATCGTGACTGAAGAGTGCTCTTCGGCGTTGTTGGCTGCGCCGCGAGACCGCTCCACAGATCTCTTCTCAAGGCACACGAAACCAACCATCCAGCCAGAACCTAGACTTTCCGCCAACGCGGAAGAAAACATGAAGATGAATCACGCACAAACCTCGCATCTCGAAGATGCTTCAATCGACGCAACAATACCCGGCCTAGTCCGCAGCCGCTTGGATGAACCACAAAACGGTCTAGGTGGACTAAAACACTGGCCTTACGATACACGGTCCGGATTCATGGTGGCGATGGTGTCGCTTCCGTTTTCGCCCAACGCTTGGTAGCAACACTTAGGCTACGACTGGCCGTCAAAAACCGATCAATCTCCAATCGCTATAGTTGCAGCCCGAGAGGGCTGTGAACGCATCCCCAGGGTGTTCACGGTGACCACAGAATAACGATGGTCGCTACCTTGTTCAGCAGTTACATCAACGAACTCCATCTTCGCGAGTGGTTGAACGGGAGTATCACTGTATTGCAGATTTTGAAACAACTGCCGGCCGAATCGATTCTTGCCGTTTCCCGCGACTTCTGCCAAGAATGTGCCATTGCGAAGAACGATAAACTTCTGAATACCACTTTGTACATCTGCACCAGCAATCCAATGTAGCCGATTCCCCTCCCGCTTGACCATCGTTGGCGCTGGAGGCGGCGACGTGTCCGCCACGCTTGTATCTCTTCGAAATTGCATCCAGGCCTTGGCGATGGTCTCATCCGGTAGCCAACCCGCCGTCAGCGGATCGCCTGCAAATTCCCTGGCGGGCACTGCGATAGTCGCCGTGGGCTCGGCCAACCAAACGCCCTCGATCTTCATCTGCCCCAAAGCCTGTCCCGGCTCCTGAGGCAGCCGCAGCGAAAGGCACTTGTCCAGCCAGGGGATCGCCAGATACCTTGAGTTGCCGCACTCGTGGGCGGTCAGCGGATCAATTGCAATGCCCAGTAGTCCACCTTCACCGCGGACCTTATTGAAGAAGGCAAGGTTCGCTGGCCAAACATTGGCGAAGCGACCGTCTTTCACCGTCACGCCTTCTTTTGTCCCAAGGTTACACATCATCGGCACCACCAACGCCTCATCAGGTAAGGTGTAGGGCTTGATCTTAGGGCGGTCCGGATTAGTTTCGAACAACGGCACTCCCGAGCGAAGCCAAGCTGCCGCAACACGCGTTGGCCGAGTCATTACCATCCCGCCACACCAGTGCCCACCTCCGCTGTGTCCCCAAAGAGCAAGTGGCACGGAGGCAAGCTCCGCATGGCCGGCCAAATTGCCAAGGTCAACGAGGGATCGATCAAACGCGGCGGCGGAACCATTGCGTGGATCACACCACAGCTGGCAATCCGCCTCTTGTGGCTGCTCGTACGAAGGAGACAGCAGGGCACAATCGTGCTTCTTTGCCAAGGCTTGCCAATGTAGATCGTATGCACCGGTAAGACCTGAGCTGCACGACCCTTCTCCGCAACCATGTTGATGGACGACGATTCCGCGGAGTATCTTTACACCTGCGGGAATCCAAATCGTGTACCTCACCGGAAACCGCAACTCGCCGGGTTTGTCGGATGCCTCGTAACGCACGCGATAGTAAGGGGGCTCCGCCTCGGGGAGCACGTTATAACGAGATTCCTGCGCAGACACACTACTCACAGTGAGCAGCATACAAACAGTGATTTGGCGAAAGCAAAAGCTTGGGAAGGATGGCATCAGACAACATCGGCTTGGGGAGGGGAGAATGGAGTTCGATCGCATTGTACCGGAAGCGACGTCACCGAATTGGCGCGTATAACTGGGGGCGTATCACTGTTGATTCGAGCTTGTCGTAGTGCAGCCGAATCGACTTGCCGACACACGCGCGTGGGTGCCGTGGCATTGATGATCCCAGAGACTTCAGCAAGGGATATCGAGTTCCTGAAGACGACGGTCAGCTTCTAACCTGCACGGTCAGCTTCTAACTTGCAGTCAGAATCCTCCCTGCCGTTCGCAGCCGGGACACGAGTTTCAAGTACTCCGCCGATTGTGCTGGTCACTAACTGGGCTGGACACTAACTGGGCTGGTCACTAACTGGGCTGCTCGCAGACTACCAGGCTTCAAAATTCTGTTTGGAGTGGACGAGTTGTCGATTGAACTGGTCGGGGATTGCTATGAGAGCCGGGGTGGTAACGGGTTGGGCGACGGCACGGCGTCGAAGCTGCAAAATGATCCGCTGCAAAATCCAATTCAACCCGAGCGAGACTCGCCCCATTTCAGTTGGTTGAGTTCCGTCTTTTGTGAAGCAACACTCGCCACCCTCAACCGTATGGACTATGATCGTCGCGCATGGACTCGAAATCGGATCAACACAATATTCAGAAGCGTCCAGTAGACGAACCCCGGGTTTGCCGCAACTGCGGACAAGATGTACCAAAGCTCTATTGCAGCTGGTGCGGGCAGAGTGTCAAAGAGATCCGAGTCTCTTTCAAGACTCTGTTCTTCGACTTTCTCGGCGATTATTTCACCGTCGATTCCAAGCTCTTCCGAAGCGTGATCCCGCTCTTTTTTATGCCGGGATTTTTGACATGCGCTTTCATCCAAGGCAGGCGAGTTCGTTACATTCCGCCGCTGCGTCTTTACCTATTCTCGAGCGTCCTCTTTTTCCTCACTCTGGCTATGGTCAGTGGCGGCAACACGGATATCGAACCGGAGGAAAAAAGAGACATTCCGAAAGTCGCCCTATCCGGCGACGAGGATGCCTTCGACCAAGCGACCAAGAAAGACAACAGCGCGTCCGCAACGCCCCAACCGAATAGACGCGAAGCCAGTTTCACCGATTTCCGTTTTGCGAATGCCAACTGGCTCGGCCGTTACTTCAACGAATGCCTCGACGCTCAGGATCGCAAAATCAGGGTGATGGGTTATGAGGCCTTTATGCGTGCGTTAGTAAAGGAGTTCCTTTCCTCCTTACCCAAGGCCCTATTCCTGTTGATGCCTTTCTTCGCGTTGCTCCTGAAGCTCTGCTATTCACGATTGGATCCGCTCTTCATCGATCATCTCATCTTCTCCTTTCACTACCACGCTTTTGTGTATGTGCTATCCAGCTTATTGCTCATCATTGGTTCTCAAACCGAAGGACTGTTGGCCTTTTCCATCATGTTGGGCTTCTTCGCCTATCCCATCTATTTGCTTGTCGCGATCAAGAGGGTCTATACGCAGAGCTGGCTTTGGACGGTATGCAAGACCTCGTTTATTAGCACGATCTACTTCACTGGTTTGGCTCTGTTCATGCTGCTTTTCTTCATCTTCACCGCCTTGTTCATTGTCTAGAACGCCAGCGCAGTAGGGAGACGTTGAAGGCGATCCGTCACGGCTCTCCATCCTTCGCCGGAGCCCCGAACCTGGAACTCATTCCAGATAATACGTTTGCCCAGTCTGGCGATCAGTGGCGTAGCCCTTCGCTATCACCCGGCAACCGGAACTCGACACTAGACGAGGGCGATGTTAGTTCCGACAAGGCGGCTCGCTGAAAAAACGATTGTTGGCGACGACGACACAATGCGACGTCCTGTTAATTCGTTCTATCTGAGGCGAGAACGGCACGAGCAGCAGAGTTGATGTATCGCGATCGGGAGATGCGTGATACGCATTGGGGAATGCCACCCGGCCCCAGCCCTAAGTCGCAACGTGAAGATCGCCGCCAATTAGAGGCACACCAATGACAGACCAAACCGATGTAGCTGCGGAGGGCACACTCCAAAATCCGATGCAGCGTGCGCTGACGATGTTCAGCCTGGTCCTAGCCGGCGAAGCAATTTTTGGACTTCCATTTCACGTCAGTCGTTATTTTCGACCGACCTACGTGGACGTGTTCGACATTACTCAAACGCAGCTTGGCTTGTTGGGCTCGATCTACGGCTTTGTCGCGATGTTTGCCTACCTTCTGGGTGGAGGACTGGCCGACCGATTCTCGCCGAGAGGGTTACTGACCTGCTCACTGTTAGTGACGGGCGCGAGCGGTCTGTACATGGCAACCATCCCGTCGTTTGCGGCGATGTGTGTCCTTTTTGCATTTTGGGGAGCTTCTACGATCCTGCCGTTCTGGTCTGCGCTGATCCGCGCGACTCGTGAGTGGGGCGGACGGGAACAACAAGGAGTCGCGTTCGGCGTGTTGGACGGAGGGCGTGGTTTGCTCGCAGCGCTGCTGGCCATGCTGGCTCTCTACCTGTTTTCTCTGCTGCTTCCCGACGGTGGTGTTTCGGCAACACCGGAGCAAAAGAAGACAGCCCTGAGGAGTACGATCTTTGTTTACACCAGCATATGCGCTGTGGCGGCCGCGTCTGTGTGGCTCTTCCTTCCCGCGACGAAGCCAGTTGCATCTGCGCCCAGCCGGAGAACGGGTCGGTCTGGCTATCTGATGACAGTCCTCGCAATGCCGGCCGTATGGCTTCAGGCCATCGTGATCATCGCTGCCTACTGTACTTTCAAGGGCATCGACTATTACTCTCAGTATGCGAGTGACGTTTGGGGATGGTCCGACGTGAGGTCGGCCGGTTTAAGTGCGTTTAGTAGTTGGATGCGCCCCATCGCGGCCATCGGCGCAGGGATACTCGCCGACCGAATGAGTTCATCACGTGTCATCATCGGGTGCTTTGTGTTGACCGGCGCCGCGTACATTTCCTTCGGTTTCACAACGCCTGCGGAAGTCACCATCGGGCTACTGTGGGCAAATGTGCTGATCAGTTGCCTTGGCCTATTCGCCCTACGAGGAATTTATTTTGCTCTACTGGAAGAGTCGGAAGTACCTTCGCACACGACCGGAACGGCTGTCGGCGTGGTCTCATTCATTGGCTATACGCCAGATGTCTTTATGCCCTTAGTATGTGGCTGGTTAATCGATCGTTGGTCAGGCGGGGCGACAGGCTATAACATCTTGTTCGCGTTTCTTGGCCTGATGTCGATCGTGGGGATTTCCGCAACCGTGATACTTCGGCGGCTGCACAGCTCAGCTCGGCAATCCGTAGAACGGCATCAGTAAATCGCCGCACAACGCACATCGGGGTGGTGTTTGCCTCTGAGCGATAATAGCCCACTAGTTAGAAAACTTAGCCATCGGCCGGCTTAATCAGGAGCAGTCATGCCAGAGAACGCACAACCAGGGCATCAATACCTTTCAGGCGACCATGCGAAGTCGACACAAACCGACATCGAATGGGACCAAGACAACCAACAATGGTGGGATTGGTATATGTCGCTCGCCGAGAATGCTCCTGGCGAAGGCGAAGAAAACCTGATTGAGCTACCGAAGCCGGCGACCTACCCGGCACCGAACGAACAGGCTCTGGTCGAAGAACTCAGTCAGCCTTTCAGCCTCTCACCCTCGCAGGTCGAGTCCTTCCAAAGTCACGGATTTATCAAGCTTAAGAACGTGCTGTCGCCGGGTGCGCTTTCATTGCTACGTGCTGAGATGGCAACGATGTTTGAAGAGCAGAGCGAGCAATTGGGTAGCCGCTTCGGTAGTTTAGAAATGATGTGGGAGCAGAACCAGGCAGTACGAGCTTTCGTCTTCAGTACGCGTCTGGCGAAGCTGGCTGCCGAGCTGATGGGGGTCGGGGCAGTCCGGCTGTACCACGATAATGGATTGTCGAAACAGCCAGGGTGTGGCCGGACTCCATGGCACTACGACGGCCATCACTTCCCAATTGCCACCGAGAAAGTCTGCACGGTGTGGATTCCCTTGCAAGAAATACCCGACGCGATGGGCCCCCTAGGCTTCGCCAAGAGCATGGATGTTGTCAAACTCGTGGAAGATATTCCCTTCAATAAGTTCGACTCCAGCTACGACCAAAGAGTCAACGAGCGACTGCGGGACCACGGCATCGAAGTCGACCTATCACCGTTCGACTTGGGAGAAGTCAGCTTTCATCACAACCTGAACTTTCACACAGCCAGCTCGAATCGAACGACCATACCGCGAATGGTGCTTGCAACAACGTACTTTGAGGACGGCGCGCGGGTGATCGACGCTCCTCACATGGTCAATGGCGACTGGCGTCGCTTCATGCCCGGTATTGAACCGGGACAAGTCATCAATACACCGCTGAATCCTATTTTGTATCCCAACCACTTAGCCAAGCCACTTCGACCGGCTGCCAGTGAAGGTAGTAACTCCGATGCCAAGTGATCCACAGTTCGAAACGTTCAATAGAAGCTGCCAGCATTGGAGTGACGATGGACGGGCGGGGATGGAGGCCTTTTATCAACTGGCTTCAATCGATTACCAGTTGCTCGCAGAAGAACTGGATTGGCTGCGAGTCTTTCAAGGAATTGCGGACCGCAGGCATGGCAGCGAGCCCGATATGCGGCTTCTCGACGTCGCCTGTGGCAGTGGACAGTTCCCGGCCGCGCTGCTCAAGTTCGCTGGACTTCAGGAGAATCAAGAACTCAAGGTGAAGTACTCCCTGCTGGACCCCTCGGACTTCTCCATCCGCACCGCTCGCGAGCGATTGGACGGTCCGTTCGAGCCCGCCGAAGAGCACCTCTGCACGATCCAGCAATTCGATCCAACGGATTCACGCTACTCAATGATGTGGGCGACTCACGCGCTGTACTGCGTCCCTCAATCCGAAATCACGATGGCTGTTCAGCAAATGTTAGCTGCGTTAGACAGGACTGGACTTGGGTTCATCGCTCACGCAAGCCAACAGTCACACTATGTTCGATTCCACGATCTCTATCTGGAGAGCCGCGGAGCCGAACACGCGGAGCCGTATAGCACCGGGGAGCAGATCGTCGAAGCCTTCAAAACGAAGGTTGAACCCACTGAGCTCCGATGCTGGTCGATTGACTACGAGGGCACGCTAGATCTGAATGATCGTGAAACGGCAGAACGCTATCTGCAGCGCTGCCTATTCGACGACACCATTTCTCTGGAAGAAATGTTGGCAGACGATCGAATGGGCGACCATCTCCGCTCCTGCATGGACAGCGATGCGGGGAAGTGGCGTTTCCCGCAGAAAGTCTGGCTGATCTTCTTCGGGGAGCTTGCAAAGACGATCGACGACTACAGACGAGCCTAATGCTCGGCGTAGTCGAGATGAACATCGCGCATTTGAAATGAACTTTGCGCATTTGAAATGAACTTTGCGGGACCAACCAGCAGCAAACATTCGCAGTTGCTTGCTCATGTCGGATATTCACTCATCCGTTGCCGGCCGCTGAATCACGAAGGCGTCAACGGGATGTTGAACCAGTAGCCTGGCTTCTTCGGAACGGCTTATAGAACGAAGGTAATCCAAGCTGAGCTGGACGATATCGTCGCCCAGCTCATGGCAATTGCTTTGGGTAATGAAATCGAGCATCATTTCCCCCAGAGGGCAATCGGCTTCAAAGCAGCGGGCAATGTCGACTTCACCATCGATGCGTTGCTTTGAGAATGTCAGCTGACGTTCCGAGAGATGGTCTGCGAGAAAGTCGCTGAACCATATCTTGTTCTCGTCATGATGCTTCCAAAAGCACATTGCCAACTCATTCAACTCCGCCTCGGGCGCGAGGATGATCGCCACCTTTCCACCGGGAGCCAGCAATTCGGACAAAGCGCTCAGCGTGCTCGCAGGATCTTCAAAGTAGTAGAGCGAATGGACGACGTGGATGAGGTCAAAAGGATCCTGAGACGTGAGCGATTCGACATCGTGTTCCCACAACTTGAGTTTCACGTTTGGAAGACCCTGGCTGTTGAAATCCTCCTGAAAGCGGCGGCACGCGACGGCGTTGGGATCGACTCCCGTGTATTCGACTTGCTGGGGAGTGTCTGCGATCGACCTGATCAGTGGGTTGTCGAGGATTCCGCTCCCACAACCTACGCTCAAAATCTTAAGCGGATCTGCGCTCCGACGAGACTGGGCTATGAAGTTCTTTAGCCACTCCAGGATGAGCTGCTGCTGATTGCTCGATTGCTCGAACAGCTCATGTGTCTCGTCGTATCGTCTGTGCGAAAGTTCACTAGGGCGACTGCCGCCTCCTAAGGCGGATCGTAGGCGGCTTAGGATTTCGATACGTGATTCCAGGGTCGGCAATATTCGATTCTCTATATGAGCGGCAAAGTAAACGTAGCGCAGGAGGAATTCGACCGTAGGGACTGTGATTGGAGGCCGAATCCGCATCATTGTAGCGACAAGACGAACTTAGGATTGCGTCGAACGTTTCGCAGGTCAGGGCCAGTCGGTTTCTCAAGCTACACGAAGTAGCTCGGATCTCGCAGCGAGAAGATGCTGCGTTCCGGCTGGGACAGCTGGCCTATCCTCTTGCCCGAACTTTCAAAGTGACTTGCCCTGTTCCGCAAGTCTGTACGCTTCCTCTGCCAGCTTCAATTCTTTTTTCCAGCTTCAATTCCTCTCCGTAGATCCGGAGAGTATCGATCCTGAAACAAGTTCGACATCGAAAGCAGTGCTACTGCTTGCGACCGAGGGGGGTTCTGACACGTGGCGCGCTGCGGCCGGATGCCTTCAGTTTCTCAAGTAAAGCTTGCATCTCGTCACGGATTTCGGGCTTTTCGACGTAAAGGTTGTTTTGCTCGCCAGGGTCGCTTTCCAGATCATAAAGTTGCCCAGGGGCTTCCGGAGCCGAATCGGCCAACGCGTACTCGACCAGCAGACCTTTCTCATAGCCGTTGCCGCCGGAGCCCTGATGGTCGAGGAACTTCCATTTCCCCTTCCGCAGTTGGAACTCGCCTCGGAAACTTTGCGTCAGCATGTGCGGTCGCACCGACTGGCTCGGCTCCTGCTCACCGAGCATCACTGGCCACATGTCAAAGCTGTCGGTGGCCGCCGCCTCGGGTAGTTCATATCCGACCACAGATGCAAGCGTCGCAAAGATATCGGTCGTATTGGTGATCTGTTTCGAGACTTGCCCGGCAGGTATTTGTTTCGGCCACCAAGCGATGAACGGTACGCGATGGCCCCCCTCCCAGGCGTCGCGCTTCATGCCTCTCCAACCTCCGGCCGCGTCATGCTCGTGGTCCTTGCGCATCCAATGTACATGCAGAGTCTCCGGACCGTTGTCAGAGTTGAAAAGAACTAAAGTGTTGTCATCAATGTTCAATTCGCGAAGCAGGCTCATCAGCCGTCCGACGATGGAATCCAATTCTCGAACAAAGTCGCCGCGCGGACCGGCCGAGGTCAGTCCGTTGAACTCCGCAGCGGGCAACACGGGAGCGTGACAGATTTGAGTCGAGAGTACGGCGAAGAAGGGCTGATCTGGTTGCTCTGCGCGATGCTCAGTGATGAAGGCTCTCGTCTTCTCGTAGAACAACAGATCGGCGTTGATGAATTCGTAGCCCGGCGCCATCCATCCTTCATCATTGTCCCAGCGCCACTTGCCACCAGGATTCGGCAGACGCTCACGCAGGTGCCGCTCGCTGGCAGGTTCGACAACGTTTCCGTCCTCGATGTAAACGTACAGTGGATCCGTCGTGGGACAATTCGGCGTCACAAAGGACTTATCAAAACCTCGTGCATTCGGGCCGTCGATGAGCGGGCAACTCTTTTCGTAGTCGATCTTGAGCGAGTTTTCAAATCCACCTCCGAGACGCTTGCCGTCCTCGTCATACCAAGTCAGCCCAACGTGCCACTTTCCGAAGACGCCCGTTCGATAGCCCTTTTCGCGCAGCATATCGCCGATTGTCAGCGTTCCGGGTTTAAGGTAGCTCGGACCACCGGGCCCTTCGAAAGCGCCACCACCTCGCCCAGTCGAGCGATAGATCTGCTGACCAGAGTAAAGACCGTAGCGTGACGGTGAGCAGATTGTGGAAGGACTATGAGCGTCGGTGAAGCGGATTCCTTCACTCGCCAATCGATCGAGCTCCGGAGTCTTGTAGGCAGCTTCGGAGTTGTAACAAGACAAATCACCGAAGCCCAAATCATCGGCGTAGACGATGAGAATGTTCGGTAGCTCTTGAGCGTTCGAGTCTGTCGCGAAGACACAGGTCAGGCAGACGATAACGAAAACAAGAACACGCACCGTCCCGGAGCGCGAGTTACAAGTGGCGAGCCGCCGGCTGGTGGAGAGTTCATTTAAAGTGGTCAATAGTTCATCCTCATGAAGCCGGATTGTCTCGCGTGTTTGCCCCGCAAAGTTTCGCATGGCGTCGGCCAATTCGGGCTCAATGCGAGCTCAATGCCCCAATGCTAACCAAGCCCACGGAGCCTAACTACGTGCCGGCGGCAAGTTGATCTCTCCCGAGTTGCCAGCAAGAACGGGGCGATTTGGTCGGTGACTGAGCAAAAGGTGGGAAATCGGGCTTCTCTGCACGCTTCCTTTTACCCACTTTGAAAATCCAGCTTTATCGCATAGCTCTACCAAGGCGGCGAACTTTGACAGTCTGCCTTCAGGAGCTTAGACTAACTACCCCACCGGGACGTGCAGGACTAACCGCGATCCCACCTACAAGATCATATGAGCTTGATCCCCCCAGCCCACCATTGAGTGCAGGAAGCAGACTACCGGAACGTTCTATCTACTCTTGGAGTTGCGTTCCAGAGATACCTCGGACGTGTAGAAAGGCTAACCATTTTGGCTTGCCAGCGAGTGGTCCGAGGATTTTGAAATCGACATAGCTTGAGACACAGATACCCTGCACGGCGAACTCACGACAGTTTCGGCGAGTCGCGCGATCTGCGGCTCATCGCGAAGGTATCCGAAGTCTCAATTATCTCACCGAATCAATAGCACCAACTCGATAGCAAATCCACCAGAACGCCGAGGCGCCATTTTATGAAGTGCATAGGAAATCCGCTTTCCCGTCGAAGTATGTTGACTGTCGGCGCGTTCGGCGGTCTCACGTTGGCTGAGCTGCTTCGATCCCGAAGTGCCATGGCGGGACAGAAGCATTACGACTTTATTCCAGCCAAGGCCGAAAGCGTGATCCACGTTTACCTGCCCGGCGGAATGGCTCACCAAGAGTCGTTTGACCCCAAGCCCTACAGCCCGCTCGAGTATCGCGGCGAAATGGGATCGATCAAAACGAACACCGGCGAGATCATCAGCGAAACGCTGCCCAAGCTGGCTCAGTGCGCAGACAAATTCACGGTCATTCGTTCGATGACTCATGGCGAGGCCGCTCACGAGCGCGGGACGCACAACATGTTCACGGGCTACAAGCCGAGTCCTGCGTTGGTGTTTCCGAGTTTTGGAAGCGTGATCAGTCACGAGTACGGGCCGCGCAACAACTTGCCTCCGTACATCTGCATTCCGAACAAGCCGAACGAATTCGCCGGCAGCGGCTATCTGAGCAGCAGTTATGGTCCGTTCAGTTTGGGTAGCGATCCAGCCAACAAAGGCTTCAAGGTTCAGGACTTGAATCTGCCTGGCAACGTCGACCAAGCACGGTTTGACCGACGCCGCTCCGCACTGGAAGCCGTCAACGATTACTTTGCAACGCGGCATTCAGCCGACAGTGTGCAAGCGATGGACAGCTTCTACGAACGTGCCTATAGCCTGATCAGTTCGAAAAAAGCACGCGAGGCGTTCGACATCGAGAAAGAGGACAAGGCAATGCGCGATCGCTATGGTCGCAATCAAGCAGGCCAACGTCTGCTGCTTGCTCGCCGTCTGGTCGAGGCAGGAGCACGTTTTGTCTCGTTGACTTACGGAGGCTGGGACATGCACCGCGATATCACGGGCAATTTCCGACGCACGATGCCGCCACTCGATCAAGCACTGGCTGCCTTGCTATCGGATCTCGATTCACGCGGGCTGCTGGATTCCACCCTCGTAATCGTCAGCAGCGAATTTGGTCGCACGCCAAAGATCAACTCCGATGCAGGACGTGATCACTGGCCGAAAGTCTTCAGCGCGATGTTGGCTGGTGGAGGTATCAAACGCGGCTACGTTCACGGTGCCTCCGACCCGACTGGCGCCGAGCCTGACCTGGACGCCGTCTCTCCCGAGAATTTGGCGACCACCATGTACCATTTGCTGGGCATCGTGGCCGACAAGGAACTGATGGCTCCAGGCGATCGCCCCGTAGAAATCGTCGACGGTGGCAAAGTCCTCAAAGACTTGCTGGCTTAGTTTTCTAACGATTGTCTCAGAATTCCCCGATCCGTATTTTCGGAATGCACCTTTCTTCGCACGGGCTCAACCATGCTCAGTAATGCCTTCGCACGTGTCATCGCAGGTGCATTCAACGACCGAATAATCCGTATTCCTCTGCAAGCCAGCGTCTGTGCAACCTTGCTCTGCGGTTCGATCATCCTAGCCGACCAGCCCGCGATTAGCTCGGTGAGTCCGCCTGGGTTCCAAGCGGGAGGCGAAATTGAGGTGTTGATTACGGGTGCGCGCCTGGAGGACACGAAAGAACTGCTGCTCTACGATCCTGGTGTCGAGGTTGTCTCGCTGACTCCAGAAGGTTCGAACAAGGTCAAGGCGAAGCTGAGAATCACGGAGGACTGTACTCCGGGACTACACGCATTCCGGTTGGCGACGGAAACCGGTATTAGCAACTTGCGATACTACGGAGTGTCGACCCTTCCCCAAATTGCTGAGCAAGAGCCGAATAGTGATTTTGAGTCGCCGCAACCATTGGAGTTGAATTCGACGGTCAATGGCGTCATCAAGACGGAAGACGTGGACTATTATCGCGTCGAATTGAAAGCCGGACAAAAGCTGACGGTCGAAGTCGAAGGGCTGCGGCTGGGTACCGAATTCTTTGATCCGTTTGTCGCCATCCTGGATGCAAAACGGTTTGAGCTTGCCCGCAGCGATGACGCTCCACTGCTGCAACAAGACTGCGTCTGCTCCTACACAGCGGAAGAGGCCGGACAGTACTTGATCGAAGTCCGCGAGAGTTCGTTCGGTGGGAATGACCGTTGCGTCTATCGTCTCCACGCTGGCGACTTCCCAAGGCCGATGCGGATCACTCCATCGGGTGGTCGTCCAGGTGAGACGATCGAAGCGGAGATCGTCGATATCTCGGGCGAAGTTTGGAAAGAGAAAATTTCGCTTCCCGATACACTCGGCGAATTCAATTACGTTGCGAAACGCGGCGGCAAGTCCGCGCCTTCGGGCAATTTACTACGAGTCGTAGACCTACCGAATGTAGTCGCGTCAGAGCCGGATGATGATCGCGAAAAGCTGCCGACGATTGAAGGTCCGGTTGCGTTCAACGGAGTGCTCGAAAAACCAGGCGACGTTGACTGGTTCCGCATTCGCGGGAAAAAAGATCAGACGTTCAGGTTCAAAGTTTTCGCCCGCAAGGTACTTCGTTCCCCGCTGGATAGCTGGTTGGAGATCCACAAGGCGAAGGGCGGCAGACTGGCAGCCAACGACGATTCCGGCGGGCCAGATAGTTCGCAGGATTACAAGTTCCCAGAAGACGGAGAATACTTAATTGCCATCCGCGATCAATTGCAAGAAGGCAGTCCAATTCACGCATATCGGATTGAAGTCGGACCACCACCTCGCTCGCTAAGCCTAACGATCGATGAACTCCAACGCTACGTTTCACAAATCGTAGAAGTGCCGCAAGGTGCTCAAATGGCTGTGCTACTTCGCGGACGGCGTGCTGGCTTCGGAGGAGACTTAGGACTCCGTTTGGAAAATGCACCAGACGGACTTGAGCTTATCACCCCAACGATTGCGGCCAACCAAAGCTACATTCCGATGCTCATTAAAGCGAAGCCGGATGCAACACCAGACGCGGCACTGGCCGATCTGATCGCAGAAACGCTTCCAGATGGGCCGGGAGTGTCGGGTACGCTGGCTCAAAGAACGATGCTTGTTCGCGGTCAAAACAATCGGGACATGTGGGGCCATGACTCTGACAAGCTCTCCATAGCCGTTACCAAGAAGCTGCCCTTTACGCTCGAACTTGTGCAACCCCAGGTTCCTTTGGTCCGGGGTGGCAGCACAAATTATCTCGTTCGAGTCAAAAGAGACGAAGGCTACAAAGAGCAGATTTATTTGAGAGCACTGTACAACCCGAGCGGCCTTCGCGCGAGCGGTTCCATTCGCATTCCAGGCGACAAGACGGAAGCGTTAGTTCCCGTCACAGCTAACACGAAGGCTGCCATCGGAAGTTTCCCAATCACGATGCTTGCCCGCGCGAAAGCACGCAACGGATCCGTGTGGGTGGCCTCCGAGTTTATCAATTTGGAAGTTGCGGATTCGTTCTTCAATCTAAAATTCAACAAATCAGTTCTGGCCCAAGGCGCTTCGGGTACGGTTGGCGTCGGTTTGGAAATCAAAGCCCCCCCTGAAGGCAAGGTGGAATTTGAAGTGGTCGGCTTGCCGGCTGGCATCACCTGTAACCAAACCAAGTTGGAGTGGTCGGACGGCTTGGCTCAACTGTCTTTCCCAATCCAGGCCGCCAAGGACGCTCGTGTCGGGCAGTTCAAAACGGTTTACGTGAAAGCCAAGATCACTAGACCGGATGGAGAGATCCTACAAACCGCTGGTCGTGGAGAGATCCAAATCACGCCTGCACCTGCAGCGCCAACGGCTGCGGTTGTCGCAGCAAAACCAGAGCCAGCGAAGCCCGCCGCCAAGCCGCTCAGTCGACTCGAGCAGCTTCGCCAAGCCAAAGGGTTACTGAAAGAAAACGGGTCTGAAAAATGAGCATTTTGACAATGGACAATCCAATGCCCAACGGACGACGAGCTCACCGAGGCGTGCGTAGGATCATCACAACAAATGCAGCAGATGTTTGTTGTGCAGCAAAGAGCGGCCTGCTCCTAGCCTTGCTGCTCCTAAGCTGTCTTGCAAGCCAAAACGCACCCGTGTGTGCGAGCGAGCCGAGCGACGTTGACAACGCGACGCCGAATCCGGTTCCTTTGAAGAAGGAAAGTGCTAAATGGGTAGGTTTGACGGTCTACCCTGAGTCCATTCAACTCAAAGGTACGGCCGACTACCAAACGGTTGTAGCTGTTGCAGAGCGCAGCGATGGAATCACTCGGGATGTGACAGAGGAAGTCAACTGGGATGTTAAGCCAGCAGAAGGATCGGCCGGCACCGACTTCGCTAGCTTCGACGACTTTCGCCTCACGCCAACCAGCGACGGGCAGGGCGAACTGGAGGCGACTTGGAAGGGATTGACGGCGGTAAGCCAGATCGAAGTCCAGGACGCTTCGACTTCAAAACCGACGAGTTTCCACTTGGATATCATGCCGGTTCTCACGCGTACCGGCTGCAACACAGGTTCTTGCCACGGTGCTGCCCGCGGTAAAGATGGTTTCCGACTTTCGCTCTTCGGTTTCGATCCAGCCGGCGATCACCAGCGAATCACGCGCGAAATTGGTATTCGACGCATCAATCTAGCAATCCCCGATCAGAGCTTGGTCTATCTCAAAGCCATCGGTGGTGTTCCTCACTCCGGCGGCAAACGCATGGAACCAGACAGCGTCTACGCGAAGACGCTACTCAACTGGCTAGAGGGCGGAGCCAAGACGGACAACGAAACTCCGCCAACTTGCACGAAAGTCGACCTCTTCCCGACGCAGGCTGTTCTCGAGGGCGAAGGAGCCAAGCAACGCATGGTTGCAGTCGCCCATTACAGCGACGGCACTACGCGCGACATCACGAATTTGGCGGCATTCACTACGAACAACGAACGCTCGGCAGCCGTCGATGACCAAGGAGCCATCACGACGGGCGTGCGCGGCGAAGCGTTCGTCATGGCTCGCTTCGACACGCACACGGTCGGTTCCCAGATTTTGGCATTACCCAACGGACTCGAGTACGAAGCCCCCTCCGTGTCGGGCAACTATATAGATGAACTCGTTGCCGCCAAACTCCAGCGACTTCGCGTCGTCCCAAGCGGCCTTTGCACGGACGAAGAGTTCTTGCGACGCGTCACGATCGATATTGCGGGCCAACTTCCGACGGAAGAAGAATTTGCAGAATTCATCGATGACCCGAGTCCAAACAAACGCAGCGTGCTGATCGACCGGTTACTAGAACGCAAAGAGTTCAGCGAAATTTGGGCCATGAAGTGGGCTCAGCTACTCTTGGTGAAAAGTAATAACCAAGTGAGCTACAAGGCTGCCTTCCTCTACTCGAGCTGGTTAACCAACAAGCTCGCAGAAGGAACGCCGATTGACCAAATTGTCCGAGAGCTCATCGGCAGCAATGGTGGCGTCTTCGAACAACCAGCAACTAACTTTTATCAGGTCGAGCGCGATACGCTAAAGACGGCTGAGAACGTCGCGCAGGTCTTCATGGGCATCCGAACTCAATGCGCCCAATGTCACAACCACCCGTTTGACCGGTGGACAATGGATGACTACTACGGATTCGCGTCCTTTTTCTCCCAGATTGGTCGAAAGACCGGAGAGGATTACCGCGAGATCATCGTCTACAACCGTGGCGGGGGTGAAGTTGCCCATCCAGTCACCAAGAAGCCTGTCCCACCAACGTTCTTGGGCGGTTCCAAAGCAGAGACGAAGGGCAAAGATCGACGTGCAGTCCTAGCGGATTGGATGACAAGTCCTGACAATCCATTTTTCGCAAAGAGTGTCGCCAATCGTGTTTGGGCGCACTTTATGGGCGTCGGCATTGTCGATCCAGTCGACGACATTCGAGTCAGCAATCCCGCCAGTAACCCGGCTCTCTTTGAGGAACTCGGAGCCCGATTGACCAGCTATGAGTTCGACCTCAAATCCTTGGTGCGTGACATCTGTAACTCGGCGGCCTACCAACGGAGCACGCAAACCAACGAATCAAACCGGCTGGACAACCGAAACTACGCATATGCACAAGTCCGGCGAGTTCCCGCCGAGATGCTACTAGACTGCGTCTCGCAAGCCACGAACACAAAAGACAAGTTCCGCGGCCTACCACAGGGAGCCCGCGCAGTGCAGATCGCCGATGGCCGGACGAGTACGTACTTTTTGAACACGTTCGGACGTTCGCCTCGGACCACCGTTTGTGATTGCGAGGCTAGCACGGATCCATCCCTCTCTCAGGCTTTGCATCTATTAAATGGGGCATCGACGCAAGGCAAAGTTGCTCAAGGAAAACTCATTTCCACCTGGCTGGAACAAAATGCCACCGTACCGGAGGCGATTACGCGGATCTACATTCGTTGCCTCTCGCGTATGCCGACTGAAGGCGAGCTTCAGAATTTAACCAAACTGGTTTCCGAAGCGGGCAACAACCAAGTAGGCTTAGAAGATGCGTTTTGGGCGGTCTTGAACAGTCGCGAATTCCTGTTCAACCACTAGTTCTTTCGCACGCTGCAATCAGACTTAGTCGCGATCTACCCATAGTAGTATGCGTGGCCAACTCCGCTGTTTACTCGAACACTCCCAACCGGAGCCCGCGATCAATGCTTGGTTCTTTACAAACGTCTGCGTTCAGCCTTGCAGTAGCTTGCCTGACATGCACACTCAGCATCGCCGACGAGACTCCGTCCAAGGAGCAAACGGAAAAGAAGATCACGTTTGAGGAGCACATCAAACCGATTTTCCGCGAGCATTGTACGGCTTGCCACAGCGAGAGTGACAAATCGAGCGACTTGGCTCTAGACACCTATGGCAACACTCTTGCTGGCGGTTCCTCTGGGGACGTTGTTGCCGACGGCGATGCAAGCGGATCGCGAATCTTTGCTTTGATGACCCACGCCGAACAACCCTACATGCCGCCTGATCAGGATCCGATCGCCAAAGAGCAAATTGCTCTTGTAAAGACTTGGATCGAGCAGGGCATGCCTGAAAATGCGGGCAGTAAGATCAAGCGTTCGAACGCAGCCGCCTCGGCGATGCTGGGTAGCGTTTCGCTAGGCAAGCCGGACGGTCCACCACCGATGCCGGAGTCGATGCTTAGACAACCTGTACGTGAGACAGAACGAAGCGCCGCAATATCCGCGATGGCCGCCAGCCCCTGGGCTCCGTTGCTAGCAGTCGGTGGACAGGAACAAGTCTCACTTTACCACTGCGAGTCTGGGGAATTGTTGGGGATCGTTCCCTTCCCCGAAGGCGAGCCTCAATCGTTAGTCTTCACACGCGACGGCAAACAGCTGCTTATCGGCGGGGGACGTCACGGGCACAGCGGTTGTGCTGTACTCGTTGATGTCGCCACCGGAGAACGCATTGCTAAGGTTGGTGACGAACTCGATGCCGTATTGGCTGCAGACATTAGCCCCAACAAGAAACACATTGCCATTGCAGGGCCTCAGAAGATCGTTCGCGTCTACGAAACTCTCACCGGCGAACTCGCCCACGAAATGAAGAAACACACCGATTGGATTTTCGCACTTCGCTACTCTCCGGATGGAGTCTTGTTGGCCTCGGGCGATCGCAGCAACGGTCTCATTCTGTGGGAAGCAGACACCGGCACTATGTATGCAGATTTAGCTGGACACAAAGGAGCCGTGCGAAGTGTCGACTTCCGATCAGACTCCAATGTGCTTGCGAGCGGAAGCATGGACGGCACCATAAAGCTCTGGGATCTATTCGAATCAAAACAGATCAAATCATGGAACGCCCACGGCGGCGGAGTCACCTCCGTTGCGTACACAAACACTGGCATTCTGGCTTCTGCTGGGCGGGATCGCAAAGTAAAAACGTGGGATGGCAACGGGGCGGTTCAGAAGGAATTTAAGGGATTGAGCGACGCGGCCCTGGAAGTGGCGGCTACCGGCGATGCAAGCTTTATTGGTGGTGGAGACTGGAACGGTCAAGTCTCCGTTTGGTCGGCAAGCACTCCGGACAAACCACGCCTAGTTGCAGCCAACCCAGCCTCAATCGACAAGCGTCTGGCGATGGCATTGGCAGAACTCGATGCATTAAAGCAGCAGCACTCGGCGGCATCCAGCAAGAGTCAAAAAACCGGCGAAGCTCTTGCCTCTGCCAACGCCACACTCGAGACCCGTCAAGCGAGGCAGGTCTCGCTTGAGGACGCTCTAGGCCAAAAGCAGAATGTATACGCCGAGCTAAGATCCAAATCGCAACAGTTAGCCGGAGAGATTCGACAACTCGAAGAGCAGCTGGAATCGAAACGCGCCGCTCAAAAAGCGAACAATGAGCAGCTCGGCAAGGTCACTCCCTTGATCGCCTCTCTCGAAACCGAGCTGTCCGCTCACCAGTCACAGTTGGGCGCGTCGAAGTCCGAACAACAGCGTCTTGCATCGGAAGCGCAATCAGCCCACGAAGAGTTCGAGGCGGCCACTCAACTACTGAAGTCTGCTGAGGCGAAGGTCGCGAAGGCGAAATCCGATCAAGCCGCCCTGCAAGCAAGACAACAGAGTTTGGCCTCTACACTACAGACTGCCGAGGCGGAGACTCTGAATGTTCAGCAACGCTTAGAGGCCAATAAATCGGCGGAGATCAAGGCAACGGGTAAAGCCGAGAACCTCCAGCAGCAACTCTCCGAACTGCGTGAAAAGATGGACGCACTGTCTGCTCAACTTACAACTATCGAGAAGCTAAACGCCGAGAGCACCGCACAGCTCGACAAGACAAAAGCCGACTCTGCAGCACTCCAGCAAGACTTTGAAGCAGCCCAGAGTAAGGTCATTAAGGCACAAGAAGAATTAGAACTCTTTCAAAAGTCCTACCGCCGGCCAGAGTGAGACTCGTTTGCAGCCGTTCGGCCGGTGGACGGTGGATGACCACAGCTACGACAACTCATCGGAATGCTCTCTCAGCATTGCGTCGGCCCAATCCGCAACCGCTCCGGTTAGTTGCTGGACGATATCCTGTTGCTTAATGAGCATTTCATACTGCTCATCGCGTGCATAGTTCTCAAGTTGCTCCGCAAAGGCGGCGACGCGTCGTAAGTGAACGTGTCTTGCGTTGCTCTTGAGTGTATGTACCGCTCGGCGTGCTCCCTTTATATCCTGAGAACGCAAGCTATCTTCGAAGAGTCTACCGAGACGCGGCGCCTCGCTGACTAGGAGTGCGAGCACGTCTCTTGCCAATGTCGCATTGTCGTTAACCGATCTCACCAGTTGGGGCCAATCGGGGGCGTCTTCCAATGCACGGCGCATCGAAAATTCGCCTCCCTCTCTCTCCGCTTGAGAGCCGAGTTCAACCGAGTCCGTCGCATCCACCTCCGCATCCAACACCGGACTGATATCGGAAGAACCTGCAACCGAGTGCGAAGGCAGTTGTGATCCGCGTAGCTGCCCATCGGGAAACGGGTCTCCATTCAGGCAGCTTGCAACCGCTTGGGCAAGATTATCCAAGGCAATCGGCTTGACCAGGAAGCCTTCCATGCCGACCTGTTCGCATTGCGCGCGGTCGGCTGCAGTGGCATGGGCCGTTAGTGCACAGATCCTCTGCTTGCGGCCTAGCCCCGCCTCCGCCTCACGAATCAGAGAGGTCGCTTCCAAACCATCCAAGTCCGGCATCTGAATGTCCATAAGCACAATGTCATACAGCTTCTTCGAGCAGGCTTCGACTGCATCGCGACCATTGCTCACGACTTCGACCCGGTGCCCCAATCCTTCCAGCATATCGCGGATGACCGTCTGGCTAATTGGACTGTCTTCAACGAGCAATAGATCAGCGGTCCTGCCTACCGCAATCTGATTCTCGCCCTCGACAGCCGTCTCGGGGGAAGCGGGGAACAGGACGGCCTCTAGGTCCGAGAAACGAATGGGGCGGAACAACCAGTGCACCTGTTGGTACTGTAGCCAAGCTGGCAGACGATCAGAAACATCGGTACCAAAAGGACGAGTGAGCACCCAGCGTGTCACAACTGGCATGCTCGAACTTCGCGGAGTGAGCAACTCGTTCAAATCGGCAAACACAACACTGTGATTGCCGGCTGCAAAGAGATGCTCCGGTTGTCGCGCAATGAGTTGCTCCATATTGATCCGCTGAGTCGAAACCCCAATGCTTTTGAGTTCGCGTTCCAACAACTGCCCCCAAGAACCCTCTTGACCTGCGATCACGAACACTTCGTTGGTAGCAATCGGATTTTTCTCTGCCGGTTCCAGCGATAAACACTCCAAATCCAGTTCAAAGAAGAAGCAGGTCCCTTCAGTCGCTTCTCCATCCAGCCGCCGCGCATCGGACACCCCAATCACCCCTCCCATTTGATTGATGATGTCGCGACAAATGGTCAGTCCCAATCCAGTTCCGCCATATCGTCGCGTGGTACTTGTGTCCGCCTGCTGGAACGCGTCAAAAATCATTTGCCTCTTATTGGGCGGTATACCAATTCCACTATCGTGAACTTCGAACCGCACGCGGACGGCATGCACGTCTCCATGCTGCGTCAGTTCGCCTTGTGTGTTTTGCAGGAAGGCGGCAACGCGGATTTCGCCACTTTCGGTGAATTTGATCGCATTTCCGACCAGATTAATCAGAACCTGTTTGATTCGCTGCGGATCACTAACAAACTCACTAGGTAACTTTGCATCAACGTCGATCAGCAGTTCGAGCCCTTTGAAATGCGCACGGGAAGCGAGGCCCTGAACGGGCTCTTCAACTACCGAGGCCAAATGCATCGGAACTCTTTCAATATCTAAGTGCCCTGCCTCGATTTTCGAAAAGTCGAGAAGGTCGTCTATTAGCGTCAATAGATTGTTCGCCGAAAGCCTAGCAAGTTTGATGTAGTCGCGTTGCCGCTCATCGAGTTTCCCACTGCGATCGAGAAGTTCGTGCAATCCAACGATGCCGGTGAGTGGGGTCCGCAATTCGTGACTGACATTGGCAACGAATTCCGTCTTAGCAATACTTGCACGCTCTGCTTGGTCTTTCGCATTGAGCAGCTCTTTCTCTGCGTTCTTCCGATTAGTGATGTCGCGCAAGACGATGGCCCAGCCTTGAGTGCCTTCAACGTCTAGCGGATGCGAGGAGATTTCACCATCAAACCAGTCATTGTTCGCCTTCCGCAACTTCACTTCAATCCGACGCCCCTTGGCAGATCGCAACAAATCGTTGAGCGGTATTTGCCGCCGAAAACGCCCCGCCGACTCGACATCCTCGGGACGCTGCCCCAGCTCCTCCACAGAGGACTCGATAATGTCGCCAAGGAATGGCGATTCGCTCATCTGCGCCAAGTCGTAGCCGAGAGTTCTTTCACAAGCAGGATTGGCCTCGATAATCAGTCCCTCGCCATCGATCACCAATACTGCATCGAGCGCTGCTTGAATTAAGGCCCTTGCCAGAGATTCCGTGCGGTGCAATTCCTCGCGGGCTAAATGCTCCTCGGTAATATCCCAGAAGATCCCTTGAATGCCGATGACTCTGTTATCACCATCACGGAGCGGCGCTTTGCGAACCTGCATGAATCCGATATTTCCACTCGGAAGAACAGCTTCTTCAATGTCATTGAAAACTCCGCCAGTCGCCATGACCCGTTGATCGTCTTCAACGAATTTCTGAGCCGTCTCCGTTGGAAACAAATCGAAGTCCGTTTTCCCAATCACTTCATCAAAGTTCTTGCCAACTAGATCACAGAAGGATCGCGTCACGAACAGAAAGTGCCCGTCGATGTCTTTGTGCACAACGTGGAGTGGAAGGTGTTCCAGTAACGCTCGCCGATCCGATTCGTACTGTTCAAATGTACGCTGAGTCGATTCCTGACTTTCGATTACTTCGCGCAGTTGACTCGACTGCCGCTGAAGTTGAGTCGCCATTCGTCGCGTCGACCGTTGCCTACCCCAGGGAAGCCACTCAACAATATGAACCCCCATAGCCACAATGACTTGGGCGAGCCAAATCACCCCCAAATCCAGTGCATGGGTCGCTCGAGCAACCGGCGAAATCCATAACACTCCCAACGTGGCGACGGAAGTGACCCCGAGGACCATCCACCATCTCTTCGGCACGTTGGCCAGACATAACGTTGCCACCACGATTGGAATGACGGCTGCAATCGTCTTGTTCGTCGTTGGAAACAACCACAAAGTATAGCTGGAAAAAACGCCTGCCATTCCAAGCAAGAGCCAGCTTCTCAACGGGAGGAACTTCCAATATGTCGCACGGTTCATTGGCGTTGACTTGCTCGCTCAAGCATTCAAAGTAATTCAGGGGACCGAGTACTTGCTCCTTTAGCCACCACGTCAAAGCAGCTATCGATCACTTTATCAGTTCTAGGCTGGGGAGCCCATCATCCCAGCGCAATGCCCTGGGCGAATCAGTTTTTCAAGCCGCGCAACGTAGCTCGGTTCTCGGAGCCGAGAATAGGCTGCGTTCCGGCGGGGAAAGCCGGGCTACTATCCGGCCCAAACTGAAGAAGTGACTTGCCCTGGCGCATTGCCTCTACGGGTTTCCCTTTCTAAGCCGAGCAGACCTCCTGAAAAAGGCACACATGCTCGAATATGCGAGTTTCGCGGAAGAGGGAATCCACCTATTCATGGCTTGCAATCCTTGAGCCCATCCGGCACCCCTCACTGATACGCAACGGATCCTACCGACTGTGCAGATTGCGATGGCTTGGAGAGAGGGTTCGCCATTTCCGAAGAAGGCCTGCAGGCAATTTTGCTGGATTCCTTTAACAATACTGACTGCTAAAGTTTGACTGACCCTTAATGTGACCTAGGTTTCTTGTGCATACCCATGAGGACATTGCCTTCAAGGTTACCAATTGGGAGCAACGTAGTGAGAACGATATGATCCAGCGGTGGCGAAGTTGGCATGTTGGGACTCACATTACAACACTTGTTTGCCCCATCACGGGCGGTCTCACACTTGGAGAGAAACCATGAAGAATTTCGCCTCAAAGATCAACCGATTCCTGAAGTCTGAAGACGGTCCTACAGCGGTTGAGTACGCAGTAATGCTTGCTCTTATCGTTGTAGTTTGCCTTGGTGCCATCGGAACGATCGGTACGAACGCTAACACGACCTTCACCAGCGTTGCAGGCCAACTGTAAGCTGCTGACCTGAGTTTTCTCAGGTGATCCATAATGCAATGCGGTCTTGGGCGAAGTTGGTTTTCCGGCTCCGCCCAGCCTGCGTTGTCCTGAAGTCCTAGCCTACAGCCGAAAGGATCGTCGCATGACTCCCTATCTAATGCCTGCCGAATCCATTTCCGGAATGTGGGAAATAATTTGCCTCGCTGGCACTCTGTTTAGCACCTTATTCGTTTGGTGTTGCAGCCTCCGCTAAGCGACCCACGGAGTTGTTCGTGAATCGGATCGCATGCCTACTGCCCACAACCGATAAGCCGGCACGCACAGGCAAATAACGTGAACGCCGTCGGACGTTCAAGCCAAGCAGTCATCGCAGCCTTGGCACAAACTATGTCTGGAAGACAAGAAAAAACACGGAATCAAGGCGACCTGCCCTAGATTGGCTCGCCGCACACACGGGGATTTGGAATCGATGGAACCTATACTAAACCACCTTACAGAACACTGGGCCATGTGGGCCGTCAGCGTTACGCTCGTTGTCGCAGCAGTCATTGACGGAATGTACCTCAAAGTGCCCAACAAGATTACCTATCCCCTAATCGTTGCAGGCTGGATCTACTCCACTGCCGTGGGCGGCTTGCCTGGATTGGGCTGGAGTCTGGCAGCCACTTTCTTCGGGCTCGCGCTTCTCTTCGGCCTACACCTCATCGGAGGCATGGGTGCCGGAGACGTGAAACTGCTCGCAGGTATCGCAGCCTTCGTTCACATCGAGCACACTTGGTACATCTTTGTCGCGACAACAATCGTCGGAGCTGTCATGGCGATGGTACAGATTGCCGTCAGCGGTGATTGGTCCAAGCACTGGATCCAAGCTCAGGCGATACTGCAGGAGATTGTCACCGTTCGCAACGCAGACAAACTGTACGACATGGCACAAGAACGCAAGCCAACGATGCGTCTGCTGCCCTACGGCATTCCCATGACCGTCGCCGCCATCGGCTACTTCGCCTTTGCTGGCATGCTATAGCACACAGGCCTGCTGCGACGACTTTGAACTGCTCCGGCGTGCCCGAGTGCAACAATATTACTGAAAACATGACGGGGCTTGGAGGAAATCTTCGAGCCCCTTTTTTTGCGCGTCGTCCCGCAACCTTTGTACGCGATTTCGCGCAGAACGCCGTAGGAAAAGGTCGATAGAACAAGCGTGGACGCGAAGCCCACGGAAAGCCCCTGCCTGCCGTTCTACCAATCTATTCCGATTAGGTCGGCGCGTCACGTTGGTGTATGAATCGGAATTGGTGAGCCAGTGTGCATTGGTGAAGCGTTTCCTCCCCAAAGAGAAACGTTGATGACCAGCACACTCGATGACCAATGATAGCTATGTAGAAATGCGGTAGACCGACTGGGGACAATCCATCGCGACACGGCATCCCCGCCAGAGAATAGGATTTGATGGCATTCCAAGCAAAGCAAATCACGAGAGTCCGCAGGATGCGACTTTACGTAGTTAACGTAGTGTGTGAGGCAATCCCACGATGAAAGCCAAGACTCTCATTTTGCTCTTTGTTGCGTTAGGTTGCGGCATGATCGCCGCAGTCGCGGTTAGCAAAGCCGTCATGACGAACCAGAACGGTCCAGTTGAAGAGGCGATGGTGGAGATCATCGTCGCAGCCAAGGACATGCAGCAGGGAGAACAGATCTCAGCGGAAGATGTAAAACTCGAGCAGTGGCCTCAAGCCCGACTGCCAGAGGGAGCCGTCTTCGACTTGAGCCTTATTGAGGACAAGTTCACGAAGCAAAGCATCTTCACTGGCGAACCTATCCTGGAACGCAAGGTAAATGATACGAGTGAAAGTCTCTCAACCACAGTTCCCCCGGGCTTCCGAATTTTTGATATCAAATCGGACGCGAACTACATCAAGCCAGGGGACCACGTCGATATTCTCGGGACCTTTCATCCAGGCGGGCACAATACGCCGCCCGAGAGCCGCACGGTGATGCGGAACATTAAGGTGCACGGAACCAACGGGAGCTCGACCCGCGATGACGAGAGTGAAGATGGTCCGCGTGCAATTAACCGCGGCATCATGTTCCAACTCCTGGTGAAAGAGTCCCAGCTCGAAGCACTGACGCTTGCGGACAGCATGGGCACACTGCAGCTGAACCTGCGCCCGTTTGACGAGGATCGCGAGCAATTTGAGGATGATGGAGAGGAGTTCTTAAGCTGGGCGAGGAAGGCTGGCTCTTCTGACGACGACTTGCCGACTCGGCAGATCCCAGTCTTCAACCTGAATCCCACGACCTCAGACGACAGCGACGGAAGTGCTCAAACAATGCTCATCGTCACACCGAACGGGATTCGCAAATACGAGTGGACCGACGAAAACCCGTTACCGCAGGAAGTTCTGCCGGAAAACGAGAGCAATGAGCCCTATCGCGGCGCGGTACCACCTACTAACGGTGGTCCAAATGGGAATGTTTATTCAGGTTATGGTGGTTATTCGCCGACATATCCTACTAGTACCAATGCGCCGGTTGACGGCGAGCAGGAGAGCTTTGAAAGCAAAACAGAAGCAGTCGAAGGCGAATAGCCCAAGATTCTTCGTCCTCCATTGTTACTGGGCCCGCAGCCCGACGAGTGCCTTGGCAGTAACAGCCAAGGTCTGAGTAAACCCCAGAAGATAGCAGACAGACGGCCTCGTACTCACGCACCGGTCAGGATGACTTGGGAGTACGGGAGCCGTGATCAAACAAGGATGTTTAGCACATGTCTGTACGACTATTTCGCGCCACTCTATTGGTCTTAGCCTTCGTGAGCCTCACCGCTCCGGAGTCTTTTCTGGCTAGCGTTTCAGCTCAAACGCTGGATGGCAGCCCGACCAGCCAATGGAATCTAACAAACACGGTCGTAAGCCTCGACAAATCACAGCCGCGACAGACCGTGCGCATGGTGATCAATCAGAGTCGTGAGGTCACTGCGGATCGAGCTTTCAAGCAGATTACGATCCACAACGAAAGTGTCCTCAACGCGATTCCGTTGGAAGGCGGGAACAGGCTGCAGCTTAGCGCCCTCGCTACGGGAATCACGACGGTCGACTTGGTTAGCGCCGACGATACCGTGCACTCAATTGAAGTTCTCGTCGTGGGCGACGTTCGCGAACTAGAGACGATCATTCAACAGGTCTATCCCAACGGCAACATCAGCATCATGCCCGTGCAGAACGGGTGCTTCATCAGCGGGTTCGTGACCTCAGCCGAGCATGTCGAAAAAGTAGTGACGCTGGCGGAGCAGTACTTTCCAACAGTCATCAATGACATCCGAGTCACTGGAGTTCATACGATCCAGCTGGAAGTCCAAGTCATGGAAATCTCGCGCACAAAGTTGCGTGAGTTGGGCATCGACTGGGCACTGCAAACATCCGGCGGAGCGTCGGTAGCACAGGGGGTCAGTGGGCTTCTCAATCCGGCAACGCTCGCGTCCACGGGAACGCAAAACTTCAATTTAGGTATCGTCGAAAGCTCCGCATCATTCTTTGCAGCCATCAAGGCGCTTCGTAGAAACCAATTGGTCAAAGTCCTCGCCACTCCGACACTCACGGCCGTCGATGGGCGTCCTGCTAGTTTCAACGCGGGTGGTGAAGTACCAATCCTTGTCCCGCAAGGACTGGGGCAAATCGCAGTCCAGTATCGGGAATTCGGAACGCGTTTGGACTATGTCGCTCAAGTCCAAGAGGACGGCCGAATTTGGTTGGAGGTACGCCCGTATGTGTCGGAAATCGACCCAACTCGAAGCGTCACTCTGGATGGTGTGAACGTACCTGGTTTCCGTAGCCGGTTCCTCGAAACAGGCGTAACACTGGGAGCTGGTCAAACGCTGGCTTTGGGCGGTTTGCTGCAAGTCCGCACCGAGGCGATCAACTCGGGTCTTCCGATCTTGTCGGAAATGCCATGGATCGGTGCTATGTTCCGGACGACTCGTGAGGAAATGAACGAGGTCGAATTGTTGATCACCGTCACACCAAACTTCTCCGGCCCAATGAATCCTCACCAAGTTCCGGCCGTCGCGCCGGGAACACAGTCGCAGTCACCGACGGACAAGGACTTGTACTTGCGTGGGTACATCGAAACACCATTAACAAGTAGTGGCGTGGGCAATCAGAACTTCGGCCCAGGTCTGATCGAGTCACCTGCTTACGGCGTGCCCGTTGGTGCACTACCAGCAGGCAGCGTCCCCGCCCAGGGAACGTTGGGCTACCCCACGTCATCTCAATCGTCCAATCCGGCACCGAATCCGGCGGCTATGAGCGTAGGACCGAACGCTCCCAAACTGGCCCGTCCTGCGGGCTACATTACGCCGGACAACGGAACCATCAATCGATAGGAAACCCGGCTCGCAACCAGGCTTCATCGCGTCAGACGCAACTTATCACACGATTGAATCGAGAAAACATGAGCAACGTACTTCGACTCGCCCTTGTAGATCCTGACGACACTTCTCGAGAGACCATGAAGAAGATGTTGCTCGGCCTGGACACTGTCTGGTTGGATGCGGAATGTTCAAGGTACGAATTCTTCCCTGATGTCGTCGCCCAATCGACGCCTGACATTGGTTTCGTGGCATTGGATTCAGATCCGGAAAAAGCACTCGAACTTCTCGAGCGAATGCGCCGCGACGCTCCGCAATGCGCCTTGCTTGCGGTGAGCGAAAGCAGTGATGGACAAATGATCCTCCAATCGATGCGTGCAGGTGCGAGAGAGTTTCTCACTCTGCCGCTCACCCTGGAAGACCTCATGGAGGCTCTGGCACGCATTGGGGAAGCGAAGTTCGGTTCAGAAAGCGGAGATTCACGCGCTACCAAAGTAATCGCCGTAGCAGGCGCTTCAGGTGGAGTCGGTTGTACAAGCGTGGCTGTCAATCTAGGTTGTTTGCTGGCAGCCCGTCCCGAATACACTGTCGCGCTCGTCGATCTCGACTTGGCAATCGGTGACGCCGACGTTTTTCTCGACGCAATACCCGACTACAGTCTCGTTGATGTGACCGAGAATGTCGGTCGACTGGACTTTCAGCTGTTGAAGAAGTCCCTAACCAAGCACAGCTCGGGGCTGTATCTTCTGCCGCGTCCCGTTCAGCTGCAAGATGCTGAGCTGATTACACCTGAGTCATTGCGGCGGGTCTTTGGACTACTCAAAGCTACCTTCACACACATCGTGATTGACGTGTCGAAGGGCTTCAGCGAAACCGACCAAGCTGCGTTCGAGTTCGCGAACGAAGTGCTCATGGTCGCCCAACTCGATCTTCCATGTCTCCGTAATCTAGTCCGCTTACAAATGTCCTTCGACGAAGTCGAGGGCCTCGGCGAGAAACTCCGGATCGTAGTCAATCGTGTTGGTTTAGAATCAGGTCAGATCAAACTGAAGAAAGCTCGCGAGACCCTGGGACGTGACATCTTTGGCCAAATCCCCAACGATTACCGCACCATGGTCGAAGTGCGCAACAACGGCGTTCCTCTGTACCAACAGGCTCCCAAGGCCCCAATTACGGTAGCGATGCAAGATCTTGCTGCACGTCTGACTGGCGAGTCTGGAGGCGAATCGGACATCGAAAGCGACGAAGCGGTCGGCGCGTCCCAGGATTCCAACGGCTCATCCTCCTGGCTCAAGTTTTGGCCAAAGAAGTAGCAGCGTTCCCAACGCAAATCCACGTAATTGAAAAAAAAGGCCCGTCCAATTGGACGGGCCTTTTTTCGTTTGCACCACAAGCGTGCCAGCCAGTGTAACCACCGTTGCAAGGCCCCAGCCTCCCTACCGGAGTAGGAAGGACTGGTTGCTCCGTCCCGTCGTCAGTCCCAAACCACTACAGCAATGGCGGCGGTGGTGGCGGTGGTGGCGGTGGCGGTGGCGGTGGTGGTGGCGGCGGTGGCGGCGGTGGCGGTGGTGGCGGCGGCGGTGGCGGCGGCGGTGGTGGTGGTGGTGGTGGTGGAGGTGGTGGAGGTGGTGGTGGTGGTGGTGGAGGTGGTGGAGGTGGTGGTGGTGGTGGTGGAGG
>JBGCCZ010000034.1:0-4044 GCA_045105035.1 Pirellulaceae bacterium | reverse complement strand
GGCCCTGGAGACGGGGGGCGGATTGGGTGACGGGTTGCGTTGGGAATGACAAGTTGCTCGGGCTCAATGGTTTGCGCGAGGGCGACCAGCGCTGCAAGCTGGTTCGGTAATTCAACAGGAGTTTGGACCCCAGCGACTGGCTTCGTTTCGTCTTTGACTGCATAGGTATAGTCATACCCGGCCAACGCTTTGGCGGCCGCTTCCACTTGGTAGCGATGGTGCAGATAGACAGGCACAAACGCCCTCTCAAGATCAGCGTACGGATCTCCGTTGCGAATAGCAGACGCGCTGAAACTGTCGATGGCAATCCGCCGCACCTGCATTTCGTGTTGCAGAGCGGTTGCGGGATCGGTGCCGTCATCCCACAAGTTGGCCATGGGATGGGCTGCGCCGGCGGGTCGCGCGTCGGCATCGGAGATGTAGAGGAAACCTCTTTGCTGAGTAGATGCGATCAGCGCGGCGAGTTCTTGTTGCTCATCTTCAGGTTTGAACTCGGAGTAGGCGTACTGAACGGAGAATTTATCCCACTCGCCAATCCCGACTCCGTACGCATCGCTCAGGTCGAGTTTTCCATCGACGATCTTTACGCGCGGTGCGGGATAGTCCATCACCGAGGCTCGATCCGCATAGGTGCTGGCGGCAAAGTTGTGTGCGAAGCCGATGGTATGGCCGACTTCGTGGGCGGAGAGTTGCCGGATGCGTGCCAGGGCGACTTCCGTACTGGATAGATTCGGATCAAGCTGACTGAGATAAGCTTCGTCCGGCACGGAACCCATCCCACACTGGCTTGCTCGCACGGCCTGGTTGGCAACGACTTCCTTTCCAAGACCTTCGAAAATGAGATGATCTTGTCGAACGCGCAATGAACCGAGCAGTACGTGGCCTTTGATGATCTCGCCCGTCCGCGGATCTGTCACAGACTGGCCGTAGGACCATCCACGCGTTGCCCGGTGGACCCACTGGATCACGTTGTAGCGGACGTCCATTGGATCCGCATCCTCGGGTAGAACCTTGACTTGAAAGGCGTCAATAAAACCGGCCGCCTCGAAGGCTTCATTCCACCAGCTTGCACCTTCAACGAGAGCGTCAAGAACGGGCTGTGGAACACCGGGATCGACGTAGTAGACGATGGGCTCCTTCGCGGGACTTTTCTTTTGGCTTGGATCCAATTTTTCCAAGCGATGGCGGGCGATGAAACGCTTCTCGATAGATTCCTCAATGGGCGCACCGTAATCCGCAAAATCGACGGAGAAGCAACCGACGCGGGGATCCCAAGCTCTTGGGCGATAGCCGGCATCGGGCAGTCTAACGAAGGAGTGGTGTTGGCGAAGTGTGATCGACTTTCCGTCGGCGGCGACGCGTCGCGCGAGTCTACCGGGTTTCGAAGATGAGAAAGTCAGCGCTGCTTCCATTTCGCTGTTGTTTGGAAACGATTTGCACCGCGGAAGGTATATGTGACTACGGTTCTTATCGAGCGAGAAACTCCCCTGCCCCGAGCTAGCGAGTGTGCCAACGCAGTCGTGTGCGTCGCGTAAGATGAAGTCGGTCATATCGACATAAGCGATCCCTTGCGCATCGCGCTCGACTTTTCCACCCCAAAGAATTGACTCGGCGAACGAGTCGCGAATAGCGCGGCGTTCCGCCATGTTGTCGGTGGACGCTCGGTACTTCCAATTCTCCTGAACGAGAAAAGCGCGATCTCCCACGCTGCGGAAATGCACGATGCGTTCTGAAGACAGCTGGCCCCGGTCCAGTCCGACGGGGTTGGAGCCTAGGCCTGTTGCCAGACTGCTGACGTAAAGGAACGATTGCTCTTCCAACTTCGGGTCAGGGATTTGGATCCAAAGGTTGCCCTTTTCGCCGTCCCAATAGGAGCTGATAAAGCCTTCGAAGGAATCGAATCCGGAGACATCAAAACTGGACTCGTCCTTCTCTTCAACTTCATCCTCGCCCGCACTACTCTTAAGGTGCAGTGAAGTTGCGAACGTCAGACAGAGTGTTGCGACGAATGGCCAGCGCAGTAAAGGACTCAAGGTGTAGCTCCGGTTCATGATTTTGATTTCCCCACATTTTGCACATTCTACTCTCCCGCGTCGCGGTCGGCGCAGCGCTACGTCGGTGCCGAGCGAACAACCAAAAAGGTAGGATTTCCAATTGGGCTCTGCCACTCAAGTTTGGGTTGGTTGACGCGGCACGTGTGTGGGAGAATGTTCGCTATGTGGGTTGTTCTCAGTTTCGTTTCAGCGCTTTGCCTTGGTCTCTATGATCTCGCGAAAAAGTCGTCGGTGCGCGATAACGCGGTACCGATGGTGTTGCTCCTGAACGTACTGACGGGAGCCTCAATCTACCTGCCTATCATCTTGTGGAGCGGTTGGATTCAGCCCTTGGATGCAACAGGGCATGGGCTCTTATTTGCCAAGTCGGCACTAGTGGGAGCGTCCTGGACGTTTGCCTTCTTCGCGTTGAAGCACTTGCCGATCACGATCGCTGCCCCAATTCGCGCGACCAGTCCACTTTGGACGATCCTGATTGCGGTGCTCTTGATGGGAGAGCAGCCGACCCCAATTCAATGGCTTGGTATCGCCATCATCATGGGTGCCTTCGCGTACTTCTCCACGACTGGAAAAAGCGAGGGAATTTACTTTCGCCGGAATCGTTGGGTTGGCCTCATGATTGTTGCCACGCTGTTAGGAGCGACGAGCTCGATTTACGACAAATTCTTACTGCAACGTTGCGGCTATGCCCCAGTGACGGTCCAAGCTTGGTTCTCGATTTACTTGTGTCCTGTGATGACGCCACTCGCGCTGTATTGGGGGCTGCGAGATCGGAAAAGCAAACCGTTTCAATTTCGCTGGACGATACCTGCAATTGCCGTCTGTCTGCTGATTGCCGACATTCTGTACTTCACAGCGATCGCAACCGACGACGCGATGGTATCTGTGATATCTCCAGTCCGCCGCACGTCCGTCATCATCCCCTTCGCTTTCGGCATCCTCGTACTCTCAGAAAAGAACTGGAAGCCTAAGCTCCTTTCCATCCTGCTGATGCTCCTAGGCGTGGCTCTAGTTGGGATCAATTCCCTTGGTTCTGATTGATCGATTCCCGAATGTACTGGTGGATGATTTCTAGCTTCGAATTTCGAAGTGAGGATTGACTGGGAAGTTGGTCGTTCTGAACAATTCGCCCGTCTGGACCAAGCAGGATGTAGCTGGGGAATCCAGCGACTCCGAGAGGTCGGTAGGCTTCCAAAATCGAGCCTTTGGCGTCATCGACGACGATTGGATAGTTCATGCCGTGCTGTCGCGCAAACGACTCAACGTCCTCGACCTTTTGCCCGAGTACATTGACGGACACAACGGAGAATCCGTGTTTGGAGTACTGCTGTTGAGCAATTTTGACGCTGGGCATATCACGCATGCAGGGACCGCAGCCGATAAACCAAAAGTCGAGAAGGACATACTGCCCCCGGAAATCTTCTAGGCTCTCAGCATTCGTATTGAGCCAGGTACTGCCTTTCATGTCGGGCGGGATCTTCCCGACTTGTCCCGCAGTGTACTCCTGGGTCTTCTCCGCCTGTTTATCCCAAAGGTCGATCAACTTCTGCGCCTCTGGTGCTCTTCCAATCGCGGTTAGCGGCCAATCTGCTGGCTTCGCCGAAATCTCAACTTTGATTCCTGAAGTCGCCTTCGCATCCGTAAGATCGATTTCTGCGATACCGGCGCGGTTGGAGTTGGGGTCGAATGCGAGTGCGTAAACCGTAGTTTCGAGATCTCCGCTATTCCATGCGTACGGGATGCGACTGAGCTTGAGTTCAAACGAACCGTCTGCGGAAGAAGTGCCCATTGGATCTGCGTCCCCACGCCCGCGATGCTTTAACCGAACAATGCTGCCGATCACGGACTGGCCTTCGCTGTCGACCACTTGCCCTCGCAGTGTCGGAATTTCTCGCAGAACCTTTTCGGGCAATACATCCGCGATGTCGCCAGACCAAACACATTCCGATACGACGGGCGAAGAGAAGTAACCTTCACCAATCACTTCGAA
>JBGCCZ010000033.1:0-13760 GCA_045105035.1 Pirellulaceae bacterium | reverse complement strand
CGTTCGAACTGCACTTTGGTACCCGGCTCCAGCTCCTGAAGCGATGGTTCTAGCTTGGCGGTGATCGTCTTTAGGCTATCGGGATTCATTTTGTCGAGGAAGTTATGTCCCTTCTTCGACTTCTCTGGATTCTGGTGCTCAAACAACCGATCGTACAATCGCACTTCGCCATCGTATGCATGCGACGCGCTAACCCAGTGAATCGTGCCCTTCACCTTGCGTTCAACCGTCATTCCGCTGCGCGTTTCCGGGTCGTAGGTGCAACGCAGCTCGGTGACTTCACCAGTCTCCGGATCCTTGATGACCTCTTCACACTTGATGATATAGCCGTAGCGCAAACGCACTTCACCATCCGGCTTTAGTCGGAAGAACTTGCGTGGTGCGTCTTCCATAAAGTCGCTGCGTTCAATCCACAGCTCGCGACTGAACGGCAGCTCTCGAGACCCAGCCGACTCGTCCTCTGGATTGTTGACCGCCGGCATCATCTCGACTTGGTCCTCGGGGTAATTCGTCAGAACCACTTTCACTGGATCCAACACCGCCATCGTACGATTGGAGGTTGCATTGAGGTGGTCGCGAATGCAGCCTTCTAGCACGCCCACATCAATCTTACTGTTGAACTTGGCGACTCCGATCCGCTCGCAGAAATTCCGCAGGCTCTCCGGCGTGTAACCCCGGCGACGTAGACCACTAATGGTTGGCATACGCGGATCGTCCCAGCCAGTCACGTGGCCTTCCTGCACCAATTGCAGCAACTTCCGCTTACTCATGACCGTGTACGTCATATTAAGCCGCGCGAATTCAATCTGTCGCGGGTGCCAAATCTCCAAATTCTCGCAGAACCAGTTGTAAAGCGGACGGTGATCCTCAAACTCCAGCGTACAAATCGAATGCGTTATACCTTCGAGTGAGTCGCTTTGACCGTGTGCCCAGTCATACATCGGATAGATGCACCACTTGTCGCCGGTACGGTGGTGGGTCGCGCGCAGAACGCGGTACATCACTGGGTCTCGCAAATTGATGTTGTCCGCAGCCATGTCGATCTTGGCCCGCAGAGTCCGACTTCCATCCTCAAACTCACCGTTTTTCATGCGTTCGAAAAGGTCCAGGTTCTCCTCGACCGAACGATCCCGATAGGGACTATTCTTACCGGGCTCACTCAGAGTGCCGCGATACTCGCGAGTCTGCTCAGAAGTCAGATCGCAAACGAACGCCTTCCCAGCCTTGATGAGCTGAATTGCCCAGTCGAAGAGCTGATCAAAGTAGTCCGACGCGTAGTGCAGCGAATTCCATTCAAAGCCCAACCAACGTACGTCTTCCTGGATCGAGTCGACGTACTCCTGCTCTTCCTTGCTGGGGTTGGTGTCATCGAATCGCAAGTTGCAGGTACCGCCGTACTTCTTGGCCAAGCCGAAGTTCAGGCAAATACTCTTCGCATGCCCAATATGCAAGTAGCCGTTGGGCTCGGGCGGAAACCGAGTCGCCAATTGCTTTCCGTCCAATTTCGGAAGGGCAAAGTCTTTTTCGATTTCTTGCTCGATAAAGTGCAGTCGATCACCACGTTCGGGAGAGTCCCCAGGGTTCTCAACTTTTTCACCTTGGCTCATCGATGTCATTCCTTGTGCCCAGCGTTCTTCATTACAGCCTGCGGTCAAATATGTCACAGACGCCCATAATATCGGAAGGATGCACCATCCCTCCAGACCAGCTCTACTCGGAATGCCGTTTTGGTTTATCCTGCTAGCAGAACCTGACTCCACAAATCGTGCATCCGGCCGAGACCGTCTTCTCGACCGACCGAAGCACTTTCGGCCTCCACGTCACATTTCTGAGACACTTCGATGAAACGCATCCAACGCAGAACGGCCATGCAATCCATGGCTGCCGCAGTCGCCGCCTCCCAAATCCCTTTGCATGCTTCTGTTGGCCAGGAAACTGAGACGCAGCAACCTGTGTCGGCAGTTCAGGGGGAATTCGAAGCACCGGTCTTTATTGCGACTTGGAACTTCGGCATTCGGGCTTGCAAACAGTCGCTGGAGACCCTCGCCTCAACCAATTCTTGCTTGGACGCCGTGGAGCAAGGAATTCGGCTGACGGAGTCGGAAGAGCCGAATCGAAGTGTCGGTTATGGCGGACACCCGAATGCCAACGGAGTCGTCCAACTCGACGCTTGCTTTATGGATGGAAAGACCCAAAAAGCGGGTTCAGTGGGCGCTCTTTCCGGCTACCCACATCCCATCAGCGTTGCCCGTCGAGTGATGGAGCAGACGAAACACGTCATGCTGGTTGGCGACGACGCCGCCGACTTTGCAAAGCAACAAGGTTTCACCGGTAAGAACATGCTCTCCGAAGGAGCGAAGGCCGCCTTTGAGCGTTGGAAGAAGGAGCAAGCGTCCCAAGCACCGTCCGAGGACGAACCCGCGCTGAACCACGACACGATTGCGTTGCTTGGCCTCGCTGACGGTCACCTTGTCGGAGGATGCTCGACCAGCGGACTTGCTTACAAGACGCCGGGACGGGTTGGCGACAGCCCGATTATCGGCTCGGGAATGTATGTCGACGGTGAAGTCGGCGCGGCAGGTGCAACGGGTATTGGCGAGAACATCATGCGCTACTGCGGATCGTTCTTGATCGTCGAAAAAATGCGAGAAGGCATGACGCCAACCGAAGCCTGTGTGTACACGATCAAACGCATCGCCGCCGGAGAAAAACGTCCCTTGGCCAACCTCGGCGTCAACTTCATCGCCATCAACAAACAGGGGCAAGTTGGGGCTGCCGGAACAGAAAAGGGCTTCCGCTTGGCGGTCGCCGCGAAGAACAGGGCGGTAATCGTCGTTCCCGAGTGGGTTCACTAAGTCTCTCTGTTGGTTAGATTCGAGCAACCTTCGTTACCAGACGAACGAGCAATCTCTCCCTGAAGCTACGGCAATGGAATTACCCCAAGTTGAACTCGTGCACGCAGCTATAAAGAAGCTTGCCGACTGCCTGACGACAGTTTCAAGTGAGCGAGTCGGAAACGCTGAAGTGGTCGGACGGGTCTTGGCAAACCCACTGCTCGCCGACCGCGACTCGCCTGCTCTCAACGTCTCCGCCATGGACGGCTACGCTCTGCGACTAGAGGACGTTGGCAAAAAGACATTACCTGTCAGCAACACTATCCCTGCTGGATCGAGCCCAATTGCGATCCCGGCTGGTTCGGCAGTTCGCATCTTCACTGGCGCGCCGACGCCACCCAACGCGGGCTGCGTCATCAAACGCGAGGACGTCGTCGAGAAGGCCGACGAAATCACGCTGAATGAATCCAATATCCGTGCTGGCCTGAACATTCGCCTCCAAGGCGAGAACGCAAAAGCCGGCCAACTGCTCCTCAATACTGCCAGTCTGATCGGAGCTTCCGAGGTCGCTGCCGTTGCGAGCTTTGGCAGTAGTCAAGTCGAAGTCTTTAAGCGACTCCGGGTATCCATTTTAAATACCGGTGATGAACTCGTGCCAGCGGGACAACCTGTTCAACCCTGGCAAATTCGCGACTCGAATGGCCCAACGCTAAACGCTTGGCTTACAGGCCTACCGTTTGTTCAGCCCTCTCAACCCAAGCACGTCGGTGATACGCTCGCAGAAGTTGAGACGGCGCTGCTCGATGCACTTGAGCAAAGCGATGTCGTGCTGCTCACCGGCGGAGTCTCGATGGGCGATACCGACTATGTTCCAGATGCAATTCGCAATATTGGCGGTAACGTCTGCTTTCACCGTCTTCCGATTCGGCCCGGTCGTCCCGTCCTCGGAGCTCACCGCGACGGGAAACTTATCCTAGGTCTCCCCGGCAATCCTGTCAGTGTGGCCGTCACCTCCCGCGTGATCGGGCTACCACTTCTGCAACACATGAGTGGGCTCACGAATCCTCCGGTCTTGGAGACGCGGCATGTCACGAACGCCGATTCGAAGACACTCCACCTTCTTTGGTTCCGCTTGGTCACCGAAACAACCGGCGGCTACCTGGAGTTCACAGCCTCGCGAGGCTCCGGTGATCTGGTCTCTTTGGCTCAGAGTTCTGGCTTCGTCGAAATCCCCGCGGGTGAATCGGGCCCTGGCCCATGGCCGTTCCACAGCTGGTAAATCCCGAACTCGGGCTCTCAGTAGACGGCCCCCTACAGTGAGCCAAGCCACGATGTTGGGTGTGTGAATCGATAGAAGGGTAGGACCAGGCCAACAGGCTTTTCGCTGAGTTGGCCTCTGCCTCATGCGAGACTTCTAATTATGCTAGACAGCATAAAGGCCAATCGCTAAAAACTACCGCCCCACCTGATTTGTCACATTCAGCCAACTAGACAGATTCCCTCCAACCCACCTTTTGGCTCGACGCCGCTGTGAAAGAGGCGCTCGCAGTCCATCTAGCGGCTGAATTGTGCCGAAAAACCAACTAGGTCCGAGCAGCAGAGTGAATACTCGATTTGCTGGCCAAGCAGTTAAGTAACTTCCTCCAGAGAGCCAAACACCACGCGGTGGGCTCTAAACGGACGTTCCGCCTTACGTCCACATATTCCATTCCTATCTTGAAAAGGATGGGATCCTCGCGACTCACCTTCAAAAGAGCATTCGTACCTTGGAAGCTTTATCACCAGCCACGAAACGAAAGCGAGCTATCGGGATGGTCATCCGACTGATGATTCCCGTACTGCTAATTGGAGTTGGTATCTTTTCTTTCATTCAGCTATCCATTCCGGAGGCGAAGGAAGAAAAGGAAAAGCAGCCGGACAGGAAAGTTCGCACCAATGTCGTCCAGCTCCAACGCCAAGATTACCAGATCGTTATCCAGGCCAACGGTTTGGTCCAACCCTTCAACGAAGTCACCTTGAGTGCCGAAGTCGCAGGCCTCGTTAAAGAGATCAGCCCTCGCTTCGAAGTCGGTGCCTATTTCGCCAAGGACGACGTACTTGTCGTGCTGGACGATCGCGATTACCAAACAGCACTTTCCATCGCGGAAGCGAACTTGAAGAGCGCTCAAGCCGCAGAGCAACTTGCCAACCAGACTTTCCTGCGTCTCAGCTCACTCGCGAAGAAAAACAACATTTCCGAAGCCGAGGTAATGGAAGCTGAAGCCGGCTTGAAACAGGCCTCAGCTACTTTGGATACGAGCCGGGCTGACTTAGCCCAGGCAAAACGGAACCTCGAAAGAACCCACATCCGTGCTCCGTTTGACGGCCGTGTGCGTCAGAAAACAATCGGAATTGGCCAATCCGTGAACCAAGGTAGTCCGCTAGGCATTGCCTTCTCCGTGGACTTTGCGGAGGTTCGCTTGCCACTGTCTTCAAATGAGCGCCAGTTCCTTGAGCTGCCGGAACTCGAGTCCGACCCTCCATTGGTGATCGAACTGGTAAACGCACTGGATCCGGATTCAAATGAAACTTGGACGGCCAACATTGTGCGCACCGAGGGCACGCTGGACGTCGATTCATTGGAACTCTTCGCAATCGCCCGTATTAAAGATCCCTTTGGCCGCGAATCTGGCCAACCATCATTGAGGCTTGGGCAACCCGTTGCCGCATCGATTCCTGGCGAACTGCTTGAGAACGTTGTGGCACTTCCTCGTTCGGCTGTCCGCCAGTTAGATAGAGCGTTCTTTGTCGACAACGACGAGCTGACTTTGTTCTCCCGAACTCTGAAGCCGCTCTGGTCGAACGAAGAATCCGTTATCGTCCAGGATCCGACCATTTTGGAAGGAGATCTGTTGGCCACAACTAGCCTCGTCTACGCTCCCGAAGGTGCCGAGGTAGAGATCATTCCGGATATCGACCTTACTGCGTCCAACGATGATCTAAACTCCCAAGCGGAGTCGGCAACCAACTAGTTTCACTTGATGAGCTAGTTGGCTTCGTATTCTGACTTCAACTACTACGCGGTGAAACATGATTCGCTGGTTTACGCAAAATGGAATCGCCGCCAATTTCTTGATGCTCGCGATCCTGATCGCGGGTGGATATTCGATCATCTATCGCATGCCGCTCGAGGTCACTCCAGCGCTTAGCTGGAATACTGTGATGATCGAAATGCCCTATCGCGGGGGCACGGCCAAAGATGTCGAAAAGGCGATCTTGATTCCCATCGAAGAAGCACTTGAGGGCGTCAAAGGGATCAAGGAACTGAACGCAGACGGCTCGCGTGGCAATGCGAGGTTCTATCTGCGAGCTTATCCTGGAACAGACTTGCGTGCCCTTCTTGACGACGTCAAAGGTCGTGTAGACACGATAACGACCTTTCCCAGCGAAACAGAGCGGCCGAGGATCTTCATACCGGACTCTAGTAGCGTTTTCGAAGTCTTAAACGTCGCGGTCACGGGCAACCTGGATCAACGTGATCTCAACCAAGTCGCTCGCGACGTGTACGAGGACCTTCTGGAATTACCTGGCGTGAGTCGCGCGGAGATCCGAGGCAATCAGCGGCAAGAAATTTCGATCGAAGCCAACATGGAGCGTCTACAGTCGTTCGGTCTGTCCTTCCAAGATCTCGCCGACGCGATCCGTCGCTTCTCGATCGACTTACCCGCAGGAGCCATCGACAGCGATAGCGGAACATTCATCGTACGCACACGCGGGCAGGCCTACTCCGATCAGGAATTCTCCAACATTCCAATCCGTTCCAGTAATGGTTCCGACCTCAAACTTGGCGACGTCGCTCGCGTGCTCGACGGCTTCGAAGAGGAAGACAAACGCGTCGAGTTCAACGGCAAGCCAGCCATTTTCATTGAAGTCTTACGCACCGGAAATGAAAGTGCCATCGACATTTCGAACAAGGTGCTTCAATACGTCGAAGACGCCAAGTCGATATTCCCAGAAGGCATCGATCTGTACGTATGGGATGACGAATCCGTGTCGATCCGTGGTCGCCTCAGTACGCTGATAGGATCCATGCTTCAGGGCAGCGTGCTTGTGCTCGTGCTGCTCGGCCTTTTCCTGCGGCCCGGACTCGCATTCTGGATCGTAATCGGCATTCCCGTAGGACTGGCTGGCGGCCTGATCGTGATGCCCTGGTTGGGAATCACAGCCAATGTGATGAGCCTGTTTGGGTTCATCATCGTCCTGGGCATCGTGGTTGATGATGCAATCGTGACTGGCGAAAACGTCTACTCGAAAATCCGAGAAGGCATGCCCCCTGAAGAAGCCGCGATCCAGGGAACCCACGAAGTCGCCACACCGGTGACGTTTGGTGCACTAACAACCATGGTGGCCTTCATTCCACTGATGTTCTTCGAAGGAACGTGGGGCGACTTTGCAAAACAGATCCCGCCTGTAGTTGCTCCTGTCCTGGTCTTTTCCCTGATCGAGTCGAAGTTCATTCTGCCTGCCCACTTGAAGCACCTCCGATTTCGACCGCCCAGTGGCTGGCTCGGAAAGATCCAAGGCGCCATCGCTGGTAGTCTGGAGACTTTCATCGCCAAAGTCTACGCACCTTCGCTGCATTGGGCCGTGTACAACCGCGCTGGTGTTACCGCCGCCTTCTGCGCCTGTGGCTTAGCAATGATTGGCTACTGTGCGGGCGGAAGAATGGGCTTCGTTTCCTTTCCCTCCGTCGATCGGCAGCGAATCACAGCGATGCTCGATCTACCGGACAGCACAACACTGGAAACAACAGAACGATACATGGACCGCCTTTTGCGAGCGGTGGAGCAATTGCGTGTTGAGTATGTCGACCCAGGAACTGGTCAGTCGCTTATCAAGAACATCTCTCGGACCGTGGGAGCCAGAACACCTTCAAGGTCCTTTGACAAATCGCGTGGTTACCTGTCGGTCGAAATCCTGTCGCCAGATCTCCGCAGTGAACCTGGCCCCAAGAACAGCGAAATCGCCGACCGCCTCAACGAGCTTGCTGGTGAAATCCCTGAAGCCACTTCATTCCGAATCTACTCTGAGTCAAATCTAAATCGTGGAGACGATGACGAGCAATTCCTCAACCTGGAGCTTCGTGGGCCTGCCTCGCCGACCAAAGCGAAAGTAGCGGAGGAAATAAAGACTCTTCTTGAAAGTTACGACGGCATTCAAAACGCCTGGGCCCGCGTCAATTACGGACAAGATGAACTCGAACTAAGCCTCAAACCGCGAGCGGCGGAACTTGGATTGACGCAGGCTCTCCTTGCTCAGCAAGTTCGTCAAGCATTCTTTGGTGAGGAAGCCCAACGCGTCCAACGTGGCGTCAACGACATCCGTGTCATGGTGCGACTTCCCAAAGATGACCGAAAGTCATTACACACTCTTGAGCAGTTTAAAATCCGCACTCCGCGCGGGGCAAACGTGCCACTCCAAACAGTCGCAGACATCTCCTTCACCAAAGCTCCGTCGTTTGTCGAACGCAACAACGGAGCCGAAGTTGTCCGCTGCGGAGCTCAGCCGATTGACGAAACCATCGACATCCTTGGGCTAGCGAAAACCCTCGCACCAAAGCTCGACAAGCTATGCCGCGACAACAATCTCAGCTATGAGTTTACCGGCTATGTCGCAGAGGCAGAGGATGCGAAACGGCAGACGCTTCTCGGGGCGATCATCTTGTTCGTCACTCTTTACGGTATGCTTGCGATCCCATTAAAATCTTTGAAGCAGCCTTTCTTTGTGATGCTTGCTGTTCCATTTGCAATCATTGGGGCGTTACTCGGGCACATCATCATGGACTTAACGCCGTCGTACTTATCGATTTTTGGGATGCTCGCGTTGGCCGGAATCGCAGTCAACGACACGCTCGTTATGGTCGACTACGTTAATCGTCGTCGGGAGGAAGGCGTTGACTTGTTGACTGCTGCGTTAAATGCAGGTTCGAAGCGATTCAGGCCCATCATGCTTACTTCCGTAACAACTTTTGCGGGGCTGCTACCGCTCATGATGGATCGATCCTTACAGGCTCAGTTCTTAATCCCAATGGCTGTCTCATTGGCTTTCGGAGTTCTCTTTGCCACGATCGTCACGCTGTACCTAATTCCTTGTTCACTGATGCTTGCCCAGGACTTAGGAGAGTTACTGACTGCCGTTCGACGGTGGTACTTGAAGCCCTTCCGTTCTACCAGCGACTCGTCGTCGACCGGCTCAACCGCGGCTCAGTAGTTGAGATCAACGAGCAACAGCGCCGATTATCGTTGCCGTCCCTCACCCGCGCTGTACCGCTGGTTCTGAAGTTGGACATCCTTCAGACTCTTGGGCTCTATCCCATTCGCCCAGCAAATGCCCGTAGCTAAGAACGCCTCGAACTCGGGCTGCACGAACTCCCGCTTATGGCCGAGAGACGTGTAAAAGGAACGACCGCCATCCGACCGCACATAAGTCCAGGCCATCGGCTCGGGCTGACCGCCTTCAACTGAACCGGAGAACAAAGGCCGCGCACCGGGAGCAAGAGGTGAAGTCTTATAGAGTGATCCACCAACCTTCAGACCGGACGGCTTCAGTAGTGGCAGCGGTAATTGGGATTGGGGTTCATCGACCAGAATCGAAACCGGCAAGTCATTTCCATGATGCCCGGAATACGATCCGCCGAATACATCAGCGTCCCAACTCTCCCAGGTCGACGTGCCTTCTGGTCCAGCTTCGCCGCGCAGGGAAAACGCATGACTGGCCGTCCGAATGCCGACAACCGGCTTTCCCTGCTGCACGAATTCTTGCAACTGCTCCAGTACCCATGTTGGAAGAGCACGGCGTCGCACGCTGATCAACACTCCGTCGAACTCTTCAATACGTTCCAGGCCAACAATCTCGTTCCGATTCGTCGCGGAACCCCATGCGAATTCGACGCTGAAGTCTTGGGAAAGATGCTTCGCAGCAAACTTCGGCAGCGTATCCGCAGTCTCGTACTCATCCTCGGCGACCACGACCAGCAACCGCTTTCGATCATCGTTTCTAAACCGAAAGTCATCACCGCCAAGTACCTGCGAACTTGAAATAGTTGGACACACATACTTTTCGATATGCTGTACGATCAAGTCCGTACCGGTGAAGTGCGAAGCGTAGGGCCAGGCTCCTGGGTTGTACATCGTGTCCGTAAGATCTCGCGCGAGCACTACCTGCACTTCCGCCGCCGCGAGTCGTCGCAACCCGAATGGGCGTCCCAGGACACACATATTCGTATGCACGCCGCACAGGATGACATGTTGAACTCCCTCTTCTAAGAGAATGCTCCAGATCTCTTCACCACTGTCGCTAATCCAATCTCGTGCCTCGTCGATAGCAATGGCTGGAACCTGCGACTTCCATGGTGCTCGAGGATCCCGCCCCTCAGCCTCGAGCCGCTCTGCCCAAGCCTGATGCTCCCACGCCTCATCGTCTTCGCCTCCATCGGATTGATCGATGGGATAACTAGCCCGCTCTTCGCTTGGGATCTGATCACACCACGACGCGATATCCGCCGGAAACTCAGTCGCCCTCTTCACTGCCTTCGTTCGAATTCGCGCTGGATGCTCTGCATACGCTTCTACGCAGCTGCTTGGTGCATGGATGATAGTCGCACCTTGATACCGTAATTCGCTGCAGAACGCATTGATCCTCGGAGCCAACTCCGTCACCCGCCGCACTGCATTCAGGCAATGATGGCGATCCCACATGTCGCAGACGATCACCGCCGTTTTCGACGGCTTCCAGTCCTCTTCCAACGAGAGTCGATGAAAACGTACCGAGTCCTCCGAAACTGGCTCGCGGTATCGCAAGGTAAATCGGATATCATCTTCGGCGATTGCGGCCGACATACGCAGTTCAAGCTGGCTCACGCCAAACAACGCCAGGAGGGCGACACGAAATAAAATTTGTAAATCAATCAAACTTCGCATCGTCGATTCCCCGATTACTAAAACCGCCCTTCGGCTACTCTACCGATTTCCGAGTGGTCAGTTTAGCTCATCAAGACCGCCGCTGGAAAAGCGAGTTGAATTCAGCTGCAGCGGCAAACAACTTCACTCGAATCCGCCGTCGGACAATCCTGAAACAACGGCCAACAGGCGTTCCAGAGCGGCGGAGTCGTTGAATGACCAGTCGGAAGGATTGTTCGCACAGGTGACACCAAGCCCATCCGACCTCTCCAGCAGTCCCTTCAAAGAACGCTTACCGGAAGCAAGTCGTGAGATCAATGGCTCACGAAGCGAAGTATGAAACAGCCCAGGTATTGGTTGAAATTGCGAGTTCCTTGTGTCTTGTTCACGACAAAAAGTCACGAACTTCACTGAACCCTGAACTGCGACCGCCAAATCTTCAAACCAAGTTGTTTGCCAAATCAGTTGATCCACTGAGACAAGTAGCAACCAGCCCTCGCCTTGGCTCGCAACGCGATGATCCATGGCGGTTAAAAGACCCATGGCGGGCCCTTCATCTTGACGTTCGTCAGGAATAGATTCGATACCGAGCTCTATATAGCTGTCGCGAGAGCCGGCAACAACGTGGACGGTGTGGTCGGAAGACCGAAGAATCCTGCTTAAGCGGAGCAACTGACACTCGCCCGCCACCATCACTCGAGCTTTGTCCGATCCAAAACGCGTCGACTTGCCGCCGGAGAGAATGTAAGCCGGTACATCAGCTGGACTCTGCATCACCGCCGCCAAAACCAAGACTGATCACAAAGATCCAACCGATCATCAAAGACAATCCACCGGCCGGGACGATAGCCCAATGACCGAGCACATCCAAAAAGACAATGCTGTACAACCCACCACAGAACAATGCCATTCCGAGCATCAGAAAAACGGAGGCCAACGTTCGCTTCTTCCAACATGCCGCCTTACCGGCCAAGCCCATCGCTAGGACCACCAGTGCATGGCTCATGTGATAGCGTGTTGCCGTCTCGCACTGCTCCAGCTTCTTCGCAATCTCCTCGGGTGCGAGTCCTTTCGCAGCCAACATCTTCTCTAGTCCATGCGCCCCGTAAGCTCCCAACATGACTGCCGTTAGCCCAAGCACGCCCGCAACGATCACCATCCACCGAATCATGAATCAATCCCATACACAGGAGCCAACTTGCCGCGAAGGTAAGCCAACAGAGGCTTTGAGTCCAACGACTGACCGGTCGCACGCCTGATCAATTCACCTGGATGTAGGCGGAAGCCGTGCGCGTGAATCTTACTTCGCAACCACTGTAGAAGCGGAGTAAACTCACCTTGTGCGAATTGGGCGTTCAAGTCGCCTAACTCTTGCTCCGCCGCCTCCATCAACTGCGCTGCATAGACGTTGCCGAGTGTATAAGTCGGAAAGTAGCCGACCAGTCCGGCACTCCAGTGCACATCCTGCAAGATTCCATCCGCCACGGAAGGCGGTTGGATCCCAAGATAATGTTCGTACTTGCTATTCCAAGCGTCGGGCGCGTCAGCAATCTCTAACTCGCCCGACATCAGCAATTGCTCGATCTCAAAGCGGATCAGAATGTGCAAGTTGTACGTCACTTCATCAGCTTCAACACGAATCAGAGACGGCTCGACTCGATTGGCATCCCGATAAACCTGCTCAGGGGAAAGGTCGCCCCACGAACTGCCGACGATGTCTGCGACTTTGCTATAGCCCCACTGCCAGAAAGCTTCGCTTCGGCCAACGAAATTCTCCCACAAGCGAGATTGAGACTCATGCACACCGAGGCTCGCGTACCGCCCGGGAGGCAATCCATACCACTCTCCGACCAAACCTTGTTCGTACAAGCCGTGGCCCGCCTCGTGCAACGTGCCGTAGAAAGCGGTCGCGAAGTTCCTTTCGTGGTACCGAGTCAGTATGCGGCAGTCGTTTGGACCGAGCGTTGTACAAAACGGATGGCTCGTTTCATCCAAGCGACCACGTTCGAAGGAAAATCCAACGGCTTCGGAAACCCAGTAGCAGACCTGCCTTTGGCGCTCCTTCGAAACTTCCCTCTGCCAGCTTAAACCCGACGGAGCGTTGGGAGCTCCTCGCAGTGTTTGGACCAGATCGACCAAGCCATCGCGCAGCTCCCCAAAAATCGCGCTCAGCTCACTTGCTCGCGCGCCTTCTTCATATTGGTCGAGCATTGCATCATAGAGCGTCTGACCATCTGTCTGCAGCAACTCCGCCTCCTGCTTGCGAAGTCCAAAGATTTTCTCCATATGCGGCTTGAAGGCATTCCAGTCCGCCGCCTTGCGAGCACTATCCCACGCTTGCTGCCCTAGGACAGTCGCCGTCGAGATCGCTTCCACCAAATCGGTTGGCAATTTCGTGTTGCGCTCGTAGTCTTTTTGCAGACGCAATACGGTCGCACCCTCACAACTCTCCGGATCCGCGACCAGATCGCTCTCCGACAGTTGCTGGAGCCACTCGCCTAGTTGCGGATCCGTTTTCCGACGATGGATCATGCCACTCAGCAAGGTCGCTTGCTGAGCTCGGAACTCGATGGCTTGACTTGGCAGCCCCGTACGCTCGTCCCACTCCAGTAGAGCTTGAGTAGATTCAAGCAACGAGATTTCACGCAGATGCTCAACGACTTTATCGAAGACTTCTTGACTCATTGGCCGGCAGGTCCGAAGGGTTCACAGAGCGGCAACCCACCGACGGGCTACCACTGAGAGTTCCATTTGAACCTGTCATCCAACAATCGTGAAGTGCGGCGGACTCGCACGCGTGCCAAGAGCCGTGGATCGCTAGGCTTTGTTGATTCATTACCAAACTGCTTTTCGTGAGCCGACGGCGCTAGCCGCGGGCCCGCGTTTTTCGTTGTCGACCAAAGTAACGCCCGTCGCTAGCGCGAACGGCTCGCTATTGATCAACAGAGCCTAGTCTTGCAAGATCGGATTCACCAATTCGACACCGGCA
>JBGCCZ010000032.1:0-40972 GCA_045105035.1 Pirellulaceae bacterium | reverse complement strand
TGGACGCAGTTTTCGAGATCGTAGACGCTTGCCGGAAGGAATCGATGGCCCGGTGCGTTGCAAGCCGTTGCCTTTGGAAAACGGTAATTTGCTGTGCCCTTCTTCGACTGAGATCGAAGGAGACTGGCGTTTTCACATGGAGCTCTTGACTGATGTTGGGCATCCGGAGCTGGGGACGTCGTGGGAACGAGTTGAACCAACCGTTCAGCCGTTTCAAGTGATCCAACCAACGTTCTTGAGCCATTCTGGCGGAAGACTGCAGGCACTGATGCGATCGAAGCATGAACAGATCGCGGAAAGCGTATCAACAGACGGCGGCCGCTCCTGGACCCCGCTCAAGCTGATCGACTTGCCGAATAACAACTCGGGAATCGAGTCTTTGACGCTCCAAGACGGGCGTCATCTATTGCTGTACAACCATACTGGTGGTCGCGCCTCCAGTGCGGAGGGGTGGGGACGACGCAATATACTGAACCTTGCAATCAGCGATGACGGGAAGAGTTGGAAGGCGGTTGCGACTATCGAACGAGCCGTCGAAGGCGAGTTTTCTTACCCCGCTATGATCCAAACACGCGATGGGAGAATCCATCTTACGTTTACTTGGAAACGCGAACGCGTGAAGCACGTCGAGCTTGACCCTAAAGGTCTCCAAGCAGGTAGAGTCTTGAGTCTTGATGATTGGGACGAACAGTAGCCCATATTGAAACCGCGTTCATGGTTGTCATGGATGGTTTACGGGGAGCTGGTCGGTCGCCACAAAGACTGCGGTAAAAGATTTCCGATTGTGACGAAACTTCATCGGTAGTTACGACAAATCCGTCTTGCCTGAGCAAATCGTGATATGTTTTGTATTGAAGGCTATGAAAAAAGCGTTCAAATTGAGAGCAGAACGCGATCGGCCCAACTGTTGATGACAGACTGCGGAACATGCAGTGCCGTTGAACACAATAGCTGAATATGTGGGAACCTTTGAAGGGGCCTGGGACTCTAGTAGGCGAGAGTCTCAGGCCCCGAACCGTATTCAAAGGGACGCTTTCAAAGATCGGTTGTGCTGAATAAGCAGCCGTCATTCGACCGTTTTGGGGTCGCAAGCATGTTCCGTTGTGAAGGAGTCTAGCTCGCCGGGGAATCCATGCTTTCCTCTAGGCAATTATTTCATGAACTAATTCGCCTTCGACGTCTGTCAGCCGAAATCGACGACCTTGGTAGCGAAACGTCAGTCGCTCGTGGTCGATTCCCAGTAAGTGCAACAGGGTCGCATTCAAGTCGTGGATGTGCACCGGTCGCTCGGTAATGTTGTAGCTGTACTCATCAGTGGCTCCAAGCGTCATACCTGGCTTCACTCCTCCGCCCGCCATCCACATCGTGAAGCAACGCGGGTGATGGTCGCGCCCGTAGTTGTTGGCAGTAAGTTTTCCTTGGCTATACGCGGTCCGGCCGAATTCCCCGCCCCAGACGACGAGTGTGTCCTCTAGCAAACCTCGTTGCTTGAGATCTGCGACCAGAGCCGCTGCTGGTCGATCGACGTCTTTGCATTGCCGGCTAATTCCTCCGGGCAAGCCGCCGTGCTGATCCCAGCCCTTATGGAATAGTTGGACACAGCGAACGTCCCTCTCGAGCAGTCGCCGAGCGAGCAGACAGTTGGCGGCGAAAGTGCCAGGGTTGTCTACATCGGGGCCATACATTTCCTTCGTATGCGCTGGCTCATCAGCAAAACTGGCGACTTCGGGTACGGAGGCTTGCATTCGAAAAGCCATTTCGCTCTGCGCGATTCGCGACTCAATCAAAGGATCAAGCCGCTGAGTCTGCTCGTGGTGATGCAATTCGTTGATGCGATCAAGTAGTTTTCTTCGCCTTTCGCGCGTGATACCCGGCGGGTTCTTGAGATAGAGAACTGGATTCTCTCCGGCGCGGAATTGTACGCCCTGATGATTCGCAGGAAGAAAACCGCTGCCCCAGAGACGCGAATAGAGTGGCTGCCCTCCCTTGTCCTTCGTCACTAAGACGCAGAACGATGGCAAGTTCTCATTGGCGGAACCAAGTCCATAATCCAGCCAAGCACCCAACGACGGGCGACCAGCTATTTGAGAACCCGTTTGGATGAACGTGATCGCAGGATCGTGGTTGATGGCTTCGGTGTACATCGATTTGACGAAGCACAGGTCATCTGCCATGCCAGCGATGTTGGGCATTAGCTCACTTATCCACGCTCCGCTGCTACCATGCTGCGCGAATTTGAATTTTGATCCAGCCAACGGCAGTGAGGACTGGTTGCCAGACATCCCAGTCAACCGTTGTCCCTTGCGAACCGATTCCGGCAGCTCTTTGCCATTGTCGATATTCAATCTCGGCTTGTAGTCGAAAAGATCCATCTGCGACGGACCACCGCTCATGAACAAGTACACAATCCGCTTCGCCTTTGGGGCATGGTGAAAGACACTCAGGGTTCCGGTAGGGGGCGCGAACGAGGAGTTGGAGGCTGCGTTTCCATCATCGGCTGCGAGTAGATCGCCCAGGATCGAAGCCGATGCAAACGTGCCTACCCCAAGGCTGCTGCGGCCAAAGAAATGACGTCGAGTCAGGTTGTGTGCGTGATGGACCCTACCGGTTCCCGACGTTTGGGTTCCCGACGTTTGTTGGGCGACAGAAGGGACCGAGGAGACTGTGTGTCGTGACGTCTGGTGCATGGGTTGGTTCGGCTGGTGAGGCGGTTTGAGCGAGATGGAGGGGGGCGGCTTGCTCGTGGTGATGGACAGTGAAGGCCAAACAACTGTGATTGACTTATCGTTTCATGACCGTTTCATCGTAGCTCATGAGTCCTTCGGCAACGACAGTCAAAGCAGCCAGTGAGTTGTGGTTGATTTGCGAATCGGAATCCAGGCTTAAATCACCGACACCCAAGAGCCGTTTGGCATCCTCAGGATTCATTGCAAAGTCAGCGAGTTGTTCTTCGTATAGCTGCTTTAAGATAGTCTTCTCCGTTGGGTCGGGTGCTCGCGTGACAAGTGAACGGAAGATGTGTTCGAGCTGCTCTTCGACTTCTTTGGAATGGCCCGTTGCCTTGACCGCCACCCCCTTTGCCGCCTCTACGTATTGAGGGTCGTTGAGCAGTACGAGCATCTGTAGGGGAGTCATTGTTACTTGCCGACGCACCACACATACTTCACGATTACTGGCGTCTAGCGTCATCATGGCGGGTGGCGGTGAAGTGCGTTTCCAATAGGTGTAGAGACTACGTCTGCGCGAACCTTCGCCTTTGTCCCGAGCATATTTCTGCCCTGATTTCTCCTTCCACAGTCCATCCGGCTGGTAAGGCTTCACCGGAGGGCCGCCGATCTTCTCAACTAATAGATTGCTGGACGCCAAGGCTGCGTCTCGAATCATCTCTGCTGGCAAGCGCATCGCTGGACCGCGAGCCAACCATTGATTCTCCGGATCCTCCGTTAGTAACTCCTCCGTTGGGTTGGATGAACGTTGGTACGTCTGCGATGAAACGATGAGTTTCACGAGGCGTTTTATGTCCCAACCCGATTCCATGAACTCGGCCGCTAGCCAATCGAGCAACTTGGGGTGTGTCGGTGGGCTGCCTTGCACTCCGAAATCCTCCGGCGTGGAGACGAGTCCGGAGCCGAATAATGATTGCCAAACGCGATTCACAGCGACGCGGGCTGTGAGCGGGTGATCGCGATGCACGAGCCATTTAGCTAACTCGAGGCGATCCGCTGGCGCAGAGGACTGCGGAAAGACCTGCGACGGAGTGTTGCGTTCAACCGCGGCGCCGGGCGAATCGTAGGCTCCACGATTGAGGATATACGTCGGCCTGGGGCTGACTTCCTCACGCATGACCATCAATTCTGGAATCGACTCAATCAACTTAGAATGTTCCGTATGCAGGGCTTCGAGTCGTGTTCTGTAGTCGTTTGATTGATCCGTTAAGTAGACGAAGTAGTCCTTCAGTTCAACGTCATCCAAGTTGTAGAGTACTTCGGAGAGATTCGATGGTGCGGCAGCCTGCAAGTACAAGTACTTCGCCTCGAGTGGTTGAATGGCAGAGTTGAGTACTCTCAATTCGTCCAGTAGTCCGCCTTTGAAGCCCATGTCGCGGAAGCGTTGGCCAAGTGCGAGTTCCTTGGGGCTACTAGCAATCGTCTTTGTCAATTTGTCGCGAACAGTCTCGGTTGGGATCGGCGAACCATTGACGAATAACTTCAGCCCAGCAGCTCGGCTCGAACCGTCATAGCTGAAAACAACATGCGACCACTCATCCACTGTGACCTGCGAAAGCGCACGTACACGCAATGCGTTACCTGGCCAGAAATGAACCAACGCGGCACTCAGGCAGCCGTCTTCGATCAAGAGTTCAAAGCCACGACTTGCCGAGTCCGTCCAAGCGCGAGAGCGGTGAAAGACGACGGCTCGTTCGTAGAGCTCTGATGGCTTGAGCCAGATCGAGACGGAGAACGGATGAGTGCGTTCGAAGTCACCGCCCGCGGGAACGGTAACACTGTTGTCGCCGCTCATTTTGACGCCATTGCCGACCACCCCAGTGACGAACTCCGGCGAATCGGAGACTTTCCCATGCATGCCCACAATGGATCTATCTAGAATCTGCGGCTTCGCTTCCGCTTTCTTGGCTGGCTCTTTCTCGGAAGCCGTTTGCTGGGCTGTGGTTTCCTCCACCTCTGCGACTTCGAGACCGTCGAGCGAATAGTCGCCCACCAACCTCGAACGAAGACGCCTTTCAATAAGCTCGCGGAAACTCTGATTGCCTGGTTCGATGAAACCTCTTGGCCGAAGATCAGAGAATTGCTTACGCCAATTTTGAAACTCGTCCGCCGCTACGATCTGAGATTCGTATTCCAGCTGCAGTTCGGATATCTGCAGTTGCAGTTTTTTAAGTGCGGCGTCTTGTTCTGGTTTTGTCAGTAGGAGTGCAGGCGTCGGAGTCGATTCGGTGAAGTGTGAATAAAGGCCAGATTCATCGATGCTATTAAAGTAAGCCGCCAGCTGGTAGTAATCCGCCTGCGAGATGGGATCGTATTTGTGATCATGGCAGCGGCAGCATTCGAGCGTCAAACCTAGGAACGCGGCTCCGAAAGTGTTGACGCGATCCGCAACGTACTCGGCGCGAAACTCTTCTTCGACGGATCCGCCTTCATTGGTTTGGCGGTGGTTGCGGTTAAAACCTGTGGCAAGAATCGTCTCCTGTGTCGCGTTCGGGACTAGGTCGCCCGCGAGCTGCCAGGTGATGAATTCATCGTAGGGTAAGTTTCTGTTGAAAGCATCGACGACCCAGTCACGCCAGGGCCACATGGGTCGATAACGATCGCTTTGGTAACCGTGCGTGTCGGCGTAGCGGGCCACGTCCAGCCAATCGACGGCCATCCTTTCGCCGAAAGTCCGAGAATCCAGCAGGCGATCAACGAGTTGGTCGGTAGCGGTTGGCGAATTATCTTGCATGAACGCGTCGGCTTCTGCGATCGAAGGCGGAAGGCCGGTGAGGTCAAAACTCATTCTTCGAATCAGAGTGGCCTTATCCGCGAGCCCCACTGGGGCGACTCCGCGACTATCTAATTGCGCTTGGACAAAACGGTCTATCGGATTTTTGAGGGCTGCATCGCGTACATTGGGCACTTCTGGGCGAACGACGGACTGGAGCGACCAATGCGCTTCGTACTTCGCGCCGTTGGCAATCCACTCACGGAGAATTTGTTTTTCTTCTTCGCTGACCTCGAGCTTCGCCTCGGGTGGAGGCATCACCGATTCAGGATCCTCGCTGAGTATGCGACTGATCAATTCGCTTGAAGCTGGATCGCCAGGAACGATGGCCCACTCGTGTGCCGCTTCTTCGGTGTCTAGTCTCAAGTCGGCTTGGCGATTGTTCGCATCGGGTCCATGGCAGAAAAAGCATCGGTCGGACAAGATCGGGAGCACATCCGTAGCGAAGTCGAGTTCGTCTGCCATAGCGCTGAATGGACTGAGCGTTAACGAAATCGCAGTCGAGATGCACAGAACGATATTCGCCATCAGATAGGACGATCGGAGATCGGCGGGCACCCAGTTCGAAACAAACGCGGTGCAGCTTTCTAGCGTGTGAGGGAGAAGCAAAGAAAATACCGATTTTCGTTTGAGCGTCATTGAGCTGTTTGGCGATTGAGCGGCGGCGGGAAGTGGGAGTCTGCGCAGAGGACCGCTTCGAGGTGATTCGGCGGACAGCAGGCCAAAACGCAGAGGGCTTGAACGGAATTGAGTTTGCGGACTCCGTGTCTATTTTGATTCAGTCCATTGTATACGGAGATCGTGGAATCCCTCAGGCGTTCTTCCCAGGGTAAATCAGAGTTTCAGTTTGGGACGTTCGCTTCGTCGTCATCCCGAGGGAGTGTTGGCGACTGAGGAATCCGTTTTCGCCTTCCGTTGAAGCCATATCTTTCCCTTGTCGTCATATCCTTCAGTCGTTGAGGCTCCGTCAGGATGACTTTGGTTTCTTGAGGTTACCCCAACTCAAAACTTTGAATGGCCCTGGCGTTCTACTGCTCTGGTTTGATGCAGAAACCGTGAATTCGGCGGCTTGCACCGCGTAGTGCCTGGAGAAAGGGAACCGGCAACCGTTGCTGTTGCTAACTTGGGGTACCCTACGTCCGATTCAAGCCCGCATCTAGATTTCGAGGGACAGCAGAGCGTCCGCTTGGGACGGATTGACCGCAATCGCTTGGGACGGATTGACCGCAATTGAACGCATTTCGTTGAATGCACTTCGTTCAAGTTGAAACCGAAGACAAGGTCTACGAAAAAACCCTGACCTACCGTCTTTCGACAGCAGGCCAGGGTCCGTGTGCCCAGGACTGGAGTTGAACCAGCAAGGCCCGAAGGCCACAACGACCTCAACGTTGCGCGTCTGCCAATTCCGCCACCTGGGCAGTTGCGACTAGTTTAAAAACCTCAGCAGCTCTCGGCAAGCCGTCCTTGAATTACTCCAGTAGGCAAAACTAGCTCAAAGTTTCGGGTTGAAACGGTCGGAAGCGTTGTTCTTGTCCGGTGGCTTCGTCAAAGAGGAGCATCACGTGTTCGCCGAGTTTGGATGCGGAGACGGAATCAATTAAGTTCGTCGAGTCGTTGCCGCTCATTTGCATAAGCATTCGAATTTCCATTTCACGCATTGCAGAGCGTGAAAGCCAACGGTTGACCGTCGAATAGCTCTCTGCCCAAATGACTGTGTGTATTCCACAGGTTGGTCCGTCGCGAAGAATCTCTTCGAGCATTTTGTCAGGCGTCAGTGAGCTCTCGCCGAAGCTGGCGAAGTCGTCTTCCTTGCGCAGTTCCCGCATGCGACTCAGTTGAATGAGGGATAGCAGGACCGTTGGCGTCGGCCCATCGGCATCGTCACTCTCGAGTCGCTGTTTCATGATCTCGTGAACCTCAGTGACCAAGGACTCAACGTCCCTTGCATCGACGCTTTTGTAGTCGAGGTCCAGGGCTTTCCATTTACGCGTAAGCTGCAAACAGTGCGAGTCGGTGGGCTTCGCGCCTTGAACCGCGTACAACTTGGGCTTTGCGTCAGAGTTTGAATCGCTATCTGCCGCTGATTCCTGGAGGGCTGTCGCTGCGAGGTGCAAGACCGTCGCGGCTTGGGCGTCGACTCCGCCAACCATCAAGACGTTCCTACCGGCCTGTTTGGTCAGTGGGTAGACGACTGCCGGACTAATCGCCACGCTCTCTCCGGCAACGCACCAGAGGGCGTCTGGATTGATTTCCTTCGAAGCTTGTTGAAGTGCAAGCGCTGCGTTGTTCGCGTTCCAAGTTGCCGCGCGATTGCCGTCGTAGATCACCGTCCGGCCCAGCAGGTTCGTCGATGCGTCGTTGTTTCGATACCCAGTGTGCTGCTCCGCGAACCACTCGACTTGCTTGTGCTTCGGCAGCCAACCGATTTGCATCGGCTGATTCCCCTCGATGCGTCCGCCTGCGTCGTTGTAGACGGCTTGGCCCGGATGCTTGAGCCGTGCAGCGGCAGGATTGTCTTCGGCAAAAATGATCTGTGCATCGGACGGATCACACTGCAACGCAATGCGCACAGCCATTTGCCCAAGCGTGGTCCTTGGCAGCGAGTAGGAGCCTGCGAGAGTCTGACTGCTCAAGACTGCATGCACGCCAAAGGATCGACCCTGACGAACGATGCGATCCAGGATCAAACTCGCTTGCCCCGAGAGCTTATCGTCCTCGACAAACAACTCTTGGAACTCGTCGATCACGAGTAGCATCCTTGGAATTGGATTGTCGGGATGCAGCGCATTCCAACTGGCGACATCCTGAACGCCCGACGCTCGGAACGACTCGCCGCGTCGCTGCATACACCCATCGACGTACTCGAGCGCACTTAGGCCAAATTCACGATGACTCTCGATCCCAATAATGTCCGCATGAGGAACTTGGGCATCCGAGTAAGTCTGGAACTCGACACCCTTTTTGAAATCCAAGAGAACGAGACGTAGGGCCTCCGGCGAGTACTTCAGCATCGCACTAGTGATCAAGGCATGCAACAAGCTCGATTTACCAGAGCCCGTCTTACCGGCAATGATCGCGTGCTGCGCTGTACCTATGCCGAGTTTCAGTGAGTGGGTTCGACCGACACCGCTTTGCCCGATCGGAATCTCCAACGAAGTGGACGAGTCGCCTTGCCAGCGTTCTTGCTTCGGAGGAACCATCTTGTCCAACGGAACCTCAACTCGATTCGAAAGTAACGATCGACGACCGACTTCGCGAATGACATCCTGTGCCGTCGACTCACTGGGGACTTCACCCAGCGTAAATTGAAGCGACTGGCTACCGGGGCGCGAGGCGACGAATTGTTGTGAGTCGGAATCGAAGCGAACATGCAGGCCTCGACGCAATACACCCTCTTCATAGTCCTTGGAAGGCCACGACGAACCGGGATCGATGACGAAGATTGGAATGATGCCGCAGCGAGCCCCCGAGTCGAGGATGCTTTGCAAAGGCTTCCAGCCATGATCGTCTAATCCATTCGGCATACTGGACCAAAGGAGGATTCGAAATGGTTCGGCGAGTGCTCCTGCGTCACGGTTGTACTCAACGATGTTCGAATACTCGTTGCGCAAGGCTTGCTGAATCGTATCCTCGGCAGCTAGCGATAGAGCAGCCAATTGCTTGTCGATGTGCGGCGTTTGAGTCCACACGCGGTGGGAGACGAGTTGCGGATCGAAGTCCCCTAAGTGCATTAGCCACCCGAAATCTTTCCCCAGGCCGGGTGCGTCGATCACCGTGGCTTGAACTCGGCCCGGTGCCAGCGAGGTATAGGCTCTGAGCAACAGGTTGCGCACGAGATCCCGGATCGGTTTGCCGTGCACTGGGTCGTTGGGATCGCCGTGGATGACCAAGTACTGGTCGGCGATCGGAGCAAACAGAACTTGAGACGTGAGCTGACTGGCGTCGAGTTGGATCTTCGACGCCTCTGCCAACATCGACTCGGCCGCCAGGTTTCCAAGCGGAATGAGCGGCTCTTCGGAGCTAGAGGGCCAAAAATCCGAATCGGAAAATTTCTCCCATGCAGGGAAATGCGCGTCGCACCATGCCTGATTGCGAGCGACGATCTGGAGCGCTTTTTTGGAAGCGGTCAGTATTCGTCTCGCGCTGCCTTCGCCAATCTCCTTGATTTTATCTTGAGTCTGCTGGCAGAGCGCTTGGTACTCGGCCTGTCGCGAATCTTGCTGTTGTTGGAATTCCGTTTTCTCTTGCTTCTCTCGTGCGTCGTACGTCAGCTGGGTTTTATCAAGTGATTGAGTCAGCCATTCGCGGGATGCCTGCTTCTCTTGAGCCGCTTTTTCACGCAGTTCGCGGACCGTTGATTCAAATTGGTCGTTGATCGAGTTGACTTGATCTTCTCGCCACTGTTTCGTCTCATCGAACTTCGAATCGCGAATGCCGGCCAGTCGGGTGAGTTCGGCTTCGCTTTCTTGCAGAGCGAGCTGCTCGCCGTGCTGAGTCGTCTTGCGGGCGTTGCCAAGCAATCCCAATAGGACTGGGTACTCGCGTAGAGCCGAACGCTTCAGCCACGGGCGAAGTCCTAGAAAGGCGAGCAGAACGGAACCAACGGTAATTCCACTGGACCAAATGATGGCGTTCACAGGCGGCAATACGCTGAAGCCAATCAGGATGCCGATGAGTCCGCCGAACAGGACCAAACCGGCGAGCCAGAACCAAACGGAATCAAGAAAACGTGCAATGAGGTTGTGCGTGATTCGTCGTGCCTGTTCGTCGCATTGCTGTACGCATTCCGTCGTTTGTTCATAGGCTTGGCTCGAAGTCGTGATGGACGCTAGATCGGATCCAGGAACTTCGGCGACCGACTCCGGGACGGATAGACTTCGCCGGGCCAATACCGAGGAAGTCTCGTCTTCGACTTGATCGAGCTTCGCCGCAAGTTGTTGATTGGCAGAACGGAATTTGCGGAGTCGTGCGAGTGGTTTTTCCTTCGCCTTCAAGAACTGTTGCTCGAGCGCACGAACTTTCGCTTCGGCCTCTTTTCTCGTGCTGTCGATTTCGGCCTGAGCGGTGTTCTTCAGCTTTTTTTCGTTGGCAGCTGTTTCATAGATGGCAGCAAACGTTCGACGCTCGGCTTCATCCCAAGATTCCATTACGGCTTGATCGTTGTCGGTCATTGTCACAAGTGCCTGGGACTGGTGATCTTTTTCCAGCACGGCCAGTTCGCTTTTCAGCGCATCTTCCCGAGAGCGGACACCGTCGCGAAGCAATTCGACACGCTCGGCCGTGGCTTGCAAACTGCCTGTCATCCGCTCACGCAGCCCGTAGATGAGCTTGTTGAGTCGCTGTTGAGGCAAAGGCTTGGGCTTCGTCGACTTCATCAATCTGTCTCCTGTCCTGCCGTCTTGAATATTTAGTCCGAAAGTCTTGAAGCTCGGCGTACAAATTCGCTACTGAAACTAAAGCTAACGAGCAGCACAAGCGGCCACACTTTGGTAAGTCAGAGATTCGCGCTGCGGGATGGGTAGTCCATCTAAATGTCATCCTGAACGTGCCCTGGCGACTGGAGGATCTGCCCCTTAGAAAACAGATTCCCCGGTCGCCAGGGCTCTCTCGGAATGGCGCCAGCTCCTTCATCGCAGTTTGAAACTCTGAATGGCTCTGCATCCACACTTGCGTTAGTCGAATCCAAGACCTCTGCGTTTTGATCGGGTTTTAGTTGTAGTCTGGGTCTCGGAGTCGCCTGGAAATCTCTTCAAACAGTTCGATTGTCTGGGCCAAGCCGGTGACAACTTGGCCGGTTACGGGACGCACGTCTGCAAAGTGTTTTTGCAGGAATTGACGTCCTTTCTGGTCCTTCCACGCTTCTTGTGTCTCGCCAACTCGCATCTCCAAGTGATCAGAGAGTTTGCTGAGTCGCTGCGCCACACCGGGAAGATCGTGACTGATTCGTCTCATACGGAAATTCTCCTAGCTGGAATCTGAGGGCGCTGCGGATTCCGCTGAATGCGTGTCGCTGGCGGAAGAGTTGGTCGTCGGGGATTCGGATTCGGTGCTCTTCGTTTCTTTGCTCGGTGGTGAAGAGGTGACTGGAGTCCGCAAGCTCGCGTACTTCTGCAATGTCTCAACTTGGCTCGTCAAATGGTGTACCGCCACTTGCATTTCCGATTCTGCAAAATCTCGCGCCCGCTGTATCTTTCCTTGGTTCTTTCTTCGGTCTCGCTCCCAGGCCTTTGCGGCACCCTGCGCGGTCTGCATCTTCTCCTCACACAGTGCGCGGCGTTGTTGGGTAAGCCGTACTCGCTTCTTTTCTTCCGTACACGGTCTGCGTTCGTTTTCTCGTACGTACGACATGCATCGCGAAAGGGTATCTTGAGCCTCTGTGTATTGAACTTGAGCTTTCTTAAGCTCCTGCCCCCAGTACTCGATCGCTTCCTTTTCAATCCAAGTCGTCAGCTTACGCAGCTCGACGCTCAAGTCCTCCAAGTACTTCAACGACTGTCCACGATAGTGCTTGACCTCGTCAATGAAACTCTCAAGTCGTTCGAGCGAGCGAATGTCGGCGTTAGTATTCATGTCGTGCCGTCTTCGGAAGAGAGACGCGGTGCGATCGGAAGCAGGAAGTTAGCGCTGCAGATACTCGTCGATGATTTCTGCCTTTTTTAGCAGGTAAGGTACGTGCTGCTCGGTGGACTCGAGCAGTTTGTTGACCATCTTGACTTGCTCTTCAAACTCTTCTGCAAACTTTCGATGCTCTTGATCTCGCCAGCTCTCCGACAATCGAGCTTGGGCCTGAGTTAGCGAGGCCGTCGACTCACGGACCTGTTGACCGTATCGCTTCAGCATTGCAGCGAACTGCCTGAGTTGCTCAGGATCGACAATAGCTTGAGCCATAGTGGCACCTGTCGTGAAAAGAGAAAGTGACTTGCGGACAAGCTGGTATTTGAAACCACGCAAGTAGGACTAGTAGATGAGGGAGAATTTCGGCGGACGAATCACGGAATTCTCCCTACCAGTTTATCAGTTCTGGGCGTCGACGTGAAAAAAGTGTTCTGATCGCATAGGGCCAATCACTTTTTCAGTTTGGGCAGGATAGTAGCCCCGCTGTCCCAGCCGGAACGCAGCCTGTTCTCGGCACGGAGATTCGAGCTGTTTTGTGTCGTTTGAAAAACTGATTAGCCCTGTCCGATCGCAGGGTTTCTAAGCGGCCTGCGGTCTTGGTACTGTTTCGATGGAGCTCAAAAGCAAGCCGGGCCGATGGTTTGGCCTGCCAAGCCTGGGGGCGGACACCTAAAATGCTGAGAAGCCGGTCCCACTGCCCTTTTTTTCGATCTAGGCGAGGAATCGAGGCGAGCGTGGGTCCATACACCCCGTGGCGATTTTTGGGACTTTCCTCGTGTAACTTCCCAGCAACGCACTTTTGTTTCCAGCTAACGAGTAGTGAACCTGCGATGACTCAAGCTCATCCATTGACCGTACAGGACCTTAAAAGTCACTTTGACGACCCGTTTCAACGCGGGAGCTGTGAAAATGTGACGCACGCCGCCGAAATCTCGGTTTCAGAAGGGACATGTGTGTTGCGAGTTGAAGCGGCCTTGGCTGAAGAAGGCGAGCTGGTCGATCTTTGGTGGGATGGCGACGGCTGCGCGTGGTGTGAAGGCCAGATGTCGGTGGTGGCAGAGTCGATTCGTTCGGCGATCGCGGACGGTACGGTGGTGACAAAAGGCGACGCGATTTCGGTGGCGACAGAAACGAGACGTGTGGTCGAGGGCTTGCTCGGTGGGGTGGATACGGAGAGTTCGATCGCCGAATGCTACCGGCTGCCTTTGAAGGCACTGCAACTGTGTCTGGAGACGCCGGTTGCTGAGATCGAGGATGACCTCGCCGACGGATCGAAATTTGGCGGACCAAGCCTACGAGAAGAGTGTTAAGGCACCAAAGTACGTTTGTACCAAAGTGCGTTTGCGCCAGATTCAACGGCGAAAGCGATACACCATTCATGTAGCTTGCTGCAACGTGAAGTGCCCGGACGGGGCACTGGATCCGACAACTCAAGAAGAAGATTGGCAAAGAAATTTCAGGTATGAGTAGACGTACGGCAGAGCAAATTCGCCAAGACTTTCCGATCCTGCAAACAGAGATGCAGGGGAAACCGCTCGCGTACTTGGACAACGGCGCGACGACTCAAAAGCCGCAGGCGGTCATTGATGCGATTTCGCATTACTACACGCACGACAACGCCAACGTCCATCGTGGGCTGTATGAGCTTAGCCAACGAGCAACGGATGGCTACGAGACGGCGCGGCGGAAGGTCGCTGACTTTCTCGGTGCGTCGGCTCCGGAAGAGTGCATCTTCACTCGCGGTACGACGGAGTCGATCAACGTTGTGGCAAGCAGTTGGGGGCGAAAGTTTCTGGCGGCCGGCGATGAAGTGATCGTTTCCGGATTGGAGCATCACTCGAATATCGTCCCTTGGCAATTAGCTTGCGAAAGTAATGGAGCAGAGCTGAAAGTTTGGCAGCCGGACGCCGACGGGGAACTTCAGCTATCGGACTTGGAGCAGCTTCTCGGCGAGCGTACCAAGATGGTCGCAGTGCAGCATGTGTCGAACGCTTTGGGATCGATACTCGATGTCAAAACGATTTGTAGAGTCGCGAAAGCACACGGCGCGGCAGTACTCATTGACGGGGCACAATGGGTTGGCCACCAGGCGACCAACGTGGCGGAGATCGGTTGCGACTTTTACGTGTTTAGCGCACACAAATTGTTCGGGCCAACCGGGATCGGCGTCCTGTGGGGCCGCCGCGAATTGCTTGAAGCCATGCCCCCTTACCAGGGAGGGGGTGACATGATTGAAACGGTGTCTTTCGAGAAGACGACGTACGCGGCGCTACCGAATCGCTTGGAGGCTGGCACGCCGGACATCGCCGGGGCGATCGGCTTGGGTGCCGCAATTGACTACGTCGAGCAACTCGGCTTCGACACGATCCAGGCAATTGAAGACGAGTTGTTGGAACACTGCACGCAGCAACTTTCGCAAATTCAGGGGTTGCGGATCCTCGGAAAAGCCGAGCACAAAGCCGGCGTGGTCAGCTTTGTCCTAGAGAAGCCATCGATTGCTCCGATGGATGTTGCGACCGCCCTCGCCAACGAAGGCATCGCCATTCGGACTGGCCACCATTGCTGCATGCCATTGATGGGGCACTTGCAAGTGTCCGGTACGAACCGCGTTTCGATGGCAATGTACAACACTCGAGATGAGATTGATCGACTGACTCAAGTGTTGTCCGAACTCGTAGCATCGCGCACGAAGGCCGGTGCTAAAGAAGAAAATGGTGAGGAGTCGGGTTCAGAAGACGGCTCAGTCATTAACATCGGGTTCGGTCCGTCGAAGGGGGCCAATGTTGCTGAGGCAGCGGATGAATTAGCCGAGGAATTCTTGGAGTATGACGACCGCGAAAGCAAGACAGAGCTTTTGATGGAACTTGGGCAATCCGTCCCGGATGGCTTCGAGGCCTTGAAGCGAATTAGTACGGCGGTTCCAGGTTGCATGAGTGAAGTGTATCTGGTGGGGCGTCCGCAAAGCGACACTCCCGATTGCTTCGAATTCGCTGCCGACTCGAATGCCGAGGTTGTCCGCGGTCTGATTGGAGTTCTCTTGCACTTGTATTCTGGGCAGAAAGCCGAAGATATTCTCGCCTTCGACATGGAGAGTTTCTTCAGACGTATCGGACTCGATCAATTCGTCTCTACTCAGCGGCGTAGTGGATTGAACGGAATGATCCAACGCATCCGCGCCTTGGCCGAAGCCATTCTCGAACGTCAATCTGGAGATAGCGGCTAAGCAAGAGTCGAACTGCCGCCATTTTTTTCTTGGGGGCGTGCGGCTACCGCCCACAAATCAAGGCTCGTGAACTTTACGAATCCCTGTTGCGAGCAATACTAAGACGACAGGGCATTTTTGCTTTCAACTTCTCTCCTGCGTTGCGACTCAAATTTTGGTGCCTTCAAAATTAGTGGCCTTGCCGTGAGAACAGCCAAGCAGTCGATGGGTCCGGATATTAACTGGTCTTCGATACGTTATAGAGTGCTCTTGAGAATTGTGGCGCTCGGATCAACACAATCACCGCTAAGGGCCTTCGCCGGTCATCGCATTACTTGAAATTGAATGGAATGAACAACCGAATTTCTCCCACGAATACTGACTTTTTCCTCAGCGAACGGGCCAAGATGGCTGGCGGGGCTGCAATTGGGAAGCTGATGGCCCAGGCGCTGGCTTTGCCAGATCTCATTTCGTTGGCGGCCGGATTCGTCGACAACGCGACGCTGCCTTGTGATGCGACACGAACTATTTTCGAGACGCTTGGGCAAGACGAGGATCGGCTGCGAAAGGCATTGCAATACGATTCAACGGCGGGGAGCGTGGAACTGCGTGACGCGTTGGCGGATTGGAGTTACGGAGCATATTCCGAAGCGAAGCCCGAGATCGAAAACATGATGGTCACGGCGGGCAGCAATCAGTTTCTCCATTTGTTGGCGGAGGCGTTGATCAACCCAGGCGACATAGTGATTGTTGCTGCTCCAACTTACTTCGTTTTTCTCGGCACGCTGCGCGGTGTTGGCGCGAAGGTTGTTGGCGTTCCCGCGGATGAAAATGGGCTGTGCGTCGAGGCACTCCAAAGTGAATTGGAGAGAATCGTAGCGGCGGGGGAAGCATCGAGGTTGAAAGCGATCTACGTCGTTACGGATTTCGACAATCCGGCGGGCAGTACGTTGAGTCTCGAGCGGCGGCAGGCTTTGGTCGAGACGGTGAGCCGCTGGCGGCGCGAGCAGGGGCCGTTGACTCTCATTTCGGACAATGCCTACCAACTCCTGCGCTACGACGGCGAGTCGTTGCCGCCGTTTCTATCCATCGCGCCGGAGACGCGTGATTTCGTCATTGAGCTCGGCACGTTTTCGAAGTCCTTTTCGCCGGGGATCCGAGTCGGCTGGGGCGTGCTTCCAAAGCCGATGGTGCCCTATTTGCTGGACATGAAATCCAATATTGATTTCGGCTCGCCCAACTTTGCTCAGTCGGTCATCTATCAGGCTCTAACTCAAGGACTCATTGATCAACACTTACCAGTGATCAACGCTGCCTACGCGAAGAAGCGGGACGTAATGCTCGATGCGTTGGAGGATGAGTTTGCGAGTGTCGATGGAGTGAGTTGGCACAAGCCGGAAGGTGGACTGTACGTCTGGCTCAAACTACCTGAGCAAGTGGACGCGTCGGAGGGCGGAGCTCTTTGGAATGCAGCCTTGGAGAATGGAGTGCTCTATGTACCGGGGCATCATTGCTTCCCCGAGTACGGTACGCCGGTAGCCAAAAACTCGATGCGGCTTAGCTTTGGCGTGCAAAACGAAGCTGGAATTCGCGCCGGGATTAGAAAGCTCGCCCAAGCCCTAAGCTCCTCCCTAATCTCCGCCAATGTGAATGCAGTCGGGGCAGAAGGTTAAAGCACATTTGGTTTCTTGGTTGGGGCTCAATGCAGTTCGAAGATCATTTCAATCTCGCAGATAGCGCCGCGTGGTAGTGAGGACATGCCGACTGCCGCGCGAGCTCCCTTGCCGTTTTCCTCGCCGAACACGTCGACAATCAGCTGACTACAACCGTTGACTACTTCAGGCTGTTGAGTCACATCCGGACTGCAATTGACCATGCCGGTTGTTTTGACCAGCCGCTTCACGTTATTCAGCGAACCGACTTCACCACGCAGAGTTGCAAGTAGTGCGATTCCGCAGCGCCGAGCGGCAGTGGCTGCGAACTCAACGTCGACATCCTTCCCAACTTTGCCAACCATGATCTTGCCCTCTTCGTCGATGGGAATGTGGCCGGACAGGTAAGCCATTTTGTCGACCACGACGATCTTCTTGTAGATTGCCAGCGAAGCCGCTGGGGCTGGCAACTCAATCCCCATCTCCTTCAATCGAGCTTCCGGCGCAAGATCAGAAGCTTGGAACGCGCTCAAATAGGAGATTGAAAACGGCGCTGCAACCGACGCAAACACAATCACACTAGCCACAAGAATCTTCGGACGCATTATTCGTTTCCTTTTGTACATCGAGACTGGTTTGAAGTCCTATCCATGGCTCGTCTGCGAGTTCTTTGAGGCGTTGCCAAGTGGTCGCATCAACGACTGAGTTGCGCGGGATTGTATAGGCGATTCCACTCTGGTGAACTAGCTGCATTTCATTGGGCTGGATCTTCAGCTCGGTCAGATCAGACAGAGGCATGTTCACACCACCTTGGGAACTGCAGATTGCGAAGTGACTATCTGTCAGCCATCCGAATTGATACCAGGACGTAGGGGCGGAAATCGAAGGACTACGAAAGCAGAGCAGTAGACTTTGCGTGAGGCAATAAGATGCGGCGATCACTCCGAGCAAGAACGATAGAGAGCTCAGTGAGTTGCGCAGAAAGATAACCACGGTGAGAAGCGCAGAATATCCTAAAACGCTCGGAAAGTTGCTTTGCCAAGGCAGCGCAGCGCCGGTTGCCGGTTCTAGCGTGACCTCACCCTCGAATGCGACAGCATCGATGGGTCTTGCACAGGCATCTTCCCAGACTTCGACTAAATGCGAATTCTCCGACGAGTCTTGAAATCCACTCTGCGCTGTCCAGTGCAAGTGAAGACGCTTCGCTAGTGCGAAATCGTAGTCTTCGAACAACCTTTCGGTAAGCGCGAGGTATCGGTATCGGATTCCATCCATCTCCAGACGTACTCCTTTCGATTGTATGGCCGACCGAGCTGCACTGGCGGGCGGGAACCAGAAAGTGCGTTTTCCGTCGTTGAATTGGATTCCTAAATCAGAGAACTTACCGCGTGCAGTTCCTAGGAGATCTGGATGGAGCTTAAGCATTCTGCCCGCGATGGCTCGGGAGCTGATCCGCCGTTTTAGAAACCACAGACTGGCAAGCAACGCCAACCAGAAGCAGCTAAGTCCTAGAGCTGCAGCCCGGTATCCATCTGAAATGGCAAACATGACGCTCACTGGTCCGAAAAGCAGAATGCAAATTCCTACCAGAACCGCCAGCACGAGACAAAGCAGTCTTTCGAGATCCCAGCTGGGTATTAGCGCCACATAATCGGACTCTTCGATCGTCCCGCAAAAGTGAATAGACGCTCCCGTCTCCGTTGACTCCGTAAGAGAAGTCGGCTCGTACGGGTTGCGTGAATCCGAAGTCATCTATGTCTTTCGAGCTCAATGACTAGAACCATCTCGAGGCAATCACCATGCCAGGATTCTAGTCCTAGTCTTAGTTACGAAGTCGCAAGTGCCCAAACGCTCAATGACAAGGTTTGCTTGAATAATCCGAATTGATAAAGACATAAAAAGCTATAAGCAGCAGGCTGCGATTCTTAAAGCTTCGCTTCGCGTTCGGCGATTGCGCCGGTAGCGCCTCGAAAAAGGATGGTGGCGATGGCGATCGCGGGGAGTAAGCAGATGAGGCTGCCAGCGATAAGGTAGGAAAGCAGTTTAGGACCCTTTAGTTCGCCTATCGAAGGAAGCGATAGTTCTTCAAGTTGAGTGCGATTTCCTACAGGGTTGGATTCGAGCGTTTGCAACTTTTGCGTGTAGGTCACAAGGAGTTCCTTCACCGTTTGAATCTCACTTTCGAGAATTGCGTTGTTGCTGAGAATTAATGACAGCTCGTTTGACTGCTCACGCAGGCCTGCGATCAGGGGCATCAGGTTTTGCTCTTGTTGCAAAAGCGCGGCTCCTTTCTGTCCGAGAGCTCTGAGGCATAGTTCAAGCCGTTCTTTGGCAAGCTCATCGGACTCCTCCTCCGACGATTCTCCATTCTCGCCATCAGCGGCAGGCGGAGCAATCGGCGGGGTGCAGTCGAATTCCGCAAGCGATAAGAGGATGGCGTCTGCGGACTCGCCATCTGCCAACTTCTCCTTGGCTGCGGCTAGGGAGGCTGAAATCTGTTGCCGCTCTAATCGTGCATTTGACAAGTGCTCGTTATAGCGATCGTAGTCTTCCCGGTACGGATCGCTGGCGCCTTCTGCGTTCCAAACGACGTTCGCATTGCACTGTGTTTCCTTTTGGAATTGCAATCTGTGTCCATTCAGTTCCCGATAGCGGCTTTGAAGATTGTCCTGAGCGTCGGTAATCAAGTTGTATGTGCGGGCACCTTTGGTTCGGTATTCCTCGTCCAAATATTCAGAATAGCCGTCCACTATTGCGTTGACGACAAGCGAAGCTAGTTCAGGATCGTCGACCGAGTAGGTGACTTCGATGTGTGCGACTGACGTGGATTGGTTGCAAATAGCGATCAGCAAATTCTCTGAGCTCCGCAATTCGTCAACGATCTCTTCTGTTGATAGTAAGTCGAAATGTTGCTGCTCTGTAAGGCGGCCTTTACCAACTGCAATTCGCAGTACTTTTTGGCTATGCATGACAAGTGGAACAGCCGACAGCTCGACTTCCTGCCGGGGCAAGATACTGGAGTCAATGCTCTGTTCCGAGGACGGATCCGCGTTTGTCAACTCAATCAGAGCTGTGGCTTCATAGATCTTTGGTTGGTATCGGTGGATTGCATAACCAACGAATGCACCAAATCCGATTCCGATCGCCGGCACCAAAAAGAGATTCAGCCACTTAAAGACGATCAGGCCTCGGAGAGCATGTATTTGCTGTTGCTTAGAGCTGACACTTGAGGCATCACTGCCAAAAACGACGGACGACATCTGATTCTCGCTTCTTTATTCGCAAATGACACTCGCTACCCTGCTATTTTTCGGGTTTAGCGGCGAAATCAGCTTACCAAGGCCAACGATGAAGTCAGTACTTGCCCCCCGAGAAAGTTGGAAAACCACGCTAGGAATCGAGATGGCTGCGCAGTTGCTCACTCCGTCTTGTAACCGGTCTCAAGTGGACGGAGTTGCAATAGAGGACGGGGCTGAATTCTCTGAGCGTAGAAAATTGCCCAATCTGCTTGTGCCGCACTTCCTGCCTACTTGGCTCCGGTTCGGAAGGCGTGTTCGGCGAAGACTTCGCTTTGGCAACGACCGCTCTGATCGCGGACACGCAGGCGCGAGAGCAGCTTCCGTCGCGTTTGACGGAAAGGAACGGCGACCGTTCGGTGCAACCGGATCCACCAGGGAGGTTGCTGGTAGCTGCCGAGTCCAAGAATGGACAATTGAGCTGGCGCGAGTCGGCGAACGTGTTTGGCAAGGCAGAATTCGTCGGAGCGCTGCAGCATCGTCCGGATCCAACGCAGCGGAGGTAAGCTCCACATCCGATTGCCGCCGAGGAAGCAGATCTGAAAATCAACGAAAATCGGTGCGCCTTTGTCACTGACCAGAATGTTCTCGCGCTTGTGCAGATCCATGTAGGCGAGGCCGCGTTCATGCATGATCTTCAGTACTCGTTGGAGTTCTGCAAGAAAACTTTCGCCGACTTGTTCGTCTTCGCCCAGAGGGTGACCTTCCACGAACACGTGCGCGAAAGCGTGTTCCAAAATTGCGTCTTTTACCTGCACTGGGCCCATATCGTCAGGGATGTTGGGTACATCAGCAAGTCGTGCGTAGGCGCTGCGTTCGCGGGCGGCTAACCATTGCCCAAGCCAGCGCATGGGCAGGACGCCGAGGGATTCAGTGCGGTTGAATTTGCAGACTACTTTGGAGTCGCCATTTTGTTTTTGGTACAAAGCAGTGGCCGCCCACGAGTCGTGCTTATAGACATCGACTCGTTCGTAGGATTCGCCTCGGAGTTGGATGCTCGCTGGCGGATCTTCGGCGCCTAGTGCACGCAGGTAGGCAGGGCGTTTGACGACTGACGACTGAACATTGGCGACTGTCGAACTGGTCGAGACGGCGGAGCCGAATTGCTTCTCCACACCGAATTCATCGTGATGTGTCGACGATTCGTTGCGTGATTGATGTGTGTTGTCCGGCATTCATGGATCCCGCGGCTTCGTATTTCTGCTCGATCTTGGACAGGGATTTGTCCGTTCGAAGTCTAGAAAAGTACGAAGCGCGGGCACAAGTGCGACTGGCGGCGGCGATGGAGTGGTCCACCTCTCGCAAGCAGCTGTGTGGTTTCGTTCGATTCGGAATCTTAAGCGAAGCGGAATCAATCGATCTGCAGCACGGAAGAACTGCTGCTATTGGGCAGGACCGGAATGCTGTCAAAGCTCTGCTGTTTCTGGACTGCCGTCGTCGGAACACCGGAAACCCAATCGAAATTCTTGGCGTGTCGCAGTTCAGCGAGCGAGCTCTCATTGAAACAGCATGGTCGACGCTCTCGCGATAGACTCCGCAGCTGATCAGCCGCGTTGATGATGGCAGCCTTATTGTTGCGTTGATAGGCTTGAACGAGATCACTCATTGGAAGCACGCCGAATTGTATTGTTTGGTCTTGGGATTCTGTCGCGTACAGCAATTGCGAACTATCTGCTGACCAAGCGAGACTCCGAGCACACTGCCCGTTGTCCGTCACCTTGACCGGCAGTTCGCCACTCGAGTTCATGACCCATATATCCAAACCTTGGCGGAATGCTTGTCGGCGAGTCCAGTTCTGTCGGCTCAATAGCCGAGCGTTTCCGGTCGAGCGTTGTACGCTGCGAGTGTGTACCGAGCGAAGTTGTCGATCGGACAGAAATGCGATTACCGACTGTTCAGGTGCAGGTGTGATGCCCACGTCCAGTGCAGTTTCTGTACTGAGCTGATTGCAGCGAGTGGGGTTTATTGCATACTCCCAGTTTTCCGTGTTACCGTCCGCGTTGGTAGACGCCCCGAAGAGTGAACCTTGGAGACTCCAACGGAGCGAGTGAGTGGGCAGTAGATCACAACAGAGGCGTTCGCAGATTCCAGAATCTAGGTCTTGAATCCAGATGGATTGCCCGTGCGCGGAGAGGTAGGCGATTCGCTTGCCAGTTGGATCGAACGTAGGCGATTTGACGCTGCAGGTTGGATTCGCATAAGCGGTGATTCGAATAGCCTCGTCCTGCAAGTCGGCAACATGCAACATAGCGCCGTTCGCATCCTCGCAGATGTACGCCACTCGAACACCACCGGGGCTGAGGGTGGGTTGGACGCAGTTGCCTGATTCATCCGATATTCGGCGGCATAGGCTCGAATTTAAGTTGGCGAGCCAAACTTGAGCTTCGCCTACTTTGCCGCTACTGAAAACGATTTTGCCCGAAAGGTTCGGCATGGTCCACTCACGCTCTAGATTTAGGAAGCGTCTTGTCAGCGGAGTCGGTTAGCTCGAGAGTCCGCACTAAAAACGGTAGCTTTGCCTGAATTTACGCGCGGTGGGCCTGTGGTGTGTTGCCTGAAAAGAGACGGATTGGGAAACGGATGCGGGTAAGGCTAGGATGACTGTATCGATTACTCAGCCACATTGCTGCGGCTGAACTCCTCGACCATGATGGAGGTCGGTTGGAGTAGATTAGGGCGTCGGCTGGAACAGACCGCGGTTTGGTCGGTGTTGCGCATTGAAACTTGAGACCCAAATATTGCTGGAGCAGATTGCAAGATGGAAACGAAGCCTGAGTTCGATCCGTATCAAGTGGAAAAGCCTGACTCCTGTCTCTTTCGCTACTACGTATTTGTGTCGATGCTGTCCGGGCCTTTCATGCCGATCATGCTGCTGCCACTCTACTTTCGTTACGTCACGTTGCGCTACAAGTTCGACGACTCGGGTGTTTCGATGCAGTGGGGGATTCTATTTCGTAAGGAGGTCTATTTGACTTACCGCCGGATTCAGGACATTCACCTGACGCGAAACATACTCCAGCGTTGGATGGGTTTAGCAAAGATTAGTTTGCAGACGGCTTCTGGGAGTAGTCAAGCTGAGATGTCGATTGAAGGGATCTTGGAAGCGGAAGAGTTGAGAGACTTTCTTTACAGCCGCATGCGTGGGGCCAAAGATGAGGGCGCAGAATCAGGCGGTGGCGCTGGAGCAGATAGTCTCACTTCTTCGAATCACAACGCTGTTTCCGATGACCGCGCGACGAAGGCCTTAGAAGATATTCGCGACTCGCTCAAGCAATTGGTGGCGGCTCAACAATCGGGAGAGGATGCATGATCATTCCCGAGAAAGCCATTTTGCGAGCCAGCCAGTGGTGCTATGGGGGCATTTGGAGTTTCTTCACAAAGTGGTTCCTGGTGCCCGAGTGCCCACCTCATTTAGAAGGTGCCGACGATCGCGACGTCCGGGCGTTTCGACCGGCCGAAGGCTTCTTGAAGTATTTGAAGTTCTTCTTTTGGATTGGGTTGGTTGCTTTCGACGGCATCCTATTTGTGGGCTGGATCGTCTTGCTGGTCAGCGTGCCTTGGCTCGGTTTGTTGCTGACGATTCCCATTTGGATTGTCATGGTGGTGCCGGATATTGTGGCGTACATCGCGATACACCTGAGGTACGACACGACTTGGTACGTCCTGAGTGATCGTAGCATGCGCATTCGCCGCGGAATTTGGATCATCCACGAGACAACGATCACTTATGACAATATTCAGAATGTGTCGATTCGCCAGGGCCCGTTGCAGCGTCACTTCGATATCTCCGACGTCCTCGTCGAGACAGCGGGTGGCGGAGCCTCCACGGGCGGCGGTGATGGCCAAACGGCATTAGGCCATGCGGGATTACTAGAGGGGATTGGAAATGCACAGGAAGTGCGGCAACTCATCTTGGACAAGTGGCAGCAGTCGAAGAGTTCGGGACTGGGAGACGAGCATCACAGACGCAAGCAAGAAGCCAACTTGCAGCAGGGGTTTTCCGAAGAGCAAGCTGTATTGCTGGAAGAAGTTCGCGACCTAGTCGGCCGCTTATAGTCGCACGTTCATCGGGCCTTGCGAGGGCGTTCATCGGGCGTTGAGGCATGAACCGTGATGACAGACGTGCCAAATCGGTCGACTCAGGTTGATTGGTGGGTGAACTCAGGTTGGGTCACACGGACCCAGGCCGGGAGTCTGTCTTTCTTCACTCGCTTGGATGAACTCTTTGACTTGGCGAAATTGGTCATCGCTCCACGGGTCGTTGTGAGTCATCGTTGGCGACTCGACGAAGACTTTGCTTTCCGACGGACAGGCGTCGAAGAGCTTGACGGCCAGATGAAACGGAACCACTTCGTCCGCCGCGCCGTGAACTTGGAAAAGCCCCCCGTGAAATCCACCAATGCGTTTATCGGAAGGATAACGGTTGCTAAGCAAAGTGCGGACGGGCAACCAAGGATAGTGATGGGATGCAACGTCTACCATTGAATTGAATGTTCGGTCGAGCACGAGCGTTTCAGATCCGGTCTGGGATGCACAGTGAATGGCCACGGCGCCGCCAAGAGATCGTCCCCACAGAACGATACTGGACTTCGGAATGTTGCTGCGCTCTGCCAGCCATGCCTGAGCTGCCATTCCATCTTGCAAAATCCCGGCTTCAAACGGCTTACCACCGCTTTTACCGTAGCCGCGATAGTCAAACGCGAACACGGTCGCTTCGAGATGCTCGCGCAGGAAATCGAGTTCTTCCGCCATGGAAGCGACGTGTTCGCCGTTGCCATGGAACACCAAAATGTGACGCTTTGCATTGGGGTGCGGGCACAGCCATCCATGGATGGTGTCAAATGACGTCTCGATGAAAACCTCTTCGTGTTGCAGCCAATCTGGGGACCAGTCGCCACGGGCCACGGGCGGAGCTGGATACATTAGGCTCGCTTCCAACATCGCAAGCAAAGCGACGACTCCTAGAGCGGTGAGACCGCCGGCGAGGACAAGTCGTCGGAAATGACGCCACATGTTTGTCTCCAGCGGGCTAAAGATGAAAGGCTCAAATAAATTCGTCTGGATCACTACGATCCAGAACGAAACATCTAACGGTTACGATCACCGAGCCGGAACGGAAATCATTGCTTCAATTTGCACGCGCAAGTCCGGCTTCGTGTGCATCGTTTTGTTATCTGCGACTATTCCCAAACGCCTGTTTCTTTGTATTTCTTACGGACAAGAGTAAAGACCCGCTGCCCATTTCGATTGGTCGATTCAAATGCTACAGGACGTGAATGCGCTACGTACGTTTTTCCATCGAAAATTGTTCCGGGAATTGCGATCGCAGCCTTGCCGAAACTCTGTTTCACAATCCCTTTCACGGTAAAAGCCTCGCCATCGCGTTTAATCTCGAAATCAATTGCCACTGGCTGTTTTGATGTGTCAACGGAAAATCTGCCAAAGGACTCGGAGTCTACTTCACCGGACGGCCGATAAGTGAAACGGTCACACGATGCATTGGTTGCGAGTCGCCACTCAACGCCGTCGCCGTCATGATCTATCGCAGGCGTTCCGGATTGAACACAGTCAAGCTCAAGCCACTGACCCTTGAGTCGATCTGAATACGAACGATTTTGTATATCTGTGGTCACTGCGGATAACTGTGTTTCCAATTGTTCAACGCGTTCGGCAAGTTCTTCGGTTTGCTTGGCATCAGGAACCAAGATCGAAGCGCTGAGTAAAGCAACAAATGAAGCAACCATCAGCGCAAGTTTCGTATTCGCCAATTCGGTCTCCTTGAGCAGATAACGTTGCGTTTGTCGGGCGAGTTCGGTGACTGAGTTTTATCCTTGTGTCTTGTGCTCACACGCGTGCCGAGTTCACACGCGTGCCGCTAGCGCTCGGGCCGATCTCTGTGTTCGGAAATTTGGATTCCGAGCTTTTCAATGTCATCGATGTTCGTCCGGCTTGTTGCCGAGGCTCTTGTCTGCGAGTGGCAATAATTCGGCGGCCAAAAAGAAAGAGCCTGTCGCGTACACCAATCCGTCTGACTGAGTGGCGAGCTCCAGTGCCAACTTCCAAGCGTCTTTCGGCGAATTCATTGTAAAGCAATTTTCGTCCGCAAGTCCATCAGATTCGGAGGAAGCCATCGCTTTCAAGGTTCCAACTTCTAAAGCCCGCGGATTATCACGATACTGAGTGAGCACGATTTGGTTCGACTCGGAACGCAAGATTCGCAACATCCCTGCAACATCTTTGTCTTTGCTCGACGAAAATAGAGTAACAACCGGTATATCTGGAAAATGTTCCCTTAGTGCGTTAAATCCTGCCCTCAGCGAGGCTGGGTTGTGAGCGGTGTCGATAATGGCGACTGGCGAGTTCCCGACGCATTGCAAGCGGGCCGGAGGTTGAGCGTGCGCGATGCCGGCTCGCAGGTGGGAAGGGGAGATGCTGAAGCCGAGTTGGCCGAGTAGCAAACTGCCGGCGAAAACGGTAGCGATATTGTTGGCTTGATGGCGGCCGATCAAAGCGGTTGTGCAATCTTTGAGTTGAGCGGAGGGCAAGCCGAATGCAGCGCCGGGACTGGCAACTTCGTCAGCCGTGTCCGAAGTGCTCGAAGATGTCAACGTGGCCGGAACGCGCGCGGCATGAGAGGAGCCGGGATGGGAACCCGCCGAGAGATTGAGTCGGGCAGGGCGGGGGGCTCGCGTTGGCTGGGGGCCTTCGTTTTGCGTTTCCTCGACCTCGACGCGCGAGTCCGCCACCTGCCACTCCGCCGTAAAGTCACGACCCAAGCTCCAGCACGGCGCGTCCAGGGACTGAGCTCTACGATGAATAGCTTCAACGGCCACCGGATCGCACGCAGCCTCGATCAACGGAACTCCTGGTTTGATGATGCCTGCTTTCTCGCCAGCGATCTCGGCAATTGTCGAGCCGAGTTGCTTTTGATGGTCCAAACTAATGGAGGTGATCGCGGTCAAGATGGGCGTGCAAATGTTGGTGCTGTCCAAGCGGCCGCCAAGGCCGACTTCCAAAACCGCCACGTGCACGGATTGTTTTGCAAAGTGGAGCAGAGCCATCGCGGTGGTCATTTCGAAGAAGGTCGGACGCTGCGCGACTGGGTCTTCGGCCTCTAATTGATCCGCGGCGCTGCGAACTTCGGCGACCAGTTCGACCAACTCTTCCGGGCTGGCAGCAATTTGCCCAATCCGAAATCGTTCCTCTAGCCGGATGAGATGGGGCGAAGTGTAGAGCCCGCAGCGGTAGCCGGCTTCGGTCAGAATCTCGGAAAAAAGATGGCAGACCGTACCTTTTCCTTTGGTACCGGCAACATGAATGATGGGGTACGAGTCTTGGGGATTACCTAAGAGCCCTGCCAGTTTCCGCATTCGGTCTAAGCGAAAATTCTGCGTCGTGTAGGACGAGCCGATTCGTTCGTAATTGATTCGACCGTAAAGAAAATCGAGCGAGCTTTGGTATGCATCCATGTTTGTGCCCGATGGCCCAAAGTGCCAAAACGCGTCGTGTTCAAGGCGAGACGCGGTAGGAGATTTTCGCTCGTGAGCCGCTATGACTCAATGCCGTATGAAAGAATCTGATCAGAGTCGCCATTCCAGATTTGACCAACTTCTTGTCCCGACGAAACCAACGCAGTAGAGATTATTGGGTCTCTTTCGTTCGAGGACGCGGGCAGTGTAGCGATTTGGGAGAAAGATCGGGAGTGGTTTGCATCTGAAGTTTGGCCAGCTTCCGAAACCGCAGTTCGCTCTCCCAATGAAGCAAATAAGTCCGCCTTGTCCAATTGAATCAGATTTCAGCGGGTAAGTGTTTCAGGACGGGCAGTTTGCGGCCGGCTTTGAACTTGTTTAGGGCAGGGGTCGTAATACACTGATCGTTGGCAACGAGTGATACCCTGTGACATGATGGCCACTTTGTGTTTGGGGCACTAGAATCTCCGTGAGTCGCCAGCCATGGCGATAGAGAGCTTCGAAATGACCGCTTATATCGAAGTTTGCGGTGGTTACACGCGAAGAATTGCCTCCTCGTCTAAGTTCGCTGAGCCCGATTTTCTGATTTCCGAAGCACTAAGGATTTCATCCCCATGAGTGTTGAGACTGCCCCTGACGCCGAGAACCAAGATTCCCCGGCGGAAGACTCCAATGTTGTGATCGAGACCCGTAATTTGGGCAAAGTTTACCGGGATTTCTGGGGCCGAAAGAAAGTGGCGGCGTTGAAGTCGCTGGATATCGAGGTTCAGAAAGGCGAAATTTTCGGACTCCTCGGCCCAAACGGCTCCGGAAAATCGACCACGATTAAGCTGATTCAAGGGTTGTTGTTCCCAACTTCTGGTCGAGCGTTTGTGTTTGGCAAAGAAGCTCGCGATGTGACCAAGAACGAGCGAATCGGCTATCTACCAGAAGAATCGTATCTCTACAAATTCCTGAACGCGGAAGAGACTTTGGATTTTTACGGTCGGCTGTTTGATATGCCTGCCGCTGTCCGCAAGGAACGCAGCGATCAGTTGATTCGCATGGTGGGGCTGAACAGTGCCCGACGCCGGCAGCTTCGCGAATACTCGAAAGGGATGACGCGTCGGATCGGTTTGGCTCAAGCGTTGATCAACGAGCCAGATCTACTCATTTTGGACGAGCCGACCACGGGAATGGACCCGATTGGTAGTCGCGAGATGAAGGACTTGATCATTAAGCTGCGAGACGAAGGAAAGACGATTTTGCTCTGCTCGCACCAGCTAGCGGACGTCCAAGATGTTTGTGATCGCGTGGCGATCCTGCATCAAGGCGAGTTGCGAGAACTGGGCCGAGTTGAGGAATTGCTGAAGGTCCGTGATGTCACCGAAGTTCACGCCAAGAATCTCTCCGACGACCTGAAGGCGAAAGTGGCTGACTTGATTCGCAATGAGGGCGGCGAGGTGGTCACGATCGACAATCCTACTACCACGATGGAAGAGCTATTCCTGGATATCGTTCAGCAGGATCGACCTGGCTCTCGCCCCGCAGCGGGCAACGAATCGAAAGCGTAGCACTTCGCGATCTCGAGCTTCAATATTTGAAGCTGCACAAGCAGCCAAGCCGTTGGCAACTCATTCCCACAAATCTCCTTTTCAACATAGACTTCCGCGACAATGCGAATCGAAGAAAGTCAGCTTTGGGGCTACTTTGAGTGGCTTTTTACTAAGTTCGGACTCCTGCAAGGCGGGCTCGTAGCTGTCAGTGTAGCCGCGTTGGGCTTCATCGCTTGCTACCTCGTAGCCATGGCGCGATCGGGGCCTAGCGAGGGCTTCTACAACGTGACTCGGGTGATCTATGAGCTGATCGCGCGTGACTTGCCCGGCACCTCATTCACCCGGATCCTAGCACTTGCTCGGCTGGCCTTCCAAGAGGCGATTCGCCGTCGAGTCCTGGTGTTGATGGCCGTGTTCATTGTCGGCTTGCTGTTTGCCGGTTGGTTCCTCGATACCAATTCGACCAATATCGCCAGACTCTACATTTCGTTTGTTATGACGGGTACCAGTTACTTGGTGCTCTTACTGGGCCTATTCCTGAGCACGTTCAGCCTGCCTGCCGATATCAAAAGCAAAACAATTCAAACGATTACGACGAAGCCTGTTCGTCCAACCGAAATCATTCTCGGCCGCATTTTGGGGTTCACCGCCGTCGGTACGCTGTTGCTGGTTCTCATGGGCGTGCTGAGCTATGTGTTTGTAACGCGGGGGATCGTGCACACGCACACAGTCAAAGACCTATCGCCCGACGGTGTGATCGGAACGACTAGCTTCGATGCCAGTCACTCGCACGAATTTGAAATGGTTCAGGGCGAGGATGGCACGGTCAGCGTCGGTAGTACGGACGAGATCAAAGAGCACAAGCATGTCGTCAAAGTCATTGAGCGAAACGGCGAGAAAATCTACGAAATCGGTCCACCAGAAGGATTGCTTGAAGCTCGAATCCCAGTGTTTGGGAACATGACGATTTTCGATCGGGCTGGCAATCCTACGAAAGTCGGTTTGAATGTCGGTTACGAGTCTGAGTATCAGACCTATATCGAAGGCAACTCATTGATGAAGGCCGAATGGACCTTCGACAACGTCACGCCAGGGCGTTTCAATGGCGGTGATGAGCTGCCGATTGAGCTCACGTTGAAGGCTTTCCGGACGTTTAAGGGCGACATCGTAACGGGTGTGCAAGGTGAGATCATCTTGCAGAGTATGGACGGGACAGTCGAGAGTGAGCGGATTGGCTTCATCGTCAAAGAGTTCGAGGTCGACCAGCAGAAGATCAAACGCAAAGTGGCTGGTTTTGTAAACGGCGAGCCAAAAGAACTCGATGTCTTTGACGATATCGCCAAAGACGGCTCCTTGAAGGTGATCGTTCGTTGCACGGATCCGGCTCAGTACTTCGGAATGGCCGTTGCCGACTGTTATCTACGTGCGGGTGATGCGGCGTTTGGCTGGAACATGTTTAAGGGCTTCTTGGGCATCTGGATGCAGATGGTTTTGATCATTTGCCTTGGCGTTATGTTCAGTACTTTTCTAAGCGGCCCCGTGGCAATGGTCGCTACGATGACCTGTTTGGTAATGGGCTTTTTCGGTGGCTTGGCCGTTGATATCGCCAGTGGAGACACTCCGGGCGGTGGCCCTATTGAATCACTGATCAAGATCCCGATGCAGACGAGTGCGATGGTGGATTTGGACTTGGGTAATCCGGCGTTGGAGTCGGTGATCAAGGGCATGGACACAGGCATCATGTACACTCTGGTGACGCTGTTTCAAGCGATCCCAAGTTTCGGTCAGTTCAACACGGCGGACTTTGTCGCGTATGGCTTCAATGTTGTACCGGCTTTGGTCGCGAGGCATTTGACGATGACTCTTTGTTATTTTGTGCTTACTAGTTTGATTGCGTACTTCTTCCTCAAGACTCGGGAGCTCGCAGCGGCATGAACGTAGTAGTTTTAAGACGCCGACTGTTCTACATCTGCGCCATGGTGGCGTTGGTTGTCCCTCTGTACTTCCTTGGGAATCCGTCCGTACGCAACGGGGACGGTACGATCAAAGTAGCCGGTGGGGCACTTGCGCAAATCCGAGCCGAGTACGACCTGGGCCAAGGCGACTTGGGGGAGATCGATCCAGCGAGTGAGTCAATGAGGCTGGCGACTCTGGGGCTTCGCGGAGTCGCGGCGACGATTCTGTGGCAGAAAGCCGAGTTTTACAAACGCGAGCAGTATTGGGATCGGCTGTCCGCGACTCTCAATCAAATCGCTGTTCTTCAACCGCACTTTATCGAAATTTGGAAGTTCCAGTCGCACAACCTTTCGTACAACGTTTCGACTCAGTTCGATAACTACAAGCACCGTTACGACTGGGTCAAGAAAGGGATGAACTACCTGGTTCGCGGTAGCAAAATCAATAAGAAACGCACCGAAATGCCATTTCAACTGGGATGGTTCTTCGGGAATAAGTTTGGTGTTGCGGATGAGAAGATCCAGTTCCGAGATTTGTATCGCAACGACACGAATTTCCATGAACAGATCGAAGAGAAGACGGAATTGGACGTGACCACCGCGGAAGGCCGTGGACCAGATGGAAAGCCGGATAATTGGTTAACGGGCAGACTTTGGTACGAACGAGCTTACGCGATGGTCGACCAGGGTTCGCGTCCTGCAAAGAGCACGATGATGTTCTATCGCGAGGGGCCTCAGTGGTTGATGAAATATTCCGAAGCGATTCAAAAGGACGGCTTCCTGGATGATGCAGCGAGATTCGCTTGGCGAAGTGCGGGCGGAGATTGGCGTAAATTCGGAGAGCGGTCCATCGTCACGACATGGGGCGATACGATCTACTTGACTGAAGTCGAATTGGCGAACGAAGAGTACAAAACGGCTACGGATACGTTCATCGAATACTGTGGTGATACCTATCAAAACATGGCTGACGAACGTGATAAAGCGCTGACGGACGAAGAGCGGGCTGCGATGGACTTGCCTGTTGAAGAACGCTCGTTGGATCAGATGATTGCCTCCGAACAAGCCATGACGAAAATCGCGTTGAAACCGCAGGATGTTGCCCGGCAACTGCCAAGCGACAAGCGAGTCGACGGAATGCAGATGGCAAAGAATCTAAATGCTCTACGCGACAAGATTCAACACATCGAGATCTATCGCAACCAAGTCAACTATGCCTACTGGGAGCAGCGTTGTGTTGCAGAGCAGGAAGAGGCCGCGTTGGCAGCAAGAACTAACATGTTCAAAGCGGATCAGCTTGTCGAAGACGGTTTGCTCGACGAGGCTCTCGAGAAGTATGAGTTCGCTTTCGAGAACTGGTCGGTTCTCTTCAATGAGCATCCAGCGATGATGATTGACGATGCCGCTGAGGACGTTGCCAACGCTGTCGAACGCTACCGCCGCTTGCTCGACGTACCGCTCTTGCCAGAAGACTTTGCATTGAAGAAGTTCTTGCAGTTCCGCGAGGCGTACGAAGATCAATTTGCCGACCCGGCCATGATGAGTGTGATTGCTTCTTGGCCGCGCAAATACCCAGATCGCAATTTCTTGGATGAGATGATCAAGAAGAGCGAGGATTTCCAACGGACGTTAGCCGAGCAAGAGGCGGAGCGTCAGCGTTTGGAAGAAGAGAGCAAGAAAGCGAAATCGGAGTCTGATGGGGACGTGGATGAGGCAGCCGACCAATCCAAGCCGGCTGAAGAGGATTCGGACGAGCGGGCTAACGTGACGGAAGAGGCTGTGGATACGGCCTCCGGTTCCTCAGAGGACGCCGAAGCAATCCAGGACGCCGAAGCAATCCAGGACGCGGACGCGAAGACCGACGAGGCGAAGACCGGCAGCGAATCATCGAGCGTTGAGACGTCTGGGGGGGAAGAGAAAGCCAAGGAAGAAGCTTCCGCCAAGAAGGACTCGGAAGCGTAGCTGCTTGCCCGTTGTAGCTGCTTGCACCATGGCCGCGGCTGCCAGGATTTCGTCTTCCGCCGAATCGAAATCCGCCTGAATTCCGTGCGCCTGAACCCAGTACGCGTTTGCGTTTGTATGCACGTGCCTTCTCCGGCTTAGACGCCCGGACTCCCGGATTCCTCCATCGATTCGCCTGTGGGCCCTGGAGCGGGTTTGCTCTTCAACTGACGCCAGGTGACGATGGCTCCGATACAGCTGATAAAGAACCAGGCTGTTTCAATGACGAAGGCGGACAGGTTGAAGTCGAACAGGAGCGAAGTCGCGATGAGCCCGGATCCTACCGCGTTCAGTTGCGAATAGAGCATGGATTGAGCTCGGATTCGATTGACCTGTAAGGCGAAGTAGGTTCCCAATAGAATCGCAGCACCCGTGGCACCAGCTAGATCGTGCAGGTCGAGATTCACTTGGTTTTCCTCATCGTGTTCGAGTTTGGCCGAGGCTGGGAACGCGGCCTCCTCGGGCTTTGGTACTTCCAAGAAACGAAGGTAACACGGTAAGCTTAGTCGCCGTGAGGGGTAAGTTGCCATGCTCTTGGAACGGATCTAGTTGCCATAAGCCGCATTCGTGAATTCGCATGATGCGATCTCTGTCGTTGCGGTACAACTACAGGTGTCGAGGCGAATTGCTTTTCGGCCTACCCGTAGCGCGTTGGCGACCAGATTTAAAGGCGACGAGTGTTGGCTTTTTTGGAAAAGTTACCTTTCCGAGCGTTCCCTCGCTCGGAGCGTATTAGCGTTCAGGCATGCGACCGGCATAGCGGATTGAGCCGGGGGCAGACCTCACGAAAAGCGTTGAACTATTGAACTAGAAAATCGCGGAACTAGAAAACCGGCCAAAAGTAAGAAGACAGCATGGGCATTTACGATCGCGAGTATTACCAAGAAAACGAGCTGCGGCCGTTACGTCCGTGGGACAAACGATCCATGGTCACTCTTTTGATCATTGCGAACGTCGGACTCTACTTGGCCAACTTCATTCTTTCCGCGCCGCCCAGCAATGCGCTCTCCAACACCCTCTCGCTCAAGCCAGAGACGCTGTATTCGCCCATCAGCTGGTGGCAATTCTTGACTTACGGATTCGTGCATGATCCTGGCGGGATTGGGCACATCCTATTCAACATGATTTCCCTCTATTTTCTCGGTCGTAGCGTTGAAGATCGACTCGGGAAATGGGAGTTCGCGCGGTTCTATCTTTTCACGATCGTCCTCTGCGGTGTGGTTTGGGCCTGCGTTCATCAAAGCTCTAGCGGGCTGATTGGCGCTTCGGGTGCGACCACGGCTGTCGCGATGTTATTCGTCTTCTACTTTCCACAAGCTACGTTGATGCTCTACGGCATTTTGCCGGTTAAGGCGTGGATAGTCGGGATCTTGATCGTGGCAGGTAATTTATTCCAACCAACGGGGGTTGGAGGATCGAATGTAGCTTACGACGTGCACCTTGTGGGAGCTGCCTTCGCGGCTGTTTACTGCTTCGGTAAACTCAACTTCGGTTTCCTTGGTTCGTTTTGGTCAGACATTTCGAGCTCCGCCAAACGCAAGAAGAGTGGACTGAAAATTCATCAACCCGACTCGAAAAAATCGGCTACGAAGCCCGACAAAGATGCGTTGGAAATGGATCGGATCCTCGACAAAATTTCCAGCAAAGGCGTTGACGGACTTTCATCACGCGAGCGAAAGTTCATGGAACGCTACAGTCAACAAATGCGGGAAAAGAAACGCGGCTCCGATTGAGATCGGGAGTTCGCAACGTAGACGATGGTACGCGAACTAGCCTCAAGCCCTGTTGCCGCCATCTCCACGTCCCGCGCATTGCAGCTACACACAAAGACGCTGTAACCCAGGCACTATAGACATTTGAGAGGATTTGAATGTTGTCAGCACGCAAGTTTGAAACCACGCGACAGCAAATCGCAGGACACTCCATCGCCGACTTGGCCGAGCAGTTCGGCACGCCTTGCTACTTGTATGACATCGATCCAATCTATGAGCGGATAGCAGATCTCGGTGCCTTTGACGCAATTCGCTACGCCCAAAAAGCACTGTCGAATATCGCCATTCTCGATCGCATGCGAAAAAAGGGCGTCGTCGTTGATGCCGTCTCCGCTGGCGAGATCGAGCGGGCCCTGAAGGCTGGCTTTACGCCGAATTCGGAACCTGCAGGAATTGTTTATACGGCCGACGTGTTTGATCAAGCTGCCTTGGATCTAGTGGTCCAGCACAACATTCCAGTGAACGTTGGCTCGCCCGACATGATCGACCAGCTTGGTGACGTGGCACCTGGTCGCAATATCGCGATGCGGATCAACCCAGGGTTTGGTCACGGCCACAGTCAGAAGACCAACACCGGTGGACCTCAATCGAAGCATGGTATTTGGCACGAAGACATTGATGAGTGCTTGTTGCGTGCGGATCGAAATGGCCTCACCGTAACTGGGTTGCACATGCACATCGGCAGTGGAACGGACCTTGAGCATTTGGGCCAAGTATGCGGAGCGATGGAAGCGTGTTGCGAGAAAGTGGGCAGGACAATCCAAACGATTTCTGCGGGTGGGGGTTTGCCAGTTCCCTATCAGGCTGGCCAAGAATACGTTGATCTCGAGAAGTATTTTGAACTCTGGAACACGTCCAGGAATCGGCTCCAAGACAAATTCGGTCATGCGATCCAGTTGGAGATCGAACCGGGACGCTACCTAGTCGCCGAGTGCGGATACCTGCTGACGGAGATTCGCGCCGTAAAGTCGATGGGGGAGAACCAGTTCTATCTCGTTGATGCTGGTTTTAACGAACTATCGAGGCCCATTTTGTATGGAGCCTATCATCCGATTTCGGTATGTCGAAAAGACGGTGCGACCGTTGGTTCGAAAGACGTCGTCGTTGGCGGTCCGCTCTGCGAAAGCGGAGACATCTTCACGCAGAATGAAGGTGGTTTCGTTGACAAGCGGTCACTGCCTGGCGCCGGTGTCGGAGATTGGGTCGTCATTGAAGTCGCCGGGGCCTACGCGTACTCCATGGCCAGCAACTACAACAGTAAATATCGAAGTTGCGAAGTGTTGTTAGAAGACGGTAACGCCAAGGTCATTCGTCGCCGCGAGACGGCCGACGATTTGTTGCGTTTGGAGAATATTCCCTCTTGAGCCCATGCGGCATGCAAGCGGCTAGCAAGCTTTTTCGGTAACCCTGCGAATTTCAAAACGAGATTCTCAAAAAAGGCCGAATGCTGGCTCTTCTTCGAGGTGCAATCTGCGGCCTTTAAAATCAGAGGCCTTCGAAGGTTGCGACTGCGAGGCCAAGCTCCATGGCTCGTTCAGAGGTAGAAACACGGCTGAGAACGCTCTTGTCGTTCCTTGGGCCTTTCTGGCGCCCAAGGAGTCTGTTTGGCTGGGTTCAGAAAACTGATAGTCGCCGATCCTGCACTAGAATGACGCCTGGAAAGTTTGGACGCGGGCGTATCCAAGCCCGTGTCTTGCCCGTTCCCTCACCATCGGCACCCCCGACAGGAAACGCAGTGCTGTGGCCTCTATTGCTCGAAGCAGCCTAGCATCCTGCCTTGTTAGAATGCCGATTTCAGCCTGAAGATTAGTGGATCGGGATAACCCTCCAGGTTCTCTTACACCGAAAACCCTCTGTTTTCGTTCAATCTTGTGGAGATTTCGCCACACGGAGTTGGGAAGAATGTTCGGAGTTCATCCATCCATGCGTCGAAAACTACTCACTGGAGAATGCTAGCAAAGCGGCAGGGGATCTTGGAGACCTAAGAGTTTCCCGGCGTCTTCTTGCATCTGGAGTGCGCCCTGAACAGGTGAGCCTCTGGCTGTATCTTCAGGTCGCTAAACGATTTACGGGATCCGTGCGATTTTTGAACAGAGATCTTTTCTGCGCTATCACATCGAAAAAGTCGCGTTTGAATGGGGCGAAGAATCTGATCGTTGCCAAGTCACAGAGTCCTTTTCAAGCACTTTCGAGGGGTATTGGACGCATCAGTTGGCTCTCGACAAGACTTGTTTCAGGAAAAAAGCTCTTAAAAGAACATTTTTTCTAAATATGTGGGCCCTACTAGTTGAAAAAATGCACTCATTCTTAAAGAATGGATTCCGCGCAAGCAATGTGCAACTCTCACCGCATATGCTTGCTGTCCTCCTTTGGAGCACTTCGCCATCTTCCCTTGGTTATTTAGCGAATGTTGCCCTCATAATGTTTTTTTGTTTCATTAATTTCTTCTGCGAGGTTATGCAATGAAGAAGAACGTACGCTCGGGCTTTACGCTCGTCGAGCTTTTGGTCGTCATCGCGATCATCGGCATCTTGGTTGGGCTGCTTTTGCCAGCAGTTCAGGCTGCTCGTGAGGCTGCTCGCCGCATGCAGTGCCAGAACAACCTAAAGCAACTTGGTTTGGCTAATCACAACCACGAGTCAGCTTACAAGAAGCTGCCTTGCAACAACAACTCTCAGTGGCACGACGCTGCTGGCTGGTTGGCTGGTGGTCGGTATAACATCTCACTTCTGAACGGCCCTGGGTTTGGTCCAATGACCTTCCTGATGCCTTTCATGGAGCAGACGAACCTTTTCAACCAGTTCCAACGTTCGCGTGGGTACACGGTTCACTCGCAAACTTCAGTGACCGGCTCCCCTCCAGGAGGTAGCTTCAAGGACCCAGAAGGTCGTCCTTGGTGGGGTCTTGGGAATGACTGGAACTTGTCCCAACTTTCTGTTGGCATCTACGAGTGCCCATCTGATACTCAATCTGCTACCACTGGACGCCTGTTCTGGCGTTACAACAACACTTGCGAAGGAGTGGGTGGTGTATGGTTCGGTGCTGCAGACAGCCAAGCTGCTGGAATGACAAACTACGTTCCTGTCGGCGGTGCGATGAGTGCGATTCGGTACGAGACCGACGGCACGACCGTTTGTGGAGCCCACTCGAATCCAGAGCGAGTTGACTTGGACGGTGACGGCGTTGCTGATGCTAACAACTACTACCAACTGCGTGGTATCTACGGTTCCGATCGTACGGCTACTAAGTTTGGTATGATCACTGACGGTTTGAGCAACACCTTGATGATGGGTGAGTCCACCGGTGGAGACGCTTGGGGTTTTGCATGGGTCTCGATGAACTGGCTTCCAGTTGGTCTTATGGGTAACCCAGCGATGAGCACACCTCAGGGTGCATCGGCTAGCTTCGGCTTTAACAGCTTCCACACTGGTGGAATGAACTATGTCGTTGGTGACGGTTCGGTTCAATTCGTTTCTCAGAGCATCTCGATCGGCGTTCTTCGCCGAATGGCTGCGATGTCTGACGGTTGGACAATCGACGAAGGCTTCACCCAGTAATCTACATCCATCTCAGGAAAGAGAATTGATGAAGAAAGTATGTTCCGCTTTGGTTGCATTGGCTCTCGTACTTCCTCTTGCAGGATGCGGAGCAAATACCGAAGTAAAAGAACCTGAAGGTGGTTACACTCCACCACCTGTATCCGAAGATGACATGAAGGGCAGCAGTCGTTCTGTCGACAAGAAGATCAAGGATAAGGTTGGTCAAACTGAAGAGCCTGTATATTAATTTTTCAGTTTCAGGTAAACCTACGAAACGCGGCTGCACATGCAGTCGCGTTTTTTTTTGCTTTAAGGTCGAGGACTCAGTTTTCCCAATACTTGGGCAATATGGATTCGCTAGTAACACGGATTCCTGCTGAAAGGTGAATGAAGTGGATGGAAGCAGAAGGAATTTCATTGCTGCGGTTGGTTGTTCTTCCGTTCTTTGCTGCGCTTCGAAAGCGATTGGCGAGAGCGAGTTGGCCGTCCTTTCGAAGGATAACGAACTGATCATTGGAAACGGAGAGCTTGAGTTCGAAGTGTTTCATCAGTTTCCCAAGTTGCCTGAACCGTTCACATGGCAGACTACGCATAACGTCGCTGTGGATGCGGAGCAGAATTTGTATGTCATTCACGAGGGAGATGTTCAAAAGAAGGACCACCCGTCGATTTTCGTGTTCGATTCAAATGGCCAGTATGTACGTTCATTCGGACAGCAGTTCCAGGGCGGTGGCCATGGGTTGGAAGTTCGCACCGAAGGTAGCGAGCAGTTCTTGTATGTGACCGGATACAAGAGCATTAAATCTTTCGCGAAGCTTACCCTGCGTGGTGAAACGGTTTGGAAGAAGCGTGCGCCAGTGGAGTCTGAGGCGTACAAGCCGGGCGAAGAGGAGGGATCGGATTTTGGGTTTCAACGAGATCGATTCTTGCCGACGAATTTTGGATTCTTGCCCGATGGTGGTTTCTTACTAGCCGATGGTTACGGAACTTATCTCATCCATCGATACGATCGAGATGCCAAATGGATTTCCTGCTTTGGTGGTCCTGGCAAGGAGCCCGGGGAATTTAATACGCCTCATGGATTGACTGTCGATGCTTCCAATCCAGAAGAACCGACTGTGATCATCGCGGACCGTGCCAACAATCGCGTGCAGCGGCTAACGATCGATGGCGAATCCCTCGAGGTTTGGGACGGGTTTGAATTGCCCGCCAATATTCAAATCCAAGGTGAAGAGATGCTTGTGCCCGAGCTTTATGCTCGCCTTTCTATTTTGGATCGGAAAGGGAAGCGGATCGCAACACTCGGCGACGACACAGCTCGCTTGAAAGCCGACAAGCAGAAGCAGATACGAGTCACGCCGTCCGAATGGCGCGAAGGAAAATTCGTGACGCCTCATGATGCTTGTTTCGACTCGGTTGGGAACATCTACATCGCAGAGTACGTACCGCAACTAGGCAGAGTGACCAAATTGAAAAGGCGAAGCTAGGAAGTCTTGCGTTTCTCTCGGCTGTCTCAGCTTTGTTGAGAAATCCGAGGGTTGCTACGAAGCCCGTCAGCGCGGCGCGAGACAGCGTTCTGCTTTTCTCCATCTAACCGAGTGAATTGATATGAGCTTCGCAGAGGACGAAGAACCAGAGAAGGTTCAGTTCCCCATCCGATTTTTGTTTGCAGCAATCACCTTCATCGCCTTACTCCTCGGTGTTTTCGCGATCGCTGTAAGGGCACGATCCGACAAGCGGCAACTGCAGACGCGGCAGGCAGAACTTCAAGTTGCTCTCGACTTGGCAAACGTAGAATTGCGTAACTTAAAAGGGGATGCGATTCGCACTGCGTTTTCCGAGAGAATTCTCTTGCATGTTCTCGGGCACTCTGATGAGTATCCAGCGATAGTGTCTGCATTAAAGAACTATGAGCAGCGAAACATCGGAGTCTCATTGCATGGACTCGACGATGATGACAACTTGACGTACCTCAATATTTATCCTGTTCAGTCGTCCGGCCAACCACCATTCTGTCATTCCTTCCTGGTGCATGAAGAGCCCTTCGAAGTGCTGGACTACATCCAGGGAGAACAATCCCGCTACCCAAGGAAGCTTGAAGATCGATGGGTTTGCGGGGCAGGGCAGAACGGTCAGGATCGATGGTTCGCAATTGAAGGAAAACGCTTCCAGCTGTTGGATGACGCTGACCAAACCGCCCAGCGACCTTAGCACCTATCATGCGGCCGTACTAATTCTGGGAATCGAGCAGACCTTCCGCTTCGAGGATCAGTTGCCCCGTGCGGATTTTGACAACTCGATCAAGGGCTGCCCTGCGTCGAGCGAGATCACTCTTCAGTGAATCCACCTCTTTCTCGACTTCTGCAATTTCCATGCGTTGACGTTCAAGATCATTGGCGTACTTCCTGCGGATCACCGATTCAAGTTCCGGTTCAAG
>JBGCCZ010000031.1:0-8697 GCA_045105035.1 Pirellulaceae bacterium | reverse complement strand
GAAGATCGTCGATCACATTGGCATACTCACGCTGATTCAATCGCCTAACACTTCGATTGATGCCGTCGCCAAGAAATGCCCCTCGTGAATCTCTGACAAAGGATTCCAATTGCTCGATCGCGGCCAGCAGTTCCGTCGATTGGGGCTGAACTTCATCTTCAGGTGGCATGTCACCAGTGACCAAAACATCCAACACCGACTTCCAGTGCTCGATGTCTTGAACAGCACCAATTTGTGGAGCTAATCTGTCGGCACGAAAGCCCCCTTCGCTTTCCTCTGGCCCATGGCACCGCAGGCAATAGGTCGAAAAGAAGGTCTTCATGTTTGGAGCAGTCAGCTTGCGAGTTTTTTGCTCGAACGCAGGTGTCTCACCCCACGGTTGCTGCTTTGAAGTTGCAGAGTCTTTCGATTGGCAGAATGCAACACCAGGCATGATTGCCAAGACGATGGTCAGTAAACCCGCGCATAGGTCAGATGATTTCCACGGAATCAAAAATTTGTTGTTCATCGTAAGGAGTTCTGTGCTGTTAAGATTCGACGGTGAATGACGCAATGATGACTTTGCTACTTGACCTTCAGTTTCGCGTCTCGGAACTCTTTGCATTCTATTTCTCTTATGGCTCGGGATGAGAGCCTCGCTCCCGCTGTCGGTCGCGTCATGGCCTTGCTTTACTTGGCGGCCGCCATTCGCTTTTCGTACTTCTCCCTCGCCGCTTTCAGCGTCTCGGCATACGCCGGGTCGGTGACGACGTTCGTGTATTGATCCGGGTCCTTGACCATGTCGTACAACTCTTCCTCGTTCTTACCGTAGTTCATGTAATGCCACTCGGCTGATCGCAGCCCACCCCCGGCGCGGTTGTGAATGGATAAGGCAGTTTCACGAATGCTGGTCTCTGGATCGCGCAACACTGGCACGAGACTCCTGCCATGCAGGCCTTTTGGCGTTGGTTGGCCCAGAAGTTCTGTGCACGTCGGATAAAGATCAACCAATTCAACCAGCGACGAGGTGCGTCCTGAATTGATTCCCGGGGCGCTGATGATCAGCGGCACACGAACGACTTCTTCGTGCAGGTTCGCCTTCTGCCAGAAAACGTGCTCACCCAGGTGGTAGCCGTGGTCGGTTGTAAATAAGATCGCCGTCGAATCTCGCAAACCGAGGCGGTCCAGTTCGTCCAGGACTCGGCCAACCTGCTCGTCCATGAATGAAACCGAACCGTAGTACGCCTGCCACATACGGCGGCGGCTTTCCTCCATTTCGTTCAGGCCTTTCCCATCTGCTCCGCGTCCGGCGAGCGGGATATCGTCCAGGTCACCGGGGATCAGCGGTGGGATCTTCATCTTCTCTTGCGGGTACATGTCAAAGTACTTTTTGGGCTGCACCATCGGAAAGTGTGGCCTGACGAAGCCGACGCCGAGGAAGAACGGTTTGCCTGCCTCTTGTCGGTCTCGTAGCAACTCGATTGCCTTCGTCGCCACCTTGTGGTCGGCCTGATCTGAACCGTCTGCTTGGTCCGTCTCAACGGTCGCCCACATTCGGTTCGGCCCTTTGGCGTCACGCCCCTCGATCTCGCGGGTGACGATCTCCGAGTTTAGCAGCCGATAGAGCCCCGGTGAAAACGTCTCAGCCGTTTTGGTATTGTGACGTTCGGTCCAGCACTCAGCGACGTCTTTGCCGTGACTGCCGTCAAGCTGCGCATGAGGGACTGGCATGTGAAAAATCTTGCCTACGCGAGCTGTATGCAGACCATACTCCTGGAGATGCTCTCCGATTGTCGGCGCGGTTGCCTTCGATCTCGGATAGATGCTTCGCATCATTGACGGTCGCGACGGAGCACACGCCAGACCTTGGCAATATGCGCGTTCAAAGACCATTCCTGACTTCGCGAGACGGTCGAGGTTGGGCGTTTTGCAGACCGTGTTGCCATAGGCAGGCAATGCGCTGGCCTTCAGGTCGTCCGACATGATCAACAGTACGTTCCTGATCTTCGCGGCCCGTTCATCGGCCAAACTCGTTGTGGCCGAAGCGACCAATGTCAGAATGAAGACCAGTGTTTTTGTTATTCGGAGTTTCTTCATTTATTCATCTTCTCTTGAAATGCCAACAGTTGCTGCCTTAGTCGTTCCGCGATTTCCGGGTGTTTTGAAATGAGGTTCGTCTGCTCAGCCAGATCCGTCTTCAGGTGGTAGAGTTCGGCGGTCGCGTCGCGATTTGGCTTCTTACGCTTCTTGGGAAGGATCAGCTTCCACTGACCGTCTCGTATGGTTAAACGGTCGTGGATGATCGGAGGTCGCTTTGTGGGTAGCTTGTCAGTCTCGACGAGCCATGGAAGAAAACTGACACTGTCTTCCGCCGTCTCTTCGGGCAGGTCATTCGCTTCGAGCAGTTCAGCAAACGTCGCGAAAACATCTGAGAACACAACCGGCTGCCTGCAAACGCGGCCTTGTGCAATTCGCCGAGGCCAGCGCGCAAGAAACGGCATGCGATGCCCGCCCTCCCATGATGAAAACTTCATTCCACGCAATTCACCGACTGCCTTGTGTCCGAATTTCTCGATATCCTTTTCGTACCAAACGGGACCGTTGTCGCTCGAAAAAAGCACGAGCGTGTCTTCTTCAATGCCTGCGTTTTTGAGAGTGTCGAGTATGCGGCCAACTCCTTCATCAACCTGAAGAACGAAGTCACCGTACATGCCAGCACCGCTCTTGCCCCGAAACTCTTTTAGTGGCAGCCACGGTGTGTGCGGGGACGGCAACGCCAGATAGAGGAAAAGCGGCTTGTCATCGTTGCCGGATTTGTGTTTCTCGATGACATTGATCGCCTCATCGAAGAATCTTGACGTCACCTTATTGAATTGAAGGTCCGGAGCAATCTTTCCCTCTCTCCAGAACGCTCCCTGAATAGGATTCCATCCTTCCGAACCACCAACGCTTGAGTTCGCCGCAATCTCGTCGGTTGGCGGCATCACCGGGCGGCGGTCTCGGATGTAGAAATACGGGGGAAGATCGAGCGATGCATGCATCCCGAAGAACGAGTCAAAGCCACGATCAACCGGGCCTCCACGCAGCGGCTTCGTGTAGTCGGCCGGAGCCGTCTTGCTTTGAAGGTAAGGATCGAAGCCAAGATGCCACTTCCCGACCATCGCCGTGGCGTAACCTTGAGCGCGAAACAGCGAGGGCACAGTCATGCGATCCTGTTCGATCAGCGGACCGTTCGCCAGTCTCATCGCGTGTCGAACCGCAAACCGGCCGGTCATCAGCGCATAACGCGATGGGATGCAGGAACTGCCACCCGAATGAGCATCGGTGAAACGCACGCCTTCTTTGGCCAGACGGTCGATATTGGGAGTTGCGATCTTCGAATCTCGATTATTCGCGGTGCAGTCACCATAACCCATGTCGTCAGCAAGGATGAGAACGACGTTTGGCTTGGTTGCTTTTTCAACTGAGGATGCGTGGACTCCGTATGGCGTTAGGATTAGTGCAAAGAACAGTAGTGTCTTAGTTATCATTGAGCTTCAGTGTTAGACGTTCGAATAAAAACAGGGAATTCGGAGCAGTATATCTTGTTGTTCAGACAGAAGGCTATTCGAAGTTAGTGTCCGGATTTCACGGAAAGCCCGCAAGCAACGGGTCGTGTTTGTGTACTACGCTGATTGCGTGGGATTTCTGATCGCAATTTCTCTAGGGATCGCTCAACTAACCCTCGATCAGCAACTGGATCTCCTGCACGACGCGATTCTGCCTACGCTTGATTGAGTCGTCTTCTTTAACGGCCATTGCTTCGACTAACTTCGCTTTCGCTGCCTCCAATTCTCCTGCCACTGCTTCGATCAACGCTCGATGTAGGAGGTATTCACGACGAAGGGACTTCGCGGACCGAACAACATCTCGGTAATTCACCCCAGCTTCCACTGCCAATCGATTCCCCTTGCTGAGATTCACAGTGACCTTCTTAAGCAACAGGTCACTCTCTTTTCGAGCATCCTCGAACTTTCCGGCACGCATCAGTGCCAGTGCATGTGCGTCCTGGACGATCCAGTTGTGTGGTTCCGTTTGTGTATCCAACTGTGCGGCCTTGTCGTTCACACGGACAAGTTGATCCGGAGTGGTTAGCTTGACGAACAGACTGGCTTGATCCGCCCTTACATTCTGTTGCAATAGGTAAGGAAAAATTGTTTCGGCATAGAAGGATAAGTGATCCAAACTCGATTGATTTGGATGTCCTGTCATTTCCTGGTGCAGTGGCAGAAGTTCTTTGCTAAGTTTCGGGAATTCACCTTCGCTGGATGATTTCCAGCTAGCTCTTAGCAAAGTGAACGCAAACATCTGTGAGGCCTCGTGCAGACGTCCGTACGCTTCTCCCCACGCATCAAAATCTCCCTCGTCGATTTTCCCAAAGGCGTCACGAGCTTGGGCGTACTCTTTCCGCAACTTATCAATCGATGGGTGGTTAGGATTATCCGGCCGATTGACGTTAAACGGATCGCGTGCAGCAGCAACAGCCTTTCGCAATTCGGCTTCAGTCGGTTGGTTGTCTCCACCCGACTGAGCAAACAGTGGACTGCCTATCATCAGCGTCAATACGGCAACAACAACGTGTTTAGAAACTCGTGGCATCTCATGATCTCCCGGTTAGTGTGATTTGCTTGAGCGATATGAACTATTGCTCTGGATCTTTTTCTGACGCAGCCATCGCATCTGCAAGCACTCGAAGCATTGCCTGAATCGCCAGCTGATCATCTTGAGTCGGGTTGTTGACTTTGACGACACCGACGGCTGTTGAGGCGTCAACGGCCTCGGCTGTCCTCCCCGCGACCGCAAGGATGACTGACTTCTGAAGCAACGTCTGTTTCAGTAGCGATTTCGGCGAACGCTTCGTTCCATGGAACTCCAACCTGAGGTCGGGCAATTGCCCAAATCGAATGTTTACTTCAATCTTCGCTAATAGCTGCTGATTTTCTTTGAGCGCTTTTTCAGTCTCCCCGGCTCGCGCGAGCGCCAACGCATAAGCAGCCTGAACATCCCAGCCAACTGGTTCCGTTGGCCGCCCCTGCTGAGCCAAACGATCCGAAACGCGAATTGCCGCATAAGGCTGTGTCAGATCGGCAAGAGTTTTCGCAATCGCAGCTGGTAACGGTTTCTGAAGGTGGTGCCATGCTGACAAAGACAGTTGATCAAGAACCTGCCGACGTTTTTCCGTGTACGGTGAAGATTGCTTCAATAAATCATCTCGGATCGCAATGATTTTGCTTGCGAAGTCATCGAATCCTTCCGACTCAGGCGGTGTGTCCTTCCACTCGTTGAGCAGTTTTTCGATTCGACTGATCGACTCCTCTTTGCTTATCGCTGTTGCTTTGACCCTTCCTTTGTAGCTAACAACAACGGGAATCTCGGAACCGAACTGAGTCAAGGTGGCCGTCACGTCATCGTCGGATTGTGTCAGGATCAACTGAGAGGCTGCTCCCGCGCCTGCATCCAGACCTGGAGTCAACTGGTAGACAATCGAATCACCAATTCGGCTTTGAATTTCACCAACGCTTTCAGAAGCATCTGGGCCAACGATTCGCAAGCTATTTCGGTTGTCGGTTATGCGAAAAACTCTGGTGCCAGTTGTGATCTCTTTGTACTCTGAATCAGGAATGGTATCCGAGGGGCGTTGAACCTTGGGATGACGGACAACGTGAGTTATGTGCAACTCATAGTCATCGCCCATCAGAGCACCAACATTGTCTGCGCCACGACGGTCCGGCGTTTGAGCCATTCCCGACAAGCGTTTCCCCCGTTTCCAGAGTTCAATTCCGTCAACGCGATCCTCAACGACATCAATGATGTCAACTTCAACGGAGTAGCTTTCACCGGGAACCAAACCAAGGCGTTCCGTGGTGACTTTCCGGTGCTCTGGATTGTCCGATACCGTGAACTTTATCTCCAATTGGCCATCCGGATGGAGGCGATTCGCAGTCACGTCGTTTGCGATGCCACGCCGCAGAATCTTTATACTGGTCGGCTTGATTTGATCGGGAAAACCAACACCACCGCCTCGTTGAAAGTCTTCGCGTCGGGCCGTAAGAATGATCTCGGTTTGTTGTGGCGTTTGACGATTGTCGCACATGTAGACGACAATTTGCTCGAATCCGTTTGAGAATTGCCCTTCCATGTATTCAATTCGGTCGAATTCCTGATCGAGCTTTCGGAGGTATTCAGGTCCCCCGTCGCTGACGAGCAGCACATTAATCTGATTGCCGGGAAAGACGTCTTGGGCCCCGTCGTAATAGGACCGCACCTCTTGGTAAGCCCCCGTCACTTGTGCAGCCGAGTGTTTGCCGAAGCCTTGCATGATGAGTAGGCCCAGAACAGCCGCTCCCAACAGTGTGATCGCCGTCAAAAATCTAAATCGATTGAGAACAGGGAACCCCCACTGGAGTTCTGCTTGTTCGCTTCGGTTTTTTGGCAACCGATCGATGGGCAAAGCAACAACAGTCGGCTGCTGAATATGACCTAGACACGAATCCAACAGTTTGTGGACTTCGGCCGCAGATTCGTATCGATTCTCTTTGTCCTTCGCCATGAGTTTCTCAATCACATTGCACAGCCATTCCGGTACGTCCGGATTCAGTTCACGAATCGGAGCAGAGGATTCATCACTGATCCGTCGCATCACGCCGAGTGCTGTATCGGCGCGAAATGGCGGACGACCAGTGCAGACTGCGTAGAGCACACCCCCAAGGCTGAACAGGTCGCTCTTCTGGTCAATCGATTCTCCGCGTGCCTGCTCAGGCGACATGTACTGAGGCGTGCCAGCAATACTTCCGTCGCGCGTGATTGAAGCGTCATCGACCGTGCGAGCAAGCCCGAAGTCTGTCAGCGTGACTCGCTCCACGCCATCTTCCAGCAAAATGTTTTCCGGCTTGACGTCACGATGAACTAATCCCTGCTCATGAGCTGCAGCGAGTCCTGCAGCCACTTGGGAGCCGATACGCAGGATTTCAACCGTTGCCAGCGGCCCTTCTCGATTGAGTCGATGCTGTAGTGAACCGCCGCGAATGTATGCCATGACTAAATAAGGAATCGTGTCGTCACTGGAGACACTGTAAATTGGAATGACGTTTGGGTGCAAAACAGCTGCCGCTGCTTTCGCTTCACGTGCAAATCGCTTTCGAGCAGTCCCGTTGCTGGCGAGGTGCGGAGCCATGACCTTGATTGCCACGACTCGATCCAGTGCTGGTTCAATCGCTTTTAGCACGACGCCCATTCCCCCGACTCCCACGACACCCGATACTTCATAACTCCCTAACCGCCCTAGCCGATCTGGATATTCAGACGGAATGAGGGAGTCAAGGACAGCTTGAATCATTAATGGTCGAGAAGTTTCAGCCTTCGCCTGACCGCCCGCTGAGAACTCGGCCGTGCTTGCATGGTCAAATGCTGTTGGTTGCAGCATGCGTTGTGCTTCAGACCATTGCTCGGGCGGCGCGGCTTGAGAGTCGAAATATGTTCGACAGCTCTCGCAGGCGTCCAAATGTTGCGTCAACTCAATATTCAGACCGATAGTGTCGTTCCGAAAGAATTCGTTGATGCGTTCGTGATCACATTGATTGGTATTCATACTTCGTGTTGCTCCATTTCATCAACTAACCGACGCAGTCTGCTCATGACTCGGCCACGAGCTGCATATGCAGCACCGACCGACTTATTCGTTCTCGCCGCAACCTCTTCAATAACAAGTCCTTCTACGACTGCCATTTGAAAAACCTGCCATGTGTCAGCCGCAACGTCTGTCTTCACCACTGATGCCGCTCTCAAGAAGAGCTCACGGCGGCGTTCAGTCTCTATTTCGCGAGCGAGTTCCTCGTTGTCCTCGGTATGTTCTTCAAACAAATTCTGAATGGAAGTTCCGCCGATCGCTCGATCTTTGAGATCTCGCGTCAGAGCATTGCAGATTGCATTTTTTGCGACCCGGCGCAACCAGTGTCGAAAGCGGACGGACTCATCTCGCTTCTGCCAACGCTCGATCGATCCGGATATGGACACCATGACCTGCTGCGCCAAGTCCTGTGCATCGGCGTCTTGAAGACCACGCCGGCGTGCAATGCGATAAATGATTGGGCGATAGATTGTGACAAATTCCCGCCAGGCTTCGGCATCGCTACCAGCTTGTAGTTGCACGAGCAAACTGTCTCGTGTTTCAGGAAATTCGCTGTCAGACTTCGTCACGGTTTTATGTCTCCTACTCTGATAAACACACCCACCGGAGGCAATTCGACACTGATCCTCAAAGAATTACGAGTTTTGTCGAACTCGACCTTCAGTGGCTTGTTACTCGAGTTCTGCCCCGGTGCCTGAACCTCCAATCGTAAGGGGGCCTAAATGTTTGCATCATTGCCGATCAGACTCAACGACGCATGCGGTCGCGTTCTGGTTTCGCTGACTCCGTTTCGGACCAAATTCGGTCCAAAATCGAGTTCCTCTTGAACATTTCGATGTGCGGAAATCGTCGTAACCTCTTGTTAAGAAAGGCACCTGGCTCAACAAACCCGCGGTTCGGATTGAGACCGCCTCGGGGAGCTTTTCAGCTATCTGACCGAATCTTCATCGGTTAACAACTGGATAGGAAAGAAACTTGGCCATCCTCGCTGTTTCCAAATTCCACGTCGCGATGGCTCCCGCAAAAAGTTCTACTGGTGTCCTCGACCCTCC
>JBGCCZ010000030.1:0-4542 GCA_045105035.1 Pirellulaceae bacterium | reverse complement strand
GTTGTTCTCGTAGTTGATGACTTTGGCAAAGAAGTTCTCTACTTCTTCTGCCGAGTCTGCGGGTAATCGCGCGACGCAAAGCTCCGGTGAGTCGTCGCCATTCATGTCGCCATAAGGGTTGTCGGTGGCAATGCGTTTGTCTCCACCGAATTGGACCATCGCGGTGCTGTCACGATAGTAAGTCGGGATGCTCTCCGTGACGTTTGGGTTAACGTCACCGATGAGCAATACGAACTTGACCGATTCAGGATCGCGCTTGTACTGGGATTTAATTTTCTCTTGGATCGCCGATCTTCCGATCTCCGCGTCTACTTCCGTAAACGAGAAACCTTGCCCCTCTCGAAACGCCCTCCAGTCTTCCACTGCAGACGCCCACGCCGCCGGCCGCACGACGACAGCATGACCCGACTTAGCATCGGTCGTTTGTCCATGAGCGGGATGGCTACAGAGTACGAGCGAGAAAAGGCTCAAGATGATTGTGTAACGCTGGGCTGCGGTGTACTTCCAATGCTTGCGACTAGCTCCCCTACGCCGGTCGAATACGTCCGAACGCTCGTTTCGCTTTGTAGATCCTGATCTTTGGTCAAGTGCGAGATCGTTCATGCGATTAGCTTTGGTTCTCGTTGGAAACTGATTGGACTGTCCATCTCGCAAGCGGAGGTCCGTCCGACGCTGGGGGGTCTCAGCGATGACTCAACATACCCCTGCGTCGAAATGGCTCACAAGCACAATCTGGGCGTTGATTGGCGGAATCCCACAAGTTCTACAGCTCACGCGAATCGATATTGAGTTCGGTACGCAATCCCGACAGAATGTCCAACGCTTAACCTATGGCCAATCAAAGTCGACACCATGGCTGTGGACAATATCGTCAAGTATCTTGGGATCGCGCTTCAAAGTGCCGATGGGTCCACCGTCGCTGCGTCTGACGAAAATGAACGGCACTCAGAGATTGACGGATCGCTAACGGATGGAACCAGAATCTATGTTACGACCCGGTTGAATTCAGACGATAAAGGCGAAAAAACAATCTACGCCATCGGAGAATAGTGAGCAGGGATTTCGGGATTTGGAAACGGGTTTGTGCTTCAACAGAGTGCGCCCTAAGACGGAAATCTCTATTACATCATATGCATCCTCGCATGACGTAAGGACAGTAATTGTTGGACTACGCACATCGCAGCGACACCTGAATTCCGTACCACGCTGGTCGATCAATTCAGTAGAACTGACAATGGACCCGGCGAACACTGGCGATTGGAATTCGGTACGTGTGACGCAAATGGAACTCGTCCTGTCGCTACGCCCACCAGTGGCCACCTATCTTTCGCGGTAGGACGCGACCATTTGGTTAGAGTCGACGTAGTACTGGGTTGTTCGTAAGACTTAGTTCGCTGCGTAGTTTCCGACGCTGATCAGACCTTCGACTAAGTAATGCAGATCAGTTTCATCCGTCGGAGACACCATGATTGCAAACGGCTGCACCATTGACTCGCGTTTCTGAGCGGTTTCGGCGTCGGGTGTTAGAAACGATCCGGCGATATCGACGACGATGAATCCGCTGTTCCATTCCGACAGTGAAAGGCAGCCGGATCCCAAGTACATGTCGGTTGGAGGGATATAGGAGGCGTACTGGCGACCATCAGTCTCAAAGTTGCTGACAGCGATCTTTAGCTTGTCAAAATTCACGTTCTCGGCTGCAAGAACATGAGGCCTACCTGCGTGGGCTGGGCTAAAGTTGGTTCCACTATCCAGGTCGGCATCAAAGTTGATGAAATCCCAGCTATTGCCCGGCGTGTTGAAGTTGCCATGTTCATCGCCGATCTGAAAGACAAAATTCATGTCTCCAGCCGACAGCTCATCGGAATCATCGAACACGTGGATATTGGAGATGCCGACGTACACATGACGCTGGAGCGTTTTGAATTCGACTGTGTAGGGAATCGCTTCGCCGTTGAACGATTCGCTTGGTAAAAGATCGATCTGCGCCTTGTACCGCGTGTCTGGCTGAAGGTTGACCAACGATACTTGGTGCAGCTTGCTAGCCGACGTCAATTCAGCATCACCCAAATCCGTTGGCGAAGACAAGTTTCGCAGTTTCACCAATGCGGCCGCCTTGTAGTTGGATGCGAATTCGAACTCGACAAAGGACCCGCCCACGTTCTGTTTAAGGTTCAGCACCTGTAGCGGAATTTTCTTGATCGGCGGGGCAGGATCTACCTTCGTCACGATACGGCGAATCTTGTAATCCTTTGCGACCGCCAGACTGGTTTGAGCCGCTACGTCGCTCGCGACCAAGCAGAACAGGGCGGCACTCAAAGTCATGATTATTCGAGGCATTGTTTCTCTCCAGTTTGAAAATCTCCATCGGCGCTGCACCGACGGGCTACTGGAAAGATTGCCAAAGGTCGGCTGACTGGGTCAGAAAAAATCGACTTTTGCTGGCGTGGAAGTGAAACACAGAGTAGCGGCGACTAATACCAACGATTTGCGATCACCTCGAATAGCGGTTTAGTAAATCGTGTCCGCCCCCACACCGGCAAGGCAATCTTAAGGTGCAACGAAAAAAGGCGAACCCAATAACCGGAAAATCAAATGCAACGCAAACTCTTCCTCATGGCCATGACAATCTTGATGGCACAAACGCAACTGGCAACGGCCCAATTTGGCCGCTCACAACCCAACAACCAGCAGACGCTGCGCGACATCAACAAAGCGATCGAGGTCGTTCCCGACTCTCCGTTGGCAGATAACTCCTTTATCAAAACGCTACGTGGGGGCACCTTTGCGGAGATGAAGTTCCACACAACCGCAAACGTCGTTCCGCGGCTAACAGTCAGCAAATCAATGTTGCTTCCAAAGGACAACGATATGCTCTACAACGAGCAGGACGTTCAATTCGAGCAACTTGGCGACTACAGTTCCGCCGACACGACTCCGCAACAGCTATTGGTCACCGATTTGGAAGCCGACACGCTGTACTATTACGTGCTGTTCTTTCATTCATTCGGTCAGTCACCCCAGCCAAAGATGGGAACGTTTCGCACGAAAGTACGGCAAACATCTGTCCTCGTGACTTCAGCAAAAGTACTGGACGATTCAGACGATCTAAGCAAAGGCGAAATGGCATTCACCTTTCAACTCTTCAACGGATCTCAGGACCATACGGTCAACGGAACAAGCCTCGATTTTGTGCATGACCCTGAGCGAGGTGGTTACCATCATCTCGGCACCGGCAGCGAGTACGCACCGTACGGCGCAGTGCTCCAATCCGGCGGCGTGGAAGAACAAATCAAGCTCGCGATTTCGGTATTGGAGGACGACACGGACGAGTATCCGTTTACTTTGGACCGCGTCGGCCACGGAATTATTCCGGACCAATTTCGTGGGATTGGTTGCGACGACAATTTCGAATGGAATAGCAGCGTTTGGACGCTCCCGCTCGGTACCGGCACGTACGTCAGCCCTGGCGACACGCTGGAAGAACAAGAACGAAGCGTCACAAAACACGAACTGACCATCCACGGCAATGACACCACCTGCTTGAGCGTTCAATTCAAAGCAACTGTTTGGATGTGGTACCAGTGAAAGAGCTTCCGCCAGGAACGCTTTGTCTGGTCGCACGATTCCGACGTGTAAGGCGACCACTGACGTTTTTCTAGGTGCAATTGGACGTCGAAACTACCTGCACGACCAAAACATCAGCTTTCACTCACCAAGGCCATCGATAACTCTTACCTAGCTCGACGCGCTGGCTCGCGCTTCCTTGCGTTTCACGACAAAGGCAGATCAATTCTAGCAAGACCTTGCGGACACAGCAGGCTACGGTGGTGGTTGCTAACCCCAGTGTAGCGGTTTGAGGTTGTTGGCGTGTAGAAAAGATGCAAGCACGGAGCCGCGCAGCGTGTTCGAACGCGTGAGCTAGAGCCGATTGCACAAAGCCGGCGCGGAGAGGTCGTGGGGAAGATGGCGTATTGAGCAGAGGGTGCTCAGCTAGGTTGGCGCCGAATGTTGAGGGCCGTCGAACAAGCCGGTCAGGCAGCGAAAGCTTGCTGGACTTTGGCTCGGACGCGGAAACGCAGCTTGCGGCGGCGTGATCTAGAACTGGCGATCTCATGCGGCTCGCCCGCCACATGATGAAAGAGCTCTCCGAAGCCTTGGACTAGATTCAGCCAACACGTCGGCTTCAAGCCAACACGCTCGAGCAAAGGCGGTAACTCCGCCGGAGTCGATCCCGATTTACCAGGCACGATCCTCCGAGCCGTCCAGTCCAGCAGCGTTAGATACTCCGACTCGGTCATATTCAAAAAACCTTTGTCGCTGCACCGCGTTCCCGCCTTGCTCGGATTTGCTCCCAAGGCATCGCGAAGCTCATCAATGTGAACTGGAGCCAAGCACGCGTCCGGAGCATTCGAGTCGGAAGCACGCTTCGTCGCTGCGGCACTGGACCTCCCGGAAGAATCCGACGCAATCGACGTTGCCAACAGAGCCTCCAACCGCAGCTTGGCCGACGTAAAGTCACTTTCCTCGATCGTCTTCGCC
>JBGCCZ010000029.1:0-9734 GCA_045105035.1 Pirellulaceae bacterium | reverse complement strand
CGGTCATCCGCACGGGCAAACGTGCTTGGTACGCCATTGTCGTCTGCATCAGCGAAGGTACCAAGGGCCAGTTGCGGTGCATCGATTGGCAACAAAGCGTGACGTGAGCCATCGCCGCTCAAGGCCGTGCTGTCACTTGCTGCGTCGCCAAAGTCGATCTGAACATTAGGCATCAAGATCGTGAATTGAGTCAGCGAGTTGATGCGATTTGCTTGGAGTGGATTGTCCGCGATGTCCGTAATGGCAGGTACTTGAATCGCAGCCGCGTTCAGGATCGAATCGGCTCCGTGAATCATCACTGAGTCATCGCCCTGGGCGTAAGCAAACAGGCCCGCACCTCGGATGGCTGCGACAACTTCTGCGGTGATTTCGAATCTCGAGTAGGTTTGCTCGTAAGGTACGGCAATCGAACCGGCTGCTACGCTGGCATCGCTATCGAATTCAAAGACGAGTGCATCGGCACCGACATTCAAGGTGAATGAATCGCCGTCGGCAATTGCGGAACCATCCGGAAGGAAGACACGGATGCCGTCCTGATTGTTGAGAGTGATTTCGTAGACGCTGTCGTTTCTCCAGACGCCAGAGAGCGGAGTCAGGCGGATCAGACGACTGCTTGGGTTGTAACCAAAGATGTAATCGGCATCTGGTGTGAGCCGTCGTCCATTCTCTGTGAGAATGACCGAATCTGAAGTCACGGTGGCTGGATCAGGACCAGTTCCGTCTTCTTCAAAGAGCAAGATTGAGAAGAACTCGAGTGACTCAACGTCCTCGGCACTCAGTTGGATAAACGTGTTCGAATTATCTTCATCCACTCCGTCTGGATCATTGTCCAACGGCTGTTGGATGATCGCGACTGGACCGAAGAAGTCGGCGCGATCGTAGGCTCCACGGTCCTTGAATGGATTGCCACCAGTACCGTTTGGATTACTCACGTCTGGATCATCGACCCGAAGCACCCCTGTTAGGTCTCGGTCTGGAGCCAAGATAGGACTGACAGCAATGCCGAGCGGATCGCGAACAGTCGTCATCTGCTGACGATCGTTTAGCGAGTCAATCGAAGCGTCGATGGCTCGTGTGCCGTCTGCCAAGTAGTAATTGCGACTCGAAGCGTCGACGAACAATGGCTCGTCTGGGCCGAGTAGCTGTGCATCGGTACCGGGGCCGGTGAGTGCACCACCAAAGTTCGTGCCGTTGTCCTTGTAAGTGGTCGCACCAATCACAGTCGTGTTGCTGGAACCGTCGACGGAAACACCCGTGGACAGTCCGGCCACGATGTTGTTAAGCAATGTTGGACTGGCGTTGTCACTGACTTGGATGCCGACACCGTTGCCGTTCAAGCCGACGACCGTGTTGTTGACGATGCGACCAAATGGCACGGGCGCTTCTTGCTGGCTGTTGTTTCGAGTGTCGCCACTGAACAAGATTCCGCCGACTGCGTTTGCGTAGATCAAGTTGTTAATCACAACAGGCCCAGGCACCAAGCCTGCATCGTTGAACTGCACCAGATTTCTCACTGGTCCAGCGTGTGGTAATGCGCCAGCGAGTGGAATGAGGCCAATGTTGGCTCGCGTTCCCGCGTCGATGCGAATTCCGAATCCAGAACTGTCACGTATCGTGTTGCTGTGAACCAGGATTTGCCCCTGTTCACGCTTGCTGTTTGAATCGCCAGACTCATTCAAGCGGAATTCGTCGAGGCCGTAGAGAATGAATCCAGATTGAATGTCGCCAGCCACCGTAAACTGCTGAAGACCTCCAAAGTTGCCGCCCCCTGAATTGTCACTAGCCACGTTTCCGTGAAGGTTGATCGCTCTGGACGAGGTGTCTCGGTTCAACGTTTGATTGCCGAATACCGTTCCGTCGCTGAGCCCAGCTGTGATGTTCAGAATGGCTTGTGCATTTGGGCTGTTGATCGCATCGCGAATTGTGAGCGCCAATTCTTCCGCGCTGTCGGTCGAATTGAACGGCAGAGCAACGTTACCTTGAGCGATGCCGTCGGCACTACCGCTAGTGATTGCATTGTCATCGAATTCGAACGTAACAACATTGATGCCGTCGCTGAGCGTGAAGGTTTGGCCATCCGCGACCTCTGCTCCGCTGGGTGCGATGAACGTTGTCTGCTGCGTGTGCCGATGATTGGTATCGAAAGCAGTTGAGGCAGCGACTGAAGGGAATGCAGCCCCGCCGAGCACATAGGAAGTACCGCGTCGGATTTCGATCTGATACGTTCCCGTTTCGATCTCTGCGAACCCAGGAGCGGGCTCGTGACGCGGATTCTCAACGAAGCCGGTATCGTTGGTGGCAACATTGTCCTGATAGGTGACCATTTCACCTCGCTCGGCAAAGCCAACAATAATGTCGTCGACATAGACGCCTTCGAAACGGTTGTTTTGCAAGTGCTGCGTGCCACGTCCCAGTTGGCTGGTTTGCCCGCTTGGTTGCTCGCCAAACTCGTCGGCTTGCAAAGTGTTGTTTGCGCCGAGTGGTCCGGGGTTGGTGACGGCCCTTTCCCAAAGAAAGATGGAAGATCCGCTGAAGCGGATGATATCCACGTTGTCTTTTTGCCCGTCGACGTTGAAGTGCTCAGCGAGGGCCACGCGGATGGCATCACGAACTTCTTCGGTCGTCATTGCGTGGTGCACGAGGACTTCTTGTCCTGCGGCGACGCCAGGTATGTCTGCAACGAAACTCGCTGGCAGGCCAGCACTTGGATTCGGAGTCGTGCCAACGGCATCAATGACGGTGACGCGCCCAGGCCGCGTGGGATGGATGTTGGCAGTCAGACCAAGAGCATTGATCTTGGCGGCGACACGGGCTGCGATGATGCCCGCAGACTCATCGGCAGCGAACAGTATGTTGTCACCGAGGTTGTCGACGTCGGAGAACGTAAACGTGGTTCCGTCGACCTCAAAGGTCTCGCCGTCAGCCAACGCGGCTCCGGATGGAATGTCGAGTGCCAAGCCAAAGTCGAACTCAAACGTGTTGGCTGCACCATCAATCTGGAACGTCTCAGTTGGCTCAATCAGATCGCCAGCAACGGCAACTAATTCCACAGCACCATTGCCGCCGACGTCGAACGTACCGGAGGAACTGAAGTCAAAACGGATGCGGACGTTCTCGTCACCAGCAAAGCGACTCAGGTCGACTCGGGCCTGCCGCCAATTGTCGGGAGCCCCGTTGCTTCCGGCCTCAAACAGCTCGGAAACCTGGCGGGTTTGCGCCTCGGTGAATTGGAGGTCTCCCAAGTCTTCGATAAACGGAAGATCGTGCTCGTCGGTTTGGCCAACAAGTCTAAGGTCGTCGTAATCTGAGTTGTTGGTGCCCAGTAGCTTCCATTCGCCATCGTTGCCCGCGACGAAAACGCGGAATGCGTCGAGCATCGAATCTGGTTCTTCCAGAAACGCAGCTTGATCCTGTGTTTGCAGGTAATAGTTGAAGTACAGGAACGGCTTATCTGCGGCTCCATAGCCCGAGAGGTCGAGCGTGTTACTGACGACGGATCCCTTAGCACCCCCGGTGAAGTCGTACGTGTCAAAGACGCCCGCATCATAGCCAGGGAAGTTGCCGCCAGGATTGTTGAGCCCAGTCCAATCGCCGACCTGCCGAAGAGCGGCGGTTGGATTTTGGAAGCCAAAGTACAAACTGTTACTGCCGTTCTCCTGACCGGTTCGGCTGCCGTCAAACGATACGTTGACTCCATGGCCATCGTCATTGCCACGATTACCGGAAGTGTGCCAGAGGTTGACGTCGAGTGTCGAGAAGGCAACGCCACTTGCGCCGCTCGCGTCGGTTTGTTGGAACCAGGCTCCATCTTGGAACACATAGGCTGGACGTCCAAGCTCATCGAACGCGTATAGGATCCCGTCAGAGCCGAGCCCGAACAGAACGTTGTCTAAGCCCGTGTCGCCGGCATTTTCAGTGAAGCTGACGCCTTGCTCGGCATTGCGTGGTCCACTTGTCAGGCTGACGAAGTTGACTCGGTTGCCCGTGTTGGGATTGTAAATAGTCTCGACGAAGTCGCCATCATTGGCGGGGCTGTTAGGGCTGAAGAAGCCGCCGCCAACGTTGTAAAGGTCACCATTCTCACTGACTCCGAACATGGCAAAGTCCGAGAAGGCGATCCCCGTTACATCACCGTAAATCGGTTCCGAGAAACGAGCATTCTTTGGGTTCGCGTCCAATCGGTCGTCTGTGCCATCCTGAATGAACGAGGATGAACCTGGCAGTCGAATGCGACCGTCATTCATCTGAGCGGCCGCAGGCTCGACTGCTTGCAGTGCGGCAAGAAGCGTCGTGTTTAGCGTCGTGGCGTCATCGGTAAAGTCGAATGGAAGAGGAATGTTGGTTCCGCCACCACCAAGTTGATTGGCCGAAATGGTTGGCATGTTGTCGAAGTCGAGAGCGTCGGCTCCATCCAAGATAAGACGCGTTCCGATCGAGCTGGCAGTGATTCCCATTGCGGCACCGTCGATGGCCGCAACCAAGATATCCATAGCGCCCGGGGTCGACGGCGTTGGCAAGAACTGCGTGTCATCCAGGTTGGTGAAGTACTCTTCAATATTCACCAAGATGTTTGTTCCAGCCGCATCCACGAGACCATATTCTGGCGTCGAAGTTAGTGGGTTGATTACGGTCGCAGTGTCGGCCGTAATCTCGATTGCCCGATCACCAACTAGCCCGATTGAACCGAAGTTGTCCGTTGCGCTGATTTGCCAATTGGCCGGTGGTGGATTGACTCCCGTTGGGAAGTTGATCGCAGAAACAAGGGCTTGACGAATGAATGCGGCACTCGAAGTGTCGTCGATCGTAATTGGCGTGTTCGTGCCGGTTCCGCTATTGTCCGAGTCAAACTCGAATGTGAATGCAGTTCCATCCAGGTCAGTCAGTGTGAACGTGGCACCGTCAAAGGTCTGGCCGGCCCCGAGCGTATTGTCAACTGTAAGTTCGCTAACGCTGATTGGCGCCGCGACAGAGTTTGTGAAGACTCCTGCTGGATCGACAGCCCCGATCATCAGGGCGGTATCGCCAGTCAACGAGATTCGTTGTGTTCCCGGCAGTTGTGCTGCAGACGCTCCCCAGACACCATCGCCGACGACCGACGTGACAACTGCGTTATTGACTGCGTTAACGATCAAGAAGCTAACTTGGTCAATCGTTGAGTTGGCAGCGTCGTAAACAATTGCATTGTTACCAGCGACAACACCGTCTCCGGTATCGAACTCGAACGTAGCAGCGTCGCCGTCATCATCTTCAATGACAAAGCTCGCGCCGTCCCAAGTCGCAGGAGCAGCCAGCCCGAAATACTCATTGATGAGTACACGACCGGTTTCGACCTCGAATGTATTCGTAGTCGCACCGGAGGTCAGTGTGAATGAATGTCCGTCTTGGAAGAAATTGGTCGGAACATCCGGGTTGTTGAACAATTGAGACTGAGGAACGGTGTCCGCAACCAGCGTAACCGATGGCTGTGCCGCTTCCCATTCGAATACAAAGTCGCCATCCGGAGTACGGATTGTGATCAAGTCTCCCGCCAATAGTGCCGGCTCGTCCGCGGGCGATGCGTCCGACATGGTGATCGTCTGATAAGTTGCATTTTGACTCACATCAATCGAAGTATCGATGTAACCACGCTCGATAATCTGCGTACCAGCACCTCCGATTCTCGCATCCTGCTGACGGTCCGCGAACGGAGCACTGGTGGCTTGCAATGTCGTAGGGTCTAGTTTGTAGATATAGTTCTTGGCATCTACTGGTCCTGCGAAGGTCTGGAAAGTACTGGCCCCGTTTCCGCGAGATCCAACGGCGTAAAGCCACTGCTCAGCATTACCTTCTTGCGGATACGTCAGACCGTTGAACTGCATCCCTACGCCTTGCCGCTGTCCTCCTGTACCAGGGGTTAACGCAACGGCTACGCTTGGCGGATTGGTACTGAAGTCCAATTCGAAGGTCTGGATGCTGGAGCCTGCGGTGACTTGCGTCGTCGCTCCATCTCCACTCACATCCAACTGCAGGATCCCCCCGCTATTGGCGTCATTGATCACTGCACCATTGCGAACTACTCGAGCACCATGCACCACTCCGTCACCGCGAATCGCAATGTCCTCGACAAAGCCGAATCGACTTACCAAGGAAGTCTGCTCACCTGTGATTGCACTTCCAGTGATGAACTCACTCGTGTCGGCACCAGGGGCGACCTGCGAAATCAACAGGGGTACGTCGCCGAGCGTAAACGGAACTTGGTTTTGAGTACCTGTGAATCCGGTTTGTAGTGGCCCAATCGCAACGTTAGTGCTTCCGCCGAAGCGATCCTCGATGATTCGGATAACACTGTTGATCGGTTCGACGCGAGCGAGTGGGTTGCCGCCAGCGTCTGCCTCATAGAATTGCGATAGAACGTTTGAAATCTGTTCGTTGGAAGTGATGGCTAAGAAATAGTCGCCGGCAGGAAGAGCCGTCGAACCGATGAAGGCATCCAAGACTCCAGACGTGCCGCGCGAAAGATCGTCGGTGTCACTACCGTTCAGCGGTGCACCAATGTCATCCGCGATGTTCGAGTCGGTACCGAAGTTCACCAACCGGATACCAGTTCCACCACCGAGGCCATTTTGATCGTCGTAGAACAACCATAGGCTCGTGTCAGCTCGGCCCAGGCCGTCGGCATAATCAACGTCGATCACGGTCGCCAAGTGCTGGACCAAGCCATCCGACTGGATCGAGTCGGATTCAACCCTAAATGAGTACCAGTCGACATCGAGATCCTCGTTAAGGTCACCCGCGATGCTCAACGCAGCTTGGTCGGTGTTGTGTAGGTTCCCGAGGTCGAGAGCGTTAGCGATCGTGTTGTTATCCGTCGAGAGTTCAACCGCTTCACCGAGAAGTGGCGAGCTGGATGGACCACCAAGGATCTCGATACCTGTCGTAGCGAAGCGAATATCGGCGAAGGTAATGGAGGAACCTGGGAACTCATCGAGGTGTTGAAGTCGGAGCTGTAGTTGGTACTGCCCTTCCGTCAAACCGTCTGAAAGTTTGCCCAAATCTTGTAGGTCAGCGCGGTTCGCACCCGCATCGTTCGAATCGATATTGCTACTGCGTACTCGAACGAAGTACGTGTTCACGCTACCCGTGGCACCCGGCAGGACGACTCGCATGCCTGGATCGAGAGGGTTCGTGGAGTAGAAGTCGGCAAACGACTCGCCATCAATCTGTGCTTCAAAACCACTGCCGAAGTTGCGAGGAGCCTGTGCGTTCGTTTGCATTGGATTGACGAACGCCGGATCGATCGCATTCGGATCCGTGACAAGTGGCAAGGTGCCTTCGGACTCAGCCAGGCTGTTATCGCTTTGCGCGATGATGTTCCCGTCGGCGTCAACCAACTCAAGCACTGCGTCTAGGCTGTTGGCAGTACGGTCAATGTCGAACCATACCTGCGTTCCAGCGGTGCCTTCGAAGCTGTAAACATCGATATCATCGCGGTTGTTGATCGTACCAAAGACACTGAATCCATTGCGGAGATTGTCGTCGCTGGACTTTGCATCTTCGGCGAGCTTACCTAAGAGCTGCGCGTCGCCTGGAGTTCCGTTGACCCCAGCTCCGGTCGACTGGGCCGGCTCGAGCTCTGTTCCGATACCTACATTGCGATCGTTGCTGAACTCGGCCAGTGTCAAGCCACGCCAATCTCCGGCAGAGGCTGATCCACCCGTGTTGTCGGTGTCGGTCTGAGCACGGCCTTGTGGATCAAAGCCAGCACCAATGGAGCTGTCGGAAAGGCTGGTGAGAACTACTGGGAAACCGGGTGTTCCAACGACATGGAGAGAACCGCCAATGCGATCGTCAATATCGAGTGGCCGCCCATTGGCAGTGATGCCGGCTCCGGAGCCGAACTTCACGACGAGTGACTCATTGGCACTACTTTGCAATCGCAGTCCGCCGTGCACGTAGAGATCTGGTATCAGAATTTCGTCCTGAACGATGTGCACGATATCCGTATCGTCCCAAACGCTCTCTGTCGTGAGCGTTGCTCCACGAAGTTCGATACCGTTCAGATCGTTTGCGCCGAAGGCGTTACCACGTAGAAGTGGTCCCTTGTTCTCGGTGACATCCAGTTGGATGTTACCATCGCCGGTAAGACGACCAGAATCGCGGACCGTATCCCCAGTCATCGACATAGGGTCGATACTGAGTGCCACGCCTTCATTGTCGCGAATAATGTTGTCGACGATGATCGGCTGGGCGCCCCGGATGAAAATAGCTGACGCTTCGTTGAAACCTGCGCCATCGCGGTTTCGCTCACCACCGGTGGTCGTACCATCGGCATTGTTTTCAATCACACTATTGGTGATTCGCACGTCGGCTTGATGGATTTCAACCGCATTGAAGCCCGCGAAATTACCACCGACGGACGTTGCTCCGCCGCCGAACGTGATCAATGCATTGTCGATTGAGCCGCTGCCGGCGTGTCCGAAGTAAAGACCACCCCAATCACCGGGCTGGGGTAGTGAGGCAGCGGCGTCGTTGTTGGTGTCGAAGGTTCCACCTGCACCGTAGCGATCGTCCTGCCGACTTGTGAAGACGACGGGGAGTCCATCCTTGCCTTCAGCGATGATCTGAGCGCCAACACCAGCACGGATCCGGCCGCCCTGGAGCTTAACAAGCATCCCAGGAGCTACGTTGAGTCCTGCGTCGAGCCGCGCCCGATTTAGCGTTGCGGCATCATTGATTTGCTCGGTTCGCTGCTCAGCGAAGTCCAGGTGCGACGTGCTACTGCGATCGAGTTCGGCGACCAGCTGGAAAGTTGTTCCACCATCATCACTTCGATAGAGTTTTCGAGAGACAAAGTCGCCACCAGCCGCTGGCAACGCGGTCAACTGGATGGCATTCGAGCCAACTGGAACCTCAAATGGAAGCGTCGACGTGCTAGCGACACCTTCCGAGCCATTGGCATCTACGAAGGTCAACCGGTACTGGTAGCTCGTCCCCTCGGTTAACGCGCTCGTAGGAACAGAGCCTCCGTCACTGATGGAAACAACGTCCAATTCTGGTGGGCTGGTTTCAAGAATCGGACCGCCAGGCGTGCCCTGTACAGTGAGAGTATCGGCGACCACGTGGACGATGTCGGTGTCATCCCAGATTGCTGAGACGGTTTGTGCGGACGTGTTTTGGCCGGCGATGGTCTCGACGCGAACGAACAGGCCGTTTATCGAGTTGTCAACGATGTGGTTGCCGTGAATGTCTGGACCTAGACGCTGGTAATCCGGTGTGAAGACGTCGTCGGCCTGGTAGCGTTCCGTCGTAAAGGTCGTTTCTTCGAAGCTATTCGGATCGGCGGAAATCGCGGCGAAAGCATTGTTGGAAATTGTGTTGTTGATCAGCGTCGGACGCGCGGTTGTCATATGAAGTGGAGCGATGACTCGGTTCTGTCCGTCGACTGGTACTTGGCCGCCGCCGAAGGTGAAGTCCGTGTTGCCGACATAGTTGACGAATCGTCCTTCGAGTTCAGCGTCGAAGCGTCCTTCAGCGCGGTCGAGCGCGTTGCGGAAGATGATGCCGCCCCAGTCACCCGCGGATGGACTGGTCGCCAGCGGGTCGGTGTCCACACCAGCGTCTTCGTTTGTGTAACTAGTAAAGAAGACGTTCTGCTCCGGAGTTCCGAGGACTTGAAGATTCGACCGAGACTGGTCGCCTGAACTTGTCGAGCTACCAACGCCGATAACGGTACGGCCCATCTTGAACAGTGCACC
>JBGCCZ010000028.1:0-118088 GCA_045105035.1 Pirellulaceae bacterium | reverse complement strand
TGCATACGCACGTAGTCCTTGGCGTGTCCCCAGTCGCGTAACGCGTCCATGTTGCCGAGGTGCAAGCAGTCCTCGACGCCTTGAGCGATGTTGGCCATTCCTCGGGTGATCTTTCTCGTAACGAAAGTCTCTCCCCGCCGGGGCGACTCGTGGTTAAATAAGATGCCGTTGCAGGCATACATGTCATACGACTCGCGATAGTTGACTGTGATCCAGTAGGCGTACATTTTGGCGACCGCGTAGGGTGATCGCGGGTAGAACGGCGTTTTCTCCGTCTGCGGGATCTCTTGAACTTTACCGAACAGCTCCGAGGTCGACGCTTGATAGAAACGCGTCTTCTTTTCAAGATTCAAGAACCGAATTGCTTCCAGCAAACGCAGCGTCCCAAGTGCATCCACGTCTGCCGTGTACTCGGGAGCTTCGAACGAAACCGCCACGTGGGACTGCGCGCCTAAGTTGTAGAGCTCGTCTGGTTGAACTTCGTTGATGATCCGAGTCAGGTTGGAAGAGTCGGTCAGATCCCCATAGTGCAGGTGGAACTTTGGGTTCTCTGCGTTCGGGTCTTCGTAGATATGGTCGACTCGAGCCGTATTGAACGACGATGCACGACGCTTGATACCGTGGACTTCGTAGCCTTTTTCGAGCAGGAACTCGGCGAGATAAGATCCGTCCTGTCCAGTGACGCCTGTGATGAGTGCACGTTTCATGTTGCTAGCAATTTGGATTATGAGGAAGTCTGTTTAGGCTGAGCCCGCGAGGTACGAACCGGTCTCAGCTCAGTGTGATTTGGGGGCGGCTTGAACGGCCAGGGGGCTTAACTCGCGGGAAGGAGTTAAACCTAGCGTAGTTTAGCTAGTTGCTGCAAATGCTCCCATAGCAGTCGGCTCGCAAGGCAGAGCCAATCGGAGCGTGAATATGCGAAGAGTCTCTCCCCTCGCCGGCAGCTCAACCCTCCCGAAAACCCTCGCAAAACTCGGATAGGGAGGGCGACTATAGATGGAAGGAACAAGCCTGAATTGAGCCGCCGAATCTTCAGGCCTTTGAAAGTCGTAGTCAGGCTTGCTGGCTCAGAAAGAAGTCCAGACCGGAGCCGAGGTGTTCTAACTGCGGAGTAAGCCAGATTGGAGTTCGGCTAGATAGGCTTTGTAAGTCGACTCGAGGCCTTCACGGAGGCCGATGCTGGGCTCCCAGCCGGTGCCAAGCAGTAGATCGATGTTAGTCCGCTTGATGGGGGTTCCGTCTGGCTTGCTGGTGTCCGTTAAGATCTCGCCCTCGTATCCAACGATCTCTGCGACTAATCGCGCGAGTTCGAGGATCGCAATGTCCTTGCCCGTACCGAGGTTGAGCCAGTCTGGTGGATCGCCCAACTGTAGTAAGTGCAGGGATGCAGATGCGAGGTCGTCCACGTGTAGGAACTCGCGCCGAGGTGTGCCCGTGCCCCAAATCGTAACGGATGGCAGGCTATCTTCTTTGGCTGCGTGAAAACGGCTGATCAAGGCAGGGAGTACGTGAGAGTTCTCGGCGTGGTAGTTGTCGCCTGGTCCATACAAATTGGTTGGCATGGCCGAGTGGAATAGGACGCCGTACTGCTGACGGTAGTACTGGCACATTTTCAAGCCTGAGATCTTTGCCAACGCATAGGCTTCGTTAGTTTGTTCGAGAGCGCTTGTCAGCAAACTGGACTCTTCGATGGGCTGAGGAGCCATACGCGGGTAGATGCAGGTGCTTCCCAGGAACAGGAAACGCTGAGTTCCGTTCTCGTAGGCCGCGTGGATAGCGTTGCCTGCCATCATCAAGTTGTCATAGATGAACTCGGCGGGGTAGGTGTTGTTGGCGTGGATACCGCCGACCTTGGCGGCTGCGAACAGGACGACTTCAGGACGTTCATGAGCAAAGAAGCTATTTGTGGCCAGTTGGTCTCGGAGGTCTAGTTCACTGGAGGTCTGCAGGATCAAATTCTCGCAGCCTTGTGCTTCGAGTGCTCTTACCAGCGCTTTGCCCACCATGCCTCGGTGACCAGCCACGTAAATTCGCTTTGAGTTCAGTTGATTCATGATGCGTCGTTCAGGATTCCAGGTATTGCCTAGTTTTTTGTTCTAGCTTAGGCGACTCTAGGCGTTTCGTATCGGGTCTTCGCTTGCGGGCCAGGGCAAGTCACTTTTTCAGTTTGGACAGGATGGTAACCCGGCTGTCCCAGCCGGAACGCAGCATGTTCTCGGCTCGGAGATCCGAGCTCCTTTGCGAAGCTTGAAACTCTGATGTGTCCTGAGGGTTGAATGGCTCGGCAAGTAACGGAGAGTGTTGCGCCTTACACAGTATACCTGCCGGTTGGATGTGGCCAATAAACGGTTGTGAAGCGAGGGAGCAAAGGCCGCTTGCCGTTGGGTTTGCTCGGATTGTGCTGGCATTGGAATTGTCGCGAGCGGGCGGTGGCAGCTACGATGACGCTTTGCGTCATGACTAGGGAAAATCTACCGTTAGAGGTTTTTATGGGTTCCGCAGGCTGCGTGATCGTAACGGGTGGTGCGGGGTTTATCGGTAGTTGTCTGGTGCGCAAGCTGATCCGCGAGACGGATTGGAGAGTTTGCGTGGTGGACAAGCTGACTTATGCGGGCAACCTGGACTCTCTCGATAAAGTCGCCGCCAACGAGCGATTTCGATTTGCGCAGGTGGGTATTGAGGACTTTGCCCGAGTCTCCGACTTGCTGAAAGAGTTGAACCCGGTAGGTATTTTCAACTTGGCAGCCGAATCGCACGTTGATCGTTCGATTGATGGGCCTGCGGAGTTCGTATCCACGAATGTTGTCGGCACCTTTCAATTGCTGGAAGCCGTACGTCAGTGGTGGAGTCAGCAAAAGGAGCAAGCCCGCCAGAGTTTCCGCTTTGTGCATGTTTCGACGGATGAAGTCTACGGGTCGCTTGGCCCACAGGGGCAGTTCACCGAGTCGAGTCCCTATGCACCGAACTCGCCGTACTCTGCGTCCAAGGCGTCGTCGGATCATTTTGTGCGAGCGTACCATCACACCTATGGCTTGCCGGTCGTAACCACGAATTGTTCTAACAACTTCGGGCCTTGTCAGTTTCCTGAAAAACTCGTGCCGCTAATGACGCTGAACGCATTCGAGCGGAAGCCCTTGCCGGTTTATGGTGACGGGAGCAATGTAAGAGACTGGCTGTATGTCGAGGATCATTGCGACGCCCTGCGGATGGCCTTCGAGCGTGGAGTCCCTGGCGAGGTTTACAACGTTGGCGGTGGCACGGAGCTGAGTAATTTGGATATGGTGAAGTGCTTGTGCTCGGCGGTGGCAGAAACGCAGCTGCAAGCGGATGTGGGGTTCGCCACTCGGCTCGAGGAACTCATTGCTTTCGTCGACGATCGCCCAGGGCACGATCAGCGTTACGCAGTTGATTTCAGCAAGATTTCTAGTGAGCTCGGCTGGGAGCCTAAACACACTTTTGAAGATGCCCTTAAGGAAACGGTGCGCTGGTATCGGGAAAATTCGGACTGGGTAGCGCGTGTTCAAGATGGCAGCTACCAGCGAGAGCGGCTGGGGCTTGAAGAAAATTCCGACTGAGTTGGGGTGCATTGGAAAGCAAGGGCACTGATGGTTTGGCCCGGGCAAATTAGGCGCAATGCTTTGTGATTTTTAAAGGCAGAGTATGACACAGACAGTATCGAAGCAAACGAATGCTGGGACTTGTGGGATTATCCTAGCAGGTGGTTCTGGCAGCCGACTGAGTCCGGTAACGAAAGCGGTCAATAAGCATCTGTTGCCGCTCTACGATAAGCCGATGATCTACTTTCCGTTGTCGACTCTCATGTTGGCGGGGATCAGAGACATCCTGTTGATCTCGCAGCCTGACGACGTTCCATTGTTCGAGCGTTTGCTGGGCGATGGAAGCCAGCTTGGGCTTTCGATAAAGTACGCGGTCCAGGAGCAGCCCAATGGTCTGGCAGAGGCCTTTATCATCGGTGAGGGCTTTATCGGCGACCGCAATGTCGCGCTGCATCTTGGTGACAACGTTTTCTATGGCCAAGGCTTCCACCGGTTACTCGTCAGAGCGGCCGGCATTACCGCTGGAGCTCGCATTTTCGCCTATCGAGTCAAAGACCCAAAGCGATTTGGGATTGTCGAGTTTGATTCCAGCGGGAAGGTACTTTCGCTTGAGGAAAAGCCGGAGGCGCCAAAATCGAATTTCGCGATTGTTGGGCTCTATTTTTACGACAACCAAGTGATCGATATTGCCAAGCAGGTCAAACCATCGCACCGAGGCGAACTGGAAATTACAGACATCAATCGAGCCTACTTGGAAGCCGGTCAATTGAACTGTGATTGGTTGGGGCGTGGCTTTGCGTGGCTCGACACGGGCACTCATCAATCGCTGATTCAAGCGGCGAACTTCGTGGAAACGGTAGAAGCTCGGCAGGGGTTGAAGCTGGCGTGTATTGAAGAAATAGCGGCCATCAAAGGGTATATCTCGTTTGATGACTTGGAGCGGCTGGGAACGACGATGGGGAACGACTACGGGCGTTACTTGTGCGATCGAGCGCGAGAGCTGATTCAGTTCGCAGGAGATTTGCCCGCCTTTGACGAGTTGTCGAACTAAACTACGCTAGTTTGAACTTACGCCTCATTCTCCTCGCCAGCGGGCTCGATTTCGAGCTAACTGAAACTCCAGGATTTCTTTCTTGACGGAACCGACAGTTTTTCTCACCGGTGCGACGGGGCTGGTTGGTAGCCAGATTTTGCACCGTCTGCTCCGCGCGGATGTTCCCGTTTGCGTGTTATGCCGCAAGGACAATCGTGGGACCGCTCAGCAGCGATTAGAAGCGGCGCTGATGCCGTTCGAGGAGGATGCACTTCTCCCTCGACCTCGAGTGATCACGGGCGAGTTGGGGAAGCCAGACTGTGGAGTCAGCTCACAGGACCTCGAGTGGCTGCAAGGACGTGAAGTCTCCGTCGTCCATAGTGCGGCCAGTATTCGCTTTCAAGAGGATTCGAGCGGCGAGCCCTATGCGACTAACGTTGCCGGAACACGCAATCTTTTACAGCTTTGTAATTTGCTGCAAGTTCGTGACTTTCACCATGTTTCGACGGCGTACGTTGGGGGCCGGGGAGGGGGCAGCGAGGCAGTTCTGGAGTCGGCCGACCTCGATTTGGAGTCTGCGGGCAACGACTATGAGAGGAGTAAAATTCAGGCAGAAGCGTTGGTTCAGAGCTCTTCCGTTCCTAGCGGACGGACAGTCATTCACCGGCCAAGTATCGTTGTTGGTGATTCGAAATCGCACCGTACAACGACCTTTCATGGATTCTACGCCCCCCTGCAAATTGGCGCTCAGTACGCGCAGGCGTTCGGCTTTTCTAAGGGGATGGGCGAGTGGTTTCGCGAGCAGTTGGGGCTTTCGCCTGATGACGTAAAGAATCTGGTGCCTGTCGACTGGGTGGCGGATTGTGTTGCACAAGTCGTGCAGGACGAATCAATTTCCGCCGGCGTTTACCACTGGACTCATGCATCGCCAGTGTCGGCAGTCGTGATGCAGGATGCGATCACGGACTCCATTGAACGACTGTTCAGCGATAGCCACGAGAGCAGTTCGAGTGATGCGCGCACTGAACAACCGGCGGCTGGTGCGTTTCGCGAGCAGATGTCGATCTATGAGTCGTACTTTAAATGCGATCCGCAGTTTGATGTGTCTCGGGCTCGGCAAGTCACTCAGCAACTTCCTTGTCCGACGGTTGACTACGAGTTCTTGTGTTCACTCAGTGATTTTGCACTGCAGTCCAACTTTGGTTGGCCCAAGCCGCAGTTGCCTGACTTACAACAAGAAAGTGAGTGGGTACATCGCATTCGCGGCTTTGACGCGACCTGCGGGACTTGCCCTGATGTGGCAGCGCTCGCCGATTTTCAGTTTGAGCTCAGGTTGCTTGGGAAGGGCGCTCCCGAGTCGATATTTGTGGTCAAAGAGGGGGCTAGGTGGTTTGCCACATCCAGTGCTGCGACCTCTGATGTGGAATACCACTGGCAAGTTTCCATGCCTTTGGATGTCCTTACAGGCTGTTTCACCCGCACAACCCGATTGCTCGACACTTTTCAGAACGGGCGCGGCGTTGCACTAGGGCGAATGCCTGCGAATTGGCTAGCGATAATCGAGCATTGGATTCACGATGTAATCGCACAATCTGCGTCTTAGCCTAAAATGAATGGCTTGCGATAGCCGTGTGGCTAGAAGCCTGTTCCCGCGGGTTTGCCAAGTAGCTTGTGCAAAAAACACCAACCGTCTGCCGCTCCAGGCTGTAAGGACGATGGATGGTGTCTCTTCTCGATTTACCACGCTGAGTGACTGAAATTTGAATGCCCGCCGTTTCGCACAAGAATGAATTGGGGTGGTTGAACCGCCCTTTGGCTATCGTTGGCATGGCATGCCGCTTGCCAGGTGCGGATGGTCTCGAGGCCTATTGGGATCTTCTGCAGAGGGGCGGCTACAGTGTTGAACGCATGCCGGATGCAAAATTAGATCGCCGGCTGTACTTTGACCCTGAGAAAGGCAAACGCGGCAAGACCTACGCGGATGTCGGTGGCTTCGTTACCGAACGCGAGTTGGACTGGGGTTTGCTTCCCTTCTCGAAAACAGAAGCCCAAGATTACGACGAGTGTCACCTGAATCTGTGTGAAGTGGCAGCTCGATCGTTTGCCGATGCGGGGTACAGCGCGGAGCAATTGGTGGGCAGGCGAGTTGGCGTGTTCGTTGGGCACAGCGGTGGTTCAACACTGGGAGGCGAGTTAGCCTTTCGGGCGCTGGCTCGGGAGCAAGCCGAGTTGCTGACAGAAGTTCAGCAGGCTGTTGGCTCTGACTTAAGCGACGCAGCGTGGCAGAGAGCTAAGCGTGAATTCCAAACGCGTATGGAGCATGGGCGGCCACAGCGGAGCAACGGCAAGCCCTTTGTCGAGGCGAGTTATGCGGCTGGTCTGATTAGCAACGCGTTCGATCTTGACGGTCCGTTCATGTCGATCGATGCGGCGTGTGCTTCGTCCTTAGTTGCTCTGGCACTAGGAGCGAACTCGCTCCATTCCGGGCAGGCGGAGATGGCGCTCATCGGTGGCGCGAGTTTCAATAAAACGGACAGTTTGATTCTATTTTCGAATGCACAGTCCTGCAGTGCGATAGCTTCGCGGCCTTTTGACGAGAATGCTGACGGACTTATCAGTTCGGAAGGCTACGTCACGATCTTGGTGAAGACTCTCCAGCGGGCAGAGGCGGATGGTGACAAGATCCACGCTGTTATTCGTGGGTTGGGCATGGCCAGCGATGGTCGAGGGCGTTCGCTCTGGGCGCCTCGTAAGGAAGGGCAGTGCACGGCCATCGAGCGAGCCTATTCAGAGGAAATACGTCCCGACCGCGTCCAGATGGTTGAAGCTCATGCAACAAGTACGCAAGTTGGCGACGCAACTGAGATGGAGGCGTTGAACGAATTCTATTCACGCCATTTACCGCCCGGCTCGAAATTGCCCGTGGGTAGTGTGAAATCTAACATTGGTCACACTCTGGAAACCGCTGGGCTTGCCGGGCTTGTGAAAACCGTCCTGGCGATTCAGAACCAGGCGATTCCTCCAACCGTCAACGTGCAGCAGCTCAGTAAAGCGATTCCTTGGGAGCAAATGCCGCTCTACGCGGTGACAGAGCGGGAACCTTGGGACGCGCCCGACGACGGTGGCCCGAGACGAGGTGCCGTGAATGCGTTCGGCATTGGTGGACTCAATATGCATGTCGTCGTTGACGAGTACCAGCCGGAACTTACGTTGTCGGCTGCGCCCCGAGCGTTTGCGACCTCCGGTTCAAAGGCAGCCGAGCAAGAGCCCATTGCGGTGATCGGGCGGGGTGTCATTGTTCCTGGAGCTCACGACGTGGCCGCTTTAAAACGGGCCGCTTCGGGCGCGTTGGGAAGCTACCTCGCGCAGGCCCCGAGTTCAAGGCTTCGTACGGAGTATGCTCACTCGCTGGTTAGCGGTTTTGTGACGGATTTCGAATACGATTGGCGACGGCATAAGGTCCCACCCAAGCAGATCAGCCAAGCGAACCCACTGCAGTTCATGCTGCTCGATGCGGCGGAGCAAGCTTTCCACGAGTCCCAGGTACTGAGTTCGGAATTCGATCGTCAGCGGACGGCCGTCGTAGTCGGCAGCTCGTTTGGTGGTGACTTTGGGAATGCGCTTTTCGTTGGTTTGCGATTGCCCGAGATCCGTGAGCATCTACGGGAGATTTTGGAAGCCGAAACCGGCTCGCGCGACTTTGCGCTCGAGTGTGTTTCCAAGTTCGTAGAGACCTTCGAGAAAATGCATCCAGCAATTTTGGATGAGACCGGATCGTTTACCAGTAGTACACTCGCATCGCGGTTGTCGAAGACCTACGACTTGATGGGCGGTGCCATGGCGGTCGATGCCGGGGATGCCTCTGGTTCAGCTGCTTTGTTCTCCTCGGTCGGACTGTTGCGAAGTAGGGCTGCCAGTCACGTGCTATGCGCTGCTGCTCAGCGAGCTTTGGACCACGCTGCCATCGAGAACTTGTGGCAACTTGGCCGCTTACCAGGTTCGACAGGAAGTGTAGATGACGGTTATAGCGTCAGCGAGGGTGTCGCACTCGTCTTACTCAAGCCACTCGCGGCCGCCGAAAGAGACGGCAATAAAGTACTAGCCACAATTGGTGATTCCACAGTGGGAAGTAGCCAAGGCGGCACAACGCCTTCGATCGAGCGGGCAACCCGTTTTGCGAGAGCTCATGACGCAAGCCACAACGAAAGCAGTCGTTGGATTGGAGCCGTCGGCGTTCGCGCACTCGACGGTCCGGCAAGCGAAGTAGTCGGAGTGAAGCTGGTGAAGTCAACGGCTATCGATCGCATCGGGCACTTGCAAGCTGCACAGCCGATTTTGGATTTGATTCTGAAGTCTGAAATCGATGAAAAGGAAACGCCAGTCGCATTGGTAGATCATTCAATCTCTGGCCAATGCTACGTGACCAGAGTCCAGTCGCCGAATACAAACGTGAGCAAGGTATTGCCAACGATTTCGAAACCACGGACAGCCAGTCGGGACACTGTTTCTATCAGTGGTGGGGAGCTTGTGCCAGCGAGCCAAGTTGCTTTGCCTGAGCAAGGGGCAGCCGAGGTCTATCGTTTTGGAGCTCCCACCAAAGAGCAACTGGTGCAAGAGTTGAAGAGTTTTTCTGGCGAGTCGGCAACAGGTTCGAAGGCTGCGAAGCAATTTTTCGAAGATGACCTTTGGCGAGCTGCGATCGTATCCAACGCCAGTGAAGCGAAGAAGGGTGCATTGAAATTGACTGCGCAGATGGGGAATTCGGCGAGCCGAGTTCCATTGGGCGAGCAGGGATTGTTTTGGTCTGACTCAGCAGAACGAACCGGATCGAATGAGCCGAAGATATCAGGCATCCCAGGTATGTCGCGTGGGCGTCCAGTGGTGTGGATGTTTCCCGGACAGGGTTCGCAGTATCCGGGAATGCTCAAAGAACTGGCGCAACATCGGCCGAGCGTCGCCCCGTGGTTACAAAAGGCCGATGACGCATTGTCGCAGGTTGCAGCCGATCTGGGGCAACCGTTTGTTGCGTTTGCGGAGATGGCTTGGCATCCGTCCGGAGGTTTGGGGCAAGATGTTTGGACGACGCAGGCGGCCATGTTGATTGCGGATTGGACTTATTTGCAATTGCTTTCGGAACGTGGCTTTGTCCCAGATGTCGTGGCGGGGCACAGTTACGGTGAGTTCGCAGCGATGTTGGCCGCAGGCTGCTGGGACTTGCCGACCGCGCTGCGCGCAACTTGGTATCGATGTCAGGCGGTGAAACAGTATTCACCAGCCGGGTGTGCGATGATGAGTGTGCAGGCTGACCGTACACGTTTGGAGCAGGCGATTCTTGAGGCAGATGTTGACGTGCACGTTTCGCACGTCAACGCACCAACGCAGACCGTCGCAGGTGGACGTCAAGCCGAGATTGCGCGCCTCGCCGAGTTCCTGGATGATGAGCAGGTCGGAAGTCGAATTCTGGCTGTCCCAACAGCATTTCATACTCCAGCGCTCAGCGAAGCTGTACAACCTTTCCGCGAGTCACTCGACGCGATTCAGATACAGCCGCCTCAACGGCCCTTCTTAAGCAACGTAAGCAACCAGTATGAAGCCGATCCGCACCGGCTCCGCGACCTGCTTGCATCCCAGCTTGCTTCTCCATTGAATTTCGTCGGTATCGTCGAACGGATTGTGGCCGATGGCGCTCAACTGATGGTGGAAGTTGGCCCTCAGCAAGTATTGAGCAAGTTGGTTCGTCAGTCGGATAACGGATTGCACACCATTGCCACCGATCATCCGCGTCGTTCGAGAGATCAAATGAGTCGCGCAGAAGTCGTCTTGGAAATGTGCTCCGATCGCAGTAGTTCTCAAGCAACCGCTGCGGCTGAGTCCAAGAGGTCGTCAGTTCAGGCAGCCCCGATCCATTTTGATGCTACAGAAGCTCGCCGGTCGCGAGTGCGAAGCTCGATTGGGCAGCGGCCGAATGCTACTGTACAGGCGAATGAAATTCACACGTCAGCATCCAAGCCGGTTCACTTCGATGCGACCGATTCTCGACGCTCTAATGCGAGATCCAGTGCCCGGGTAAGTGCCCCTGCTTTTTCGTCAAGCAATCCTTCGGTTGAGAACACTCCGCGCGATTCGTCGCTAGGGGAACCATCCGTTTCTGAGGCGGGTTTCAACAATCGCTCACGTATTGAAAAGTTCCTTATCGACTTTGTAGTCGAGCAGACTGGCTATCCCGCCGAGATCATCGAACCAGAGTGGGATTTGGAAGCTGACCTTGGAATCGATAGCATCAAGAAGGCCCAGTTGTTTGGTGAGCTACGCGAGTTTTTCGATCTTGAGCAAACTCAAGCGAAGCTAGATCAGTTCCAGACCCTGACTCAGATCGTGGATTTATTGGAGTCGACACCTGGCAAAGCAGATTGGTTGAAATCCGAGGCGACTGTCGAGGGAAGCCAGGTGCTGGAGAACGAGACTCCCGTTGCTTCGACCGACACGGTACAAGCGAGTTTGCACCCACAAATGCAGGCGGAGCAGGGGCAAGAAGTTCAGGTAACGCCCGAAGAAAATCAAAACGATTTTGCGCAGTTTCTAGTCGACTTTGTCGTCGAGCAAACCGGCTATCCGCCTGAGGTTGTGGAGTTAGATGCGGACTTGGAAGCCGACTTGGGAATCGATAGTATCAAGAAAGCCCAGTTGCTTGGAGAGATCCGCGAGATGTTCGATCTGACCATCGAGCATTCGCCCGACAAAATGACTCAGGATCCGTTCCGCACCCTGCGAGACATTCAAAAGGCCTTGAGCGGTGCCGTCGACTTTGGAAGTAGTGTCTCGAAGCTAGGTCCGATGAATTCCTCAGAGTTCAACCATCGAGCCGCAGAAGAAGAATACCAACTGAGCAGTTCGTCGGTCGCGTCAGAGGAACCCCAGCTTGCCAAGGAGCCGAGTTCGGATAGCAAGGCGGAAAAGACGATTGGGCAGCCTGTGAGTGGCGGCAGTCTGGAAGAGAAGCCAGGTTCGATCCGCCTGCCCTCCGCGGAGCTTTCAAACTCTGGTGAATATGAGGTCGATCCGGAGTTCTTGGAGTCCGCGCAGGAGAATCTGAAGTCCTTCGTCGCCCGGCGTGTCGGCGTGATCCGTATGGCTGACGCCGATGAAACGCCACAGCAACTCAACGGAGTCCAGTCCTCTTACTCACAGGACGTGGAACTTTTCGCGACGTCGATGAAGGCCTCAAGTGAGACCGTCCGTAAGCTGGATGACTGGCTAAGTCGTGAATCTCGTTGGCACATTGGTTTTCCTACGAACGAGCAGCGTGACTCACGAGGCGATGGGGATGTCCAGTGGCTTGCAGAATGGTTGCCACCTGTTGCACTGAGGTCTCTTTGTGCAGGGCAACTCGGTTGGCTGGCTCGTGCTGGTGAAGTTGCGGGGGCTGAGATACTGCTACCGGGTAGCACGGTTGCTCAGGGCAGTCGGCTTGCCGTCGGTGGGTTCGCGTTATGGGGCGTGTCGGAGGGAGCGAATGGGCATTCTCTGCAAACGTTGATTCAACTTCGTGATCGCATGCGTGAGTTCCAAGCCTTGCCCGTGCAGGAAGTCTTGAAGAAGCTTCAGTCGCAGAGTGAGGTACTGCACACCGAGGCTTGGGTGGTCTTGCTCAACCCCGACCTTGGAGAGGCAATTCATGTATCTTTTGGTGACGGTTTGTTCTCGACTCAACACTGTGCGTTTGAAGATCTGTGCTTGAAGCCAACGGCTGGGGCCGCACTTCGGATTGGCTTTGACTCGCAGAGGCAGAACCTGGTTTTCAGCAACTCGGATGGAACGCGGCTGAAGATCGAGGAAGTAGAGGCCGAGTCTACAGTCGGCAACGCGGCGGCAGATCAAACGGACTTTAGTGAACACGTTGGTTCGGTGCATCGCTCACAAGATAGATCCACTGTGCAGTCCGCAGCGGGGCCTGCGCGTGTGGCGTCGCGATATGAGTTGACGATGGCTCCAGCAGCACGCAATTATGCCTCGCACCCGAATCGACAACCGGAGTGGTTTGGTTCTGCTTTGGTCGTGGGAGACAATCCGACGGCAACTCAGTTGGTCGCCCGGCTTCGCTCCGTTGGCGTTGAGTGCGAACAGTTGTCCGGCAAGAGCGACCCCTTCTATCTCGCTGAGAAGTTCTCGGAGTTGTCCTCCAAGCGAACGATTCCTCACTTGTTCATTACGAGTCCATTGGACTCGGCCGCGAAATTCGGTTCGGACTTTGCCGCTTGGGAAAGACGCCGCGAAGCAGGGCTCATGTCTGCTTTTTGGCTCTGCCAGCGTTGGCATTCGCACGTGTTGGAGCATGGGCTCGCCTATCAAGCCAGTTTGGTTGGTCTGACTAGCCTGGGTGGTGATTTTGGATTCGGACGGCAGGTCGAGAGTATCGAAGGCGGTGGGCTGAGCGGAATGCTTAAGTCGATTTTGATCGAAAGCTGGACCCAGGGCATCCGTCCGATGGTGGTTAAAGTGTTAGACACGCACCCGAGTCAGTCAGCTTCCGAAACGGTGGGGCATATTTGGGAAGAACTCGCTTACCCGAGCTACGACACTGAACTTTCTTATGCTAGTGGAACACGGCAAGTCATCCGTGCGCTGCCTCGTAGTCTGGCGGTTGCTCGGCAGAAGAGTGACGCAAACGCGTTGGAAACGAATGTGGCCTCACGCGTTAAGTACGGCGGCAACTGGGTGTTCACTGGAGGTGCTCGAGGCATTACGGCGTATGTGGCTGAAGAAATGGCGCTGCGTTATGGATTGAAGCTGCATCTGATTGGGAAATCACCTGTACCAACGGTGGATCCTAGCTGGCGAGACCTTGGGGCGGCAGAGACGAAGAAGCTGAAAGCGAAGGTGATGACGGGCTCGCGAGGTCAAGGACGGAACCCGGTGAAGGTTTGGCAGAACGTCGAAAAGGCACTGGAGATTGACGCTACGGTTCGCAAGTTGCAAGAGTTGGGGATTGAGGCGCACTACCATAGTTGCGATGTTTCCAACCTTTCCGACTTAGAGGCGACGTTGGCTGAGGTGCGTCGCATTTCAGGGCCCATCGATGGTGTTCTGCATGGCGCTGGAGTCGGAAAAGATTCACGCTTCGATCGCAAGCAACCCGAAAAAGTGAACGAGTGCGTTGCCGCAAAAGTTGACGGAGCACTGGCATTGATGAGTGCTACTCAAGAAGATCCATTGCAGTTCTTTGTTGGCTTCGGCTCCATCAGTGGACGTTTCGGCGCGAACGGACATACGGACTATTCGCTCGCGAACGAGTTATTGTGCAAGCAGTTGGATTGGTTTCAATCGCGGCGTCCTAACGTCAGGGCTGTTGGCTTTCACTGGCATGCATGGGGCGACATTGGGATGGCCACAAAGCCCGAAACCAAGCTCGCTTTAGAAATGATCGACATGCAGTTCATGCCTGCAAAGGAAGGGCTTCAGCACTTGATCGATGAACTTGAGAGTGATAGCCAAGCTTCGGAAGTGCTGATCACCGATGATCGCTACTTCCGCACGTTTTACCCCTCTGAAACTGTCGTTTCGGCACCAGGAGAGAAGAGCCAGACAACCGATACGGCTTTGACTGAGACTCTCGATGGCTTTCCGCTACTTGATCAAGAGTTGCCGGTAGCGGGCAAGGATACGAAGCGGCGGCGCGGCGATGAAGTGAACCGATTTGGATCGAAAGTCGATCCGGTCAAAGATCCATTCCTTGCCGAACACACTTTGGGCGGGCGTCCGCTGTTTCCGTTTGTCGTGGCGACAGAGCTACTACACGAAGCAGCGCGTGCAGCGATGGGAACGCAGCGTGTCCGCTTAACGGAGGTTCAAGCACACACCCCGCTTCGTTTCTTCACCGACGAGCCGCGAGAATTAATGTCGACCGTCAGTCGAGAGAACAATTCAGACGGTGCACGCTATCAGCTTTCGCTGCTCTGCGATTTTAAGAGCCGCGGAGGGCGTTTGCTGGAGAACGACCGATTGCACTTTAGTGCTAGTGCTCAAGCGGATTCGGAGAACTGCCAAGCCTCGGTTCACATTGATCGGAAATCAGTCGGCGACGTTCACCTTGCCGCGTATCCGGATGCCGACGCGGAATTCTATGTCGGTTCGTCGCTGCAACGGCTGCGTCGGTTCGCCTTGGGGAAAGCCGAGGCAGTTGGTTGGATCTCAGCCCCAGCCTTGATTGAACTCTCAGGCTCGGGCCGTGCGGTCGAGGGTTGGTCCGTTCCCTCAGCAGCGATGGACGCGTGTCTATTCGCCACGGGAATTTTGGCTTGGGATCAAGTTGCCTCGGGTTCAGCGCTGCCGGTGAAGATTGGCCAGATCAGTCTCGGTCGATTGCCATATCCGGGTGAGGCCTGCGAAGTTCACATAGCCCTCAAGGGCTCAAACGTGACGTCGGATGGTCGGCGCAATGCGAATTTTGATTTTACTCTTTACGGTGTCGACGGAGCAGTGTTGTTGGACGCTCAACGCTACGAAGTTCAGTGGATGGATGCGAGCACTGCAAAGTCGAGCGCTGCAGGCAGCCGCAAGCAATTGGGGCAGGACGCGGTTCGCGATGCGTAGTTCACGCAGCGTAAGAAAGGCGACGACTTCCTGACCATGTTTACTTCCGATCACTGTCACCCACATCGAATTCCGCCCAGCGGTTATTTCGACTCGGCCGATTTCGAATTAGATGTTGCCGTTTTGAAGAGCGGATGGCATGTCGTCGCCACGACGGAAGCTCTGGCCCGTCCGGGTGACTTTGTGACCTTAGAGTTGCTGGGGCACCCAGTCCAAATTCGCAATTTTGACGGGGAGCTTCGGGCGTTGTCCAACGTTTGTGCCCACCGACATTGTTTGATTTCTTCGGTCGCCTCCGGTAATTCGAAGAGCATGGAGTGTCAGTACCACGGGTGGCAGTACAAGGCGAATGGCTCGACCGGCAAAATTCCTCAAGCTGAGAACTTCAAAGGTGTTCAGTCTTCAAGCCTATGCCTGCGAGAGTACGCGTTAGCGACCGTGGGCGGTTTGGTCTTTCTGTCGGTTAGCACAAAGCCGCCATCCATCAACACGTTTCTCGGAGAGGAATTCTACGAGTTCCTCACGCAGCGATTCGGGGCAGGGTGGTTCGCAGCGATGCAGTGGCAACCCGACTACGATTGCAATTGGAAGGTACCCATTGAAAACGCATTGGAGTCCTACCATGTTCCAAATGTGCACTCTTCTACGTTTCGCGAAGATCCAGGTGCAGCACGCATGCAGCACGAATTGGCCGAGCGTCACACTTCGATGATGACCAATCTGCCCTTCAGCCCTCACAATCGGTTGGATCAAACGTTCCAAAAACTTGAGTCGCGATTTGTGCGTTGGATGGGCGTCGATGTGACGAGTTCTTATGCACAGCATCACCACTTCCCAAATCTACTGTTTTCCTTCACGGATGCGATCAGTCTTGTTCAATGTTTGATTCCTGAGTCGCCGAATCGATGCCGAGCTTTTGTGAGTCAGTTTGGTCTAAGACCTACGAGTGGTCGAGTTGGACCGTTGCGGGGTAGGTTCAGTCGCCTTTGGGGAAAGCTTACATCTTCTATCACGAAGAAAATACTCTTGGAGGACATGGAGATGTTCGCCGCCATTCAAAAGGGCTTGGAGCACAGTCCGCATGAGGGCGTTTTGGGAGCCTGCGAAGAACGTGTCCACCACTTCCAAGAAACTCTGACATACGAACGGAAGTTAGCTGAATCATGATTGATCTATCTGGAAAAACGGCCCTCGTGACTGGAGCTTCACGTGGGATTGGCCGAGCGACAGCATTGCGTTTAGCCGAAGCTGGCGCGGACGTTATCGTCAACTACGTGACAAGCCAATCTGCGGCGTCCGAGGTTGCCGATGAGATCGCCCGATTCGGTCGGCGGTCCGCGACGGTAAAGGCGGATGTGAGCGAGCCGGAAGACATTCAGAGCATGCTGGAGTTTGTGGGTGGCGAGTTTGAGACGCTTGATATCCTGGTCAGCAATGCCGCATCGGGTGGTTTCCGCAATTTGATGGACGCTACTCCGCGTCACTTTGAAGCCACGATGAACACGAATGTACGCTCGCTCATGTTGTTGGCCCAAGCGGCGAGGCCTCTGCTTTCCAAATCCCAGTCACGTAGCAAGATCATTGCTTTGTCTAGTCATGGTTCGCATCGTGCACTCCCGGCCTACGGATTGATCGGAGCTTCCAAGGCTGCTTTGGAGAGCCTAGTGCGGCACCTGGCACTCGAGCTTGGCGATGATGGGATTAACGTAAATGTCGTCTTAGCCGGCTTGGTGGAAACGGACTCAACTCGTGGATTCCCGGGCAGCGAGCAAGCGTTTGCGGCTGTCTCTGAGAGGCGCCCAATCGGTGGTTTGCCCCTCAGTACTAACGCAGTGGCAGATGCAATCCTGTACCTTTCGAGCAGCCTTTCTGATTTAGTCCAGGGCGCGACACTAGTCGTCGACGGAGGGGAGTCGCTTCATGGATGAGTCTCTTGATTCCGCGAAAGGGCTTGCATCGCTCGGGAGCATCGAGGCGGCAAAGGCTGAGAATCATCGGCTCTTCCCGTTGCCGCTATCGCCCTTTGAGAAGTATGTGATCTGGGATGAATGCTCGGCTCAGCCTATGAGCAGCTTCATCGAATTGCACTTTGCGAATCACTTGGATGTGCGATTGCTCGAACGTGCTATTGAGGCAGCCGTTCATCGGAATCCGTTGCTGGCTTGCCTGCTTGTCGAAGCCGATGGGCAGTGGGCATGGCACTACGACGCGTCCTATCAACCAATGCTGAAGCTGGAGAGCGATTCGCCCATTCTAGTGAGTGGTGCGCCGGTGCCGATCGATCTGAAAAGCGAGTGCGGAAGTCGCTATTGGTATTCGGAACAACAAGATGGCGGTGCACGCCTCATGATTCAGTTGCATCATGCGTGCTGCGATGGAGTTGGACTCCGACGCGTGCTCTTGGACGCCTTAACAGGCTACGCTGAAGCGAAGAAGTTGGAGTTCGCTACTATTGAAAGTAAACGCAATACGGATTCGGACGAAGAGCCGGTGAAAGCTGAGGTGGTTTCGAGTTCGGGGAGGGAAGGGCGTCGTAGTACGCGGAAAGATGCAGGACCTTGGGATGAGCTCGACGTTGGCCTACTGAAAGACCGATTCGATTTCTCCAGTACATTTTCAGGGCCTCCCGCTAAGCCGTTAACGACCTGGCAACGCATCAAGAACGCGCACTACTTTCACTTCCAGCCGCCCAAAGCTTTGATTGGAGAGCCTAGCGAAACGTCAACGTCGGCTGTCGATAACAGCGAGCCTCTCCGACATACTGTGCTTAGTCGTGAAGTTTCTGCACGTATCATTGACAAGGCTAAAAGCCTCTCGGTGGGCATCAACGATGTCGCACTTGCTCTCTTGTTTAGAGTCTGTGCCGACTGGAACACGTCACGAACAAAAGTTAGCCGAAAGTCTCGCTTGCGTTTGTTGATGCCCTACGATCTGAGATCGCGAAGCGACCTGCGAATGCCAGCGACTAACCGGCTTAGCTTCACGTTTCTGGGACGGACCTACGAACAAACACGCGATTGGGAAACTCTGCTGGCTTCGGTCCATGAGGAAGTCAAATCCATCAAGGAAACGCGACTCCAGATGGATTTCCTCGAAGCATTGAAGGCTGGCTCGCAGAGTCCGAATTTCTTTCGCTGGGTACTGCGTCGCAGCAATTACATGGCGACTGCGGTCCTGACCTACACCGGGGATATCTCGCGCGGAATGAAACGCTATTTCCCCGAAGAAGAAGGCTGCCGAATGATTGGCGATGCTCGGCTACGCAATATTCTGGTCGCACCTCCCGTTAGAAGGAACACGAACTTAGCCCTTGGCTTGTGTATCAACTGGGGACAGCTTGGGATATCCGCAGCATGGAATCGCTCTGCCTTCAGAGCCGCCGATACAGAGCAGTTTCTTGAAAATTATGAGGCCGCGTGGGTTAGCTGGGCGGATTGACTCGCAACACTCCTCCGCGATGAATCCCAAGAGTAGGTCAGAAATTGAGTTTGGAGGTGAACCTAGAGTTCAATCTTGGCCCAGAACGGATGGTAGCGGTCACCGCGCGTTCGGACGTCTTCGAGCATTACGCCGATGTCAGGGGAAACGTCAAAATTCTTCGGGCGTCCAAAGATGACTTTGACTGGGTTCGCGAAGTCGACCATATCCGGTGTCAGCCAAACCCACGCTCGCTTACCATCGGATGGAATTTTGGAGATCCGGATCGTGTTCGGGCTCGCAGTGAGCAACTCGGCTTCGATGTTGCCGGCAGAGCCGACGTCGATTTGATACGGATTCTGCGAGACTTTCGAATTAAGCGATGGAGCTTCAAGCCAGTAAAAAAAGCGATCGCCTGAACGCATCGTCTTAACGTCAATGGCCCGTGGCGTGGTGACTCGGCGGTGAGTCGACAACTCCATCCATTCGAACATACGTGGGATTTCATCAGTGAAAAGTCCGCTGCCTCGCCCGCGATACTCGACGACCATCGAATCATACATTTGTGAACGCACGTATTCGTCTGCCACGGTGCCTACTTTGGAGTCGATTCGTTTCCCGTCGAGTTCGCCGTAGACGATGTAGGTACCAAGTGGGATTTCATTGAGGCGTTGACCCCTGAGGTTCTCTCTGTATTGCACAATGAATTTGTCCGCAACTGGCGAGATCGGGATGGCGCCCGCCCAAAGATCAGGATGGGAAGATGCCAGATCCCAGGCGGCAGTCGCGCCCGCATAGTGACCTGAAAGATAGATGCGATCGGTGTCGATATTAAACCTTCGCAGCGCGTCTCTCATGCTGCGTAGAATCCGCGAGTGCTCGGCCTCGGTGTACTTATATTCCGTCTGTTCCGGTGTCATCCAATTGGGAGACACGACGATGTAGCCTTTTCGAGTCGCGTAGCCAGAGCGTGCCCATTGGACAGCAAGCTGCGAGTAGACTCCGCACCAGTAGTTGATTTCTAAATCCGGTACATCGCCGCGACCAGGAAGAGCAAGAATGCAGGGATACTTTCTGTTTGGGTCGTATTCGGGTGGAAGCTGGACCAAGTAGTCGACGTCTGTAGCGTTCGGCCGCGAGGCTTTGCAGCGGAAAAGACCAGGCGGATCATTTTCGTTAATTGCGGGCTGTGGCTGAGGTGGTTTGAGATTCTCGAGTATCTTGGCGAGTAGATCTGGTCGAGCGCCTTCCTCAGCACGGAGCAGAGACATGATTGTTTGGCGACGAGGTGGGGGAGCTTGGTTGAGGTATTCAATGACCAGCGTACGTACGCGGATCAATGACTTTGCGATGGCGAAGTTATCTACACCAGAGCCGCTGCCAAGTATCCAGCCGGAGATTGCCAATGCCACTTTATCTTCATTCGGAGTGGCATCGTCGGATCGCAGACGATTGAAGTCATTGAGGCGTACGAGCGAGTTGTGCGACAGTTCGCCCAAAACTTCAGCGATAATCGGCTGAACAAGCTTCTGATCAGCGTCGTTAAGTAAACCAACTTTCTGGCGTAAGTCTTCTGCGATGTTACCCATGAGGACCAGGCGTTGCTGGGCTGTTTCGACTTCCGTTTGGAGTTTGGTTTGGGACTCCAATGGAAGAGCATTCACTGGAAAGGCCCCGAGATAGCGCGCGGCGAGCATATGTTGCCCCGCATCTCTGCGAAGCTTAATTTCTTCGAACTTGTCATTGGCGAAAAACTGGTCCAACTGTTCGACGACGGCTGTTCGTGAGGCTAGAGCTCCAGGGAAACGCTGCAAAGCCTCGGTCATGATGTTGCGTGCCTCACCGTAGCGTTTAGCCTGCATATAGAAACGGACCATGCGCAGCCACTCGCCAGACTTCTCAAGGTCGAGCACCTGGTCTAGCATCGCGCGAAGTTGGTCCGGGGGGATGGAAGACGTCGAGATGCGCGTATCCCAAATAAACTGGTCGCGTTCTGTATTGAGTATTTCGATCTTGGCATACTCGGGGGTCAGCAGCGTGATGCCTTGAAGTACTTCCGTTGGCCCGCGCTGCGATACAAACTTGAACGTGCGTCTTCCGTACTTGTTGAATGCGGATACACCCAGCAGTTGCCGAATGGACGGTGGATTCCCCGACCGCGCGACTTCCCGGGCTGAGGGCATTTCAATTTCCTCGAGCGGAGCGGCGTTCGACGGGTTAGCGGTGAAGTTCTTTGGTCCAAGACTGAAATAAGTTAGCCTCAGGCCATCATCCATAATGCCGATGTTCTTGGCCTTCTGAGCGTTTCCACCTCTTTGAAAGCCAGTGGTGCTCATACTATCGGTGTCGGATAGGGGGCCTGGGCCTAGGACCATGCCGTTCTTGAGCACGACGACGAATTGCTCTTGAGGAATTGGACTCAGCCACGTTGCCCCGGCTAGCAGGATGGGTGCCAAGCAGAGAATTAAGACTGACAATTTACGAACGGTGATGCGATCGAAGGTTTTCGTCACTGGGCTCACCTTGCGAAGAAAAGACTGGGGTCGAGCATTGCAATCTGTTGAGCGGTAAGACGGATTGCGTTTCAGTTTTAGACTATTTGGGCCTATGGGAATGATAGGCATGAGCAATAAAAAAGGCCCGCTGTGCGGGCCTTGATTTAGCTTTAGCGACCTCCGCCAAAGAATTTGCGAAGTGTTTCCGACGCGGCATCCTTAGAATTTCCGGTTGCCGTTTTCTTCGGGATCTTGGGAAGCTTCCCTGGTTTCTGCTTCTTCTTTTTCGCCGGGTCTTCCTGTTCTTGTGTTTCCAAGTCCGACTGCGCTTCCATAACCGTTTCGCCGGATAGTTCAGCGCTTTCCGTCGAATCTGGAAGTTCGAACTGCCGGGTCACAGTTTCGGCAGCGTTACTCTCCATTTGGTTCGGCTCATCAAGCCAACCGGAAACGTCGACTTCTTCAAAGTGACTGTCTGACGCACTCTCGGCAGTTCGAACTGCCGCTTCCTTGACGTCTTTGACTTCCGATTTCTTGACACTCTTCACGCCTGCTTCGATCAACGCGATGAACTCAAGCTTGCCGACTTTTATGTGGTCCTTGTCTTTCAGGATCTTGGCTTTGGACGGATCCAACTTCTTTCCGTTGACTTCCGTTCCGTTTCGGCTCTTCAAATCCAAGAGCAAAATTTTGCCCTTCTTATGCACAATTGCACAATGCCGACGGCTTATTGATTCGCTCTTCGGGCGGAGGTGGCAGTCATCGCTGCGGCCAATCAAGAACTTATCGTGCTTGACCTTAATGATTTTGCCTTCTTGCGAACCGTTGGCCACCTGGAGCTGTATCTGCATACGTTAACTCTGCCTGAAGAAAAGGGGCGACCACACACTACTTTTGGAAGAGGGGCTGGGCATCAGCCAAGCAGTGTGAATTTATTGTTGTATTACGTTAATGTTCGATTTTTATTAGCTTTACATTATCGCTAGACACTCTGGTTCCTGGCAAGAGCGGAGGTAGGATTTCCTGGATTTGGTTTGCTGCTCTCTTTGGGGAGAATCTTCGCGTTTCGAGCGAATTATCGGCGTTTGGTCCAGGTGTCGTCCTTGAAATCCGTCGTGATCTTGGGCGATTTCAACGCATCTAAGAAACCTGTTTGGATAACGTCGGTTGCTGTGAGGCGAGCAATGGCGGCAAATATTGCCCTCGCAAACGATGCCTTTTGAGCCGCTGAAAACATGTTCGCGGGCTCGCTTTTCGCTATTTCTTGGGCACCGCACTCTTCTAGGCCAGAGAGGGAGGCAGCAAAACTACTCCTTTTGAGCAGTAAGCTCCCGTGCTGAAGAATACCGCCTTGGTGGCGTCGCTGGGCGCTTCCCATGATCTTTGAGTCGCCAACCAACACATCTCCGAGGGCCCGCCTTTCGAAGCAGAGGAATGGGCAGTTGGACTTCGGACATGTCGCATCAGGCCAACGGGTTGCTTCAAGTCCAAGCGTTTCTCCGATCCAGTCGACTACTGCGTCGTGTATGCCGTCGTAAAGCGGTTGCGAAGCTCCAGTTGCTGCGAGTTCGCCAGAAGGTGGCACTGCGACTGAGTAAGTCCAGTCGTGATCGTGGACGATTGCTCCGCCGCCCGTGGTACGCCGGACCAATGTTAGTTCGTCGCTCGTTGGGTGTCCGGTTCGGTCCGAGTACTTTTGGAAATACCCCAGGGAAACGGTTGGAGCACTCCATTCGTAGACGCGAACGAAGATCGCGTCTTCGTTGACTGCGGCCTGGAGCATTTGCTGATCAAGCCGCATATTCTCAAAGGCGTCGCGTGCTCCATCGATGAAGCCGAAACACTGCATAGATGCCTCCATGGGGGCACTACGATCTGTGCTCCCCCTCCCGTTAGTGTCATTCAGTCGAATACTTCGCTTCGACGATTTAATTGTGTCACCTACATCAGCTCGAGACAGTCCACTTCATCACCGGTTGCCTCGCTGCCTTGACTTCGTCAGGACGCGAAATGGTTGTCGTGCGTGGAGCATCGTGGATCTCCTCATTGGACTCCTCCAGAATGCTCTCCATGGCGGAAACGAATGCATCCAGTGTTTCCTTACTCTCCGTCTCCGTCGGTTCAATCATGATGGCTTCGGGCACGGTCAACGGAAAGTACACAGTAGGAGCGTGGAACCCGAAGTCGAGTAATCGTTTGGCTAAATCCATTGCCGTCAAACCACGGTCTTTCTTGAGTTGTTCGGCCGAAGCGACGAACTCGTGCATGCAGCGGTCGCCCTTTGGGACAGGGAGGACTTTCTTTAGCTTCGCTAGCAGGTAGTTTGCGTTGAGCACTGCATTCTCGCTCACCTCGCGAAGCCCCTCTCCGCCGTAGGCGCGGATGTAGCAGTAGGCTCGGACGAGGACTCCGATGTTGCCAACGAAGCTCCTCACGCGGCCGACTGATTTGGGCTGGTTAAAGTCCAAGTAGTACTGCATTTCAGCGTCGGACGATTCGCTCTTTGCAACTCGGGGCACTGGCAAGAAAGGCTCAAGGAAGTCGCGAACGCAGATTGGCCCAGCGCCTGGGCCGCCTCCACCGTGTGGCCCGCTGAATGTCTTATGCGGGTTATAGTGCATCATGTCAGCACCAAAGTCACCAGGCCGCGCGATCCCAAGAATGGCGTTCATGTTGGCGCCATCTAAGTAAATGAGACCACCCGCTCCGTGAATGAGTTCGGCAATCTCGTGGATTTGGTTTTCGAATAGCCCCAGCGTGCTCGGATTCGTGATCATGAAGACTGCGGTCTTCTCGCTAACTTTGGATCGCAGATCGTCAAAGTCGACTGAGCCGTCTTCGCGCGATTTGATCATGACTGCTTTGAAGCCAACCATGGTCGCGCTAGCGGGATTCGTTCCGTGCGCACTGTCGGGTACGAGAACTTCGGTGCGTTCTTCCCCTCGGTCTCGGAAGTAGGCAGCCGCAGCCATCAAAGCAGTGAGTTCGCCATGTGCGCCAGCGGCGGGCTGCAACGAAACGGCGGGTAGTCCCGAGATCTCGGCGAAGTAGCTTTGGACTTCGTAGAGCAGCTCGAGCATGCCTTGGACGGTGGCATCAGGCTGCAAAGGATGTAAGTCCACTATGCCGGGCAGTGATGCGAGTCGTTCGTTCCGCTTTGGGTTGTACTTCATCGTGCACGAACCCAAGGGGTAGAAGTGCGTATCGACGGACATGTTCAATGTCGAAAGATTCGTGAAGTGCCGAACCACGTCGCCCTCCGAAAGCTCGGGTAGCTCAGGTGGAGCATCGCGTAACGTCGCTGCCGGATACTGAGCTTGGAGGTCCGAAGTGGGGACATCGCAGTCGGGAAGTAGGTTTGCTCGTCGTCCCGGCTTAGCAAGTTCGAAGAGCAACTGGGTTGCTTGGACATTACGCATTGGCTAGCTCTCCGACAGAAGTGTGGTTAAGAAGGCGAACGAACTGGTCTAGCTCTTCGCGGGTGCGTTTTTCAGTGACAGCAATCAGCAGGCAATCATCGAGTTCGGGATACCAAGTTCCCAGTGGCAGGCCGGCTAAGATCCCTTGGGCGCTGGCTGCGGCCAGCAGCCCTTGGACGTCATTGTTGCGATCGCGAATGGCGAACTCTCTCCAGGTCGGGCGGTCCGTGAAAGCTAGTTCGAATCGATCCGACGCATCCAACTGTTCTGCGAGGTACTGAGCCTTCCAGGCGCAGTGCTGGGCCGTTTCGGCCAGCCCCTGTGGCCCTTGTAGAGCGAGATAGATGGCGGCTCGTAAAGCAAACAAGCTCTGGTTGCTGCAAATATTACTTGTCGCCTTGTCGCGGCGAATGTGTTGTTCCCGCGTTTGTAGAGTCAAGACCCAGCAGCGATTCCCAAGTCGATCTTCGGTCTGACCAGCTATGCGTCCTGGCATCCTGCGGACAAACGAGTCGCGGCAAGCCATGACGCCCAAGTAAGGACCGCCGTATTGAAGCGGATTGCCGAGTGCCTGACCTTCGCCAACGACGATGTCGGCTCCCCATTCTCCGGGTGCCTTGAAGAGGCCAAGACTAATGAGGTCGACGACCCCAATGACTGTAGCACCGTTGTCTTTGGCGATCTCGGCGGCTGGAGCTAAGTCCTCGACGACTCCAAAAAAGTTGGGTTGGCTCAGCACAACGCAGCCGACCGAATCATCGATAGCATCCCGCCACTGATCGAGATCAATACATCCGTTGTCACATGAAACTTGTACCAATTCGAAGTCAGTCCACTGCAGGTAGGTTTCCAAAACCTGCCGATATTCGGGGTGAAGACTCTCTGCCACAACGATGCGACTGCGTTTTGGCTGCGATGCCATCGCGAGCGAGACCGCCTCGATTGTTGAACTGGCTCCGTCGTACAAACTCGCGTTCGATACATCCATGCCAGTTAGTTGGCAAATGAGTGTTTCATACTCGAACATTACCTGCAGGTTGCCCTGGCTGACCTCCGGCTGATACGGTGTGTACGAAGTGTAGTACTCGCCGCGGCTGGCGATGTGGTCTACGACGGCCGGAATGAAGTGGTCGTAAGCTCCACCACCCAAGAAACAAACACTACGGCTGACTCCATTGTTCTTACTGGCCAAACCGTCCATGTGCTGCGTCATCTCCAGCTCAGACATCGCTGGCGGGATGTCGAGAGTCTGCTTGAACCGGAGTTCCTCCGGAATGTGAGCGAATAGCTCGTCCATCGAGGCAGCCCCGATGGTGTTGAGCATTTCGCGAGTGTCTTCTGGAGTGTTGAATAAATAAGCCATCTAGTTCCCTTTGAGGAAAGTTACTAGTTCGATTCAAGGGCTCGCATAATCGGTTGCCGAATACGCGGGATCCCACTTACTCCGCAAGGCTCCGATGAGAGTCCCGCAGACCAGGAATTTGTGCTGACGCAGTTGATTAAATTTTGAAAGAGCAGTTTGCCGTAGAACGGTTGAGCGTTGTTGTCTCGACCGGGCCGTTGTAATCACTCGGTCGAGCTACGTTTGCTGTTGCCTGTGCGGGCTACTGGTTTTGGAGCAAACAAGCCATCACAACGTTTCCAGCCAGGCGGCCTAAGCGTCCGCACATTGCTTCTTGTAGGCGTCGTGATCGAGCAAAGAATCCAGGCTAGCACCCTCTGCCAATTTTACTTTGATGATCCAACCGTAGTCGAATGGGTCTTCTCCGAGCTTCTCAAGTTCATCGGGCAATTCGCTATGCACTTCCACGACTTCTCCGTCGACGGGGCTATACAGGGGGCTAACCGCCTTCACGGATTCGACTTCACCGAATTCTTCTCCTGTGGTCACCTTTGCTCCGACATCGGGTAGTGCCATGTAGACCAGGTCGGTCAATTGCTCGATTGCGAAATCGGTGATGCCGATCACTGCCAGCCCATCTTCGCCGATACCAACCCATTCGTGGGAGGCGTTATATCGTAGTTCCTGGGGATTCATCTTGGTTGCTCCTGCGATAGATCTGAAAGGTGGCTGTGAGTATTCCGGTTAAAGCGATCAGTGAGGCGTGCCCTGGTGATCTTCTACGGAGTTTGGATCTGAGAGCGACTCGGACTATTGAGGTCGCTTGTAAAAAGGAAGCTCGACGATTTGGGCTTCTGATTTGGAGCCGCGGATATCGACATCGATGGATTGTCCGACCACGGCCATGGAGCGATGAATGTATCCCATGGCGATTGGCGTTTGAAGAGTAGGTGAGAAGGTGCCGCTGGTGATCTCACCGACTTCCCGTTGGTCTTGATCGATTAACTTCGCGCCTTCGCGAGCGGGTCTGCGTCCTGCCATCTTCAGTCCAATGCGGCAGACGTCCCGCGGAGTTGCTTTGATTTTGGTAAGTGCTTCGGAGCCAACAAAGTTCCGCTCCTTGAGGCTAACGGCAAACCCGAGGCCGGCCGTCAGTGGATCGATCTCTTCCGACAATTCATGGCCATAGAGGGGCATGCCTGCTTCGAGTCGAAGTGTGTCTCGAGCTCCGAGGCCGACGGGTTGAGCTCCAGCATCTCGCCCCGCCAATAGTACGTTTTCCCAGACACGTTTTGCGTCTTCGGAGCGAACGATTAGTTCGAATCCATCTTCGCCCGTGTATCCGGTTCGACTGACAATACAAGGCTTGCTCATTTGGTCCGTAACCAGTGAGCGATAGTAGCCGAGCTGACCGGCCGACGATGAAAAGAGCTTTTCAATGATTCCGCTGGCGGCCGGCCCTTGGATGGAGATCATGGCCGTGGAGTCGGTCACATCGTTGAATGCCACGTCCGGAAAATTGGCCAGGTGTGGTTCGAGCCACTTTAGGATCTTTGCTCGGTTACTCGCGTTCACCACCATCAAGAAAAATTGGCGACTGCTTGGGCTCTCCAGATTCGAGACTAGGACATCATCTAAGATGCCTCCGTTCTCGTTGCAGATCAGCGAGTAACGGACCTGTCCCAACTTGATGTTGGAAACTTTGCGAGTCAGAACGTGGTCTAGCAGCTCGTGTGCTCGATTGCCTTCAAAACGGAGACGAGCCATGTGCGAAATGTCGAATGCGCCCGCTGCGGTCCGTGTCGCATTGTGCTCGGTAACGATCGAAGAGTATTGGATTGGCATCTCGTAGCCGGCGAATTCGACCATGCGTGCTCCGTTAGCTGCATGCCAATCGCTGAGTGCCGTCTGTTGAACTTGAGACTCAGTTTCGGCAGGGGTATCAGTGCTCATTGATTTGGGGCTTTCTAGCGACTCACTTCAGTCGGTCGGCGGGGTAAATTACATTCGATTCGACGGAAGTTTGCACGGAGGATTCTTCCTTACGTAGATTCGTCCCAGCAGGTTGCGTTGCTGGATTTCGCTTCCAGCAATACGGATTGCAAACGACGGATTGCAAACGACGACACTCGCTGGAGTAGCCTTCGCACGTAGCGATCCCAGTTCTTTGACGGAGGCCAAAGAAGTTTCGAGATGCCAAATTGCCAACGAGCGGAGAGGTCTACAGTCAGCGGAGGGGGAACCTGCGTGGGCCAAACATTCCTAGGGCTGAGCGTCGAATTGTAGCCAAAGCTCTAGGTCTTGGGAACTGTTCGCTGCTCCATGGGCCTTGTTCGCTGCTCGCTCTGGGGGCCGGGCCCTATCTAGAGCAGATAGACGGGGGGCAGATAGAATAGACCGAGAGCAGATAGGCTGAGCGTAGTTGGCAGGGGCTTAGAGTTAGTTGCTGTTGCGGATAAGCTCTTGATCGGAATTTGTTAGTGAGCTGATGTCAACGTTCAGGATCTTACCATCCTCTTTTTGCAGGACAGCTTTTTTGCCGTCAGAGCCGAGTAGTTTGGCTTTGACGGAGTAGTTTCCGTTCTTGGCAGTCCAGACGCGGTAAACTTCGGAGGCGTTCTCCGCTAGGAAGATCCCGATTGCCTCGCGGAGTTCTGTTTTGCTCACCTCCTGCAGTACAGTCAAGGCAGTGGTCAGGCCACTTTCTGCCATCGCAGTCGCGGTCCCGGCGACAAAGATCGGGCCTGAGAGAATTTCACCGCCGCTGATGCCTGCGGTCGAGTTCAGATACAGCAGATAGGGTTTGTCGTCGTAGGTGGCGATTGCGTCGTGGGCATTGAATGCATGCACGACAAACAGGTCGGTGGCAAAACCGACGGAGCGCTCCTCGCGAACTTCGAGGGCTGGCCCAAAGTTCCAAAGCAATTCAAAAATTGAGTCTGCATCTTCGAAAGACTTGATCTTGTTCTTGAGCTTTGTGTAGCGACGGATGCGTTCTTGTTGTTCTGTGATTGCTACATCTTTCACCCGCTGGTTGAGGAAGTACCACTTCTTATCGCGTCGACCGGGAGCAGTCACCCTCATGATGCTGATGCCTTTTTGAACCGCGCCAGGTGGGAGACCTGGCGTCCCGCGTCGCATCTCCTTTAGGTCCACACTTAGACGGGCGGACTCTTTACGCAGCCCGATCATTAATTCTTTGAAGGAGCTCTGTGCATTGCGGACGTAGTCCTGCAGTGCTTCGGGCGGCATCATCTTCTTGGCGAGCGCACCATTCGGATTGGGGCGACCTCCGGGCCGGGAGCCACCCGATTCCGACATGCGGACTCGGGAGGCGGCCTCGCGGAGCGTAGCGAGTTTGCCAAAGGAGGAGTACTTAATTGCGTTGGCGATGTCTTGCGACGAGATCCCAAAGTTCAAATTCTGAGCCGAACCTTGTGAGGCTAGTGTGCTCATAGCGACGACTTCGCCCTTGTTGTTGATCAAAGGTCCGCCGCTGTTACCGGGTGAAATGGGCGCATCGACTTGGATCCATGTTCCTTGAACTTCGAATCTGCCAACGTCGTCCCGCATTTCCTGAGCGGGGCGAATTGCGGAGACGATGCCTTTGGTGGCCGAGAACGAGAGTCCTTTGGGGGCTCCCAGTGCCATCACTTCCTCGCCCTTGCGCGGTAGGGAATTTGCAATGGCTAAAGCAGGAGTATCTTTGACTCGAATTTTCGCAACGATGATGTCGCGGGTTTCATCGATGATCAAAGTCCCGAGGACGGGGCTGCTGCGGCCGTTGGGGAAGTAGGCCGTTGCCGTGTGGGCTCCCGCCAGGACGTGGCAGTTCGTGATCATCGTGCCTTCGTTGTCGATGATGAAGCCGCTTCCTAGGCTGGCCCCTTCGTCGCTACTGACTTCGATCCGCACGACACTTTGTTCTGCCTGCTCGATGACATCCGCGAAGGACTGGGCTTGAGCACGATCGTTCCAGCCGCAGTGCAGGCATAACGCGATGCAAGCGAGCAGCCACTGTGACCAGCGTGCTTGGGCCTGATTGGGCAGGTTAGGGCGTTCCGGCAAATCAAGCAGCATATGAACATCCCTTTCGAAGTTAGGTTGCGGCGGGCGGCGGGCGGCGTGGCATCGGGGGGAAGTCGGATTCGGTGCTGTTCCGCGAACGTGAAACTAAGTGACTACCTATTGTGAGGTGCCAGTTACTGAGAGTTCAAGCCAGTGGTCGCCTCGGACACCTTAAAACAGGGAAAAACTCTCCGGCTGCTGGCAGATACGATCTGAGAAAAATTCAGATTGGCTGCGAAAGATTTGCCGACCTTGCACGTGGTACTCTGGGTGGGGCAGGGGCCTTGGTGCGGCAATGATCCGTGGCGAGGCACTTTCATCTCTCCCTGAAAGGCAGAATGGGTGCGAATCTCGGCGGTGAATACGGCTGGCAATTGGGCTGCTGACCAAGGGAACGCAAGTTGTAAATCTTTGCGGGGCGGTGCCAAACCGGTACACTACCTCGGGCGTCGTCCAAATGCGAAGTCTACGGTTGTGAAGACCTAGCGTTCCGGAAGACTCTGGCGAATTTGAGAGCCTTCGCCTTTGTACGCAACTCGCTAGAAGATCAACAAACGTCGGTCTGCCGGCACGGGAAGGCGGGCAAGGTCATGAAGGCTGAGTGGAATCGCGGCGGGTTTAGGTCTTGGAAGGCGGGTTTCAATGGAGATGCAGGCTGCATGCTGATTCACAAAGGAGAATCGATGTCAGGAAAGGTCGTTTGGGCGTTTTGCCTCGTCGCAGCCCAAGGGTTGATGATGGGGGCGGCAATTGCCCAGTCAGGCAAGGATGCGGGTAAGGAAACTGCGAAGGACTCGGAGAAACGGGTTGTCGGGATCTATACGGATGCCGCCGGATTCCAGAACAACGGTGCCTATGAGTTGGCCATTGAGGAGTGGAGCAAGCTTCTTGATGAGTTTCCGGACCATCCGCTGGCCAGCAAGGCGAGTCACTACTTGGGGGTCTCCTACATCCAGGCCCAGGAATATGACAAGGCGATCACTGCCTTCAAGCGAGCATTGAAGGACTCCAAGCTAAAGGTTCGCGAGGAGTCGCTAATTAACTTGAGTTGGTGTCTCTTTACCCAGGCACGCACGGCACCCATTGGGTCGACTTCGCAGAAGACAGGATTTCGCGACGCCAAGAAACAGCTCAATGAGTTCATGTCTCAGTACGCGAAAGGCGACTTCGCAGATCAAGCGTTGTTTTACCTCGGCGAGATTGAATACACCCAGGGCAACGCGCGGAAGGCGGTTAGCTACTACAGTAAATTACTTGCCGATCCACGGTTCAAAAAATCCAAACTGCTGGCCGACGCTCAATATGCTATCGCGGTCGCTTATGAAGAACAGAAGGACCCCCGAAACGCGCGGAAGTCGTATGAGCGTTTTTTGGCAGCACATTCGGATCATCGGCTGGTACAGGAAGTCCGCGTGCGACTGGCCGATTTGCTCCTAGCAGACAACAACGCAGCGGAGGCTCAGGCTATTCTTGCTCCAGCCTCGGCGAAAGGGGAGATGGCTGACTACGCGCTTCTGCGACTTGGCTATGCACTGGCTCGTCAAGGCAAAACGGATGAAGCGACTAAGCAGTATCGGATGTTGTTGGAAAAATTTCCTGATTCGCAGCACAAGTCAGCGGCGGCGATTTCGGTTGGCCAAGCCTACTATCAGGCCGGTAAGTTTGACGAGGCGGTGAAAAATTTCGAGCTGGCGGTTGGCGATCGCGATACTCAGTCGGCAGACGCGGCACATTGGATGTCGGTCACGCTAATGCGGCAGGGCAAGGCGGATAAGGCTTTGGAGATCGCTCGAGATGCACTGACCTGGGCTGAGAACAGCGTGGCGTTGCGCATGGACTATGCAGACGCCCTCTACGCAACGCCGAATCAGTTGGAGAAGGCTCGTGCTGCGTACGAGTTGATTGCAACCGAGAATGCGAAGGACTCGTTGGCACCGAGGGCTGGCTACAACGCGGCGTTTGCTGCCCTGCAGATGCGTGACTACGAGAAGGCGCGTGAGTGGGCGGAATGGTTCTTGACTCGGTTCCCGCGTGATCCACTTCGAAACGACGTGGCCTACGTCGCTGCGGAAACTCTTCTACAGGAAGGCGAGCACAAATCGGCCGCGAAAGCCTATGAGCAGTTGATTGGCTCCGATGGGAAAAAAGAACATCCTTCTTACGACCTTTGGATGCTGCGTCTCGGAATGTCTCGTTATTTGAGCGGGGACTACGGGACCGCGATCCGGGAAATCGAGGGGGCGATTGAACGTTTCCGCCAGCCCGCGCAGCGGGCTGAGGCTGAGTTCATTCTGGGGGCCAGCTACCTCTACTCGGAGAAAGTAAGCGAGGCAATCAAGCATCTGCTGGCTAGTCGCAAAGCCAGTGATCAATGGGGATCAGCCGATGAGGTACTCTTACTACTGGCTGAAGCTCAGCAACGATCTGAGGATTCGGAAAGTGCCAAAAAGACACTGGAAGATCTGCTCAAGAAATACCCTCGCAGCCGCTTAAAGGCGCAGGCGGAGTACAAGCTTGGTCAGCTTTCTGCAGCCACAGGCGACTTTACAAATGCGGTCGTTCGATACCAGGGTATCCTCGGTGACCCGGATGCCGCCAACCTGCATGCGTTTGCAGAATATGGGATCGCATGGTGCGAAATGCAGCAGGAACGATACGAGGTCGCTCTCAAGAGTCTCCGGAAGGTGCTCGCTTCCAATTCGGCGAGTTCGATTCGGGGGGAAGCCCAGTTAGCCTTAGGTGTGTGCCTTCGCAAGACAGGTGCGACGGACGATTCGATATCTGCGTTGGAGACTTTCCTGAGTACGTCGCCTAAAGGGCTGTCGTTGGGTAACGGTCTCTACGAAGTTGGGCTCGCTTACACGGAAAAAGGAAAACTAGCGGAAGCCAACCGTGTGTTTAGTAGATTGCTGAAGGAAGTGCCCGACTATCCGGCTCGCGATAAGGTAATCTACGAACTCGCCTGGAACGCACGCGATTCTTCCGACGAGGAAAACGCTGAGAAGTATTTTGCTCGGCTTGTGAGTGAATATCCACGCAGCGAGTTTAGTGGCGAAGCTGTCTACATGGTGGCGCAGAAGTTGTACGGGCAAGGCGACTATGCCAAAGCGGCGGACAACTATTCGGCAGTTCTTTCGAAGACTAAAGACGCTGGCCTGCTTGAAAAGACGTACTACAAGTTGGGCTGGAGTCTGTTTCAGCAAGAGAGATTTACCGATGCGGCGAAGTACTTCGCGCAGCAGGCGACGAAGTATTCAAACGGTTCACTCGCGATCGATGCATTCTTCATGCAAGCGGAGTGCTCGTTCAAGCAAAAGGATTACAAGTCCGCTCTGGCGAGCTACGCTGACGCACGAGGGCAATTGGAATCCCGGGGCAAGAAGGCGGTCGCTTCGGAGCAGGTCAAAGTGTTGATCTACTTGCACGGAGCCCAGTGCCACCGCGAACTCGAGGACTGGAGGCAGTGTGAGTCTTGGTTGAAGCAGATTACGGATCGCTACCCAGAAAGTCCTTACATTGCGACTGCCTTGTACGAGCTAGCGTACGCTCGGCAAAAGCAGGATCGAGTTGAAGAAGCTCTCAAGCTTTATTCCGAAGTTGCGAATAACTACCGGAATGATGTTGGTGCGAGGGCACGGTTCATGATGGGCGAGTTGTACTTCGGCGAGCAAGATTTCGTGAAGGCGATCCCGGAGTTTCAACGCGTGATGTACGGCTACGGCGGCGATAAGGCACCGGAAGCCATCAAGAACTGGCAAGTGAAGAGTGCTTTTGAAGCGGCACGCTGCAGTGAAATTTTGATCGAGAAGTTGGATGGTTCTGCACGGGAAAAACTCATTCGGACCGCGCAGGAGTTCTATACGTTTATCGTGAACAAACACTCGGCTCATGATTTGGCAGCGAAGGCGCAAAGCCGGCTCGGTGAGTTGAAGAGTCTACGTTAGGCCAAAATTCGTCTGTAACTCGTCGGGAACCTGCAGGGAGGTGCGAGATTGGCGGCTTCGTCAGTCCCCGGATGAAGCAACTTAGAACGGATCGAAAAACGATGACGGCTGAACTTTCGTTACTAGGGAAATGCGAGTAATGCGTTTTGTGAATCTGAAACTTGGCCTTCTTGCGATTGCTTTGGTGCTTGTAAGCGCTTGCCAATTCGCTCAAGCGCAGAATGGCGATCCCGATTTTGGGATCAGCCAAGCTGAGTTGCAGCGTATGGCGGCTGAGCAACCGGCTTCAACGGAACCTGCGCCGCCCGACGCAGATCGTGTCAAGAAAGGGAGCATCAACTTCTTTCGGTTGCTGTTGGACGGCGGTGTCGTCATGCTGCCAATTGCGTTGATGAGTTTGCTAGTTGTTGCGGTTTCTTTCGAGCGATTCTACGGTCTGCGAAACGCAAGGATTTATCCGCGTGGATTGCGGCGAGAGGTTCGCAGTGCCATTGATGACACGGGAACAGTGACACCCCAAGGTCTTTTTGAGCAATCACAGAGAGCCCCGTCGGCAGCCGCCCGGATTATGGAAGACCTGTTGCAGAAGATTGGACGCCCAGTGGCTGAGATCGAAGCGACCATCGGGGAAAGTGCACAGCGCGAAGCAGAGCGACTCTATGGCAATGTCCGCTGGTTGACGCTCGCCGCCGCGGTGACCCCGCTGATCGGCTTGCTGGGTACCGTCTGGGGAATGATTCTCGCGTTCTACGAAACGACGCAACTGGGTGCTGGCAGCAATAAAGCCGAGTATTTGGCCGGTGGGATTTACGTAGCGCTAGTAACGACATTGGGTGGTCTAGCTGTTGCGATCCCTGCAGCCGTCTGTGCTCATTACTTCGAGGGTAAGATTACGCGGGCACTCGCATTGATTGAAAGTGAGTTTCGCCGCATGGTGCCCCGCTTCGAGTCGTTTGAGGGGCGAGCACGTTACGACATCAGTGCACGAGGGCTAACACGTCGGCTGGTTTCTGAGCCTACGAAGCGTCGCGCGGCCGAAACGGCCACAGACTTGGGTGGACAAAGAAGAGCCTAACATGGCTGGCCGCAACAGCAGGCTGGACCGGCCTGCGGCGACGATGTAGCTGAAAGGGAAACTGAAATGGCAGTACGCGTCAATCGCGGGAGAGTGCTCGGCGCGTTAAGCATGACGCCGTTGATCGATGTCGTTTTCCTCCTGCTAATCTTCTTTCTTGTCGCTTCGCGGCTGAGCCAGGAAGATCGCGAATTGGATATCCCGCTCCCCAGCGCGGCCAATGCGATGCCGATGACGGCAGAGCCCCAGGAGATGATCGTCAATATCGACGAATCGGGTGCCATTTACGTGGACAGCCAGTTTATGGAGGCCACCCAGTTCGAACGCCTGCTGCGTACCTCGATTGCGAACAATCCGTTGGGCCAGTCCGTGATCATTCGTGCCGATCAGCGCGTGCCGATTCAAAGACCAGTCGATGTTATTGATATTTGCCTGAAGCTCGGGGCTGATTACTCCTTGTCGATTGCACAGGAGGATGGCTAGGCGTGTCCAACGTGTCCTCGAAGTCGGCTGCTGACTTGCAAAGTTCTCTGGACCCAGGGGATTTGGAAGAGTTTACGTACTGGCCCGTGAATTTGGTGCTGATCATTTTGGGTGGCACCATCTTGGGGACTGCATTCGTTTATTTGGACCCGCTTGAAGGCAACCTCGCGAGAAATCCATGGACGTATGTCGTGGTGACGCCGATTTGTTTGATGCTGATCTCAATTCTGCTGAACACCATCGTGAGCCGGATTGTGGAGAAGTCGATGCAGATGGCATTTCTTCTCTCAGTCCTCGTGCACCTTTTCTTGATCATTGGTGCTATGAACGTGGTTATCTTCTCCAGGCTTTGGCCTGAAGTCATTGAGTCGATGGCGAAGGAACGCGAAGTGCTGAAGCGTCAGCAACTTCAAGCACGCCAGTACCATCGCGTATCAGCGAGTCGGAAATCGGCGAGTCGCCCCGACTACCTGCGGCATGTACCGACCGAACACCAGCCGACGGAGCTTGCTTTGGCTGCTTCACCGTCGGTCACTTTGAGCCGATCCAATGTGGAGAATTTGGTTTCTCCGCAGCCGGAAATCGAACTGACTCTGAATCCGCACATCCTTTCCCGCAAGCAGCCTTCGCCTTCGACGCCCAATCCTCGCGACACTGCGGCAAGTCTCTCACGCAATGAACTGCGTTCGGAGATGACTGCTCGGTCGCAGCCGCAGCAATTTGAGATGCAGGACGAGGCGGCTCCGAGCCTACGAGCGACTGCGGCCGAGAGTCGGCGTAATGACTCCCGCTCACCGAATAGTACTGCGATTCGGCAGTTGCCTGAGATGAAAATCGAGCCGTCTGCAATGGCGGCATCGAACCTACAGCCCAACGTTCGGCGGCAGAATGTGCCTGCGCCCGAGTTTCGTCCAAACGAGGTCAGCGCATTGGCCAAGGCTAAAGCGGCGGCTGTTAACCGTCCTGTGACTGGCTCTCAGATTCCACAGCTCGATGCGGCATCCGAGGCCGTGGCCTCGACTTTAACGGAGCCCTCTGCTCAGAGGACTGCGAATCAGCGTCAGCGAACGACCACACCGCTGGCTTCGCTACAGCCCTCCGCGTTGTCGGGCATGCTTCGTCCGGAGCCCACAAAGGAAACAACTGCGACGACTCCGAGTCTTGAGCGTCGAAATTTGGAGCTCACGATTCCTGAGCCTTCTTCGGGTAGCCAACGAGCAGCGCTGTCTCGCTCGACGGCCGGCGGTAACCCGGGAGCACCTGCCGCGAATTCGATGCCAATTCAGGGAGTCGAGTCGGTAGCGACTCAGACAAGCAGTGAGAGGCCGCTTCAGTCGGCGCGGATTGCCACCGATCGGAGCTCACCTCGCCGGCGAACCTCTGCCGGCGGACTAAGTATGGGGGCTCCATCGGCACCAAGCTGGACGGGAGCTCCATCGATGTCCAGCGGCATTGCAGGACGCTCCCCTTCGCAGGTCCTGGAAGCAGCAACGAATGGCTCTGCTGCCGCCTATGATGTGGCAGGATTGACAGGGCAGGAAAGGGCGATGCAACGCTCGCAGTCCGGTATTTCGGGACCACAAGGGACCTTGGCTGGTCCCGAGTCTCCCAACGCATCAAGCTCGCAAGGTGCCGTCGCTGTCGCTGAGCCGGAGTTGACTGCGAACGATGCGACGGATCGAGGCTATCGGCAGCGGAGCCGGAGTTCTCAAGCTTTACTCGCGTCTCCGGATGGTCAGCAAACGTCGCGACCAGACTCTATCACGGAAGGTTCCGCCGAACTGGCAGCCAGGGCGACTGCAGAGCCAACGCAGAGTTTGGAGCCCGTGGCCGGTTCTCCTGGAGTCAATGCTCCGCGTGCAAGAAGCGTTGCCGACTCGGGGGCCCCTGCAGTTGCGAACGTTGAAGTCGCGGCGATGCAGCCGATCGATACCACTTCAGAGGCATCGGGGGTGAGTCCATCTTCGGCGATGGAGAGCATTGAACGTCGGGCCTCTGGTGCGAAATCCAGTGGCAATTTGCTCGCGATCGACGCGGCCCCCGGTTTTGGTGGTGTTTCACCTCTTGCCGACGCTCGCGGGGATTTGTTGCCCAGGCGTAAGGAGTCAACGAGCATTGAGTTGCCAAGTGACTTAACAGTGCAACGCTTTGAACGAAAAGACGTCGGTGGGCCGCTGGCTGCGGGTCAAATAGCCTTGCCAACTCCCGCTTTTCAACAGCGTATTGATCGAACGAAAGACCGCATTGCTACGGAGAGTTCATCTGCAGAGCCGCAGACGGAGCTGGCCATTGAACGTGGGCTGGAGTTCTTGGCGAAGCACCAGCGCGAGGATGGCTCTTGGCGACTTCAGGACTTTGACACACAGGTCTTGATGACCAGCGACACGGCGGCAACGGGCCTGGCGCTCTTGGCGTTCCAAGGTGCGGGCTACACCCACAAGAATTTCAAGTACGCGGAAGTCTGCGACAAGGCGATCCAATTCCTGAGGTCGAACCAGAGGCCTACAGGAGATCTGTACATCCCACAGAATCCAGCTTCCGATCAAAACGCATGGTTGTACTCACACGGTATCGCCGCAATTGCGATGTGCGAGGCATACGGCATGACTCAGGATTCTGAGCTGCGTGAGCCGGCACAGCTTTGCATCGACTTCATTGAGACTAGCCAGGACCCTCAGCGAGGTGGCTGGCGTTACCGTCCTGGGATGGGATCAGACACGAGCGTCTCGGGATGGTTCATGATGGCGCTCAAGAGTGCCCAGCTAGCTGGGCTAGACGTGAATCCGCAGACTTTTGTGCGACTCAAGGGCTATTTGGCGGCCAGCCAGGATCCGAGTGGCAATGCGCATTTGTATCGCTACAACCCGGATGCCGCGAACACACCGCAGCAACGGCACGGCCTCGAGATAACTCCGGTTATGACCAGCGTAGGCCTACTGATGCGACTCTACACAGGCTGGCAGCGAGGCCAACCTGAGATGCAAGCTGGCGCTCAACACCTGCTGCTTCATTTGCCAGAGGACGGTACCAAGAAGGCTTCGAAACGAGATACCTACTACTGGTACTATGCGACCCAAGTCATGTTCCACGTGGGCGGGGATACTTGGGCGCAATGGCGTGATTCGCTATACCCTTTATTGCTTGAAAGCCAAGTGCTAGAAGGTGAGTACGAGGGGAGTTGGAGTCCTAGTGCACCGACACCTGATCTGTGGGCTCGGTATGGTGGTCGTCTCTATGTGACGACGATGAACCTCCTATCACTCGAAGTTACCTATCGACATTTGCCACTCTACGAAGTCCAAGTAGCCGCGAAGTAGAGATTGCGTTGCCAGGCAGAGAGTGGGGGCACCAAGGCCGAATGTGGCGTTGCCTTGAAGTGGAATTGCGAACGCCGTGCAGGCTATCGTTTCTGACAGCTTGGGCAGTAGAAAGTCGATCTTTGGGCTTGGACGATGCGTTTGATTTGGCCGGTTGAGCATGTGGGGCAGTCGGAACCGGCTTGGTCATAGACCAGGTGCTGATTTTGGTAGCTTCCCGGGTCGTTTAAGACATTGCGGTACGTTCCGTCGGAAAGAGTCGATCCTTCGTGTGCTATCGCCGTGACGAGTATGCGTTGCATCGCATTGTACAGGGATTCAATTCGCTTGAGGCTAATTGCGTTACTTGCTCGAACCGGTGAAATTCGGGCTTCATGTAACATCTCCGAAGCATACAAATTGCCGACGCCTGCGACTAGCTTCTGGTCAAGCAGTGCAACTTTGATGGGGCGTTTCGTACCATGTAAACGCTGTGAGAAGTCCGCCAGTTCAATCGAGAGAGCATCAGGGCCCAAACGCCCTTCAACGATGCGAGATTGAATCTCTGATTCGGCTAGCAACTCCACGGTGCCGAGACCGCGCCGGTCCCAGAATTGCAAGAGTGTCGATGGTCTTCCCTGGAATTCGATCGCAAGCCGCACGTGGTCGGGATCGGGCGGAGCGTCCAAGGAAACGAGTCCGGTCATTTTCGGTTGTAGTATCAATGCTTGACCGTTCGCATGAATCAGGACTCGTTTACCGAGTCGTGAAATACGTTCGATGTTAGCACCGGCAAGCCGCTTAGAAATCGTGCGAATGCTTGGGCGAATCTGGATCGGGCGATAGTCGCAGGGCGGGGTGAAGACTCTCTTGATTCGGCGGCCTTGGATCGGATGGATTCCACGGCACATCGTTTCGACTTCGGGTAGTTCGGGCATAGTTACTTCGTTGCGTCTTTCGCAGCGGTTTTTCCTTTGGTTTGCGACGCATCCTTTGGCTGACTCACTTTTGCAGGGCTCGTTGCGTTCTTGTCTTGGTTTGCGAATTCGCGAGTGTTGACGACGACATTTTGCTTGTCAAAGTGGATCAGCTCGCGCTGCAGGATGCTCAACAGCGTTTGCAGCATGGCGACCACCATTGGGCCGACCACGATTCCGATGGGACCGAGCGTTTGTACGCCTCCTAGTACGCTGAGCAGGGCAAGCAACGGGTGTAGTTGAGATTGTCCGTGCAAGACGAGTGCTTTGACGAAGTTGTCGATGGTGCCGACGACCAGCACGCCCCAGCAGGCCAGTAGAACCGCAGCCAAGTAGCGTCCTTCGTAGACTCCGATGTACAAACACACTGGAATCCAGACGACGGCAGGTCCCACGAAGGGAACCATCGCGAACACGGTCGTCAACATTATCAGTAGAACAAGAAAATCCATGCCCGCGACCGCGTAGCCCAGGCCGGCTGTCAGTCCCTGTGCGATGGCGGACAACAGTGTGGCAAGCACGACAGCGCGGCTGATCCGATCGAATTCGAGTAGAAGCTCTTGTTCGTAGGCATCATCTAGCGGACTCAATCGCATGATTGTTTTGAGCATTGCTGGGCCGTCGTACAAGAAAAAGAAAGTGGCGACAACGGTGATCACCAGCCCGAAAGCGAACTTGATCACGAACGAGCCCGTGGCACCCGTGATCGTCAGCAGCCGTGGCCTTACGTACTCGATCAGCTTTTCCGTCCAGGCTTCGCGCTCATCGGTTGTTGGATTCGCAGTTTCTCGTGCGAATGCCCAGAAAGAGCCGCCTAACAGGTTGGTTTTTAAGTCGACGAACTGTGATTTGATATCGACGGCGATGGGGTGGAGTAAGTCGCCATCTTTTGAGTCGACTGCCAGCCCCACTCGTTCGACCAAGGCGAGGAGCCGGTCGAAGGGATCTGCAGCGGAGTCGTCTACTTCCGGCTCGGCTGCTTGCTCTGCAGGAGGAGCAGCAAGCGTGGTTTCCGGCTCCCCTTCGTTGGCCTCCTCGTTGGATTCAGCGCTTTTTGAATCTGCTTCGCTCGCACTCTGTTCAGACGAGGAGGCAATGGTGGAGTTGGGATTCGGGCTGGGCGTTGAGTTCGCTTCTGCGTTCGTTTCCTCAGCTCCAGCGGCCAGCGGTTGCACCTTTGCCCGAAGTTCCAACAAAGCGACTCGGGCTGCCTGCCCCAGTTGGATGAGAGCCGGATCGTCTTGTGTACTTAGCGAACCGCTTTCTTTAACAATGCTTTGGATCGCATTTTCCGCCTCCCGGAGTTCGTCGATATAGTCTGGCATTTCGAGGTTCAGCCGTGCCATGACGGTGGCAAAGCGGAGCTTGAAGACCTCTCTATTGTTCTTTTCGGTCAGTGCTAACCCTTGGGCGGTTGCGGCGCTGAAGACGAGAGCAATTGGCAGAAACAGACAGAGCATGATCAGCCCGGTTGTCGCTGCCGCCGCCAATTGATCGCGATGACCGGTTTTCTCAAGCACCCATTGGTGAAGGGGGCGGAAGACAACGACCAGGACGGAAGCTAGGAATACCGGAATGAAGAAGCCGATCAGGACTTTGTAAAACAAGAGCCCGATGAAAATGATGATCGCAATCAAGACGGCGAAGGAAATCAGTCGTGACATAGCAGGATTGGCTTTATTTCCGTTGCTTAGTGCAGCTAGTACGTTGGTTAGAATTGTGCGAAAATCCGGCCGCAACACCAGAGAGGGTGGATGCTAGGTAAATCAGAGTTTAGCAACTCGGAGCTAGGCGATTCCGCGCGTGGACGTCTCTGTTCAAAAGTGTTCGTTCAGATGGCGTCTGGCCTGCATGCAAAGCTGTGAGCTTCACCATCTGCTGCCACAAACCCACTTTCCAAGTTTCAGGCAAAGCTATTTCGAGGCGAAGGTCGATTGGGCGAAGCAGAAAACTCGAACAACGACGCAAGCCTAGGCGTTGAACCTATCCAGCCAAGGCCAGGCAGTGGGCAAGCATCGCACCGCACCGCTTTCTTGCGGTATGCAAAAATATCCTTCCGCATTCTAGCTTTGATCGTAGTAGTGCTGGGCGTATGGCAGAGTATTCGCACTTCAACCAGCGAACTTGCTAAGCAGCAAGTGGAACTTGGAGAACGGGCAGACCAACTAGTTCGATCCGCAGAGAGTAAGCCTCCGGACGAAGCAGCCTTGTTACTCGATCGAGCTCGGGCAATGCGGCTGGAGGCTTCCAGATTCTGGCAGGCTGATCCAAGTATGCTCTGCCTTGCGAGCCTGTTCTACGCGTGTGGTATGTTGCCAGCCTGTCTATTCTGGCGCCGTTGTCTGGTCGAATTGGACCAGGTACACCACCTGCTGGATACTTGCTGGGCCTATTTCTACGGGGCTCTGGGGAAGTACTTTCCAGGGAAGGCGATGGTCATCGTTTTGCGAGTTGACTCGCTGCAGAATCACGGGGTCCAAAAGACAACCACTGCGATGACGATCTTTATGGAGACGCTGACCAACATGGCTGTTGGAGGAGCAGTGGCTGCCGCGAGTCTCATTTGGCTGGACTTGGACTATCGCCTGAGCCTGCTAGCGGTGGGCTTACTCGTCGCAACAGCCATACCGGTTTCGCCGCCCGTTCTGCGGTTTCTTTTGCCGAAGCTCCAGCGTGGTGTTCCCGCGGCCATCGTCAGTTCGTGGAAACAGCGGATATCATGGGGATTGTTCCTTCGCGGCTGGTTGATGCTATCTGTCGGGTGGCTACTCAATGGATTCGGGCTAATGTTTGTGCTGCAGAGTTTGCCGAGTAGCCAGGTAGCTGGGAGTGACGGTTGGACGTTATACGCCAGTGCGACTGGGGCCTGCGCTCTCGCGGTCGTGGCTGGTTTCTTGTCGCTGTTGCCAGGAGGTGCGGGTGTCCGAGAGGTCGTACTTTCCGTTGTTCTCTCTCCAGTTGTCGGGCCTGTGGCGGCGCTTTGCGCAGCACTGTGGATGCGACTCGTGTGGATCGGAACTGAATTGCTAGTTGTGCTTGTGCTACTAGTTCCGCGTACGCTCGGGATGACATACCAACCTGCCGTCGCAGTTGGAACCGAACAGGGCACGCGTGTTTAGACGCCAGGAAAAACTTAGGGGTTATGATGCTGTCAATCGTCGTACCGGTCTACAACGAAGATTCGAGCCTTGAAGAGCTTGTGTCGCGTATCGGAGATGTGGGCGTTCAACTCGATCAACAATGCGAAGTCCTCCTGATCGATGATGGCTCCAGCGATGAGTCGTGGAGTAAGATTGAGCAGTTGAGCTCGGGCAATGAGCACGTCCACGGCGTCAAACTGAGAAGGAACTTTGGCAAGGCGGCGGCCTTAGATGCGGGCTTCAAATCGGCGGGCGGCTCCATTTTTATCACGATGGACGCTGACCTGCAGGATGATCCTGCCGAAATCCCGAAGCTGCTCGCCAAGTTGGACGAAGGTTTTGACGTCGTTTCGGGATGGAAGAAAGTCAGGCACGATCCCTGGCACAAAGTGATTCCAAGTCGGATTTTCAATTGGTTGATCGCCTGGCTGACTCAAGTCAAATTGCATGACCATAACTGTGGATTGAAAGCCTACCGAGCTGAGGTTTTGGACGAGGTTCAATTGTATGGCGAAATGCACCGTTTCGTTCCGGTGCTCGCGGCAGCACGCGGTTTTAAGGTTTCCGAAGTCGCAATTCAGCATCACCCGCGTCAGCACGGTAGTTCCAAGTACGGGTTCGAGCGTTTCGTGAAAGGGTTCTTGGATCTGATGACGGTCTACTTCCTGACTGGTTACGGCAACCGCCCGCAGCATTTGCTCGGGTCGGTCGGGTTGACCAGTTTTCTCGCTGGAGCATTTGGGCTGGGGATACTGAGTGTCGGTTGGTGTGTTACTAGATTGACCTCGGCGAGTGCTTTGCATCTACATGAGAAAGCGATCTTCTACTTCTGCATTTTGGCTCTGCTCTTCGGAGCTCAGTTGATATCCATTGGCTTTCTGGCGGAATTGATTACCGCCCAGAATCGGCCTGCACGTTGTCCCTATTCGATCGAAGTAAACACGAAGGCGTCGAAAGATGGGCAGCGATAAAGACGGAATAGGCTTGCCTGGTGATGCGACGCCGGCGAATTCCACGGGCACAATATCAAGGCCCGCAGGTCGAACAGTTTGGCTCCTGCTGCTGATCTTGGTTCTTGGAGTTGGCTTGCAAGCGGTCCGTATCAGCCAAGTCGTTTCGAAGAACGGCGATGTGCCCTTTCTGAGCGCGAACGATCGCAGTCGCTGGTGCACCATTTCGGCGTTGTGTACTAATGGAAGTTACCTTGTTGATGATTTGATTTTTTCTGATGAGCCGTCGAATGGTCAAAAACGAAAGCGAACGAATTGGTATACGATTGACCTGGTTCGGCATCGAGCTTCGGACGGCCAGCTTCACTACTACAGCAGCAAGCCGCCGCTCCTGCCGACTTTGTATGCAGGCGTTTACTGTACACTCCGAAGTTTGACGAGTTGGACGCTTCAGGATAGGCCGTTTCTTGTTGCGCGAACTATCCTCTTAGTCGTGAATTTGTTGCCATGGGCGCTATTCTCTGGGGCGTTCTTGCTCTGGCTTCGACGGCGGAATTTATCATCCGAGGATCAAGAGTCGATTTCATTGCGGGCCTCGTCTAGGGGCACAGCCAGGACCTCGACCTGGGCATCTATCGTGCTTGCCAGCATGTTGGCCTTCGGGACTTTCTTGTCAACTTTTTGCAACACGTTGAACAATCACCTGCCCGCAGCGATGGCTGTCGGAGTTTCGCTGTGGTGTCTGGACCGAATTTTGCTTCGCGAGGATCGACGATGGCAGTGGTTCCTGCTCTGCGGTTTGTGCACGAGTTTCGGAGCGGCCAATGAGTTGCCCGCGCTGGCGTGGGTTGCGGCAGCAGGGGCCATGCTGCTGCTGGTATCACCAGTCAAGTTTGCTCTTGGCTACGTACCCGCTTTGCTGCCGGTTGCCGTAGCGTTCTTCGGATTGAACTATTTGGCACACGAGGAATGGAAGCCCGCCTACGCGCATCGCGACGCTGGCAAGTTGCTGTTTGTGTTCGATTTTGACGCCGAGCAGTCCTTCATTAGTACCGAATCCATAACAGCGAAGTTGGAGGGCGAAGGAATTCAGTGTTCGGACTCATGCGAGATCCGACAAGCTCGTAGAGAGCTGACCTACGAATTCTTAGATCCAGAATCAGCGATGCAATATGCGCTCATTATTGACGTAGAGAGCAGTGAGATCGCCGTGCATGAGTGGGGAGATTGGTACGACTATCCCGGAAGTTATTGGGCAGGCGAAAAGCAGGGAGTCGACAAAGGTGAGCCGTCGCGTGGCCTCTACATACTCCATTCCTTAATTGGACATCACGGGATTCTCAGTCTGACACCATTTTGGTTGATCTCTTTGTTCGGTGCGTGGATAGTTGTCAGGACTAGCTCGACGTTGAACTTCCTGCGTGACCATCGGTTGATGCTCGTACTGGCGATCCTTGCAACGTCGACGGTCGTCATTGGGTTCTACTTCGCCCGTGGTATTGAAGATCGGAACTACGGTGGCGTCACGAGTGGCTTTCGCTGGACTTTCTGGCTCATTCCATTCTGGTGCTGGTTAGCGAGTATCGGACTTCCCTCCGTCCGCTCGTCACTCGGTCGCCGGCTGGTAGAAGTGACGGTTTTGCTGAGTGTGTTTTCCGCGATGTATCCCTGGAAGAACCCCTGGACCACCCCATGGCCAATGCAGTTGATGGAGTATGCAGGATGGCTGTAGCCAGCGAGTTCACACAAAAGGGTATATTACGTTGGCAGGAACAGTTCTATTTAAACTTGGCTACGAGAACAGCCAGACCGCGTGAATCGGCCTGGCTGTTCAGGATTGGTACGGAGCAAACCGCTCTTTAGTCTGTCGCTGGCCAGTTGTAGCCAAACTGGTGACCGCCGATAGGAAACCGTTCTAACGTTTGTTAGTGGATTTTCCGGCGGCAGTTCGGGAGTTCGAAGGCATGAGCTTTTCGATGAACTTGCCGTCGTAACGCAGCGAAGTCTCGGGACCTCGGAAGCCGACGACTTCTTCTTGCCAGTCGAGTCGTTTGGCGAGTAGGCGACCGTTGTCGATGTCAAAACGCAACTCGCCTTGGCTCATTTGCTGAATCAACTGGGATTCGACTGCCGGATCGTTGACGGGGGTTAGGGCTTGAGTGACCAACCGGATCGTCGCAACACCTGTGGTAACTTTCTCAAGCGTATACAGCTCTCGGACTTTGATCTTCTTGTATGCGCCGCTTTCTAGCTTGACACGGATCTCGCGTGGAACGGCCCAGTTGTCTCCGATGGCAATAAGATCTTCGGGAAGCGGGACTGTGAGCTCGCCCATGCCAAGCTGAGGCGTCTTCAGTTCTTTGTCTCGGTTGACGACTTGCCCACGCGGGTTGATCGTGACGGTAGCAAGTGTTCGGCCGATTGTTTCCGCAACGGGTTTGAAGATGTCTGGGACTTCTTCATCTTGGCTGCTGTCGTAGGTAAGTGCTTCATTCTCACCAACGGACTGCGATAGGTTGACTTGAATGATTTGATACTCGAAAGTCATTTCGCCTTTGGCGCCGACTTCGGTGACTCGCCAGACTTTGCGGCTATTGGTTCGTGAGCTGCTGGTTTCTTCTGTGCCAGACATCTTGGTTCGAGTCTCGGCGACGTGCTCAACATCGGAGATGATCTCTTCACCCGCCTTGAGCTTGTATTGGAGTAGGTAGGTCTTACCCGCCGACTCTTGCGCGGAAACGAACGCAGGCGGCACGATTACGGACACCAGGGTAGCTAAAGCGGCGGCCGAAGAAGTCGCACGGAATGCTTGAAGAGAAAAGGCTTGCGCCATCACGATACCTCCTTGATCGTTGGTCGAAGTTCTTTTGATTGCAGCGATTGAGAGCCATCGATAAAACGACGAGTGTCAGTCTTGCTGCACGCTATTCATCATCCGGTGAATCTACTGAGGAAATATCCTTTTTCCGCAGATTTCCACCCCAACCAAGCTTCTCCCGAAGCGTGGCGTATTCGTTCTTTCCGGGCAACCGAATCATCTTGAACGAGACGGGTGCACGGGTGATTCGGTAGCAATCTCCTTCATGCAACAGACCGAGCACGCGGCCGTCAAAAACCGCTGATACCGATTGGTGTCCTTGGCGTACGAACATTTCGAACACGCGGTCAGCTCGGTCGACGACAGGTCGCATGGTAAGCGTATGTGGGCTGATTGGGCTGATCACGACTGCATGCAGCCGTCGATGCAAAATGGGTCCGCCGGCCGACAAATTGTGCGCCGTTGATCCAACTGGCGTGCTTACAAGAAGCCCGTCACAGCTGTAAGTAGACGCCAGTTCGCCGTCGACGTAAAGATCGATTTGAAGCATCGCAAACGGCGGTCCACCCAGGATTGAAGCTTCGTTGAGTGCTAGCTCTTGGGATTCTACGACGGGCTCACGATCACTCGTTTTTGCTGCTCGAATGAGTTCGCAGCTGAGCATGACATGTTCATCAATCGGGAAGTTCCCGCGGCAGACTTCTGGCCAGCAGGTCTCGAGTGCTTGCAAGCTAAGGTCCGCGAGAAAGCCAAGCCTGCCTAGATTCACGCCGATCACGGGGAGTTGATCGAGTTTCATTCGACGAGCGGCTGACAGGATTGAACCGTCACCGCCGAGCACAACAACAATGTCGACTTCGGCGTTTTCAAATTCGAAGGATTCTTCAGTATCGACGGCTACGATCTCGGCAGAACGTGCCACAATCTTCTCGATACGCCCTAGCTCAGCTGCAACTCGAGCTCGATTCACTGATGCAAGAACGACGACCTTGGGGCGATCGCGGCCTGCAGCAAGCCAGGGAGCGGGAGGGTTCATTGGTCGTTACCGATTGCGAAGGCTCAGGAGGAGAAGAACCGCTGGAAGAGAAGAGTTGGGAACCAGCTTAACCCAACGGAACTACTTTGCACCCCGAGTGATAACGCTTCGTTTGCACCAAAAGACAGAGCCAAAAGCCATTGTTGCCGGAGCGTCGCGGGCCGCATGTCATTGTCGATCGCTCGTTCTCTGCAGGGCTAATCGATCGGCAGCCTACCATAGCCAAGCTCCACAGAGGTAGGTTGCTTCTATGGAATCCACAGCCGCCCTTTTGCAATGACGCAATGAATCATTGACTCGCGAAATCGGCCTAGACTGTCGCTGGGTCGGCATTGAATTGTCGGCAGAGTTCGACGAGTCCTTCCACGGACATGCCAAAGTCGGCTAGCAGTTCACCTCGGTCACCGTGCTCGATGAACTGATCCGGAAGTCCAAGTCGCTTCAGCTTTCGAGTATCCCAATTTTGCTCGCATGCTTCTTCCAATACCACGCTACCGAATCCACCAGCCAAGGCGGCTTCTTCGAGAGTGACAATCATCGAGCACTCTTCAAAGAGCTGCCCGAGAAGCTCGCTATCGACGGGCTTCACAAACCGAGGGTTCACAACAGTGATTTCGATGCCTTCGTGGCTCAATCGATCGGCGGCCTGCATGGCGACTTCGAGCATTGGCCCGAGTCCTAAGAGGGCAATCTCACCGCCGGATCGGAGCACCTGGGACTTGCCCAATTCGATGGGCTGTTCTCCGAGGTCCAGTGTGGAAGCTGATGCTTTAGGGTAACGGATTGCTACAGGGCCATCGCACTCGATTGCAAAATCAAGCATCGCCTTCAACTCTTCTCCGCTGCCGGGGGCCATGAAAGTGATGTTTGGGAACACTCGCATGTAGCCGATGTCAAAAACGCCGTGGTGTGTTGGCCCGTCTGGACCGGCCAAGCCAGCTCGGTCCATCATCATGATGACCGGCAAGTCCTGTAGAGCCACCTCTTGGAAGATTTGATCGTAGCTGCGTTGGAGGAATGTGCTGTAGATCGCCACGATTGGTTTCAAACCCGTTTTGGCCTGCCCGGCAGCGAATGCGACAGCGTGCGATTCGCAGATCCCGACGTCAAAGAAACGATCGGGGAATTCTTCCCGCACGGGCTCGAGCTTGTTGCCTTGGCACATGGCTGCCGTCATCACCGTCACGCGTTCATCTCGCCGCATCGCATCGCCAATCGCGTCGCGCGCGAAATTCGTATAAGCGGGCGATGACTTCGTCGGAAAAATTTGGGCCTCACCGCTTTGGTCTTGGAAGGCCGGTGGAGTGTGGAAGAAGACGGGGTCCTTTTCGGCTGGCTGGTAGCCGTGCCCCTTGTCCGTGACCACGTGTAGTAGGACCGGACCCTCCTTTTCCTTGACCATCGTCAAGTACTTGCGAAGCAGGCCGATGTCGTGGCCATCGATGGGCCCGACATAGTGAATTCCTAATTCTTCGAACAGCATGCCGCCGTGCAAGCCCGCTTTTACACCCTCTTTCACTTGAGCCAGCAAACGCTCAGCTGGGTCGCCAAAGACGGGAAGGTGATTCAGAACTTTGACGACTTCCGATTTAAGTCCCGTGTAAAACGGGTTAGCTCGCAGCTTGTCCAAGTAGCTGGCAACCGAACCGACGCGAGGGCAAATGCTCATCCGGTTGTCGTTCAGAACAATAAGAGCGTTGCTGTTCAGCTCCGCAGCATTATTCAGAGCCTCGAACACGATGCCTGAAGGAAACGCACCGTCTCCAATCACGGCCACGCTTTTTCGGTCGCTCTCTTTCTGCAGATCATCGCCGCTCTGAAGACCGAGCGCCGTGGACACACTGCAGCCGGCGTGTCCGGTCATAAACAAGTCGTACTCGCTCTCGGCAGGGTTGGGATAACCCATCAACCCACCGCGGCTGCGGATAGAAGCGAACTCCTTGTATCGCCCGGTGACCAATTTGTGCGGATAGATCTGGTGTCCCGTATCCCAGATCAATCGGTCACGGCGGAAGTCATACACACTGTGCAACGCTAGACAGAGTTCGACGACTCCCAGATTGGAAGCAAAATGGGCCGTCCGAACACTCAGCAAGCCGCACAAGACCTCGCGAATCTCACCAGCGACTTGCTTCAGGTCCGCGACGTTCATGTCTTGCAATGTGGCGGCGGAGTCAATCTTCTCAAGGAGCTTTGTCATGTCACGATTTCCTGCTGACCACGAATTGGGCGATCTCAGCCAGACTCTGTTTTTCTTCTAGAACTGCAAGGCATTCGTTCGCCTCTTCAATTAGCTGATTGGCGAGCTCCCAAGAGGCATCAAGCCCCAGCAGCCCAGGATAGGTCAGCTTACCCAATCCCTCATCTTTACGGGTGTTTTTACCCATTTGTTCGGGAGTTGATTCGACATCTAAACAATCATCGACAATCTGAAACGCCAACCCGATGCACTCACCATATTTTCCGAGGGCTTCAAGCTGTGTTTCGGAGGCATGGCCTGCGACCCCGCCCAATTTTAAGCTGGCAATGATCAAGGCGGCTGTCTTTCGGCGGTGAATCTCACGCAAGAATTCTAGTCCAAGTGGGGATTCGCTGCCAAAACGCCCCTCTGCCGTTAAGTCATCTGCCTGGCCTCCGACCAAATGACAACGTCCAGAAGCCGTCGACAGGAGCTGGCAACAATGGCTCGCTAGGTCACCCATATCCCGGCAAATGACCTCAATGGCCAGCATCTGGAGGCTATCCCCGGCCAGGATGGCGGTGGCCTCATCGAATTGGATGTGGCAAGTCGGCTTTCCACGTCGAAGCTCATCATCGTCCATCGCTGGTAGGTCGTCGTGAATCAGCGAGTAAACGTGGATCATTTCTACTGCACATGCAACCGGAAGGGCCGATTGCCATTTTCCTCCGACGGCTTCGCAGGAAAGTAGTGCGAGTAGAGGTCGGAGCCTTTTTCCAGGAGTTAGAAGGCTGTACCGGATAGCGTCAGCCAAACGCTGCGGACACCCATGAGAGGTCGCCGAGTACTGGTCGAGCCGTCTCTCGACTTCTTGCAAATAGGGTTCAGTGTTCTTCGTTAGCAAACCAGAGGCTCAGTTGAAGTGGGAAATAGGGAGCGTATTAGGAATCAATTTATCAGACGTTTGGATGCTGTTCAAAAAAGCTCCCCATCACTTTGTCCCTCTTGAATAACCGCAGAATCACTGGGTTTCGAACTGCGCCGGCGACTTCGCGACGCCCTTTTCTCTTCTAAGTCATCGCTGTCGGATTCGGCGAGTGGTTCCGTGATTGGGTTCCCGTCCGCGTCAATTCCACTCAGGATCGCGATGCGACGCTCCGCATGATTCAATTGTTTGTGGCAAGACTTAATAAGTCCAATTGCCTGTTCGTAGTCGGTGAGAGCTTCGCCCAGCGTGCCCGAGCCAACCTCGAGTCGCCCAACAATATTCTCCAGTTCCAATAACGCGACTTCGAACTCAGGGCCTCCTTCTGGGGTGTTGTCCGCGTTGGAAGCATCCTTTGAATTCGATTTTGAAGGGGCCTTCTTTTTCGCCATCGTTTCCAACTTTCACGTTCATCTTGGCGGGGGTGAATCATTGCTTTCTTTTCCGTGCTTTTTGCTGGTCAAACGCGGTTAGGAAGCTGAATTCGCAAGTCGTTTCGAATATCCAATTATCGCTACAACCGCTACTTAGCCTAGACCTGGTGACCAGAGAGAGGGATCTCCGAACGCAGATCTTTGACTCTTCCGCGAAATCGACGTACATACCAGATAGGCCCTAGCTTTCCTGCAGCTTGGGCCACGCTGACGATGTGCCGCTGAACAAAACAGACCTTGAAGCCTACCGTGAGTTTGCTTCGCGGCACGACGACGTTGGCCTGTAAATACGTCAGGAGGAGGGTTGCTCCGTGACAGATACAGCAAGCGCTCATGAGATCGAACAGTGGGCCGAGTCGCTGCGTGACAAAGTCAGCCGGCTGACTGGCCGTACCCTCGAAGGCGTTCGAGGCGTTGACTCAGAACTTCGCGGCGATCTGTTAGACGCGATTGACCTCGTGCTCGAATCAGCCCGCGATCCGGTACCCGTCGTCGATCCTTCTCAGCAAATGCTCGAGAAACTAGCAGATGAACTCCAGGAGTTCGCTGCGTCCTTTCCCGCGAAGTTATCGGACCATTCCCAGGCAACCGAAGAGAGTGTAGTGTCACGCCTCGGAGAGCAATTCGAGGAAACGCGTTCTGCGTTCGATCTCTCCAGTCTGGAATCGAAGCTCGACTTGCTTGGGCATCGACTCACTGAGTTGGAGTCGAAGGACGACGGTTTAGGGGGCTTCGACATCGAGGAGCAGTTTCTCCGGTTGCGGGGCGTCATCGAGGCGAGCACTGGATCGCAAGAAGCATACTTGAAGGACTTCGTAACGAAGTCAGAAGAGGCGTTTCAGTCGACTTCCGATCGGCTGCAAGAGCTGGATGCAAAGATCACCGCCAATGTTGAATCGGAGGGCGGAAACGAGTCGGAAGCGGTGCAGGAGCTTGCCAGCAGACTCGAGCAGCTTAGCGAGGAGATTGGGAAGCAGCGTGCGGAGAACGAGAGTCTCCAATACGAATTGCAAAAAAGCGCAGTCGAACTCGTAGGCGCAAAACGCGAATCGGCCGCCGTTCTGGAAGAAGCCCGGGTGGCTCATGCAGCCGCGTTAGAGGCGGCGGAAGCAAGTGCGAGTTCGGATACGGAAGTGATCTTTGCTCCGATCGAAGACAGCCAAGAGGACTCCATCTTAAGGGAACGCATCCGAGTCCTCGAGACCGAACTCGAGGAGTCGCGTGCCGAACTGGAGGATGCCCTCCAAGCCAGCCCTACTGCCTTCGAGCACTCCGTTGGCCAAGCTGACTGCGAGGAAGACGGTGAGGGGGGACGTAGCATTTCGTTGGTCTCAAGAACGGAACTTGCTCTGCAGGAGAGGGATAGACGCATTGACTCGCTCCTGACGAAGATCAAAGAGCTCGAACGGAGTGAATCCGAAAGCTTGAATGCGACGCCGCAAGAGTCTGTGTTGAACGCGGATGAGGTTGTCCAGGAAGAGCGGACGAAGCTTGCGACGTTGCAGGAAGAGTGGCGCGACAAGATCCGAAATGCCGAAATTGACTTGTCGAAGGAACGCGCCAATCTCGCCCGCGAGCGACGCGAAATAGAGGCCGAACTTGAGGTTATCCGTCGCAAGTCCGAGGTGGAGCAGGGTGGAAAGACTCGCAAATGGCTCGACCAGCTCGGGCTCCGCGACGACGTTACTACAGAAGTGGATTCCAACGACACCGTCTCAGCCGACGCGTCCGCAGAGGAAACGCAAGTCTAGCTCCAGCCGAAGGTCATATCCTGTTTCAATGCGTCCGCTACTTTCGAAGGTAGACCCAAACGTGGCTGTGTATTTGTTGCCCTTCGGTGAAGTACTCTTTTCTGCTTCGAAGCGACTTCAACTCTTGGTTCAATCGCGAGAGCTGATTTCTAATGTTGGTTTTTACAGCGGCAGTACTTGACGTAGTTTCGCCCGATTTCGCGAGCCCACGGTAGAGTCGAAATGTTCGCCCCCAGCGTTTGAGCGTTGCGTCCTCCGTTTCCTGGAAACGCTGTAACGCTTTGCGCTCGCGGGGGCTGAGGTTCTTCTGAAAAAAAGTGCCGTTGGCTCCGATGATCAGATCGAGTTTTCCGTCCAGGTTGAAGTCCTCGACGGAAATTCCGCCGCCTGCTCCCTTCCAGTCTCTTCGTTTCAGAATTTCCAAATAGTTTTCAAATTGGGGCTCGTCGTGTGTCCCAATATTGGGCAACCAACCGACGCCTCCCTCGTAAGTCTTGACGATGATGTCGAAGAGGCCGTCGCTGTTCCAGTCGGCGACTTCGGGCATCGGACCGGTTGTGGGAATTTGAATTGGCTGTTCTCTGCTCAGCACGGGTACCGGGTTTTCAAACTGTGGGAAGCCTTCGGAGGTTTCCCCTGAGTTCAAAAGCAGGAAAATATTGCCCCCTGCAATCCACTGGCCTTGTGAGCCGACGATGAGGTCGATGACGCCGTCGTTGTTCCAGTCGCAGTCTGCCACTCCCCAGATGCGTTCCATGGCGATTGGTTGTCCTGCCTTGTTGCGAATCGAACTTGCTCCTGCGAAAGAGCCATCAGCTTGCCTGCGGAACCACGCGATGCTCGAACCATCCGGGGAAAGCAAGTCAGATAAACCATCACGATCGAGGTCGGCAATCCTGGGGCGAAATGCTGCGAACGTCTGCAGCCGGCCCTCACTCGAGCCATTCATGAATAAATCGAAATCGGAAAAAGCTGGCCGCTTATCGCTGCCTTCATTTGTGTAGATTCGAAGGCTCCCATTGAACTCTTCACCGACCAGCAAATCGCGGATCCCGTCGTTGTCGAAATCGAACAGTGCAGGGGACGCACCTCCGCGTTTTTCAATGTCTAGAGGACCGTCACGGGCAGGGATCGGAAACGGTGGTGCGAATTTCGCTTTGAGGGAGGCATCTTGAACGTCAGCAACTGCTTTTGCTTGTGCCCAGATTTGCTGAGAATGACTGCTGCACAGGAATGTCCAAGAAACGACCACCAGAATTGGCAACGCGGTAGATGCTGTTGGGCCGCGTGTAAGTTTCAGAAATATCATTGGCCCCTCGCTTGCATGGCGGTTGCGTTCAGATCCCATACAACGAAATCGCCGATCATTCGTCCTCCCAGGAGCTTTCGCGAGTCGCTAGAGAATTGGAGCGAGGAAATTGGAGAGCTTCCACCATTGAAGCGGAAGAGTTCTTTTCCGTCCTCGGGTGAGAGTAGCAGGATCGTGTTCCGCTCGAGTGAATCGCCTCCACCCAAACTGACGACAAGCATTCTTCCGTTCGGAGATAGGAGGAGGTTTCTCGGTACTCGCTCGCATTTGACTCCCCAGCGGACTTTGTGGTTCGAAGAATCGATGCTGACGATGGCGTGCTTTTCCGCTCGCATGCGACTCGAGACCAGCACTGTTGTGTAGGTAGACTCGCGGGCGAAATCCACTTCGCTGCACAGCGTCGTAATCTCATTGAGTTGCGAGCTCGGAAGGGCCTTCGAGATACTAAGCTGGCCGCTGCGTTTTCCGGTAGTAAGAGACCACCAGCGAACTTGTGAATTACTTAGGAAGGCGAGCTCTTTCGGATTTGGTTGAAGTCGCAGTCTGCGATTGAAACCGCCAATGGGTCCTTGGTATTTCTTGACGGTCTCAAGCGTCCTGGCATCAAATTCTGTAACGCAGAGTTTGCTAGGGCCTTCGGAAACGCCTCCGTACATGTCCCCGCCTGGAGCTAGATCGAAGAGGTCGTCGCTGTTGCCTGGTCCTTCGGAAGCTGTTGCATAAAGTCTGGAACCGTCGCGCGAAACAGCGAGCGTATGCTGCTGGCCAAACAATTCGATTTTCTGCGATGTCTCTCCTGTTAGGCAATTCATAGACTGGAGGAAAGAAGAGATCCGTCCTTCGATCAAGTAATCGCCAACTACCGCTAGGCGTTGGGTTTCGGGGAGGAATTCTATCGCGTGGATCCCCATGTTGGAGTCGGCTAACTCGCGCAACAACTGTCCGGTCTTTCCATCCCAGAGAAGGACTTTGCCATCTGCCCCACCGGTAGCAATGAGTGTTTGGTCGCGGTTTGTGGTGATGACGTTCACTCGTCCGGCGTGTTTTTCCTCTTTCGCCGATTGCAACGTTCCGGACTCTAAGTCCCAGGTCTGGAGCGACTTACCAACGCTCAGATAGAGAGTTTGCCCGTCAGGACTCAGGGCTGCCCCTTGGCTGGTGCGGCCTATGGGCTCCGCCGGTCCGGAGGGCATTCGGTCGATCTCGCGCTCAAGTCGGCCCGTTCTCAAATCCCAGACCATGAGTTTCGAGGCATGAATCGTGACTAAACGCTTTTTCGCCTTTGAAAGAGCGAAGGAATCAAAGTCCTCCGTTTCAAATTGTGTGCCGATGTCGAAGAGCGTTTCACCATCACTTGTACTGATCCGTTTCAAATGCCAGGTTGTTGTGTCTGGTGGGGTAAAGGAATGTCCTGCGAAAATTAGACTGCCTTCATCCAGGAATTCGATTTGTCGAAGGCGGGTTCCGGCAAAGGGAAGTTCGAGTTGCCAGTCTCCATTTTCCAAGTTCCAAATCACCAACTCCCGAGAGAGAGTTGTAGGAGCAATGAGGTTGCCACTGGGAGAAAACGCAAGATCGAATGTCTGTTGGAATTTCCTACCCCGGTTGAGCGATAGAAGCTGTTCTCCGGAACCGCACTCAACTATTTCAAGAGCTTGCTCCGGTTTATTCCAGTAGGCTAATATGGATTCGTCGGGAGCGAGACACAACGGTCCAGATCGTTTGCCCGTTTTCGACCAGATTGTCTTTCGCTCTGGTAAGCTCATACAGACGAGACTTGTTTCCCGAGTCGTTGGGTTAGCTGAGAAAGTGAACGCTCGCGATCGATTCTTCGTTAAGCTGAATCGCGGGTTGCCTCTGAAACTCGAAGAAGGGAATTCAGACTCTAGTGTCGAGTCGTTCAGGTTCCAGACTTGCACCGAACGACTCGATCGGGTTACCAACCGTTGTCCGTCTGCAGTCGCACGGACAACGGTCCCCCAGTGGCTTTGTGGATTCACTTTGCCGCCTTGGAGGCTGACAACGCCTGGAACTGCGGCTGGCTCATTCTGCGCAGGCAACTTGCCGCTGAAGCCGAAGCACACAAGTGCGATGAGCAAGCTCATGCGAAGCAGAACGTTCTGAGCGAGGGGGAATCGCCTGGAACAGGGTAAGTGGGGCAGTAAGTTAAATGGTCGCTCGAGAGTCTCCATGTTTTGGCAGGTGCCTATTCAAGAGCTAGCGGACGAGAGATCGGTTCGGTCGAACCCGCGATATTCTACTGTGTTGGACGGGGGATTTCGAAGGTCTCGCCGGCATTGTGCTCAAGCTTCAAGCCTTCGCGGCAACTAGTTCATCACAGCGTTGGAGGTAGAATGGTCGAGTGGACGATTGAACTCGCTTCGATTCTTGCGGCAATTCTTGCGATATGAAACTCAGCTCAATTCCTCAGCTCTATCGCAACCTGCGTCGTGGGCAAGAGATCCTGTCGATACTGCGTCGGTATGGGCTTGCCGACTGGCTCAGCCATCTGAAGTTCGATTTTATTCGCGACTGGATCAAGGACGAGCAGGGAGTGCCGCTGGCGAGTTACTCGCGAGAGAAACGAGTGCGGCTTGCTCTAACCGAACTAGGGCCGACGTTTATTAAGCTCGGGCAAGTCCTAAGCCTGCGGCCCGATTTAATTGGTCCGGAATTGGCCCTCGAGCTGTCTTCGTTGCAATCCGATGTGCCAGCGGATCCTGGTCCGGCCGTGCGAGCGATTATCCACGAGGAGTTTGGGCGTGAAGTCGAAGAGCTGTTTGCGGAGTTCGACGACCAAGCTATTGCTTCCGCGTCGATTGGCCAAGTGCACATGGCGCGGCTGCACGATGGAACTCAGGTGGTCGTCAAAGTACAGCATGCCGGAATCGAGAAGACCGTCCATGAAGACTTAGAAGTCATGGCGGGCATCGCTACCTTGGCGAATCACATTCCCGACATCGAAGTTTGGAAGCCAACGGTGTTGGTCGAACAGCTCTCCAGGTCGTTGAAGAGGGAGCTCAATTTTAATCGCGAGCTGAACAACCTCCAGCTCTTCGGACGCACCTACGGGGACCGTGAAGACGTTGTTGTTCCAAAGGCGTATCGGAAGCTGAGTGGCACTCGGGTGCTAACGATGGACTGGGTGCCCGGCGTACCGGTGCGAAAGTTGGATGAAGACGAGCAGGGGCATTCGCTCTCTAACGCCGAAGAGAATCGTCAAAAACTGGCCAAGCTGACGGCTGAAGTTTATGTCGAGATGATCTTCTTACACGGCGTGTACCATGCCGACCCTCACCCAGCCAACTTGCGAGTTGTGGATGGAGTGAAGTTGGGACTCCTGGATTTTGGGATGGTCGGGCGAATCGACGACCGGTTGAAAGAGGCAATCCAAGAGATGCTTCTGGCGGTCGCTTCCAAAGATGTTTCCCTACTGACAACTTTGATTAAGCGAGTTGGGAGGACGCCGCCGCGTTTGGACGACAGTATGTTGTCGATCGATGTTGCCGACGTTGTTGATACGTATGGATCGCAGTCGCTGGAAGATTTCGACTTGAGCGGTGCACTCAAGGATGTAACCGATATCATGCACCGCCACCAAATCTCTTTGCCACCGCAGACTTCGCTGTTGATCAAAATGCTGATCACGTTGGAGGGAACGCTTCACAAGTTGTCTCCGCAGTTTAGTTTGCTGGAGGTCATGCAGCCTTTCTTTCGAAAGATGTGGTTGCGGAAGATTTCTCCGGGGCGGCAAGTAAAACGCCTCCGCCGAATCTACTTGGAGTTAGAGAGCCTATTGGAGACACTGCCAGGTCAGCTAACGGGTGTGATGCAGTTGGTGCAGGAAGGGCGGCTCGACGTTCAACTTGCGCACCAGGGGTTAGGACCTTCAGTGAACCGGATCGTGCTCGGCTTGCTGATCAGCAGCGTATTTCTCGGCTCATCGATGCTCTTAGCCTTCAAGGTTCCGCCTGTCCTATTTGTCGAACCCGGCTGGCTCGGCCTAGAGCGTTTGAGTCTCCTTGGGCTGGTTGGCTATGCGATCAGTACTCTGGCTGGTTTGCGATTGATTCGAGCGATTAATCGCTCGGGGCATTTGGATCAGTCGGATTTGGACTGATTGCCGACAGGCTACCGAGAGGAACCCGTCCATTCTTCTTGTCGCATTTCTCGTATTGGATTTCTCCTATCGCTCTCTGGTTGCAGGCTCAGTCAGGCTTGAAGGATCGGTGGGTATCCCTCATTCTTTGATGCGAAGTCTGCGTTTCTAGGCGTTGAAGCGATGTTGCTTGAACGTGGTGCCGCCAGTCGGCTTTGGCAAGTAGTTTGGAGATTCAGTGTTGGACAATGCAGGTAAAGCGGCGGTGGTATTGCTGAGCGGCGGACTCGACTCGGCAACAGTTCTGGCGATGGCTCAATCGGATGGCTACCGCGTTCACGCGATAAGCTTCAACTACGGTCAGCGGCATAAGTTCGAGTTGGAGCGGGCTCGCGAATTGGCAGCTTCGGCGGGAGTCGAGAGTCATTCGGTGGTTGAAATCAACCTGGCGCAGTTTGGCGGTTCAGCGCTTACAGATCAAATCGATGTGCCCAAGCATGAATCGGCGGAAGAGATCGGAGACGCGATTCCGGTGACCTATGTTCCGGCTCGAAATACGGTCTTTCTTTCTCTGGCTCTTGCGTTGGCGGAAACCCGAGGTGCGAACGATATTTTCATTGGGGTCAACGCGCTGGATTACAGCGGCTATCCGGACTGCAGGCCAGAGTACATTGCGGCATTTTCCGCGATGGCCAATTTGGCGACGAAAGCAGGTGTAGAGCAGGGAGGAGCGTCGGTGCGTATTCATACTCCACTGATCGATTTGACCAAAGCGCAGATCATCGAGCGTGGCTTGGCTCTAGGCGTGGACTACTCGAAGACTATTAGCTGTTACGATCCAAGTGCTGAGGGCCAGCCATGCGAACATTGCGACGCCTGTCTGCTGCGAATCCGTGGCTTTGAGCAAAACGAACTACGCGACCCAAGCTTGTGACTTTTGGCCGTTGGACTGTCTACTGGTCCCATCGGATCATGTCAGAATTGCAGAATCGCTGGATTTTGACTTTCGACAGAAGTCGGTAGGGCAGATATAATTTCGCCCTCGTGTTTCTTGCAGATTGCTGGAAAAGTGCTTTTGGCTCTGCGTTCGAATTGCCGTTCCGAGTATGGACGGTGTGCGACTTTCAAGATGGCTTTGACCAATGCAATTACCCGTACTCGGTGAAGCTAAAGTCGCGGATCGATTCTTAACGGATCTGCCCGATGTCTGCTCAAGCGAGCCGAAGTTGGCAAAAAAAGCCCTGCCCATGAGCATGGCGGAAGCTCGCGAGCGCGGGTGGGACGAACTGGATGTCGTCATCGTGACAGGTGACGCGTACATCGATCATCCAAGTTTTGCGATGAGCATCCTTGGTCGTACGCTCGAGGCCGCTGGCTTTCGCGTCGGCATCATCTCCCAACCCGACTGGCATTCATGCGAAGATTGGAAGCGATTCGGTCGGCCGCGTTTGTTCTTCGGAATCAGCGCGGGCAACATGGATTCGATGATCAACCACTACACCGCCAATCGCAAAGTCCGCAACGACGACGCGTACTCGCCGGGTGGGAAGATTGGGCTGAGGCCTGATCGCGCGACGCTCAGCTACTGTCAAAGGGCACGCCAAGCGTTCAAGGGCGTTCCGGTGATTGCCGGTGGTGTAGAAGCTTCCCTTAGAAGACTGGCGCATTACGACTACTGGAGCGACAAAGTCCGACGGAGCATTCTGCTGGACAGTAAAGCGGACCTGGTCGTGTTCGGAATGGGAGAGAATTCGATTGTCGAGTTGGCCCAGCGTTTGGAGAAAGGCGAGACCGTCAAGGATTTGCGCGACATGCGTGGTGTGGCCTACGCGTTGGGCGCGTCCGAGTCGCCGCCGGAAGACTGCTTGGAGTTGCCCAGTCACGATGACGTTGTTTCGAGCAAGGATAAGTTCGCACTTGCGACTCGGATCATTCACAACGAAACGAATCCTTATAACGCCAAGCGATTAGTGCAATGGCATGATCGGCAGGCAATCGTCGTCAACCCGCCGCAATTCCCGATTTCCGAACAGGCGATGGATCGAATCTATGGGCTGCCCTACACGCGGAAGCCCCATCCGTCGTACAAGGAACCGATTCCTGCGTTCCATATGATTAAGGACTCGGTCACTATCATGCGAGGCTGTTTCGGCGGCTGCACGTTTTGCTCGATCACGGCGCACCAAGGGCGGGCGATTCAGTCGCGGAGCAAAGAGAGTATCCTTGGCGAAATTAAACAGCTCGCCGGCGACAAGAAGTTCAAAGGTACGGTGTCTGATATTGGTGGTCCTACGGCCAACATGTATCAGATGAAATGTACGAAGCCAGAGGTTGAAGCCAAGTGCCGACGGCAATCTTGCGTTCACCCGAAGATCTGCAAACTGCTGGGCGTCGATCATCAACCGGTGATCGAACTGATGCGTGAATCTCGCGAAGTCGAAGGTGTGAAAAAGGTGCTGGTAGCGAGTGGCGTTCGCATGGACTTGGCGCGCCAGAGTCCAGAGTACATTCGTGAATTGACTCGGCACCACGTTGGCGGGCACCTCAAAGTTGCTCCCGAGCACGTTGATCCTGATGTGCTCTTCAAAATGCGGAAGCCAGCCAATGATGACTTTGAGTACTTTACAGAGGTGTTCAAAGAGGAATCGAAAGAGAGCAACAAGAAGCAGTACTTGATTCCTTACTTCATCGCGAGTCATCCCGGCAGCGATTTGGAATCGATGATCAACTTGGCAGTTTTTCTAAAGCAGAACGGGTACAAGCCGGATCAGGTTCAGGACTTTATTCCAGCGCCACTCGATGTGGCGACATGTATGTACTACACCGGGCTCGACCCTTTCACGATGAAAGAAGTCTTTATTGCCAAGGGCCTGCGGGATCGAAAGACTCAACGTGCTTTGATGCAGTTCTTCAAGAGTGAGAACTACTTCGAAGTTCGCGATGCCTTGCGTCAGGCGGGGCGGACAGATCTGATCGGAGACGGTTGTGACGCGCTCATTCCGTCTTCACCGCCGAAAGAAGCCATCGTGCGCCGTCGCAAAGACGCGAACGCCCGTTTCCGCGGTGAGTACGTGCATAAGATCCCTGGCGACTCGTCTGGTGAAGACGCGAAGAAAGGCAAGAAGCAGCGCCGAGGCCGAAACTCGAAAGGCTATCGGCCTGGTAGGAAGGGTGCGAAGTAGCCCACATGGACGACGCGCGTCATCAGCGTGAGGCTGGTTCCATGCTTGAAGCCAATTTCATGCGTGAAGCACTTGAGCTAGCCGAGAAACGCATGCTTGCCGGCGACGGGGGCCCGTTCGGTGCCGTGATTGTGGCGGACGGAGAAATCGTTGGCCGAGGCTGGAACCGCGTCACGTCGACGTGCGACCCTACGGCCCACGCCGAAGTGTGCGCGATTCGAGATGCCTGCACGAAACTCAAGCGTTTCTCTTTAAAGGGCTGTGTGCTCTACAGTAGCTGCGAACCATGCCCCATGTGCTTGGCTGCAATTCTATGGGCTCGATTAGACGAAGTCATCTTTGCCGCCGGATGCGAAGACGCGGCCGCCGCCGGTTTTGACGATGGCCACTTCTACCGACAAGTCGCGTTGCCGATCGAAAAGCGCGAGCTTCCCATGCGACAGCAACTGCGTGAAGAGGGAAAGCGTGTCTTCGATGCTTGGCTCAAGTTCGAAGATCGCGTCGAGTACTGAATTCAGCAGCGAGCGTTGTCTAGGAGGATAGGAGGAAGTCGCAGTGTCTTGGCATCGAGTTGGAATGATCGACGACTTTCCGGTGGGCTCCGGTAAGGAATGCGTTATCGAAAGTCTCGTTGTCGCGATCTTCCGTTCAGACGAGGGCTGGCGGGCGATCGACGGAATGTGTGCGCATCAGGGAGGTCCGATTGCTCAAGGGAGTCTCGATGGCGATTGCGTCACTTGTCCCTGGCACGGATGGCAGTACAAGCTGACAAACGGTTGTAACTTGCTGACAGGTAACAAAATGTTAGCAACGTATCCCGTTGAAATCCGCGATGCTGAAGTCTGGGTAAACGTCGATCCAGAGTAAACGCGAAAGTGCCTCTTTGCGAGCTTCTTGCGACATCAGGAGAGGATGCGGTGCTTACTCGGCGAGTTCCGTGATCATCGCGCCGATGCAGTACCCAAAGGTGCCTGCAGCCGGTGCTAGCGCAGCTAGGTTGACAGCACTGAGTTGAAAGAGCAAGCCTGAGCCGATGGACAGCGTGCCCGCAAGACAGAAGCCAATTGTGCCACCGATAAAAGCTGGACGATGGCCAAGCAGTCGCATGATGGCGATGAAGAGAATTGTGCAGCCAGCAATGCACGAGAGTATTGGGCTGACAAAAAAGTAAATCCAAAACGCGATGGCACACAGATTCAAAATGAAAAAGAGCTCACCAAGTGTGAGTTGAGCTCCTGCGACTTCGAGCCCTTGAGGCTTGGGAACGATCTTCTTAGCCGGGCGGAAGAGCTTCCCCTTCGCCGACTCCAATCGGGATTCGTCCTGCTCCGAGAGGGTGAGCGGATGACGATCTCGGGGCACCGTCCGCGCGGGCAAAGAAGCAGGTCGTGCGTTGGTCGCAGCGCTGTCGGTGATTTTTGGGTACGTCATACCGATGCCTTCGGGATCCGCCTGCCTATCTGTGAACTCCGCCCGAAGTCGCAGCTAGTCACTGGTGTTCGGGGGCTCGTGCTGCGTGAACCGGCGATTTGACCAGAGTTGCAGACGTTGGAGAGCCTCATGATACACTTTTGGCGAACGATTTTTCCATGATGACGTGCGGAATTCCAGCTTCAAAAAACTCTTCGCTAACAACTTCGTAATCCAAACTTCGATAAAAGTCGACGGCCGTTTGTTGAGCGTGAAACCAGAGTTTTGGAAGACCTTGTTGCTGCGCATACTCTTCGAAGTTTTTCATCATAGCGCGGCCAATTCCGTGTCTGCGGAATTCCGACTTTACAGCAACGCGACCGACCTTTCCTGCCTTCTCAAGATCGACTCGTCCCGTACCGATCGGCTTGTCTTCGTGATAGGCGACGACATGAATGCATACTTCATCCCGATCATCCCATTCGTCCTCTCGCGCGATTTGCTGCTCCTGGATAAAGACGACCTCGCGAACATTGCGGATGTCCGCGGCGTGCGAAGCGTAGTCAGTAATTGTCACGCGTAGATTTTCACTCGACGGCAAACTGAAACCTCCTTCAACTACATAGGAACGAAACGGCTGAGTGGACTACGCGCAGGCCAGACGGAATTGCATTACGTCAATATTGCCTTTTCGGAAAAAGTCGGCACAACCCGTAAGGTACTTCATGTATCGCTCGTAGACTTCATTACTTGTCAGACACACTGCTTCGTCTTGTCTCGCTTTCAGGTTTTCTGACCAACAGTCCAGTGTCCGGGCGTAGTGCGGGCCGAGCGATTCGGTATGTGCGACAGTGAAACCAGCTTCTCGCGTAAAGTCCTCGATGCGTTCTGGTGGACAGAGCTGTCCTCCAGGGAAAATTTCACTGCGAATGAACTTCGCGAATGCCACATCTTCGGGACCAATTTCGATCCTGAGTTTCTTCAAATTCTGGTACGAACTCAATACGATTGTATGAAGCAACATGGTGCCGTCCGCAGGGAGCAATCTGCGGCACTTCGAAAAAAACGCTTCGTGCCGTTCGAATCGGAAGTGCTCGAATGCTCCGATACTGATGATTCGATCCACCGAATCGGCAAACTGCTCCCAGCCTTGAAGCCGAAACTCTATTTGAGTGTCCTTGGGAACGTGTCGAGCGGAAGCGAATTTCTGTTGATTCTGTGAGAGCGTGAGCCCAATAACATTCACTTTGTGATCTTGGGCCGCGCGGAGTGCCGTAGTTCCCCAGCCGCAGCCAATATCCAGCAGAGTCTGGCCAGCTTGCAAGTCGCACTTTCCAAGTGAGAGCTCCACTTTGGCGAGCTGAGCTTCCTCAAGGGACATTTCTGGCTCACGAAAATACGCGCAGCTATAAGTGCGAGTCGGGTCGAGGAAGAGCTGGTAGAACTCATCGGAGAGATCGTAGTGCGCTTGGACGTCGGCGAAAAATGGCTGGAGTTGATCAGACATGCAGGTCCTTCGTTCAAAGTCACTATGCAGTGTGATCATAGCAAACCCACGCCGTCGGCCCACAAATCTCTTGAGTCAGGGAGTATTCACGAGGGGGCACGCAGGTTTCTGCCACAGGTCGCTAGCTTTTGCGGAGCTGGGTTCCAGCAGGTGCAGAGCGATCTTGCTGTTGTGAGTAGAATAAGACAGTTGAAATGCGAAATCTGCAGTCTGGAGTTTTGTTTCGTGCAGATCGCTTCTATGACGATTGGGAGACAATACATGCGGCGGAGCTCGTACTTGCAACGGAATTCGCGGACTTCTGGACAATTGGTCAACGTCACCAGGCGGCTATGCGGCGGTTGGCTAGCTTTAGCTTGTTGCGTCCCGTTCTCGGGGGCACTCTCGGCAGGCGACACGTCAGAGGTCGATTTCAATCGCGACATTCGTCCCATCCTGTCGGATAAGTGCTACGCCTGCCACGGACCAGATTCTGGTCAGCGCGAAGCGGAATTGCGTTTCGACCGGGAGAGCGATGCCTTGCTCGATCGCGGTGGTTACTCGGCAATTTTGCCGAAGAATCCGGATGAGAGTGAGTTGGTTGCACGGATTTATAGCGAGGATGAAGATCTGCTGATGCCTCCGCCGACGCACCCCAAGGCGTTGAGTGAGAGGGAGAAGAGCTTGCTGGTCCGCTGGATTGCCGCTGGCGCGAAGTGGGCGCCACACTGGTCTTATGCTCCCCTAAACTCTTCCGTTTCCCCAGCGGTCGATCCGAATGCAAATGATTTGGCAACACAGGGTTTTATCGATAGCTATGTGCGATCAAAGCTCAAAGCATTGGACATCGAGCCGTCGTCGCCGGCAGAGCCTCGAACGCTGATCCGTCGCCTGAGTTTGGATCTCATTGGCCTCCCGCCGGATTCCACGAAGGTCGAAGCGTTCGCCGAAGATCCTTCAGAGTTGCAATACACGGAATCAGTAGAATCGCTGTTGCGCTCTCCACACTTCGGTGAACGCATGGCAATCTACTGGCTCGATCTGGTGCGCTATGCAGATACCGTGGGATACCACGGCGATCAGGACGTGTCCGTTTCGCCGTACCGCGACTATGTAATCAACGCGTTCAACGGCAATAAGCCCTTTGATGAGTTCACTCGCGAACAGTTGGCGGGTGACTTGTTGCCAGATCCAACTCAAGAAGATTTGGTTGCCTCGGGCTATAACAAGCTTGGGATGATGTCTGCTGAGGGAGGCGTTCAGCCAGAGGAATATTTGGCCAAGTACGCTGCGGATCGAGTGCGAACTGCGGCTACGATCTGGCTGGGTTCAACTCTAGGTTGCGCTGAGTGCCATGACCACAAGTTTGATCCATTCACGGCGAAGGACTTCTATCAGTTCGCTGCATTCTTCGCGGACATCAAAGAACGCGGGCTTTACTCGGGTGCCAATCGTGATGGAAATTGGGGGCCCTATGTTCGAGTTGCCGACCGCGGTATTGAGGAGGAGTTGGCGGCCTTCGACTCTGAGCTAGAGTCGTTGAACAAGCAGCTTCACGATAGCTCCCCAGCACGCCTGCAAGCTCGACGAAAGTGGGAGCAAGCAGTACTTCGCTCACTGGATGCGTGGAAGCCACTCAGCCCTTTGGAAGCTACCGCACTCGAAGCAAGCCTATCCGTTTTGGACGATGGCTCAGTCTTGGCAAACGGTACTTCGCCATCGAAGGAAACCTACACGCTGAAAGTTCGTTTGAAGCAACCGTCTCATGCTCTCCGGATCCGAGTCTTACCCGACGATTCGTTGCCCCAAAAAGGGCCTGGTCGAGCGGGGAATGGAAATTTCGTGATTACTGAAGTCCGCTTGAAAGCCGTTGGTGAAAAAGTTGAGGCGGAAGAATCGGTTGCTGCCGACAGGTCAATTCAGGTTGCGGTTCCCATTGTGAAAGCCATCGCGGACCATGAGCAGGCAGACGCGTCGAAAGAAAATCCATTCGGCAAATGGGCTGCAGCGGCAACTGTTGATTCCGATGAGCACGGCTCAACATGGGGTTGGGCGGTGTTGCCAAAGGTTGGACAGCCACACTCGCTGGTTCTTCAGTTCGAGGAGCTGCTCCCAGCTGGCGAATACGAATTGGAAATTGAGCAGAATCACGACAATCCCAAGCACACCTTGGGCAAGTTTCAGTTGGCGGTCGCGGGCGAGCCAGTGGAGTTCGAAGATGCTGTGGCGGGACTGATCGAGGATGGGCAACTGGAAGACGAGGTTGTCGCCGCACTTCGGAGAAAGGCTGACCAGCGAAGTCTTGACGACGATGCGATGTTGGCCGCAGCATTCCAAGAATTGTCTCCCGAGCTGGCTGGACTGAGAAGCAAAATTGCGGAAGTGAGCCAGGCAAGGCAGGGGTTCTTCGAGAGTCACTCTCGGTCAACGCTAGTCACGAAATCTGTTGATCCGCGCGAGGTGCGAGTGCTCAATCGTGGTGATTGGATGGACAAGTCAGGTGAGGCCGTGCAGCCGAGCGTTCCGCATTTCCTACCGCAAGTTCCGACTGGCCAAGAGTCGAGACGTCTCAATCGTCTTGATTTGGCGAACTGGATTGCCAGTCCCGAAAACCCGTTGACGGCTCGTGTTTTCGTAAACCGAATTTGGAAGCTGTTTTTCGGAACCGGGCTTTCGAAGACTCTGGATGACTTCGGTTCGCAGGGGGAGTCTCCCACGCATCCGGAGTTGCTCGATCGACTGGCACTGGAGTTCGTTGAGTCGGGTTGGGATGTGAAGCATTTAGTGCGACTCATCGTTTTGTCGGAAACGTACCGGCAGTCTTCGATGCCCAGGCCCGAGTTGGCGGAGATCGATCCCTACAATCGACTACTCGCTAGGCAGTCGCGGTTTCGTATGGATGCTGAATTGATTCGAGATCAAGCACTTTCCGTGAGCGGCCTGCTAGTGCGTCAAGTCGGAGGCCGAAGTGCGAAACCGTATCAGCCCGCCGGCTTGCTCCGGCACCTTAATTTTCCCAAGCGAGAATATCAGCAAGACGATGGGCCGAATCAGTATCGCCGCGGTTTGTATACGCATTGGCAGCGACAGTTTTTGCATCCCGCGATGCAAGCTTTCGATGCACCCGCACGAGAGGAATGTACGGCCGAACGTCCTCGCTCGAATACGCCGTTGGCCGCGTTAGTGTTGCTGAACGATCCGTCGTACGTTGAGGCCGCGCGGCGGTTTGCGGAACAGGCTTTGTTGCAGAGCCTGAAATCTGACGAAGAGCGACTTAATTGGATGATTCATGAGGCTCTGTCACGCCCGGCGCGTGATGTTGAATTAAAGAGTCTGCGAGCGTTGATCGAAGAGGAACGCTCGGGCTTTGCTGCAAATCCCGAATCTGCGGAGGCGTTCATTGGTACCGGATTGAGCGAGCCGGAAGCCTCGGTCGATTCTGTCGAACTCGCTGCGTGGACTTCGGCATCACGAGTGCTGTTGAATCTTCACGAGACAATCACTCGGAATTAGTTCAGACGGAATTAGTTCAGAGTATCGCTGTTTGTTTGAGTAGCGCGTAGGGTGTGTGTTGTTTTAAGGTTGTAATTCGATGACGCAAAGAAAACGACTAGCTGAAGAGTTTCAGGAGCTGGCGCGAACACGATCGCTAAGGCGGACGTTTCTCTCGAAAAGCTCGGTCGGTGTCGGCGCTGCGGCGTTGGCGTCCATGTTGCAGGCCGATTGCACGTCGGTTGCCGCCGAAGGTGCAGGTTGGAAAGGAGCTGTGCAGCCATTGCACAGGCCTCAGAAATGCAAGCGAGTAATCCACCTCTGTATGGCAGGCGGCCCTTCGCACTTGGAGACGTTCGACTACAAGCCCAAGCTTGAGGAGTTGGCCGGTCAGCCGATGCCCAAGTCGTTTACGGAGGGCCAGCAAATTGCTCAACTTCAGGGACAGCGGGACAAACTCAAGTGTTTGGCACCACAGCATAAGTTCAAGGCGTATGGGAAATCGGGTGCAATGGTGTGCTCAATCTTACCTGAGATTGGTTCGCTGGTTGACGATGTGTGCATTATCAAATCGATGCACACGGATCAGATCAACCATGATCCAGCACACACTCTGATGAACACGGGGACTAGCATTCCTGGCCGGCCCTCGATGGGGTCGTGGTTGTTGTATGGCCTGGGCGCGGAGACCGAAAATCTTCCCGGCTACGTGGTAATGACTTCGGTCGGTGGAGGTCAGTCGCAGCCGATCGCGTCGCGGCAGTGGCACAGCGGTTTTCTGCCCAGCCGGTTTCAAGGTGTCGAATTTCGTTCGACCGGCGACCCGGTCCTGTATATCAATAATCCGGCGGGAATTGAGCTGAAGCGGCAACGACGTCTGATCGATACGATCCGTTCGATGAACGAGATCGGCCTGCAGCGTCTGAAGGATCCAGAGATCGAAACGCGAATCGCGCAGTATGAACTTGCGTTTCGAATGCAGACCAGTGTTCCCGAGCTGATGGACGTGTCGGATGAACCACAGCATGTGCTGGACATGTATGGTACGGAAGGCGGCGATGGTAGTTTTGCATCCAATTGTTTATTAGCACGGCGACTTGCCGAACGTGGAGTCCGCTTTATTCAACTCTACCATCGAGGATGGGACCATCACGGAGGCATCAAGAAGGGCGCTCAAGCGACTGCGAAGCTGGTTGATCAAGGCACAGCCGCGCTGGTAAAGGATCTAAAGCAACGCGGTCTACTCGAAGATACGCTCGTGATTTGGGGGGGGGAGTTTGGTCGAACGCCGATGGCGCAAGGATCCGGTCGTGATCATCACATCAAGGGCTTTTCACTGTGGATGGCAGGAGGCGGGGTTCGCCCAGGCATGTCGTACGGGGCAACGGACGAGTTGGGGTACAACGCGGTTGAGAACAAAGTGCACGTCAACGATTTGCACGCAACGATGCTCCACCTCTTTGGAATCGATCACGAGCGGCTAACGTATCGATTCCAAGGTCGTGATTTCCGACTTACGGATGTTAGTGGAAGTGTCGTTGAACCCATCCTGCTGTAAGAACCAAGCATGCTCCGCGTACTCGCTGCAATAGGCCGAATTCCCGGCGGCGTCCTCATCGCCTGCGTGAGGTTCTATCAGCGTGGTATTTCACCCCTGATAGGGGCCAATTGCAGGTTCCAGCCTACGTGCAGCCAATACATGATTGAGAGCATTCGGAAGCGAGGTGTCTTGATCGGTGGCTTTCGCGGGATCTGGCGCATCCTGCGTTGTCATCCGTTGAGTCGCGGAGGCTTTGACCCACCCTAATGTAGATTCGCATTTTCGATATGCCAGCGATCATGCTAGCAACCAGGTCTACGGAGCTTGGGGCCGGATAGTGAATGGACTCGAGGCGATCTCAGGCTTGCTCGACACAGCCAATGTGGTTCGATTCTGTCGGGGAGATTGCAAAGAACTGGTCACTGGATTTCGGAGAATGTCTGACATGGGTGCGCGCGACAATCAAATCTGTCTCGTGCGATTTGGAAATGTACGGTAAGACACTGGCTGAACGAATTCATTGTTGGATGTTCGATGTCTAGAAAGATCCCGGTCAATTGTTTCTTGCTTGTTTGGTTGATGGTGCTATTCATCGATGCGGCGCCGGAGTCGGGACAATGGCACGTGACCATGAGAGGAAAACTCGACGCTTATCTCGACGTGACGGGGCTTTGGCAAGGCGGTTGGTCACTTTTTGCACCAGATCCCGAGAAAACAAACGTCTCCATCACGGCCACCCTGACGTTTGAAGATGGACGAGAAGTCGTTTGGCGATCGCCCGACTGGCGATCCATGTCCGCGTGGCAACGGTTCTTAAGTTTTCGTGAAGCCGAGTTTATCGATAATGTTCGCTTGGATAAAAACGTCGACGTTTGGCCCGATTTTGCAAACTACCTGTCACGGACTATCAAGCATCCAGAGGATCCAGACCTAAAACCAACGCTGATCGTGTTAGCTCGACAATGGGTCGACATCCCAAAGCCTAACAAGGAAAACGTCAAGCAATTCCCCGAAGTACCGGCCATGAACGGTGACTTCGTTTTCTTTGCAGGAGACTACGAACCATGAGCCGATCTGTAGCGGGATTCGAAAAAGCTGTTAACGCGTGGGATTTTTTTTTCACCGGAAATCGGATCTTTCCATATTCGGGCCCATTCGAATTGTCTACGCGTCGCTGCTATTAATCAATCTGCTGACTTGGTGGCCGGATTTGGACAAGTGGTTCGGCGAAAACGGCGTCATGTCTCTGGCAGTTTCTCGATCCTACAAAGTGATCGATTCAGACACGATTACTCTGTTTCAATGGCTTCCGACCACTTCCTCAGCCTTGTGGACGTGCTATCTGATCTTGATCGCCAATACGATCGCTTTGCTGCTGGGTTTTTTTTCCCGTATTCAATTGGCCAGCATTTTTGTGCTGTATACCTCGTTTATCCACCGCAACATTCTAATCTTTGACGGCGAAGACACTTTGTTTCGCTTGTTCGCTTTCTACCTCTTGTTCTCTCCCGTAGGCAAGTATTGCTCAATCGCGAATTGTTGGCCGTTACGAAAGAATTCCGTTGAGAATCAAGGTTTGAAGCTTTATCCGATTTGGCCGCTCAGGTTGATCCAGGTTCAAACGTCTTCCGTGTTGTTTTTCTCCGCATGCGAAAAACTGAAAGGGACCCAATGGTTTGACGGGACAGCAATTTATTACGTCTCTCGACTGGACGACATGTTCTACCGGTTTCCGGTTCCCGACTTTATTTTTGAATCCCTGATGTTGATGGCAGCCATGTCTTGGGCGACGTTGGTGTTGGAAACTGGAATTCCCATTGCCGTCTGGATCCCCAAGACGAGACGAGCGGCGTTAGCTTTAGCGTTTGTATTCCACCTCTCGCTCGACTACGTGATGAACCTGAACCTGTTTCAGTGGATGATGCTGCTCGGATGGATGTCGTTTATCCAGCCCCAGGATGTATTGATGGTGCGAAGGATTTTTGGATTGAGCCAGAAACACGACCGCGCCGATCCTGGTTGACAATCGCTCGTAGTCGTTCTTGGAATCGAACGAGTTTTTGCCAAGTCCACCGAGGTAACATCTCGTTTCGTTGACTTCTGTATCGAAAACGTTCAGACTCTGGAATACAGTTGGCCGGATTGGAAATCCATAGCCCTGTGCCCGCAAAATAGAATCAGTTCGGTCGTCACTCTGAGCTTTTCAGAGCATCTACGGCGATTGAGTCCTTCTTGTTCGGGTAGACATTCTTTCTAGTTGAAGGCAGTTTTTGATGCAACGAACACGCAGAGGTTTTGGTGTGGGACTGGCCGCGGCAGGCGCTGGTGCCTCTTTGGCCGCTCGCGGGATGGGGATGCCGGCTTCTGCCACACTCGCCGAGTCGAATCCGATCGTGGTTTTTGCGAAGCACGTTCAAGGACTGAGCTTTGACGAACTTGGGCGACGGCTGAAATCTATCCAAGTTCAGGGCGTTGAAGCAACCTTGCGCCGCGGTGGCCAGATCGCTCCGAACGCGCTGCAGGATTCTCTAGGTGGCTATGTCGATGCGCTCGCCAAGTACGACCAACGGATTGTTATTGCGGCGAGTGACGTTCATGAAGTTAACGACGAGAACGTTACCTACATCCAGCAGTTGGCTAAGCACGACATCCCGTTCTTTCGGATGAAGTACTACCAATACGACTTTAGCAAACCAATCGTTCCTCAGATCGATTCCTTCATTCAGAAAGCCGAACAGCTTACTGAGCTGTGCAAAGCAGAAGGTGTTGTAGCTCTCTATCAGAACCATGCAGGAAGAAAATACTTTGGGGCGGCCGTCTGGGATTTATTGCGAGTCCTTGAGTCGCTAAACAGCGATCATCTCAAAGTCGCATTGGATATCCGCCATACGACGCTTGAACTGAGTCAGAGTTTTGAAGCTGGTTATCGCGCGATCCGGCCGTTCATGGGCGCAACCTATGTGAAGGATTTCGACTGGGTGGATCGCGAACCGGTGCAGTTTCCGTTGGGGCAGGGGAGGTCGAAGCGGTTGTTTGACTTGATCCAGAAGGACGGTTTCAAAGGCCCGTTGTCGCTGCACATGGAATACACGGACCACCGCGACCCAAGTCAGCTCGAACATGCGTGGTCTTGTGTCGAGAACGACGTCAGGACTTTGCAAAACTGGTTGCAAGAAGGAGTCTGAATTGTCATTCCCATCGGAAGAAAAGAACGCCGATCCCAAGTCAAAAAACGTCAACAACGACACGTTGGACTCGGAAGCGATGTCGGAATTGCAACCGCTCACCTACCGTCCGGATCTGCCTGATTGGGGAGTTTTTCTACATTGGCCGCATGAAGGAGATGAGTGGATTCATGAAGCGGATCGAAGCCTTGCGAGCGAAGTGTTGCCAAGTCCACGGGTCTGGCGAAGGACGGAGTGGGACGGTCGATACTATTGGTTGCGATACGGTAACCTGACGTTGCGAGTGAAGCCTTCGATGTGGACTCAGGCACCGGAGTGTGATTTGGATGTCGGGCAACAGGTTGAGGTTTTGGCGAATCGCGGAGAGAACGACCCTGGGATCTTTCGGGTGAAAGAAATCTATTTCTCGAGAACCAGTCACGAATGCGAGTTTTGGTTGGCCCGCGAAGAGCTCGTGTTGGAGAAGGTCTTTCGTCGCGAGGATCTCAAGCCAACCTATGTGAGATACGAATTGCGAAGCGGCGTTTACCAGCACGAGCTGCCGAAGTCCTTACCTCCCAAGGATCTGGAAACACTGGATGTAGGGGACTTGGAAAGTCCAGTTTCTAATGAGTCGTAGTGTGGGAAGCGTCATGCCCTGACTCGAACTGTTCGATTTGCGTTGCTTTGAATTACCCGGTCTGCCTTGCACTAGCGTCTTTCCACCAGAGCCACACGAAGACGGGCAGTATGGCCAGAGCGAACCACTGGTAGGCAGTGAGTCCTCCCAGGTAATGTTGTTCAGGTCGAATGAACTCAGTGGCAAATCGGTAGCCCAAATAAGTGATGATGTAGAGCTTCACCAATTGGCCTTTCCAAATCCCTTGGCTTCTGAGTCTCCAGCAGATCAGCGCCATCGAGGCATGGAAGAGACTTTCGTAAATTTGGGTGGGGTGACGGAGTAGATCGTCCGTAGTTGCACATTGCATTGCCCAAGGGACAGTGCTTGGTGTTCCGTAGCAGCATCCCGCTGCAAGGCATGCAAGCCGTCCAATCGATACGGACGCGGCGACGGGAACAGCGAAACTGTCGCCGGTTTTGACTCGGATCTCGAGCGCCCATTTGGCAAACTCTACGGAGAAGTACGCGCTGACCATGCCGCAGAGGATCGTCTTTCCATCTGAGAACCAGGCACTGCCGCTGAGAAAGCCCTCCCAATCGGCGAGCAGAAAAGGTGCTTTCGCGCCGAGCATCGCGCCGCAAAAAGCTGCTATGCCAACTGCAGTTCGCTGCTCCCTCGTGAGTTTTAAATCCTGTTGCGATCGGCGCAGTAGCAACGCACCCGTCGCCAAGGCTGCGAACATGATGAACGGGAAAGCTAAGGGAACTGTCGCGGCAAACAATATTGGATTCAATTCGGTCTCGCCGGCGGAGGTGGAAGCTACTCTATGCATCGGCAGTCAAGCTACGGATTGTGCTTCGATATCTCATAGAAACACATAGCAAAGAGCAAGACGATTCCTGCTGCAATGAGTGTCACTAGGAGGGCGATGGTGAATGCAAACGAAACCATCAGGGACAAGAACAGTCCTTTGGGACTCGTCTTTCCTTCCTTTCCGACTTGCCAGAGTGCTCGTACGCCAGTTACGACAAAGGCGGGGCCGACCAAAATCAGAAAGGCGACGAGTGCGCCGGGTTCTTGGGCTCCTAGCCCTATACCGATTAGTACAGCAAGCACGACACACATTAGCAGGAGGAACCGAAAAATCCCGTCGTACTTCGATTGACTCGGCTGTTGCTGTTGGTGGGGCAAGTAGTCGATTTGCGAAGCGGAATACGGAGAATACGCATTTTCAGCTGAGTTTCCCCGCGGACCCACCTCGAGGCACATCCAGCACTGTTCGGCGTCTAGGTCGCAAACGGCTCCGCAGGTCGCACACAAACACTGCGCCACAATGGGTGGTTCAGACTCGTCCGGTGGTAAAGCTGCTGGAGTGCTCATGACGTCGCCTCTTCATCGGAGGGCTCATTACGCGCCGGCTGCGATCCGGCGCGGCGATCTGCGTAGAATTCTGCGGCGCTGCGCGTCATGCGAACGCTTTGGCCCGCCACAAAGCCAGCTGCGACCAATGAGCAGCCAAAGATCATCTGTTCGATGACGGGAGTCGCATGGTTCTCGTCAAACCAAGTTCGGTCCGTTACGCCAATCAGAGCGAAGTAGCATGCAACGGAGAGCAGCGTTGTGAACCAAACGAGAGGCAGTGAGTACCGTAATGTGGCCAGTCCAATAAGCACGAAGAGGCAGACGACGACGGGACTGTTGGCACCGTCACCCAAGAGCGCGGCTGTAAAGATCAACAGTGCGTCGAGGCTTGTCACTACGAACTTGAGTTGGATTGGGAAATAGCGTTGTGTCAGTGTGACGAGGACGCCGAGTGAAGCTGCGAGACCGGCGGCTGCTAGAAGCGTGATACTGCGATGGAAGGCAGCGTTGGAGTCCGACACGACCATGAAGGCAAAGTAGTTGACTAAGTGCGTTGCATAGAGTGCCAGAATAAGGCACAGTCGGACAATCGCAGTTCGAACCTCGCCCTCATAGGAGTGCCAGCGACTAGTGATGTGCCAGTCGAGGCGGGCATCTCGATCGGATTTTTCTGAACCGTTTACGATTCCGCTCATGGTCGTGCTCGTGGGTCAACCAGTTGGAGATGCTGCCGAGGAGGTTTGCTCGCGAGCCCAATTTTCATAGGCTTCGTTGGCGTCTTTTACCACCAGCAAGATCTCAGGAACATCGTAGGGGTGTTCGGATGCGAGGTAATCGACTGTGGCTTGCTGCTTGGCTGGAACAGTCTTGATAACACAGCGGTACTCAGTCGTCTCACAGACTTTGCCTTCCCAGCAATAGTGGCTTTGAATAGGACCAGATACTTGAATGCAGGCCGCCAATTTTGAGTCTAACAGTTTTCTGGCAAGCTCGTTTGCCTGGGGCTCGGACTCGACCGTGGTAGTGATTTCAACAATCGCTTGGCTGCGCATGGGAGCATCTTCGGCACTTGAGCTTGTTTCGTAGTACTGCGTCCATTTCGAGGACGTTCCAGAGATCATAGCACTGTTGTAGCCGCGCAAGGCAACCGAGAATATTCTTGGCTTGAGTGAAGCTACTCTGTGACACGATCCTTTCGAATCGTAAGATTTTCGTAATCATCTTTCGTCAACCTGCAGCAGGGAATTCAACATGTGCGGACGCTATACGCTGAAGACGCATCCAGATCAGTGGGGGCAGTTGCTTCTTCCTATGGTCGAGTCGGCTTCGAGGCCAGGGGCGGCGTTGGCAGAATGGAGCCCACGCTACAACATCGCGCCGACGCAGAACGTGCTAGCCATCTCTGGGGAGCCAGACACTGAGAGCTCCACCGGCGGCTTGTTGCTAGACTATTTCCGATGGGGGTTAGTCCCGAGTTGGGCGAAAGAGCTTTCAATCGGTAACCGGATGATCAATGCACGCTCCGAAACTGTGCACGAAAAACGCTCCTTCAAAGGGCCTTTGGAGAAACGACGCTGTCTGGTCCTTGCTGATGGTTATTACGAGTGGCAGAAGTTAGCCGACGGCAGCAAACAACCTTGTTGGATCTCCGCCGCTGAAGGAACGGTCATGGCCTTGGCAGGACTGTGGGAATCCAACCGCCAGGCGAGCGACGCTGTCGTGCGATCTTGCACTATTTTGACTACGGCCGCGAATCAACAGCTACAAGAGATCCACGATCGCATGCCGATCGTGATGGATGGCCCTGCGGTAGAGAGGTGGATGAGTGCTGAATGCTCTGCCGAAGAAGCAAAAACGCTGCTGGGCCAAGCCGAAGATGGCTACTTTGAGGTGACCAAAGTGAGCACGCTGGTAAACAACCCCCGCAATGAAACGGCGGAATGTCTCGAACCCATCGACTAGTCGGCCTCTGCTGAGATTGACTCAGCGTTTTTGAGTGGAGGTCGTGAAGCCGAAGGACTGAGCGTCTGCAGCTACTCGCCGCTAACGAGTTTATCGATTAAGGCTTCGAGCTCTGATTTCTCGATTCCCATCTTGGCAGCAGCCAGGGCAAAGAGTCGTTTTTCTACTTCGTGAAGTTCGCCGTCGGCGGCCATCATGGTCATGAGGTCGGCGAGCATACGATTTTGTTCTGCCCGGTCGACTGGGAATTTGAGTTTCGCTTCGCCGCTGAGCGCGAATGCGATGGCTTTTTCCAAGTCTTCTTCGTCGAGCCCCAGGGCTGAAGCCCGGTCGACTAGCAGTGCGATTTCTTGTTCGGATAAACTGCCGTCCGCTGCGGCCATAATGACCAAGTTCTTGAGGTGATCAAGCTGTTCCATGGTTAACTCCTGTATTGGCCTTTGAAGTCTGTTTTCAAGGCCCGTGCATAGCGTCAGCAAGATCTTACGCTGATTCCGTTCCTAGGTTCGCAGCGGCTCGGAAACTCCGGCGTCAAGTCGCTGGCTGAAAAGCCGCTAACTACTGGTGGCATTCGAAAAGTTGGTCGAAGAGAACTCTATAGTAGCCCAATTCCTTCGCTCCAGGGCTCATTGTCAACTCTTCCGGTAAAGCGTCAACGGCGCGCAAGGAAGTAGAGGTCCAGTTTCACAGGTCAGGGTATTGAGATTCCCGAGTTGGATAGCTGAGAGCGACAACTATGCTTTGCGGATAAAGTGCGAGGCATAGGATCGGACCTCGCTGCCGTTCAAAACATGCACCATACGCAGTTGTTGTACTAGGCCGTCGTTAAATGAGCTTAGCGGCACATGGACGAGCCGCTTGCGAAACCGCCGAGCGATTTTCCGAAAAGTGGCCGAAGGTGGACCAGGACTCAAAAGAGCCACTTGGGACTCTCGTGCGTGCAAGCAGGCGGCACCGACGAGCCGCGTTTCCATGTCGTCGGCGAAATCGAGTCGAGGATCTTTCCAGATATCGGGAATGGCGACCGGCGGGAACAGAAACATGGCTCCCCCATACGTCGCAAGTGCGATCCCGGGACCGATCACTTCGTCCGCAAAGTTCGTTGCATAGAAGGCCAGTGTTGATTCTTCATCATGCTCGGCAAACCAAGTCGTTCGCCAGGGATACTCACGCGGGTCTGCTGGGGTATCGAAGAGCATCACACAGCAATCGAGATTGCCCAAGCTCGGCGGCATGACTTTGACATAGATTTCCTTGTCGTACCAATGGCGGAGCGTCTCACGAATGTCGATACCGTCTTTGATGCTAGTGGAGAATTTTTCACTCCTCGCTAAATCGGCGCCCATGATGGCTCGGGCGCGGTCAACCACCCGCGCTCGGAAACTCTCGATGGAACTGTCTTCCGGTGGCCAAGAGCATTGCGAATGAGGATTCCACTGCGTCTTCCATTCCTCCATGCTTTCTTTGTCAGGTTTCTTACTGAGTTCGAGCGAACGCCATGCGAGGGGCTGCCCCGGCAACCGGCTAACCACACTGACGGTGTCGCCGCCTTCGGAGCTGGGTAAGCGAATTTGGTCGACCCCCATTCGCACTTGAGGAAGATCCGTCTCTTCCTCAAAGGGATAGTTCTTTGCCGTGTCGATGACGTGAATGGAATACTGATCGCCCAGGATTTGCTGAGCCGATACAGCGATTGTGTACATGTCCGGTGTCATGCGGTGTTCAATCAGTGACTGATTGCGAATGTACTTCAGGCATTGAGAGAGTAGAAGTGGCGTGATTTTTCGAGCCCTCTTGCCAAGGTCTTGACTGTAGCTGCTTCGGGCCGACATCAGCAGCTGCTTGACGCCGTCGACAGCCAAGTTTTCGTCATCGTCCAACTCCATTCTGGCACGTTCGTAGAGTCCCGTGATGTAGGGTAATTCACCGAACATGAAAATGAGTGAGTCTGGGTGAACGTCGTAACGCTGGGGTTGCTCAACCGAGTCGTGAAGTGGTGGGTTTTCCAAGTTGGCCATGTAAGCTTCACGCAGCCAAGGCCATTCGAGGACCGAGCAGACGCAAACGATTCTCGAGTAGCGTTCCTCGAGAAGTCGTAAACGCCACGCCATATGTTGAATGCGTTGTACAGCTTGTTCTTGGAAAGGACGAGGGATGCTGGGCAGTAAGGCGGTTGAGAACTTCTCCAATTGAACGGTGCGCAGTGCATAAGCGTCAGGCATCAGGGCTGCCATCGGTTCAAAAGCGTTCGTCTCCAAGTCGCAGAATTCGATGGGCCAGTGCTCGCCGAGCGCCAGACGGATGGCCATGATCACCGGTTGGCAAGGATCAATCGGGACGTAGCTCCATTCAGCCGACTCGTCGTCGGACTCCGAGTCGTCATCTTGCTCGGAGTCAGGGGTCCATTCTGATTCGTAGTCGCCGGCCGGGCGTTGGAGAACGATCGATGGATTGGGGAGTGCCGAGACTCCAGCCAAGACGGCTTCGCGAAAGGAGGCAGGAAGTCCAACTGCTAGGCAATCGCAATGGTGCTCCAAGAGCCAGCGTCGAACGGCCAATGCTGCGTTGCCAGAACCGTGGACAACCGGAAGGCAGGTGATTTTCGGACTGAGTTGAAATGGCGATTCAGGCATCAGTGTACTTTGGGAACGGGAGCGGCTAGCAGTCCGTCGATCTTAGCCTTTCTGCAGCTCGCCAACAGGTGCCTGTGCACCGAAGAAACGGTGACGGCCGCGCGAATCTGTTAGGCTCAATGTGGTAAAGCAGAAGATCTGCAGCCTACAACAAAGGGCTGTGAGTGTTGTTTGCAATTACACTGCACCCGAAAAGAACTCGGCATCCAGATAGTGAGAACCTTGATGAATTCCTCCCAATCCAGTCCACCAGTGCTGATCAACCATGGTTGTCAAAACACCCACTTTGCATGGATGGCGACAGCCCGTTTGCTGGCAGCCTTGTTCATAGCATGTGGTGCCCTCGGCGGCCCGCCTCTTTACAGCCAAGAGGCGGTATCGGATCGAAACGAATCTTGTGTTCTCATCAAGAGGCGTTTGCCTCCTGAAGGTTTGGAGGTCGAGGCGAAGGATCGTACGCGCTGGGAGCGGCAAATTGTCAGTTTGACCAGACGGCTTCCTTCCGCCAAGGTTGATGTTCGGGCGGATATCGAGGTGCTCTTGAAAGCGTGTCGCTACGCGATCGAGCATCGCGAGTTCTACAAGCCGAAGGACTTCGCTAAAGTCGACCGTCTGCTGAGTTTGGCGAGCAGTCGTTTGGACGATGCTAGGCAGCCGTGGAAGCGGCTTAAGGGGCTGCAGGTCCGCGGGTTTTATTCGGATGTAGATGACTCCCCCCAGCCTTGCGGACTAGTTTTTCCGGAAAAGCCATTGCGTGCAGGCGAGGAAGTCCCGCTATACGTTTGGTTACACGGGCGCGGAGACAAAACAACGGATCTTCATTTTATCTGTGAGCGACTGGATAGAGCCGGGCAGATTCGCCCGGAAGGAGCGATCGTACTCCATCCGTTCGGCCGCCAATGCGTGGGCTATAAATCGGCTGGAGAGACGGACGTTCTCGAAGCAATTCGATTCACATGCGAAAACTATCCAGTCGATCAATCTCGGATCGTGCTTATGGGATTTTCAATGGGTGGGGCAGGCGTCTGGCATCTGGCGGCTCACCATTCTGATTTGTTCGTCGCCGCGAGCCCGGGAGCTGGCTTTGCTGAAACAGCCCGCTATCAGCGTTTGCAACCGAAGGATTTTCCTCCGGCTTACGAGCAGATGTTGTGGAAGGTCTATGACGTCCCAGGCTACGTTCGCAATCTGTTTAATATTCCGGTAGTGGCATACAGCGGGGAGAAGGACAAGCAGATTCAGGCAGCACGCGTGATGGAGGAGGCTTATGCAGCAGAAGGTCGAAAGTTGCGGCACGTCATTGGGCCAGGGATGGGGCACAAGTATCACCCCGACTCACTGACTGAGATTCTGGAGGCGATGCGAGACGCAGAGGAGCAAGGGCAGCCGAAGCAGGAGACTCGCTTTTCGTTGCAAGCCTCATCGGCTCGCTACGCGCGGCGACGTTGGTTGACTATCGACGGCATGCAACAGCTGTACTCGGATACTCGAGTCGATGGACGGCTGAACGATCGAGTTTGGGATCTCACTACCAAGAACGTCGCAAGATTGTCGATCGACGGGGCGAAAATCCGTTCCGCTGAGAGCATCCGAGTCGACGGCCAGGAGCTGCCTCTAGGATTGGATGTTGAAAACCTTTTCGAACGAAGTGCTCAAGGTGAGTGGGCGGCTGTTGAAGACTTTCCGGTGCTTCGCAAGCGTCCGAAGTTGTCGGGGCCAATTGACGATGCGTTTCTCGATCCATTCCTGGTTGTTCTGCCGAGTGGCACGTCGTCGAATTCGAAAGTCGATGATTGGGTGGAATGCGAAGCGAAGTATTGGCAGGCCCGCTGGCGAAGCCTCTTCCGCGGGGATTGGCGCGTCAAGTTGGATAGCGAGGTCACTTCCGAAGATGTGAGTCGCTTCCATCTGGTGTTGTGGGGGACTCCTGAGAGTAATCGGCTCTTAAATTCACTGCTGGAGAAGGGGGCTCTACTGGAGAGAGGTTCCGTCCTGCAGGGCGGTGCGACCCCGCCGGAATTGCGACTAGCCGATTCCGAGTTCAAGCCGCTCGCGTTCGGACTGCCTCTCGAGTGGAGCTCATCGCGACTCGCCATAGGACAGGCAGGGCAGAAGATTGAAGCGAATGCAGCAACTGAAGTGCCTTCGTTCATTTACTCCAATCCGCTCAACCCAGATCGTTACTTGGTTGTCAATTCTGGCCCCACGTTCCGAACGGACCACGATCGCACCAACTCGCTCCAGAACCCCCATTTGCCAGACTGGTTCATTACATCGGTGACGGAGCCAAGGACAGGCTCGTTGCCAGGGCAGATCGAAGCGGCTGGTTTCTTTGACGATAGCTGGCAGTTGGCTCCTGAGCTTACTTGGCCAGACAAATAGCCTGCGGCACGGCGAGATCCACTTTTTGCGGCGAGATCGAGGCTTTGGGCGAGATCGAGTCGGCTGGAGATGCCTCATGGCCAAGCGACAACGATATTGAGCAAAATTGGGGGCAAACCTATACTTGGTCGCTTGCAAGCAGAAAAAATCGTCACGCTGGCAGCAAATCGATCGCTGCAGCACTGAAGACGCGATGGATTTGCTTCCGCGCAAGGCTATCAACCCCAACAGAGATCGTCCATTTCGCACCTTGCGGTGCAGGGCGGTGTATCGAAGTTAAAGACTGACAGATGAACCGAACAGACGTTCCGCCGGTAGACAGCAATGAACTAGCGGACCGGATTGAATCTGGCTTGGCCGGGATCCAATCCTATTTGCCAATCGCTCTTGGCGGTATCGTAGTCGCTGCTATCGCGGCCGTTGGCTGGGGCGTTTACTCCGGGCAGCGTACGGAATCGCAGTCGAGAGCCTGGACTGAGTTCTATTACAACCTGTCGGGTAGCGACGCGGATGCCTTTCTAGATGTCGCAGAAGGCTACCCTGGAACCACCATGTCTGGGTGGGCAAAGCAGGCGGCGGGCGACAACTATTTGTTCCAGGGGATCCAAGCCCTCTATATCAACCGTAAGGAAGGTTTGAGCAATCTTCAATTGGCGATTGAGACCTTTGAAGACGTCATTGCCGACTCGCCATCGCAAGAGCTTGAGCGCAAGGCAACTCTCGGACTCGCAAAGGCAAACGAGTCGCTGGGCGAATTGGATCAGGCACGGGAGTACTACGAGCGATACCTTTCATTGGATCCACCATTTGAGTTGTTAAGTTCAGTGAATCAACAATTGGCTTTTATTGGCAGCCCTGCGGGCAAGAGTTTCTATGATTGGTTTTCGAAACTCGACCCGAAGCCGGATGCGCCCATTACGCTACCTGACAATTTAAGTTTGCCGCCGGCGTCGCCTGATCTCGAGTTTACTCCGACCGATGAAGGCGGAAGCTTGTCCGACTCGACTGGGACCGACGATGTGCAGCAAATCGACGTCGAAGGTCTCGAAATGCCAGATCTTTCTACTCCAGAAGCAAAGAGTAACGAAAGCATCGAGGGGCTCGATCTTCCAGAGCAGAATGAATCTTCCACCGACGCTGCTGCGGAGTCGTCGGATGCGGGCAAGGCGGAGCAGTCTTCTGAAGTATCCGGGGATGACTCGTAACCTCCCGTGGTCGAAAAAAATTCAGCAGATACTTCTGAATCGGATTTCGAGATTTTCGAGCATGTAGTCGAAGAGTCCGAGGATCAGAAACGCATCGACGCGGTGCTTGCTCTCAATTTGAACGATTACAGTCGCGTCTTTCTGCGTAAAGTCGTGCAGGAGGGCGGGGCCACCGTGAACGGGACGGTCGTCAAGCCGAGCTTCAAATTGCGTGCAGGCCAGCAGCTTGTGTTGAAGCTCCCACCTCCGCCAGACGACGGGCCGCAGCCAGAGAATATTCCGCTCTCGATTCTCTTCGAAGACGAGTCGATGATCGCGATCAATAAACCTGCGGGCATGGTTGTGCATCCAGCCAAAGGCAACTGGAAGGGAACGTTGGCCAGCGCGCTTGCTTTTCATTTCCAAGCGCTCAGCGATGTAGGTGGTCCAACACGGCCTGGGATAATTCATCGATTGGATCGTGATACGAGTGGCGTCATCCTGGTCGCTAAGACGAACGCAGTCCACTTGCGATTGTCGGAGCAATTCGAGCAGCGCACGATCAAGAAAGAGTATTTTGCACTTGTGATCGGCAAGGTCGAATTGGACCGTGACGTGATCAAACTTCCAATCGGTCCCCATCCGTACCAACGAGATAAGATGGCCATTCGCAAGGACCATCCTCAAAGCAAAGAAGCCGAGACTTGGTACGAAGTTTCCGAACGGTTCGGTGGAATCAGCGCTGTTTGTGTGAAGCCAAAAACGGGGCGCACTCACCAGATTCGCGTACACCTAGGGCACCTCGGAGCTCCAGTGCTTTGCGACCGACTGTATGCTGGGCACGCCAGAATTACTCGAGGTGAGCTCTTAATGCGAGTCGCAAAGGCGCAAGCATCTGCACCTGGCGATGAAGCAGTTATCCTCGAGCGGCAGGCTTTGCACGCGCGTAGGATTGAATTCCAGCACCCGACTTCGGGCGAAGCGATGGAGATCGAAGCTCCGATGCCTGAAGATATCCAGGCGGTGCTGAATGTGCTACGAAATCGCGAATCTTCCTAAACAAAGCCTTGGGCACTTGTTGCCGTGGATAGGTTTTGGGTAGCCCGCTTGCTCCAGTATTTCAGGTAGCATGGGAGTATTCCCAGATGCAGCGATGATGGATCGGCGCATTTCGGATCGGTTCCAATCTTCAGGCAGTCTGGTTTTCTTAATTCGGAGTCAAGCATGCGTGGATTTCGTTTTCTCATGTTGTTGGCGTTCGCCTCAGGTTTTGCCGAACCTTGCTCGCCATTTGCTCTTGCGCAGGATTCGGGTGAGAAAGCCAAGCCTACTTTTTCGATCGTGATTCACGGCGGGGCTGGCGGAAACCCGGACAAATGGTCGGAGGAATACAAGCAACAGCGTCGTGACGGTTTGAACGCTGCGTTGAACTTGGGAGTTGAGATGCTCCAAGGCGGATCGAAATCCCTGGACGTTGTCGAGGCGGTGATTCGAGAGCTGGAAGATGATGCGACTTTCAATGCCGGCCGCGGTTGCGTACTGAATGAACAGGGGCGACATGAACTGGATGCGTCTATCATGGACGGGAGGACGCTCGGCTGCGGAGCAGTCGCCAGCGTGCGGACGATTCGGCATCCCATATCACTCGCGCGACGCGTGATGTTGGATACGAAGCACGTTTTGCTTTCCGGTGACGGGGCGGAGAAATTCGGAGTCTCACTCGGCTTGGAAACCGCCGAAGACGAGCACTTTCAAACGGACCAACGCAAGCAGCAATGGAAGATTTGGAAGCAGCGTCAGGCAACAAAGCTGTCTACGACGGAAAAGAGCGAAGCCTACTTTGGCACTGTGGGATGTGTTGTCGTCGACTCGAGCGGCAATTTGGCTGCAGGCACCAGCACCGGAGGCTTGATGGGCAAGCGATGGGGCAGGGTAGGGGACTCGCCGATCATTGGAGCTGGCAATTACGCCGACAATGGAACTTGTGCCGTATCCGGAACCGGCGTGGGTGAAGAGTTCATTCGCCACAACATTGCCGCCGATGTTGCGGCTCGCATGCGCTATGGTGGCAAGGAGTTGGCCGAGGCTGCCCAAGCCGCTATCGCGAGTCTTCCCGAGAACTGCGGTGGTATCATCGCCGTCGATCAAGCAGGGAACATGGTGATGGAGTTCAACACGGTCGCCATGTCACGAGCCTTTGCCAACTCGGATGGGGATCGCGGAGTTTTACTCGCGAGTGAGCCCGTCGCGGCCCCTCAGCCGAACTGAATTCTGAGTGTGTTGATGAAGTCCGCTTCTCGGGACGGCCAGACTTTGAGAAAGAGCGTCTTCCGATTTGCTCGATTCGATCTAGCTCTTGTTGCCCGATTCTCCGCCTACGGGTGCATGCTTAGTCTCTAGAGACACAAGCGGTAACTCGATGACTTGACCCGCGAAGCCCGCATTTGGTGAGTGGCAGTTTGCGCTGCAGCCGCCACACCCTGAATGCTGACTGGTTTGCAGCCAGGCGATGCACCGTCGGACGAGCAGTAAGACAGCGGTGCCGACGATGCCGAGTGCAACAAGCGTTTGAGGGTCGAACATAGAACTAACTTCGGTCGTGGCTTTAGTGTTTAGGGCGATAGTTCATAATTTCGGAACTTAGAAACGGCTGGCGATCTGGTAAGTAGCGAGGCTGGCTACATAAGCGAGCGTTGTCATGTAGACAAACGAAACGATCGGCCAACGCCAGGAATTGGTTTCGCGTTTGATAACCATGAGCGTTGCTGCGCATTGCGCGCACAGGGCGAAAAATATCATGATCGAAAGGGCAACGGGCAGATTGAAAACTGGCCGACCATCCGGCCACTTCGACGCTTTGATAGCAGCAAGCAACCCTTCGTCTTCTTCGTTTACGTCTCCACCAAGCGAATAGATCGTTCCGAGAGTCGCGATGATGACTTCGCGAGCTGGGAACGAGGCGATAACTCCGACTCCGATTCTCCAATCCCAGCCTAGTGGTTTGACAGCCGGTTCAATCATTTTTCCGGCACGTCCAAGGAAGCTAGCCTCAATTGCGTCACTTTGAAGCTGCCGGCGTTCTTCAATCAACGGCTCCCGGAGAAGACGAGTGTTTTCCTTCTCCAAGTCCGCGGTCAGTTCATGGATTCTTTGGTGGTCACTTGGGAAGTAGCCAGCAGCCCAGACCAGAATCGAAGTGCAAAAGATCAGCGAACCAGCCCGGAACAAGAAGGCTTGGCCACGTTCCCAAACACGAGCAAACACCACACGCGGGGCCGGGGCTTTGTAGCTCGGAAGCTCCATCACAAACGGCGGCGTATCGCCTGGGAAAACGAACTTCTTAAGAAACCAAGCAATGGGAATGGCGAAAGCGAGACCGACTAAATGCATCAAGAAGAGTACGATTCCCTGTAAACCGACCCAGCCACCGAGGTAGGACGTTGAAGGAACAAACGCGTACACCAGCAGCACATAGACGGGCAGCCGAGCAGAGCAACTCATCAGCGGAGCCACTAGAATCGTAACCATGCGGTCACGCCAGTTCTCGATCACCCGAGTTGCCATGATCCCCGGGACTGCACACGCAAAACTGCTCATCAGTGGCAGAAACGACTTTCCGCTCAGTCCAATGCGGGTCATGGCACGGTCCATCACAAACGCCGCACGCGACATGTATCCGCAGTCTTCGAGCAGGCCAATGAAGAAAAACAACATCAAGATTTGTGGCAAGAACACGATTACGGAACCAACGCCGGCGATGATGCCGTCGTTGATCAGGCTCCGAAGTGTTCCAGGTGCCAGGATGCTCTCCACGAAGGCGGTTGCCGTGGGCTGGAGGACCTCAGTAATGAAGTCCATCGCCCAACCGGTGCCCCAAGTGATTGCTTGGAATACAAGGAACATGATTGCCGCAAAGCAGAGCATGCCCCAAATTCGATGGGTCAATAAATGATCGATACGGTCCGACAGTGTGGTTGGGCGCTGATCTGGTTTTTCGACGACGCCATCGAGCGTCGAACGAACCCACTGATATCTCAATCGCGTTTCACAGATGGGAACCCGAAGATCGGCTGCTGCGAGGCGCTCACGCGATTCGGAAATCTGTGGTTCGAGTCCGTCGAACGCAGGCTGTTTTTGCAGGTCCTCCGCAATTGCTCCTCGTACGTCGAGCAAGAGACGTTGGGCGACGAAAGGCTCCAACGACTTGCCGGCGTGTGTCTGCGACCATTGCTGCAGTTTGCCCACTTCCGCACGGAACGCTGGTCCCAAAATATCAGGCGTTTTCGCAGGTTCTTGGTTTGCAGCGTCGCGAATGGCAGCCTTTACCTCCGTCATACCGCGACGCTTACTGGCAGTGCACGAGACCACAGAAAAACCCAAACGATCCTGAAGGGCTTGCTTATCAATCTGTATCCCAAGCTCGGTTGTGCGGTCCCACATATTGAGGACCATCACCAGTGGCTTCCCGATTTCTAGCAGTTGGCCGACGAGATATAAGTTGCGTTCTATGTTGCTGGCGTCGAGGATCGCCACGATCACGTCGACTTTCGGCTCATCCTTGCGGCCACCCATGAGGACATCGACGGACACTTTTTCGTCGAGTGTACGCGCAGCGAGGCTGTAAGTTCCGGGCAAGTCGACGATGGTGACGCGCCCCTGTTCATCACTGTAGGTTCCCTCTTTCTTTTCGACAGTCACACCGGGGTAGTTACCGATTCTTGCAGATACGCCGCAGAGTGCGGTGAAGAGGGTGCTCTTGCCCGTATTGGGATTGCCAACGAGAGCGACAGTTAGATCTGCTTGTGCCACTAGTAACTACCTTCGCTGCGCAAATACCGGGGCTTAGATTTTGTTTGGAGTCTCGTTTGGCTCCGGCTCAACGGCGATTCTTTCGGCTTCTTGTTGCCGCAGGGATAATCGGTAGCCGCGGACTGAGACTTCGATTGGATCGCCAAGTGGAGCACGTCCAACTACCGAAATGACTTCGCCTTCGAGTACTCCCATTTCCATCATCCGCATTGCGATTGCATCGTCGCCCTCGATGTCGGTGATTCGTACAGTCGAGCCAGCGGGAGTTTTCGCAAGGGTCTGCATAGTGGAGGCCAAGGAGCGGGCGTCGCGGGAAAAATAAGGATAGAAAGTAGACTGAAATGGCGGACGCGTCACGGACGGAAGCCAATTCATGCGGCGTCAGCAAAGGCCGCTAGTCCGTAGTATCTCGGAGAGGAGCTGCGTGTCGACTTCGTTGCCTGGAGCAAATCTGCGATGCAATTAACACGAGCAGCATAGAATCGGAGTTCTACGGAGTCAGCTTTTCCATCATGGAAACGAAAACATCGACACCTTCACTGAGTCGTACACTCAGACGCTTGCCGCCCAGTGCAAGCAGACAAGGTTTTCCAGGTCGAAGCATCCGGACGTCAGCTCCAACACAGAGTCCAAGTTCTGCTAGCCGTTGGATTTCGGCTCCTTCGCCAGACAAATCAGCGATGCTACCAAACTCGTTGGTTCTCAACTGATCGAGTGGAAGAACGTTTCCGGAACAGCCTGCGATCATGGCGGTATTCCAAGCAGTCTTAGGAGTGGATGAATGGACTTGCGACTGGGGCAACTACATAGAGGGTAGTTCAGTCAGGTGTTGGAATTGAGACTCAATGTCAACAAGCTCTATTTTATACTCGGTCTCTTGCGAAAAAGGAATCACACTTCCGCTAAAGAACATCCCGATTTCGGACAATTTGCATTGCAAGCAAATGATCGTTCGCAGTGGCTGTCGGTAGTGAGGGATCCGCCAAAACGGGGGGGGCTTAGCGAGGTTTGGGCGCCAAGTCATAGACGGCTGCGAGGACGCAGAACGGAAATCCGATCAGCAATATCATTCCGATCCCACAGGTCACGACAGCGGCGACAGAGCACATCAGGCTGGCAATGATCGAGCAAGCCAGCAAGGTGCCAGCATGGTTCTTAAAAATATGCAGGGATGTTCCGATCGCATCCCCCGTCGACTGTCCATCCACGATCCCGAAGGGGGCGAGGCTGACTGCCAAGCTAAGCAGACCTGTCGTTAACGAGATGAGTAGCGAAATCGGAACGACGATAATTGCATTCTCTTGCCCCAGCAAAAATATCAGTAGTTGGGGCAACAGCGCTGGGACGCCTGTAATCAACGTTAGCAGCAGAAAGTACAAGAACATTCGGCCTGGCGAATCGCCGACCGCAAACAGATCTTTCATCGAGTGCGTTTCGCCACGAATCGTCAGTAGTGCGCTGCGGTACAGCAGACAGAGGGTATAGTTCCCGACGAAGAGAAAGACGGTGAAGAGCATGAGTCCAGTGACGACGAGAATGATCCCGTTGACAATAGGGTTCTGTGCATTGATCTGAGCAAGAACAAGAACCGTGATGATTATTCCACCGTAGAAAATTCCACAGGCAAGACCGAAACCAAGAATGGATACCAGACTAGCAAGCAGGCTATTCGGGAACGCTCTTTCGAAGGTCAATGAGAACACATTGCTGAACGAAAGTTGTTTATTTGTTTTTCGACGTTTTGCATTCCAGTTTCCGCTCGGGATTGAGTAATCGCTAGTCGGAGCATCGTATGGGTTGCTGTCACCGAACTCGGATTGCGCGGCGGATTGGGTGCCGGCATCGACCGCAGAAGGACTGGAACGGTTGTTTTTGTACGGATTGCTGAGTGGCTGCTCGAAGTCGGTCGCATCCAACTCAGCGAATCTGTATTTGTCGTCCAGCTGATTCGGGGTAGATGTCGAGTGCAGTGTGTGGTTCGAGCCGGGTGGGTTTGAAGTTGGCCTGCTTGTTGGCTGAGTCTTGGCTCCGCTACTCGCAGCTGGAATGAGCAGATGCGTTGAGCAGTACGGGCATGCGGTTTTCTGGCCGACCGTCGCGGCTGGAACCTCCATGACTCCATCGCAACTAGAGCAACTGAATTGGATGCTTGCCGGTGGTTGTGTCTGGTCCGCCGTTGGTTCTCGGCCCTGCGAATTGAGTGACTGGTCACCGGTGCCGGCTCTTGGAGCGAACTGCCGCGATGCGTCAGCCGCAGGTTGTTGCTCTGTGCCTGTGTGCCCGCGGTCGAAATCTGTAGACGTCGTCTCTGCGGCTTTGAGTTCGATTGCAAAGACTTCGTCGCAGACGTGGCATTTGCCGTTTCGGCCACGCATTTCCTCCTGGCCCTCGAAAAGTTGCTGGCACTTTGGGCACGAGAAAACCAATTTCGGCGACTCGGCAGTTTCCGACTCCGGATTGTCACTGATCAGGAAAATGTACTGGCAACTTCGGCACTGTCCTTTTGTGCCAAGCAAGCTAGGCGGACAACGCAAGGGCTTCTGGCATTTGGGGCAGGGGACTTGGAGATCAAGCTTCAGATTGTCGCTGCCGCTGTGGACTTCGATCATGCCAACTGAAGCGGGGTCCGGAATCTCGAGAATCGCCTTGCAAGCCGGACACTCGCACTGGCTGCCTTGGCTGCCGTCGGGGACTCTCAATAGCCGAGCGCAGGTCTCGCATGCGAATTCAATGGGCATGTCTGCGGCTTTTACGCGAGGAAACGGGAAGGGCAGGTAGTGTTGGAGTGCGGGACCCTAATGAACGGGCCTTTCTTAGTTAGGCCTAGGATCTAACTCATCCAGGCTACTTCCCGCATCGCACGAACGCAACGCGGGCAAGGTCAGCATCATGGGATATCGAGAAGCTACCGAATCACTCGCTGAGGTGTAAAGTTCGGAGGGAGATAAGAGCCATTTCAACTATTGCGGATTCTCTTTGCGGAGAAGTGCCATTGGTTTAGTCGTTGGAGCTGGAGTGGAAGTTAGCAGCCTGGGCAACTCGGTGCGCGATCAGGCCAGCGATGTAGCCGCCTTTAAATCCTGCATCAATGTTGACTGCGGTCACGCCAGCCGCACAGCTACTGAGCATACTTAGCAGCGTGGTGATGCCTTCGAAGTTCGCGCCGTAGCCGACACTCGTGGGAACTGCGATGACGGGGCAGGGGACAAGTCCACCAACGACACTGGCCAGGGCTCCTTCCATTCCGGCGACTACCACGACGGCCGCACATTCTCGAAGGGCTTCCAAGTGCCCCAGTAGTCGATAGGGACCTGCGACGCCGATGTCTTGCAGCCAGAGGTTCGGCATTCCCATCCAGCGAACGGTCTCAAGGGCTTCATGTCCGACGTTCGCATCTGTTGAACCTGCCGTGATGATCGCGATGCGGGCGTGAGCCGGGGTAGGGCAGGGGGCCTGATTGGTTTCTTCGATAGGTGCAAGACTGATACGCAGAGTTCTTCCTGCGTTGCTGTAGCGAAAGTTAAGGTCGGGTGCAGCGGTTTGCACTCCCGAAAAAAGTGCTTCGTCGACTCGAGTGGCCAGGACTTCGCTCGGCCCCTGTTCGAGTAACTCGCGGGCGATGGATGCAATGGAGGCGGGCGATTTACCGCTGCCGTAGATCACTTCGCTGAACGCGCATCGACGCTGGCGGTCGCGGTCGGGATGATGCTCGGCTTGCTCCGGATTTTGAACACGGAGAATGCGTTCGGCGAGTTCCGTCCATGAGAGCTGCCCCGATTGGGCTTGCTGAACCCAGTTTTCCAGCGCGGCCGTGGACGCTGGCGACTCTGTTGGCTTGTCATTTGGATCGGCTGGATTCATGCGAATTTCCTGGGTTCGAGGTCACGGACGTTACTGGTGTCGGCCCGGATCGTTTGCGTGACTCTGTTCGGCTTGGTGCCGGACCGCTTATGCGATCCTGCGGATTGGCCCCCGGACGCTAGCGAGATGTGCGGAGGCTGGTTGTCATTTTGTACTTAACTGACACAATTCTGGCGGCGGTTCGGAAAAAGACCATCCCGGCTGGAGCCGCTTTTAGTTTGCTTGAAGCCCGTGTGCCCCGAGCGTTGCCTGGCGAGTTCGGAAATTGTGCCTTCCGGACAGTAAGCTCTCGTTCAACTTGCGTGAAACCCTCTAAGGACCTGGAAATGACCGTTTGTGTACTTGCCTACTCTGGAGGCCTTGATACTTCCTGCATGTTGGCGTGGTTGATCGATCGTGGTTACGAAGTGCATGCGGTCTACGTTGACCTTGGCCAACCAGGCGAGGATCGGCAGGAGATGGAGGATAAGGCGAAGAAGATTGGGGCAAAGAGCATCCACATGATTGATGCTCGTGAAGAACTTTGCCGCGATTTTGCGTTCCCGTGTTTGATGTGGCAGGCCAAGTACGAAGGACCGTATCTGCTGGGAACGAGCATCGCGAGACCGCTCATTTCCAAGAAGATTCTGGAGATCGCTGAGCAATATGGCGCCTCGGAGTACGTGCACGGAGCGACAGGGAAAGGCAATGATCAATGCCGATTCCAATTGGCTGCAGAGGCGTTGAGGCCCGATATCAAGGTCTACGCTCCTTGGCGAACTCCAGAGTGGAGAGAGTCGTTTCCGGGGCGGACCGAGATGATCGACTACTGCGCGGAGAAGGGGATTCCGGTCAAAGCAACGGCCAAGAAGCCTTACAGTTCGGACGAAAACGTGCTGCACATCAGCTATGAAGCAGGTGAGCTCGAGAGACTCGATGTCTGCGGAGTCGATTTGGTTGATTTTGAAATGACAGTGAGTCCTGAAGTGGCGCCAGATGAACCCGAGTTGGTTTCTATCGGCTTCGAAAAAGGGATGCCCGTTTCGGTCAACGGCAAGGCCTGTAGTTCGTTGGAGATCGTAGAGCAGTTGAACGAGATTGGCGGACGCAACGGTATCGGGCGGATCGACATCATCGAAAATCGCTTTGTCGGGATGAAGAGCAGGGGGGTCTACGAGGCTCCAGGGATGACGCTCCTTTATGAAGCGGCCTCTCATGTCGAGCAATTGACACTCGATCGCGACCTGACGCACCTGCGCGATACGCTCGCGCCAGTCGTGGCAGAATTGGTTTACTACGGATACTGGTATGCTGCGAAGCTGGACGCCCTGATGGCGTTCATTCGGAAATCACACGAGGTCGTGACGGGCGAAGTCAAGTTGCGACTCTATAAAGGCAATATGACAGTTGTTGAACGCAGCAGTCCAAACAGCCTTTATGACGAGGGCATTGCCACGATGGAAGCCGGCGGGACGTACAATCAAGATGATGCCGAAGGCTTTATCCGTATCCAGGGCTTGCCGTATCGCGTGCAAGGGTTGCTGCGAAAGTTTGGGGAGTCTTCTTAGTCAAGCCGGAAGTTCGTGCCGTTGACGGGCTCGCTACCGTTGATCGTGATCAACGAATCGAGAATGTTGGGGTCAATGTCCGAGCGTAGCCAGGCAGGGTCGCCATTGGCGAACGCTCCGGCAGCTCCATTATTGTGACTGCCGCCCAGGGAGTTTGCGCCGCCGGCACCGATACGGGCGTTCATTTTGCTGAAGTTGATGTCCATGGGCCGCGTCCATTCGTAGATCGTGTTTTGGACTTCAACTACGAGTAGTGTGTTGGCTAAGCCGTCGATGATTTGGCTTGGCCGAACGGGACCTGAAGCTGGAAAAGCGGTTCCTTGGCCGGTGATGAGCATGTAGCTGGATTCAGACACGCTGCGAGCTCGGTTGGGTGGGCTAATGTAGACCTCAGGGCAACTGGCGAGCAACGCGGCGTTCTGCTGCGAGTCCCATGGCTCATCGAAGTCATATTGCGCATGTAGGGCGTCTTCTCCCAAGTAGGGAAGAACGAGAACTCTCCAGCTGTGCATCGGTTTGCCGGCCGAGTCGTAAATCACGGGCGGCGGATAGGTGCCATAGTCGGATGCATAGGCAGACAAAGCAGCGACAATTTGCGATGCGTTGTTCATGCAGGCAATTGAGTCTCGCCGCAGCTTCAGGTCGCTTACTACTGGAGCAAATAAGAAGACCACGATTGAGCCCAAGGTTATCGTCAGCACCAACAATGCGACGCCGCGGACGGCCCACATGGCCACTATATTCTTGTTGTTGAGTTTTTCTGCTCGGACGTAGGCGGTCTTAACTGGGTGTGCGTTCTCCGGTTGCTCAAGCTCCGGCGCGGTGACAGTCACCGCTTTGCCACAGTTGATACAGGGCCCAGACTCACCAACGACGGAATCGTCGACGAGAGTTTTATTGAAACAGTACGGACATGTGAAATGAAAGGGCATATCGACTCTGCCAACGGCTTCCAAACTTTCTATCATCGCGACTATTCTATCTGCGAGGGAATGGAACGGAACGTCGGCGATCGAAGCAAACGAATATTTGGTCTGGCAATTCAGGCTTGAGGGCCAGTTTCGCTAGGCACAGCCTGTTGCCTTTCTGGATTCTTCTAGGGGCCCGATTCATCCAGCGATTTTCACATTTTCGCGCTTTATTGTCAGAGAAACTAACAAAGGAAACTGCTGTGAGAGCTGTTGTGCAGCGCGTGAAGTCGGCCAATGTGGAAGTTGCAGGTGAAACAGTGGGAAGAATCGGGCAGGGGCTCCTAGTTCTCGTTGGCGTGGAGGAAGGTGATTTTGCTCCAGATGTGGAGTACCTCGCGGCGAAAAGCGCCGGCCTGCGGATCTTTGAAGATGAGGTGGGGAAGATGAACCGTTCCGTGCTAGATATCTCAGGCGAAGTTCTCGCCATCAGCCAGTTCACGTTATTCGGGGATGTCCGCAAGGGGAAGCGTCCTAGCTTTACATCCGCGGCCGCTCCGGAACTCGCCAACGATCTGTATGAAAGTTACTGCCAAAAGCTACGCGGTCATGGACTCGAGGTAGGGCAGGGCGTGTTCCAGGCGGACATGCAGGTTTCGCTGGTGAACGACGGTCCTGTAACGATCTTGCTCGACAGTCGAAAACTCTTTTGAAGCACGCTTTTTGAAGGTGCGAGTCGCAGATTGCTATTAAGAGCGGTTGCGAACTCTAACGCAGCCAGTCTTCGGAACGTTCCGTAAGGATGTTGATGAACTGGCGGGCCGTGTGCGGTACATCTGGATCTTCGTAGCCAAAACGCGACATAAGCCCTTCGTCCTGATAGACCAGAATGCAAATGATGGCCAGCTTCGCGTAGGTCGTGTAGTTGGCCCACGGATTGTTGCCCCAGAGTTTCAGAGCGGTTCCGAAGGACTTCTTAAATCTCAGGCTGCCGCCGCGAAAATCGATGGCCCAAATTTCATCGAGGATCAGGTGGCTCATGAACCCGAGTACAACGCCACTGGTCTTGAAGAGTCTCTCACTGAAGTCATCGCACGAGAGCACGAGAAAGGCGAACAGTCCTGCTATGGCGGCGGCTGGTAAGCTATGCCACATTCCGCGGTGCACGGTATATCTCCTGAAGATCTCAGCAATCACGAATCGCATGGTGAAGTACACAAGACCTGCGGCAAGCACCATCCACTCGTGACTCAGGTTCATGCGTTCGAAGCGGTCCACCATCAAGACTGGGACAACCGCCGAGCCAAGTGTTGTTGCTTCACGGAGTGGCCGTCCAGAGTCACTGTCCAAGTCGGGCAGCATACCACTTACGCTGCATAACCCCCCTGCCACGATGCAGGTCGGAATGGACATCCCCATTTTCGCCCCGGCGAAGCCTAACGCGACTCCGCTCAAGGTGCTGACGGTCATGTGTGATTTGAAATCGGCCATGTCTTGAGTTGTACCTGATTCGGAAGACCGAATTGAAGTCCAGTTTGCGCGTAACTAATTTCAGTACAGCTGACCGAAAAGTAATGCTAGCTCGACGAGCTAGAGAAAGCACTTCGCGCGTCGCCCGCGGATTTGGTAACTCTCTCTTGCTTACAGACTTTCCACGGAAACAAGATTCGCAATCGGGTCTTTGTGACTACAAAGACACGCCCAAGACAAAGGATGGAATCCGGTGCAAGCTTATGACTTGTTCATGCTCATTGTGTTAGCCATGGCCATGATCTTCGGAGCTATTAAAGGCTTCGCCTGGCAAGTCGCGTCGATCGCTTCCGTCATTGTGAGCTACTTAGTGGCTTACAACTTTCGTTTCGAAGTGGCGAATATGATTCAAGCGACGCCACCTTGGAATCAATTCCTCGCAATGCTGATCCTTTACGTGGGAACATCGTTTGCGATCTGGGTTGGATTTCGCCTCTTCAGCGGAATGATTGACCGAGTCAAGTTGAAGGAATTCGATCGCCACTTGGGTGCGGGTTTTGGCCTCGCGAAAGGCGCGTTGTACTGCCTCCTGATCACGATGTTTGCGATGAGCCTCCTTGGTAAGAACCAGCAACGTGCCATCGGGCAATCGCGATCCGGTTACTTTATCGCTCACGCATTGGAACGCGGTATTGGGATCTTGCCTAAGGAAGTTCACGATGTGGTCGGTCCCTATCTTGTGCGACTCGATAACCAGCTTGAAGAGGGGCAGCAAGGTCCGCCAGCTACTGTGACGGATTGGCAGGATCCATCGATCCAAGGCTCTGGTCTCGGCGAGCTTATTCAAAATCAGCTACCGGCTGGACAGTTGACCGACGCAGTCAGCGGCGCGCTACAGAATCTGCCCTTTACCGGGGGCAATCCAGGCGGGGGTTCGATCGATCCGCGTGGCAACACAAATGCTACGACGACCAACCCGAATTCTTACGTCTACCCGAATCAAACGACGCCGTTGGGAAGTCAGAGATTTGACGGAATCCTGCCACCTGGAACTTCGCAGAATTACACGCCGCCAGCGACTGGCGGATATCCCGCGGCGACGTATCCGGCAAACCGGCTGCGATCCGCTGATCAGTCTCAGCAACCGAATTACAGCGGGCCTCGATAGCTCGGATCGTGTTGGCACTCGAGACTGCGAGATACCCACCAGGAATCAGATTTGGCTGCCTTGGCCGATCGCCCGAGCTTTTGAGCGGGTGTATGGCGGCTAAACACAGCGGGATATCGAGAATGTGCGTTTTCCCTGGGAAACAGCACAACGCAACCGAACATAAGAAACATTATCGGACGTTGGTTTCAGCCTGAAAAACAGCGGGTTTCGTGGGATTCCCGCTGCTCTGCTGTCGGGCTGGGCTATTCGTTTGGGTGGTGATCGGCTGGATGGTCGATCGCCTGCGTCGGTGTTTTCTATGCAGTCGCGGGCTCGATAAACTCGCCCATCGTGCGGAACTTGTCGTAGCGTTTTTGAAGCAACTCGTCGATCGGCTGCTCTTGAAGTTCAGCCAAAGTTGATACGAGATATCGCTTGAGTCGAGCGGCCATTTTGTGGTGGTCGCGATGGGCGCCGCCCAGCGGTTCTTCAAGCACATCGTCGATCACTTTAAGCTCCCGCAAGTGACCTGACGTGAACTTCAACGCGTCCGCCGCTTTGGGCGCCTGTTCGTGGCTCTTCCATAGGATGCCTGCACAGCCTTCGGGGCTGATAACCGAGTAGTACGCATGCTGCAGGACCGCGATCCGGTCTCCGACTCCGATCCCCAAGGCTCCGCCGGAACCTCCCTCTCCGATCACGATACAAATGATCGGAGTCCGTAGCTGGCTCATCTGGAACATGCTTTCGGCGATCACGTGCGCCTGTCCGCGTTCCTCGGCTCCGACACCGGGATAGGCTCCGGGCGTGTCGATGAAGCAGATGATTGGCATGTTGAACTTTTCAGCCATCCGCATCTTGCTCATGGCTTTGCGGTAGCCCTCAGGGTGAGCGCATCCAAAGTTGCAGTTCGCGCGTTGTTTGTAGGTGCGGCCTTTTTGGTGGCCAACGACTACGACCTTCTGTTGGTCGATCTTGGCGAAGCCAGTGAGCATCGCTCGGTCGTCACCAAAATGCTTATCGCCGTGGAGCTCGACGAACTCCTCGAAGGCGAGGTTCAAATAGTCCTTAGTGTATGGACGGTCTTGGTGACGAGACACTTGGACCGTTTGCCATGGCTCGAGGTTCGAGTAGACCTCTTCGGTGACTTGGTCCCATTCGCGGCGAGCATCGAGGATCTGCTGCTCTATCGATTGACACTCGCCGCTGTCGTTGGAGCTAGCAAGTTTCTCTTTGAGTTGTTCAATCCGCGCTTCGACCTTCAGGATAGGTTCTTCGAAGTCCGGTCCGCCTGGATTGTTGGGCATTGTTCAATACCTGAGTTCTAAGCCTGAGAATGGGATGTATTGTCGGCGGAGGAGATTTGAATTCCCCGCGCGGGTAGCGGTCTACTCCGCACTTCTGGTTGCCGGCCTTCAAAGGCGTCTTGATGGCCCTCTCTCAGCCGGCATGTTTTCGCGCCACTAGTTGTACTCGGTCGCCTGCGACTTCGTCTACTCAGCTTCGGCTCCCCTAGGGCCACCTACTTTTTCAGCTTGGGCAGGAAAGTAGCCCGGCTGTCCCAACTGGAACGCAGCCGATTCTCGGCTCGGAGATCCGAGCTACTCTGTGTGGCTTGAAAAACTGATTAGCCCTTCGGCTCCTCCGGGAGCGGCACCGAAGGCTGACCGTTTCGGTCTGATTCCGGGCGGACTCCTGCTACATGCGGCCCGCGGTTGGGAAGTCGTCGAATATACTGTTCTCGGGGATTCGAGGCTGCTTCTTAAAGATCCTAATTGCTCGGAGCGTCTTGAGCAGTTCCCACATCGAATCCGGGCGATCTTTCGGGGCCTTCGCCATCATTTTCCGTATTAGATTTGCAAAGTCTGAACTCACGTTTTCATTTGCAACGAGTGGTGATGGGATGTTTGCACTGAGGTGTTTTTGCAGTAATTCGTTTGGGTTTTCTCCCGTGTACGGAAGTTTACCTGTGACGCATTCGAAGAAAACGCAGCCGAGAGAATAAATGTCTGCTCTGGCGTCGAGGATCTGGCCGCGAATCTGCTCGGGAGCCATATAGCTGCGTGTCCCCTGGATGACCCTGGTTCGGCGACTCAGGAGTTTGGAGATGCCCTTCTTTATTTTCTGGGAGATCGTAAAGTCGATGACTTTCGTTTCTCCTTCACGGCTGACCAGAAAGTTGTCCGGCTTGATATCGCAGTGCACGAAGCCTTGGCTGTGCATGTGGTAGAGTCCTTCCGTGGCTTGCTCGAGAACCGTGTCGAGCATGTAGCCGATCGAATCGGGCCCACGCCGCAACGCCTGCTTCATGTTCAGTTCACTGAATAACTCCAAAACTAGGAACGGAGACGTGCCGCTGAGCACCAAGTCGTGCATCTTGATCACGTTGGGGTGCGCGAACGATTTTGCGATTTCGAATTCGTTCTTCAGAAACGCAACTTCCTGCCTGTTCTGCTTGAAGTCAGGCCGCAGGACTTTTAGTGCGTAGCGGTTACCGGTGCTGGACTCGATCGCATCCCAGACTTGGCAACTAGTACCCATGCGAATGAGGCGAGCAAGTCGATAGCCACCGAGGAAGTCACGTACTTTGGTCATGAAGTTTTTTTTATCGGTACGCAACCGCGTGGGAAGCGTAGCTCTTAGAGTTCGCGAATGTTTGGCGGTTTAGACCTTAGCTGATGCCCAAGCCCGCCGTCGATTGTGACTTCAAGTCGATTTCGGGTGCGACGAAGAGGTTTCGAATCGCAGCCACGCGACACTTTCATCATAGGTCAAAATCGTCAAAAGGAAACGATCCGTGTCTGCCGTCTACAGTTCATCCTGTTGAATCTCGATAGTTCTCGAGTCAAGCTGCTCCGAAACGCTGGTAAACAGCACGGATGCTCCGAGTCATGTTTTCATGCTTGAACTGCTCTGTAAATCGTCTAGCCCCCTCCTGCCCCAGCTTTTCCCGGAGCGACCGATTGTTCGCGAGTTTGAGTATGGCGTCTGCGAGCGGACCAATTGACTTCGGCCGTAGTAGGTATCCCGTTGCATCGTTGATCACCACTTCGCGAGCGCCATCGACGTCGTAGCTGATAACCGGTTTACCTGCGATTAGCGCCTGTGGCAGCGTGCGGGCAAGCCCTTCACGGAGGCTCGTGTGCGCGAGTGCGTCCATAGCACTTAAGTAGTAGGGTACTTTTTCTGGCTGAACGAGTCCGGTTAGAAGGAAGTGCTTTTCGAGCCCAAGTCGAACAATGCGTTGCTGCAGTTCTTCACGAAGGACTCCGTCCCCTACCAACAGAAAGCGACAATTTGGAACGGACTCCACAACCGTGGCAGCAGCATCGATCAGGTACTCATGCCCTTTCAAGTTGAAGAATCTGGCGATTTTGCCGATCACGATATGGTTATCGTCCAACCCCAGTTCTTTTCGTGCGGCTTTTCGATGTTGGTGGCAGTTTTCGAACGGGGCAACCTCCATGCCTGAGTAGATCGTCGTGAACTTGTCACGACTTGCCACGTTGGCCCCGACCATGAGATCGGTCATCGCGTCCGCCACGCAAATCATGTGATGGCAGCGTTTCGCGGCCCAACGCTCAAGTGCGATGAAAGCACTTCGTGAGAGGAAGTTCTGAAAGGGATGGAACGGAGCTCCGTGCACTGTATGGAGTACAGTTGGGATACCACATTTCCAAGCCGCGGACCGTCCAAGGAAACCACCTTTGGCGCTATGCGTGTGAACGACATCAGGTTGGAACTCCCTGAGCCAACCTTGCAGTTCGCGGTGAGCACGCAAATCGGGCAGCGGCGAGATAGCGCGTTGCAAACTTGGGAGCTCTTGGATCGTGAGCCCCCCTGCCCTGCCTTGCTCGAGGAGCTTTCCTTCCGGACCCAGAGTTGGTCCAGTGACGAGTACGACTTCATCGTCGAACATCTCGATCAGGTCGAGGCAATTGAAGAGAGTGTTCTCCTGCGCGCCACCAATGATCATTCGTGTGATTACGTGAGCAACACGCATTGGTAACTTTCAGATTGCAAAGGATAAGCGTGTGAGTGGAAGAAAGTCGCTTGGATCGGTGGGTGGGCCGAATCGTCTAGCTCAGTAGAGCACTTCCATGAGGCAAAGTCCCTGCGGCGGAGCTGTCGCTCCGGCGACACGGCGATCGTAGGCGGCAAGAACGCCGGGTATCCACTCGGGGGTTTCCCGTCCCACGGCAACTTGAGTCAGCGTGCCCACTATATTGCGAACCATGTTGTACAGGAATCCATTGGCCTCAATCCCGATCGTAATCATGGTTCCATCCAAATGCGGCTGGGACTCAACCGTCAAGCTTCGCACGTGACGTATGGTACTGGAACGCGGACTGCCCGTTGATTGGAAGCTCAGGAAATCGTGTTCGCCGACCAAATACTCCGCCGCCGATTTCATTTTCTCCAAATTCATTCTGCGCCGAACCCACCAGTGCGTGCGGGAGCGAATCGGATCTTCTTTCCGCGAATTATAGATGCGGTATTCGTACCGCTTGCCCGTGCTGTCTCGAAGGGGATGGAAGTTGAGATCGACTTCAATCGCATCGCGAACGACGATGTCCGCCGGCAGCTTGGTGTTGAGTGCAAAAGCGATCTTGTCCGCCTCCGCATTCCAGTGTTCGGTGTGAAATAGAACCGACTGGCCGATGGCATGTACACCGGTGTCCGTGCGACTGCTGGCGAGAGCTTTTATCCCTTCTTCGCCAGTAATCTTCCGCAGCGCTCTTTCAAGACAGACTTGCACACTAATGTGATCGGGCTGTCGTTGCCAACCGAAGTAGTTGGTACCGTCGTAGGCAACGGTCAATCGAAAGGCACGAATAGGCATGTCATACCAACAGAGGTCCGTGAATGTGGCGAGCCAGCAGTGGGTTTAGGCGGACGCTTGAGAGAGCTTCTCAGAGAGGAGTTTTCCGATTTGCACCGCATTGGTGGCAGCCCCTTTTCGGAGGTTGTCACTGACGCACCAAAAACTAATTCCACATGGGTTGGATAGATCTTTCCGGACTCGGCCTACAAAGACATCGGGTTTGCCCTCGCAATCCTGCGGCATGGGGTACGACTTTTCATCCAAGTCGTCGAGAAGAGTGACGCCTTCAGCGTCGCGGAAGAGTTCTTGAATCTTCGCAAGTTCGAGAGGTTCTTTGGTTTCGCAATAGATGGACTCGCTATGCCCGACCAAAACGGGAACTCGAACGCAGGTCGCATTCACCATGATGGAATCGTCACCGAAGATCTTTCGCGTCTCGAGTACCATCTTGATCTCTTCCGACGTGAAGCCGTCTTGTTTGTGCGAGCCAATTTGTGGGATCAGGTTGAGTGAAATGTCGTGTTGAAAGATCTTGGCCGAACAAGGGGTACCGCTAAGTCTGGCTTTTGTGTTTCGCAGTAGCTCGTCGTTAGCAGCCAAGCCAGCTCCGCTGACCGCTTGATAGGTGCTGACGATAACCCGACTCAATCCAGCGGCATCGCGGAGTGGCTTGAGGGCGACGACCATTTGGGTCGTGCTGCAATTGGGACTGGCGATAATCCCTTTATGCTGGAAAGCGGCCTGTGCGTTAACTTCGGGAATGACCAAAGGCACGTTGGGGTCCATGCGAAAGTGCGCGCTCTCATCGACGACAACGGCACCCGCATCAACGGCCCAGGGTGCACACTCTGCAGCAACTTCGTCTGGTGTGCTGGCTATGACTAAATCAACACCCGAGAACGCAGAGGGCTGCAATAGCTCGACTGTTAAATCCTGTTCTCCGACTCGAACGGACTTGCCTGCAGAGCGCTCCGAGGCGAGCAGCAGGAGTTCTTCATGAGGCAGTTTTTGACGTTGGATTTCGTCTAGGACTATCTTTCCAACAGCTCCAGTTGCTCCGACTACCGCCAATTTTCGAATCACGAATCCAACTTTCGAAGAGAACCAGGGACGCGAAGACTGGAGGTCCATAGGCTAGCCAAGGATTCAGTAATCGCGCCGCAGAATTGCCACAGAAGTCTAATAGACGCCCTCGGAACCGCAAGGGTTCAAGCATTGCGTGCAGAACCGCACGAGTCCGAAAGTTGTTCCGCGGATGCCATGGCTAGGGAAATTATCGCGGAGGCGGCTTGGGGCTGCTGGCCTGCAGGACGGTCGGACTCGTGCCGGCGGCGCCGGTGCCTGGAGTTGCTTTGTCGGCGAAGCTTGGCAGTGGAGGGAGATAGAGTGACGTTTCTTCCTCGAAGTAATCGTTTGAAGTGCCCGCTTCAAAGAGCTTCTGATCCACTTCGTCTGTGATTGGTTTAGGGGAATCCCATTCGGTGATGAGACGCATATTTGTGCCAGTGGAATCTTCCGAGTCAGCCCGGCGATGTTCGACTTGATACAGCCAGTATGGCAACGGGTCCCCTGCCCTGCCCTTTCCAATTGCGACCCGTACGGAAGTCGGCAGTAGGCTGCTCTTCGCCGCGGCTAGTAATTGTACGTCTGTTTTCGCCAAGGCTCGCACGGCCGGCGGGACGGAGCCGACTCTTCCCTGCAGTAGCCAAACAGGTTTCCCTGCGTAGGTGTGTTCGCGGACAGAATGCCATTCGTATTGCTGGCAGAGTTTGCGAAGTGACTCGGCTTGGCCGCCGATGGCCAAGTACATAGCAATGATGGGGTCCTTCGGAGATTCGCTATTGATCACATGGCTCATCCGGAGGCGTTCCTGCACTTTAACTAAGTCGACGATCGTCTTGCGCCGTTCACCTGCCATGTCCTCGATGGTTTGCAGTCGTTGGCCGTCACAGATCTGAACGACGGAGTTCATGCTGTCCCCGGCAGGGAACTGAAGACTCAAGTTGAGCTTGCCACTGCCGCGACCTCCGCGAACGAAGCTGCCGGTACTGCTTACGTGTTGCTCGTAGACTTCAATCCGTTGTCGTACACGGCACCAAGCCGGCTGTCCCCAAACGCTCTGTATTAGAGCCGCATGGAGAATACGCATCGCCATTTCGCGAGGCGTAATCTCGGAGGAGATCGGCTCGAGCGAAGTCTGCAAATTGGCTTGCCCTGGAGGTGCCTGTGGTGTGCTTTGGGGAGGCGTTCCAACGGACACATTTAGGCAGCAGGCCGCCAGGATGGCGATAGCTAGCAAGACTGTAATGCTTCTATTGGAAGGTAGCATTCCGTTCCACATGGTCCGGTTATGTCGGTTTTGTCAAAGAAAGCAGTGATAAGGCGCCGAACATAAGGCCAGGAGGCAAAGAGCGCGCAAGAACTGCGCTCTAGCTATGCAACACCTGATATTCCAGCGACGTAGGTCGGGCGGATTCTAGGAGTTAGCCAGACAGGACGTCCAGGCGAATCGCATAGCTGCTTCCACTAACACTCAGGATCGTTTCGAAGGAAGGTGACGCCGGACGGACTCGGGAGTCATCGGAACTAGGGGGTAAGGCATGAAAATGCGTGTTTTCCTAACGCTAGCCGCGGCAGTTTCCAGCTGCCTCGTTGGCTGTAACACCGTTAGGCACAATCTGCCGCCAGCTCAGCGGCTAGCTGAGCCAGGCCCAGGAGTCGGTGGTCCAGGACCCGGAGTTATTCCTCCGGCCGTCATGGGCGCAGGCGGAATGGGGATGAATGGAGCCGTTGTTCCCGCGTCCTATTGTGGACCGGAATGCGGACCCGATGGCGGAATGATGATGGGCCCTGCACCTGCAAATAGCAGTGTCCAGATTCTTTTCAACAGACCAGAGGGCATGGAGCTCCAGTACGATGTTGTCGGTGACGGCAGCTTCGGCAGTGAGCCACTCTATGTCCCAGGAAGGCTTGAGTTCCCAGCCGGCGGTATTTACCGCATGAAGCTGACGAACATTCAAGGCCGTGAAGGGGTGGAGCTCTATCCTACCCTTGAAGTTGCCGGTGGAAGCCCTCGTACGGCTGCTTACTTGGCACACAATGCGATTCCAGTTCAGTACACGCCAGATGACTTCGAGCAAGTTCTCTCAGGGAACTTCGTGACGAAGGTGATCTATCTGCCAGATCCTGAATTCCAAGGCGACGCGCTCGTCGGAGTGGATGTACTGGTCAGCAACCGGTTGGACCCAGGCTTGGATCCAATCGTGGAAGCCGATCGACGGGGATCCATCTTGGCGATCGTACGTATCGGTAACAAGGACATCGAGCTCTCCGGCATGAATGCTGCCGCGGGTGGCATGATGGGTGGCGGGTTCGTTATGGGCGCACCTCCGATGATGGGCGGGCCAGCTTCACTACCGGGATACATTTCTGGTGTGACGGCTCCTCAGTACGGAATGACCCATTCGGGAACTCCGATCGGACTGCCAGGACCTCCACACATTCCACTCGGAACGCCTGCTGGTCTGAAGAAGCACACCATTCGCAATACGACTCACCGGTCAATTCCTGATCCGGTAGAGCACTTGCGAATCAACGTGCGTCAAACGCCTGGCCAGAGCTACCCAGCTCCAGTGCAACGTGTTCGAGTTCGCGAGCAGAATATCAATGCCGGTGTTCCTTCGGGCATGCCTGCATACATGCGACAAAGCCAGTCGGTTACAGGTGCGAGCGGCGAATACTGCCCACCTGAGTAACGAACGCTTCGGAAATGCTAGGCCAGGGAGTGGCTTAGCGACGACATCGAGTGTTCTCCGGATCGCTCGAGTCACAGTCGCAGTAAGAATGCCGCAGGGACGCGGCACTACTGCAAACGACAACGAGAATGAGTGGGGCGATCGAGAGATCCTATCAATCTCTCGATCGCTTTTTCCCATGACTCGTTTCTCAAAACGAGCACAGCACATTGGCGGCCACAAGCATGACAACTCAACGGCGACGCAGCCAGTTTGACACAAATGTGGCGACTCGGCCTCATCGAACTAGGCATTGCCTGAAGAGCATGCCTCTATTTTCCTGGCGAACCGCGTTTGTGATTATTGCGGCAGGAAGTTGCGTGGGATCACTACCCGTGGTGAACGCACAAGGGCAGTCTCTCCCACAGAGAGGGAACTACCTGTTTGATGCACAGCAACCACCGGGCTACGTAGCGGGTGCCCAGTCGATGAAGCGCCCTTCATCGTACGGCACTTTTCAGGCCGTCTCAATTTCCGGACCGAATGAAACCAGGATTGCATTAGCCCGTGACGGACAATTCCTGCCGCCGCTCGAGAATCCGGTTGCCACTGCCATGATGGTCGGGGCCGTTTACCGAGTGCGGGTAACGAACATTCCATTCCGCCCGGGGCAAGAGCTGTATCCGACGATTGAAATCTTGGACCGACTCTACGCTCCGCCAGGGCGGGAGCACCGATTTCCGATTCCAGTGGTGCTTACCGAGGAAGATCTCCGGCTAGCAATGGACGGAGCTCTCGTGACTCGAGTGATCTACTTGGAAGACAGCGAAAACGCAAATCCGCTGCCGACGCCAGTTGGCGACCAAATGACAACGAACGTACTACCGAGCGACAACGCCCTCAAGGTGGCGGATCAACTGGGTAAGCCGGTCGCGATCTTGAGAATCGGCTCGCGAGTTCCAGCGACACTAGAAGGCGACCTCAGTCATTTTGTCTTCGGTAGTCCGCCTTGGATCCCGCTGCCGGCTGTTCCTAACAAAGCCGACTTCATTGATTCAGGTCGATGGGTCGAGACGATTCCCGGCGAACCGACCCTGCAGCCGAACTCCGAACGACCAGGACAGGATTTCCCGCGGCTTCCCGCCACGAGTCCTGCGTACGTGCCTTAATTGAAGTGCAAGGCATTCCTAATGCCGCGGCCAATGCAAACGAACTTACTCTGCCAATCAGTCGAAGGTGCTATGTTGACTCGCCTCAAAACACTTCCGTGCAACAGTAGGTTTCGTCGGGCCTTTCTATGCTTGGCGCTATGTTCTCTATGGTCGAGTGGGTGCGCTCAGTTGAATCCAATGCGCAGCGCGGGCGAGCCAAGAACTCGGCCGGCACTTGCTCAGGTAGCGGACTCGCAGGGGCCGCATGATTCTCAGCAACGTGCAGCTCCTGTTATAGAAGCTCCTGTTGTCGCGGCTTCTGCAGCGGGTGGAACTTCAACGGTGGTACAAGCTTCCGCGGCGATTCCATCGGCTGAAGCGTGTCTCGATACTCAGTACTGTGAGGCTTGCGCTCCAACGGGTTATCCCTACTGCGAGCCAAGCGGCTGCGTCGCGTGTTCTCCGGCAATGCCCATGCCACGCAGACAGAATGTTCAGGAATATGTGTTTGATGGTGGGGATCAACAACCACGCGTAATCATCAAAAAGGACTGGACTCCTGCCGGCGTGGATCCAACCGACACCGTCGTTTATTACGAAACAGAAACAGGCGAAATCTGCGTTCAGCCGACCAACCGAGTGCCGATTTATGCACCGCGTTTTGGAGCCGTTCGTAAAATACGCGGAGCACAATTGGCTGCCAAAGCGATCGGAACGCAGCGTATCGTCGATCCCGTCACGGCGGGCCGCTTGGAAGACACAGAACTTGCCGGCAGTATGACGCTTCCACTGGCAACGCACGGCGAGGAACAAGTTGACTTCATTGACGCATTCCGCGAGAACCGAGGTGGGATTCCGCTGGAATCGATCATTCCGGCTGAACGTATGACGCGTGCTTTTGTCCCTCACGAAGGCATCGATGTCCTTGGTCTTGGGCGAATCACAGATGAAGAAATTGCCGTGCTTGGTCGAGTGCTACAGAATGCGCGTACGTGGTACCAGCCTGAGTCATTGGAAGTCATCTTGGATACGACTGAGGCTGTAGTGATTACCGACGATCGGAAGCCGCAAGATGTGCACGTGTTCGAAACTCGCGATAAATGTGCTTTGCGAATCTGCAAGACGGCTTCGCACACGATTGCGAATCCTGGCGATGTGATCAACTTCGCCATTCGTTTTGACAACGCTGGTTCTAAGGCCATAGGAAACGCGGTTATCCTCGATAGCCTTTCACCTCGCTTGGAGTATATTGAGGGAAGTCAGCAGAGTAGTATCGATGCCCGCTTCTCTGCAGATCCCAACGAAGTTGGCTCACAAATTCTTCGCTGGGAGATTCTATCCACGATCGAAACGAGCGATGGTGGTGTGATCAGTTTTGACTGTCGAGTGCGATAGCTTGAGGGCAAGTGGCGGACTCTCGTTTGTTTCGCCGTTCCACTTCTCCCGTCAACAGTTTTGCCAAACTCTGATGCATTCCACGCACTTGAGAAGAGTTCATATTCACGGCGCTCTCGCCGGGATTGCGATTGGTGAAGCGCTCGCTCTCCCACGGAACGGGTTTTCGGCTCGGCGCGGGTTGAAGCTTTTTGGGCGGCCAGGTGCCTATCAATACGTTGCAGGCTTGGGCGTCTACGGTGAGCACACCCGACTGGCTCTGCTTTATGCACAATCGTTGCTGAATAGTCGCAACGAAATGTCGAACTTGCGTTCTGCATTCCGTTGGCGGATGAGTTGGTATTGGGCGAGCATGCCACCTGGGATTCGTCGATCAACGATCGGGGCAGGTGCCAAGAGCGTCCTGAGAAAGTTGAAAATAGATACATGCACCGCTGCCAGGGATACAGGTGCATTGACCCGGGCTGTCTTGTCGGGCTCGGTGATGAACGGTGCGGGGCATCGTATTGTTCGGTGGGTTGAAGAGACAACCAAGCTGACGCATCGTGATGCGATGGTGCTCGATGTTAATCGGTTGATTGGTGTTCTCGCCGACTTCGGCTGCAGCAATCCAGAAGAAGAGGATGTCTTGCCCGCCCTAGATATCGTTTTCGATGTCTGTAGCGAGCCGCTGTTAATTGAAAAGCTGAAAGAGATCAAGCCGCTATTGCAAGCGGGCCGTTCGCCAAAGTTCGCTATGAAGCACTTAGGTTGGGGACAGGTTCAAGACGATCCGCTTCAAGCCGGAGTTATGGCCGCTTATTGCTGGTTGCGTTACCCTCGTGATTTTCGAAGAGCGACCTCCGCAGCTTGTCGACTTGGTGGACAAGTTTCCGCGGTATCGGCTGTCGCTGGCGGTCTCGTCGGCACGCACGCAGGTTACAAGAATCTTCCCGAAGACCTGACCAATTCGATCGCTTGTGCTCCCCACAATGCGACGTGGATCAAAGAGCTCGCCGATCGTTTCTCCCATTGGCCGCACGGGGCCGACGACCTCTACATGGCTCCAGCACAGGTCTCTGATCCGCTGGGCCAAGTCGGAAGAAGTCTCTACTACTATCCGCTCGCGGCACTTCATACGCTGCGTGGGCGATTCTCATGAGCGAACCAATCATTCGATGACAAATCGAGTTCGTCCGGTGAGTTACACCGCTTTCAGCATATTGACAGCCATCTCGTGGTTAGTGCCGTTGCTGCCGACTCCATCGCCGTCGAACACCGTCGGCGCTCCCTTCCAGCTTGTGAAGCGGCCGCCAGCCTCTTCGACGACGATTTGAACCGCCGCTAAGTCCCACGAGTTGGCGATTGGGTCTACCATCAACTCTGCGCGCCCCGTGGCAATGAGCAAATACCCGTAGCCATCGCCCCAAGAACGGGTGATGTAGGCCTGCTTTTCGAGCTCCAGGTAGCAGTGCTCGGCATTGCGTTTCTGAAAAGTGTCCACTTGCGAAACTAGGAACAGTCCGTCTTCGAGGCTGCGTGAGGACACCCGGCATTGTTGCGGAGCACTGCCTCGAACACTGTGCCAAGCTCCTTTGCCCTTAGTGGCGAAGACGATCTCGTCCAACGCAGGGATGTAGATGACTCCACCCAAGCAGACTTGGTCCTGCAAGACTGCCACTAACGTCGAGTATAAGGGAACTCCGGAAATGAAACTCTTGGTGCCGTCAATTGGGTCAACGATCCATTGGAAACCACTGGAGCCGGCTTGTTCACCAAACTCCTCTCCAAGAATCGAATCGTCTGCAAAGGAGCTAGCAAGTTTGTCACGAATCAATTGCTCCGCATTGCGGTCCGCAATGGTAACCGGCGAATCGTCGCCTTTTCGAATGACTTCGACGCCTGCAGATTGAAAGTGCTCGAGAGTTGATCGACCGCCGGCGACTGCCAAGTCGATAGCCGCGGCCAGACGACCCTCAAGGCACGCATCGAGTTCTTCAGGTAACTGGAACGTTGCGCAGTTCATCTCTAATCCTACGTAGTGTGAGCACGGCAGAAGTCCGCATTTCCGTCGGAGGATGAGATTGTAGGCCGAGCTAGCGGGTACCGGAAATACCCGGCCTAAGATTCGCCGTTGGCGGTTTCTTCGACCGGTTGCTTGGGAGCCATGAAGAAAGAGTGATAGGCGAGCATGAAGGCGCCGCAAACTAGCAAGCTATCAGCGATGTTAAAATTTGGCCACGTGTAGTCTTGATACCGAAACAAAATCCAATCGCGGACTCCGCTCGACCATTCGGGAACGGTGGCAGGTGGATTCCACATGCCAAGTCGGTCATACAGATTGCCAAAGATACCGCCCATTACCGAGCCAAGTGCCGTCAGCAGCCACCAGCTCTCGATCGCCCGATAGCGCGCTAACCAAGTGATGACCACGATAGCAGCGATGACGGATAGAGCGGCAAAGCCAAGTCCGAAGCCGGCACCCATGCCAAACAAAGCGCCGGGATTAACTGCTGTCTCAACGCCGAAATAGGGCTCAATGATCCACCAGATTGGCTGTTGGCCCGGCAATCCCCGCCAATTGAATACCCACTGTTTGGTCAGAAGGTCAATTCCGGTGCCACCGATAAAGATTCCGATGAACGTCAGCCATCGTACCAAGGTCATCTTGTTTGAGCGTCCGCTCGCGAGAGTCGAAACGCTACCTTTCCAGCTTAGAGGCACAGTTGATACAGAGGGGCGCATCAGGAATCAGTTCCAAGCGAGCTTTGCGAATGCGGCCTTCGCATTCCTCACAAGCACCGTAGGTGCCCTTGGCTATCTTATCAAGAGCAGCTTCGATTTGCTCCAGTCGATCGCCGTCAGAGGACATTCGATTCAGGGTGAATTCTTGTTCGAAACTGTGAGTCCCGACCTCGGCTGGATGCAAAGGCGCGGGGTTATCCTGAGCTCCGTCTGCGCCGAGAGCTTCTTGAGACATCATATCCACGTCACCGCGCAACCTGGCGCGAAGTCCTAACAGGATCTGCTTGAACTTCGTTGTATCCTCGATGAAGCCTTTTCTGACCGGCCTTTTCGGTGGAGCTGTGGCTGCCGCCAATGGCTTGGAGACCGTCTGTGTGGATTTACTTTTGTTCGTAGCCGGCTTCTTCGCGGGCTTGGATGCTGCAACTTTCTTTGCAGGCAGTTTCTTTGCAGGCAGTTTCTTTGCAGGCAGTTTCTTTGCGGGAGCTTTCTTCGCGGGAGCTTTCTTCGTTACCGCTTTCTTAGTAATTGGCTTTTTCGAAACTGACCTATTTGCTGCCGCTTTCTTACCGGTTGGCGGCTTCTTTTTCGGTGTAGCCTTTTTCTGTGGAGGTTTCTTGCTGGCTACCTTCTTGCTCACGGCCTTTTTGGACACCGCTTTTTTCGCCGTGGTTGCCGAAGCCTTTTTCGAAGACGGTTTCTTCGCGACTTTGCTTTTCGTTGAAGCCTTCTTGCTAGCTGCAACCTTGCCGCTGGTCTTTACGCGGGCGTTCTTCTTTGGCTTGGCCGCAGACTTTGGTGGCGCGGATTTCTTCCGGCCGGACGCGTTTGACGCCCGCTTCACGCCAGTTTTCTTGACGCTTGTCGTTTTCGCACTGGCCTTCTTGGCTGACTTCGCTGTTGTTCGCTTCTTAGCACTCAAGCTGGCTTATCCCTTGAATTGGGGGTTCCACCCGGTCAGGACGGTAGGAAAATTCGGATTTTGTGTCAAACTGAGTTCAAATACTTTAGGAGAAACACCATCCCATGATAGTGACCCTCTCCGATATAACGCCAATATCGACGCGATTCGACCTCTGAATAGTAGTAATAGGTGGTGGTATGGCCGACACCCAGTTGGCAGGACGCTCTGGAATAACCGTGAAAAGCGATCAAGCATATCAGAAGTGCCTGAATCCCCTCTGCGGTGCTGAGTTTGACGTTGGCCAGGTCATGACAGCCTGTGAGCGCTGCGGAGACCTTCTCGATGTGATCTACGACTGGTCCAGGCTTGAAGTTCCCAAGCGGCTTTCAGATTTTGAGCAGATGTGGACTCAGCGTCACAATCCACTGAGATTCAGCGGGGTTTGGCGTTTCCATGAGCTGCTGCCTTTCGCACCAGCCGACCAAGTCGTCACGGTCGGTGAAGGGCAAACTTTGCTGCAGCAATCCGACCACGTTGGCAAATACGTCGGCTTGGATTCGGGAAAACTGCACCTTCAGTATGAAGGTATGAACCCGTCTGGCTCATTCAAAGACAACGGCATGTGCGCGGCTTTTAGTCACGCTCGAATGACCGGTGCGAAACGGGCCGCCTGTGCTTCTACGGGAAACACGAGTGCTTCTCTGGCCATGTACAGCTCGGTGACGAATTTGATGAAGGCCATCATCTTCATCGGCAGCGGGAAAATCTCGTACGGCAAACTCTCTCAGGCACTCGAATACGGCGCTCTTACGATTCAAATCGCGGGTGACTTTGACGACGCCATGCAGCGCGTGCGCGAGGTCTCCAAGGATCTAGGCATTTACCTGGTTAATAGCATCAATCCGTTTCGACTCGAGGGCCAGAAGACGGTGATGTTTCGAGTGCTCGAGGCACTCCGATGGGAGATCCCCGACTGGATCGTAGTACCTGGCGGGAATCTTGGAAATTCCAGCGCCTTCGGCAAGGCGTTTATGGAGTTGCTTGAGCTCGGGCTAATCGATCGAGTTCCACGGCTCGCCGTCATCAATGCAGCAGGAGCCGACACGCTTTACCAACTTCACGAAAGACGCGATCTCTCGTGGAATGGAGGCAAGCCAGACCTATCGATCGCTTGCCATTACTATGACGACCTCGACAAGCGACGCGCCAAAGCGGATACCATCGCCAGTGCGATCGAGATCAATCGTCCAGTGAACCTAACAAAGTGCTTAAGGGCTTTGGAAGTTTGCGACGGACTGGTTCGCAAAGTCAATGATCAAGAGATTTTGGATGCTAAGGCGCAGGTCGGCGCAGGTGGCATTGGATGTGAACCCGCCAGTGCGGCCAGCGTCGCAGGGGCAAGATTGCTGAGAGAAGAAGGAATCATCGCCCCCTCGGACCGAGTCGTCTGCATCCTGACGGGCCACCAATTGAAGGATCCAACTGCGACGGTGGCCTACCATACAGCCGACCAAGATCAGTTCAATGAAGTCCTAGGAAGCCGGGGCGTCAGCAGAGCATCCTATGCGAATCGCGCCGTTGCAGTGCCGAATGAATTGGACGACATCCTCAAAGCGATTCAACTCTACAGCTAGAATTCCCGCTGCGGCACCGCTTTGCCCTATCTGGCTAGCACTGGAAGGCTGGTTGGTCGAATCCGAGTCGCTCTCTATCATGCTGCTCAGAGCGAAATTGATGGACGCGCGCGGGTGTGTCCGAACACGGCTCGAGAATCATCGGCCTAAAGCACTTTTCCGATTCACAGTACCCCCTTCGATTGCAGTGGACGAAGTTATCCCATTTTTGCAATCACGTTGCTGGAGTCCGGGAAATGCGAATTTGATATAGAGAGACATGGTAATGCGATTGGCGATACACGGCGCTGCGGGGCGAATGGGGAAGCGATTGGTCGCCTTGGGGACTCAAGATCCCGATCTTTCTCTGGTGGCCGCTGTCGAGCATTCAGGTTGTCCGTTACTCGGACAAGACTCTGGCACAGTTGCGGGTGTCGAAGCGACCGGAGTCCCCCTTGCTTCAAGTTGGCCGGCGGACATTGAAGTCGCAATTGACTTTTCTTCGCCAGCCGGGTGTGCTGCAGCCGTGAAGTACTGTGTGAACGCCGGTGTTCCGTTGGTCGTAGCCACGACTGGAATGGACGATGCGGGGATGGCTGAGGTTCAAGAAGCCGCGAAGACGATCCCCGTTTGCTGGGCGCCGAACATGTCGCTGGCCGTGAATTTGACCATGAAGCTGGCTCAGCAAGCGGCCGGCGCTCTGAAGGATGTTCCGCAAGGCACCGATGTGGAGATTCTAGAACGCCACCACCGCTTCAAGGAAGACGCTCCGAGTGGCACGGCTCTGAAGTTTGGAGAGCTGATTGCCAACGAAATGAGGCTCGAACAGCAGGCCCACGGCCGTTCTGGCCAGACCGGAGTCCGCCCACGGAACGAAATTGGTTACCACGCAATCCGAACTGGGGATGATCCCGGGCAGCATACGATCGTCTTCGGAATGCTCGGAGAGACAATTGAACTGCGAGTTGCTGCGTCGAACCGAGACTGCTACGCCTCGGGGGCCCTCGTGGCTGCCAAGTTTCTCGCAACGCAACCGGTTGGGATGTACAACATGTTCGACGTACTTGGTATGTCCTAGTCTGGTAGACTCAGGATTGCTTTTCACTTTGTCCGCGCAGTCTTAGATGGTAAAAACTCGCAATGGCCAAATGTGACGAAGGATACTTATGCGAGGTCTGTGGCGAGCCAGTCGAGAAGCTCAGCGATAGTGCCCTGTATCTACAATTTGTGATCGGTTGGATCGACTCAGGGCTTCTTCAGAGTCGACGCGAGTGCCATTTGCGCTGCGTACCGACTCTGGCGCAGTTCGTGGAACATCCCGAATTTGAGCCAGTTCAGATCGACGGTGATTTCGATCGTCGACGTTTGGATCCCGTCCTCGCAAAACAGCGGCAAGAATTGGTCTCGGGCGGCTATGAGCGTCTACGCACTCTTCAGCGAAAACGCAAAGGTCTTTCGATCGAAGATTATCCACTCGCCGAAGCTGAGTTAACGCCTGTGACGGACACGGTTGAATCCAGCTCGGGTAACGGCGTCGAGGACTTTAAGCGATAGAAGGCGCCCAGTGGCATGACTAGGGCGGCCAGCATCCAAAACACGGTACTAATCGGGAGCCCCAGTCCCGTAGCGATGGCCTCGAAAACCTGATAAAGCGGGCCTGAGATCAGAATGCCGACAAAGTTGGCTTGGTTCATCGTGGCAATCATGCGTCCTTTCAATTCCGTTGGTGGACGCGATTGCATGAACACTTGGAGCGGAATTGCAAGCAGCGCGGCGAAGATACCGATCCCCAGCAGAGCAACGACACTGCCTCCGAAGCCGAGCAGATGGGTGTCGCCGTTCCAGAATCCCAGTGCGACGAGGCAGCCAAAAATTCCGACCAAGCCAATGGATACGCACCGGTCGCCATACCCCCTGCGGCACAGCCAACTTGTGAAAAGAGCGCCGATCATAATTCCCAGGCCAATGCAGGCCGTAAGGGCGCTAGTCAGTGTGTCACTGAGTTCCAGCCAACGCCCAAGGCGATTCACCGTCGGAACCGCAGTACCGCTGACCAACCAAAAGACGCTCGATACCAGCAACGCACCGAGGAGCGTTTTATCGATCGACAAGAGATTCCAGACTGGGCGACTAATTCCCAGACTGTCTGGCGTAAACTTCATTTGCGGTTGAGCCGGGGCAACGTGGCGTACAAGGTACGAAGTGAGAGTGCCCGCGATCGCGATTCCCACACACACGACTAGTCCCAACCAAATTTGACTGGTCGAACCATCGGCAGCGGTCAGCGAATCTTTCAACTGTCCGGCGGCTACGGTTCCAAAAATGATGGCCAGGAACGTTGTCATGACCATCAGACTGTTGGCCCTGGGGAGATCCTCTTCGCGAAACAACTCTGGGAGGATTCCGTACTTACCTGGCCCAAAGAATGAACTTTGGGAGCCCATTAGGAACAGGACAATCCAAGTGCCCCAATAGCCGAGGAGATCGTAGTAGTAGAAAGCGCCGGCCCCGAGGAGCATCACGATAATCTCGGTAATCTTGCAGAGTTTGATAATGGGTGTCTTGCTGTAACGGTCGGACAGATAGCCGGCAAAGCCACTAAACAGCACGAACGGAAGCGAGAAAACGAGCGTCGCCCAGCCTTGGATGTCGCTTTGTCCCCCTCCGCCCTGCCCTGCCCCGGCAGCTGCAGCCACCGCGACAGGTGCCGCCAGCAAGAGCATGAGTTGCTTGTACAAGTTGTCGTTGAAGGCGCCGAGAAACTGAGTCGTGAGCATGCCCCAGAAAGACTTGTCGCGGAGCAAACTGGTATTCGGTGCTTCGGGCGATGGCGTGAAGTCAGATTTCTTCGAGTCGGATTGGGGCGTTCCTTGGGAGGCGGCGGTCACGTCCGACATAAACGGCTCACTAAAGGCAAGTTGTGGATGGAAAGAAAGAGACGCTGGACAGACGATAATTGCGATTTGCCGCATAAATGGCTTGTACCCGAGCGGGCGAGGGCACACGCAGCTTTGCAATTACCCGCATTTTGACTTGTCTCTCTCGATGCCGAAAGGGAGCTTTTCATGCGCCCGAATGCGTAACTATGCCGGTGGAACTGTGACGATCAGGGAGCTGCTGAAGCTGGGATTCCAGTGCCGAACGTCAATTGCCGAGAAGAAGAATGGCGGCAAAATCCCGGTTCTTGAAAATTCGAGCCGTAAAAACTGGGGCTCCGTGCATCCTGAGTGCGGTATTATGTTGGAGTCGTTGTCTGGAGCAGACAAGTTTGCTGCCCCGGTCCAGTAAGACTCGTCGTTATGCCAAGATCTGAGTCCGCAAACGCGTCAAAGTGCAAAGGGAAACGTTATGAGAGGTTGGGAGACCAATCGGCGAAACTGCTTGCGAACCATGCTTGCACTTGGAGCCGGGGCGGGCACCGGATTGACCTGGACAAATCAACTTGCGGCCAAAATGAAGGCTTCGGGCGGGGCGAAGCGTTTGATCGTCCTGTGGATGCCTGGCGGCCCATCGCAGATGGATACTTGGGATCTCAAGCCTGGCCACGCGAATGGCGGTCCTTTTAAGGAGCAATCGACGGCGGTCCCCGGCATGAAATTCAGCGAGCATCTTCCAGAACTTGGAAAGCTAGCTAAGCACTTGGCGATCGTGCGAGGAATGCAGACGAAAGAGGGCGATCACAGTCGCGGTACGTTCTTGGTTCGCACCGGTCAGCGTCCCGGCCAGCCGTTTCGCTTTCCAGCTCTGCCAGCGGCTTTGGCAAAAGAACTGGATCCAGGTGCCCCTGGGATCCCCGGCTATGTGAGCATCCTGCCGAATTCATTTATCAATCCACCCGCCTTCGGTGCCGGATTCCTCGGTGCCTCAAGAGAGCCGCTGACCGTTGCCGGAGCACCCGCCTACGACCCGGCAAATCCTGTTGTAGCTCCACAGGCAGAAGGAGCGGATGGTGCGCCAGTGGAACTTCGCGTAGACAATCTTCTGCCGCCGACTGATCTTGCTGGCGACCGGATCGATCGTCGAATGAAGTTCTGGGACATGCTGCAGACCAGCTACGGAGCCAGCTCGCGTCCCGGTGCTGCGTCGACTCACGACACCGTATATCGCCGAGCGATGCGTTTGGCGAAAAGCGACCTTGTTGACGCCTTCGACCTATCCAACGAATCCAATGACGTTCGCACTCGGTACGGAACGGATGCCTTTGGACAGGGGTGCTTGATGGCTCGCCGGTTGATTGAACGTGGCGTTTCTGTCGTCGAAGTCTCGTTGAGCGACGGACTGGCGGGGCTCTCCTGGGACACCCACGCAGACAACTTTACCGCGGTCCGAAGATTGAGTGAACGGCTCGACCGATCCTGGAGTCAGTTAATGATGGACTTGGAAGCAAGTGGTTTACTCCAGGACACGACGATCGCTTGGATGGGCGAGTTCGGGAGAACGCCACAAATCAATGAGATGGGTGGCCGCGATCACTTCCCGAATGCCTGGAGCTGTGTCTTGGCAGGCGGCGGTATCCAAGGCGGAGCGATCGTCGGGAAAACGTCCAAGGACGGCATGGAAGTCGCCGATCGACCCGTGTCTGCTCCAGACCTGCTGGCGACCATCAGTCAGGCAGTTGGCGTTGATCCTGAGACGGAGAACATGACCGAGGACCAGCGCCCCATCAAGATTTCCGACGGCGAAGCCATCAAGGAATTGTTGGCGTAGCACCAACGCCTTTTCCTCATGGCAATTGCATTCCCGTTACTTTTGCCTACTCAATAAGTGCCTCTTTGTAGAGTCGCACGTGACCGAGTCTTGCTGGATCATCGCCCATCAAGAAACACCTTCGCACCGCTCGATTCATCACGTGAACGCAAGCGACTTCGTCCGGCGAGAACAGTTCGACTCCTGCTCGCTGAGCCACGGCAGTCGTCTCCCATGAGCATTCCACAAAACGTTCTGCAGAGAAGACGCTCGAGCCGCGATGATCCTTACAGCATGTTTCCGGAATTTAGAGAACCCGCCCCACCGGGGCGTGCTGTGTTCTCGCATGTCCTTCTGATAGAAAGACGCTACTGACAGCTTCCGACGACCGCAGTACTCCGCCACACTCTCATCTCCAGCAGCCTGCTCCGAAACCCAAACAGACCACTGCTCCCGCCCAAAACGACGACCAGCCATTCTACCCTCCCTTCAAAA
>JBGCCZ010000027.1:0-6157 GCA_045105035.1 Pirellulaceae bacterium | reverse complement strand
TCGTAGAAGGTCAGGCGTTGCCAATCGTCGGTGGTGACGCCCGCGATTTCAAGTCGCGAGTAGCAAATGTCGAGGGTCCCGCCTAACCCCAGCAACGAGTGGATAGCATCGGTCGAATCGATATCCGGGAGGTCCGAGTACTGGTTGGAGGCGACTTGGAATTGGTCTTGGTAATAGGCTGGCATCCGACCGCCAACTCCGTATTTGCCATAGAGGGCAACGGCGATCGCCAATACCGCCACGATGAGAGCTGGCAGGCCTTTGTAGAGACTCTCTTTCCAGGGTGCGCTGTTGTCTGCCATTATAGGTTTCTTGAGTGAGTTACAAAGGGTTTTGCGTGGGCCGAGCCGTGGGGGCCGGGTGGCTTTGGGTCAAGGGCTTGTTCTTGTTGCGGTGGTTGCCCTCCCCGTCGCTGGGGCTCCGACCTAGTCCAATCGCTTTTTCAGTTTGGGCAGGACAGTGTTCCGGCTGTCCCAGTCGGAACACTGCATATTCTCGGCTCGGAGATCCGACCTACTTTGTGTAGCCTGAAAAACTGATTAGCCTTGGGCTCCGATACTCCAGCTGGATATGAGGATGACGCGTGAGCTACTTTCCTTGGGCTTTCAATTGCCGCTGGCGAGTTGCGATTTCCGTGGCTCCCAGCGCTTCATAGGCGATGGCGAGACTCTCGCGCACTTGCGGCCTAAGCTCTTCAGCCTTGAGAGCAAGTTCTAGATCGGAAATTGCGTCTGCGTAGCGTTTCATTTTGAGCAGGATTTGCCCACGTGTTTCACGTAAGTAGGGATGGTTGGGTTGTTTCGTCATGTTTCGGATTGCCGCATTGGACAACCGCAGCGCCCTCTCCAAATCGGGGGTCTCTTCGCGGAGCAGCGAGTCGGCGAGATTATTCAGGATGCCCGGGAGCTGCGGATTGTTTTTCGCGGCAATTTCGAGGTGGTAGCTGGCTTTCTTTGTGTCGCCTTCACGTAGAGCGATCGTTCCCAAAATGAAGTGGGAGGTATCGGGTTGGATCCCATCAATGGAGCGTACCAACGCCTCACGCAGCACGACTAGCTCGTTGTTTTTTGACTCGGCAGCTTGGACGCAGGCTTGCGCGATCGATTCGACTAACCGTTGGTTATTTGGGTCAATCATGACGGCGTCGGAGAGCAGTTGCAGACTCTGCATTAGTTCCAGCGGAGTTGGTTCCTCTTGCAAAGTCCTGTTCGCTTTGATGACCATGGTTTCGACGATCGCCGACTTCAGCTTGGCGTGTTTGCTGGGGTCGGAGGTTGCGCGGATGCCTTCCTTCAGAAAGGCCAGGGCCTCTACCTCTTTGCCGGAAATGGCGAGCATCGAGGCGCCTTGGAGTCGTGCTTCGACATTTGTCTTGTCGTTCTTGGTGACTTCGCGGAAGTACTTAACCAGTTTGCTGGCTCGCTCCGTGGCACGTTCCTCAAATCCCAGTTGCCGCTCTAGGAAAGTGACGAGGTAGGTCGTGTTGGGGTCCACGTCGGCAATCGGTTCCAACGCCTCGTAGGCACCGCGAAAGTCACCGATGGCGCGCAAGACTTGGCCCTTCAATTTCCTCGGTTCTGGGTTCGCTGGGGCATTGTCAATCGCCAGGGTGAGCCACTCGAGAAACTCGTCGCGTTGCTCGGGTTGCCACGATGTGAATTGACTCAGCTCTCCAACTTGGTCTGCCAGCCACATTGCGGCTCGGGCCGAACCTTGCTCTGTGGCGAGGGGTTCCATGATCGTCGACGCACGCTCGGGTTCTCCGGCTTTGGCCAGGACTAACGCGTGGTTCAATTGGTGCTCAACTGAATCAGGGTACAAGGACACGAGGGCTTCTGCACTCAACTCAGCGGTCGAGTAATCCTCGTTGTCCATGGACCTGCTGAGGAGCCGTTTGTAGTTATTTGTCTCCATGGATTTTGGAATTGAAGCACCGGGTGTCGCAAACGCGGCTAGCAAGCCTAAGCTCAAGATCGCGGGTAGGGCGAGTGTCATCGGTAGCAAGGGGCGAGTGATCAGCCAGCGCCAGAAGAATTGCCAAGTCCAAGTGATCCACCATAGTGGATTCGCCATCGTCTCCCGAGCTGGCCATTGTCGGATGAGAACCTCTCCATCGCGTTTGCGAAGCGTGTAGTCCTCGCCTTCGAATTTCATAAACCGTTTTGACAGCTTTGAAGTCCGGGTTAGGAACGGCGAAGTTGTTTTTCCAACGCGCCAGTAGTTCCACGAATCGCGGAGCTTTCGCCATGGCCACGTCCATATTGAGCCACCAGATGGTGCGTATCCCTTTGCACGCGCAGCCTTCGAAGATTGCTTGACGGATTGCGTGGGAGAACGCGACGATGATCGACGACTGTGATCTGAGCGATGTTCAGTTTTCGGTTCTTGCTTGTTCATCGATGGATGGTTGGGTGATGCCGAATAGGAAGCGGGTTGCAGCTTGGATTCAAGCTCCAAGTTCTGCAGGTGATTCGGTTGCCGGCCTCGTCGCAGAAGGCGTGTTAGTGTCCGCCTTTGTAAAAGCCAAACCGAGAGAGGAAGCTAGATTCAAAAGTATGCACAAAGCGGCCGCACTCAGAACGGATGCTAGAGCCCAGCGCTTCGTTGCGGAAGTCCGATTACTATCCCACGATCTATCCTGTGACTTGAGGGCGTCGGAGCTTTGGTCCAAACGGTTCCAAATGGCAATCAGTGGATTCGCTTGTCGTTTATCACCCGTACCATCGGCCACAGGGGCCAAGACGCCGCGTATCGCGCGTTCGGTTGAGAGAAACAGCAGCAAGATCACGGGTAGTGGAAGCCAGGTGAGCATGGGACTTGTCATTGTTTTCGCGAAAGGCAGTTCTGCGTGAGCTGCAAGCGGGGGCAGGACTAGGGCGAGCGTTCGATAGCCTACCGACCACACGAAGGCTGAAATCGCGTTCCCTAAGCAGACCGCAAAATTGCGATTGCGTAGCAAAGACCAGATAGATGCCACCAAAACGAAAAAATGCCAGCTTGACCAATAACTTTCCACTGCACCATAGTCAAGCAGTCCAAACGTAAACTTCGTGCCCTCGTGGCTAGGAACGAAGGGGATTGCCGCGAAGCGAAACACACGTTGGCTGGTCTCCACTGCGACGGAGTGGAGCCAATCTTGAACAACGGGTTCTGCACTAAAGGGGAAGCCGACGAAAGGAATCAGCAGCACCGAGTACTTGAGAAACGAGCCCTGCTTGCGGTCAAAGACGCAAGCCAAGCAGCCGAGTGCGGAGAGGGCGAATCCCACGAAGGCTAACCAGGGAGCCGACAAGGCGGCGGACGCGGCTGTCAGAATCAGGCCGGTAAAGGCAAGTAGGGGCCGCCAAACGCCAGTGAGGACTGGAGCCACATGGTTCCACGACCACGCCAAGCCCAGGAGAATGACCGCGAAGAAAGTACCCAGGCTAATCCAGCGTTCGAGTCCAATTTGCGGACTGAATGTGAGCGTTGAGAGACACTGCACAAGGATCGTTACAAGTAGCGCAACGCCCGGCAGTGATCGGAGCGGAACGGAGGGATTTCGAATCGAAGACATCTGGCTTCCAAATAGATTGCGAACGCCTCAATTGTACTATGGCAATCCTGATTCGCATGGTGTTCAGGGCAAGTCACTTTTTCAGTTTGGGCAGGATAGTAGCCCGGCTTTCCCAGCTGGAACGCAGCCTATTCTCGGCTCGGAGATCCGCGCTGATTTGCGTAGCTTGAAAAACTGCTTCGCCCTGGCATTGTGTTCAGATGTACTAATTACCGCGTTTCAACGGTTCCGGCGCCTGGGCCCATCAAAGTGCTCAACTGAGCCTTCGACATCCTGGAAGGACGTCCAACGCAGCCGCCTCAAACTCTGAGCTTAGCCAGTCCATACGTCCCGTACCTTCCGTTCTGGCATGCGGTACGACGGAAAGAGGCCAATAAAAAAGGCGGAGGTTGGAAGACCTCCGCCTTACTAGTTTTGTAAGTTTTTCGACTAACGGGCAGGGGAATTCTCCACTGGCTAGCCAATCAACGTACTTGGATCAGCTTCGGCGTCGTCGAACGAGAGCTCCACAGCCGAGAAGCATCAAGGCCGAGAGAGCACCCGGTTCTGGCACTGCGTTAGCCGTGCCGCCGTAGATGTTCTGCGTGCCAGTGCTGTCGTCGACGTATGTGATGGAACCCGTCGCGCTGAAGAAAGCCGCGCCATTCAGAAGCTCATCCAAGTTCGCTTCGGAGTATCCATTGCCACCGGAAATTAGGTCGCCGGTGAATGCGACAATCAGGTCGCCGTTGTCAGCTCCACCGCCGGTCGTCGTAACATCTAACCGAAACTCAACGTTGTCGGCGTTACCGTTGTCAATCCAGCTGGACGTGCCACCCAGCACGAAAATCGGTCCACCTGAACCGAGGAGCAACTCACCAGTTCCAACGTTACCAGCGGGATCGAGCGAGTAGGCACTGAAGTTAGGCCCACCGACCACATCGCCGAAGCTAACGGGTGTTCCACCAGAAGCAGCAACATCTCCGAGGAAGCCGGTACCACCGCCAACAATGTTCTGATTAAAGACGCCAGTAAAGCCGACTGAGGCGGCCGTGGCTTCTCCGGCTAAGCATGCCAGCATGGCAAGGCCGAGGATCAAAATGCGCTTCATGAAGTTCTCCTGCAAAGGACTCGGGTAGTAATCGCGAAAGTATCGCTACACTTGTCCTAGCCGTCAAACGTTCGGCAAGCTGTGGAGTCGGAAAATGTTAACTTAGCAGAAGAACCATCGCAATTCCCGAAGCCGCGACTGCAAGAGTGCTGATCACGGTAGCGGACAATACAGCCTTGCCCCCCCAACTGAAGTCTGGTGTGACAGCATCGCCATCCGCGTCTGGCCGACCCTTGCGACTGCGCAGCGGGTCTTTCTCCGGCCAATAGACGACCGCGTTGTAGAACTTGTGAACCCCCCCAGAACCCGTCGCATAGTTTGAGAAAGGTTGAAATAGACGGGAGAGTCCAAATGCCGTTAGCAAGGCGAGCCCCAGGGCTAAGAACGCGAATACAATCGGTAGCCAGTCTAGAAGAGTAGGATCTGACGAGTCTAAAAACTGGGACCAAGTTAACACAAGTGCCTGACTCGCTCCCCAGGCAAACAGCGGAGAAACCAGAGTCCCTAGTGTCACGATCAAAGGCCGAAACTTCAGCAGCATCAGTGAGAGCAGTACCAAGGAAACGAGGAGAAAGGGACTCAGGAATCCACGACAAAGGCTATCGAGTGGTAGTTCACCGTCTCTTGTGAGGATTCCAGTCTGTCCTGGGAAATTCGCGGTTCCGATGGTGTCAAGAACTGCTGACGATGAAAGGGCAATCTGCGATTCGTAGTAGGCGGTTTGAGGATTGGTGGCACTCGAGGGCAACAACGCGAGGAGTCCGAGCGGTGCCAGCGAGCCGAGGATCCCGTACCATTTGCTGCCTGCCATGCGAGCCAGACACCAGGCCGTTGAGCAGAGGCAAAATGCAACGAGGGCCCACCAAGGATCCTGAAGGTAGGCTCCGAGACCTGCGGTTAGTGCAGCCAGAATCAACGTACCAACTGCGAAGCGTGACCGAGTCGTTGATACGCACACGCCACCACTGCGGATTTGCAGTAAAAAGATCGCGCAGGCCACTGGAAGCAAGGGGAAGAATTTGCGGTCCGTCTCAGTCCATAAGGTTATTAAGTGCATAACCAGCGGGTAACCCAGAGTCAGGGCTGCGACCAAGAGGATCCCGTCCCACATCCGCGCAAACTTGGAAGCCGCCTTTGTTTTTGTCTTGTCCGGGGTGTTATTCATGACAATGTTCCTAGTGCCGATCGCAAGTAGCTTGTGGGGTAGGCGTGCCGCACTAGACAGTAGCTGCAACGAAAAAGGGCAGGATATCGTTTTTCGGTGGGCTTGAAAGTCTCTTGTGCAACAGTTTCGTCACGCTCCCTCGGGAGAGTCTCGGGGCTTGCGAGCGGAGAGGGGTGTTTGCGTTGGGCTTCCCCCATCGGCCGTGTGCCGACTCTTGCTCTACAGGCTAATCGATCGGCTCGCAGAAAGTCCTGAACTCCGCCTCGGTAGTTTCACACTTTGGATTGGTCACGCGAATAATCTGTACAATCCGCTCAGACTCTAAGCCCTGGACTGCATTAAATGC
>JBGCCZ010000026.1:0-52119 GCA_045105035.1 Pirellulaceae bacterium | reverse complement strand
GACCAACACATTTGGAATACTCGGTGCTGCCTGTGCACTGTTGGGTTGCGTTTTAGGGAACGCATTCGCCATTTGCGGGTTCGTTGCTCAAGATGAGGGTGTTTCCGTGATCAACGCTGTCGCGACTCTTTTTGCCAACCCCTCCGCCATGCTTGAGCTGATGAAACTCACTTTCAGCCCAATGGATTTGCTCTTTTACGGCATCGCCGTCTACGAAGGCTACAAGTTCTCGTTCCGACAAATGACCGATCAGGACCTGGATAGACTAACGAACGAAGTCTAATCATTGTGGCCTAAGTCACGCGTAGCAAAGCAAACTTCTTTTTGCCGCGACGAAGCACTACACAGCTCTCGCTGGCAAGATCTTTCTCGGTCAATACATAGTCTTCTGGTACGGACTTATTGTTAACATACAGCCCGCCCTCTTTTGCCGTTCGCCGCGCCTCGCTCTTGCTCTTCACGAGCCCTGCGACAACGAACGCATCTACGACTTCAATTCCGCTGTCCAATTCGGAACGTATAACGTCAGCGCCAGGTACATCTGAAAAGATCTCCGCCAGTTGAAGATCGTTCAAGTCTCGGATCTCAGCTCCGAAGAACACCTCCCGGGCCCGCTCTGCTGACTGCAACCCATCCGGACCGTGAATAAACTCGGTGATCCAACTCGCCAGTCGCGTTTGCGCGGCACGTCGATGCGGTTCTTCTGCAGTCTTCTTTTCGAGCTCCGCCACTTCCTCCTGTTCGATCTCAGTAAGAAAACGAATGCACTTCAAGACATCTTCGTCGGAAACATTGAACCAGTATTGATAGAACGCGTAAGGTGACGTTCGCTTTGCATCCAGCCAGATTGCACCTTGCTCTGTCTTCCCCATTTTCCGCCCGTCGCTTGTCAACAACAGAGGCAGAGTCAGGGCTTGCAGATGACTTCCGTGCATGCGGCGTGCTAAGTCAATCCCGGCGGTGATGTTCCCCCACTGATCGCTTCCACCGCATTGTACGGTGCAGCCATACTCACGGCTCAAGTGCACGAAATCGTAGGCTTGGAGCAACATATAGCTGAACTCCGTGTAGCTCAGGCCACTATCCTCCTTTGACAAGCGTGTTTTGACAGAGTCCTTCGCCAGCATGACGTTGACGGGAAAGTTCTTGCCAACATCGCGTAAGAACTCGATGTAAGACCAAGGTCCCATCCAGTCCAGGTTGTTCACCAACTGCGCAGCGTTCTTACCGTCGAAGTCCAGATAGCGGCTCATCTGCTCTTTGAGTCCATTGACGTTTTCCATCAAAACATCTTGCGAAAGCAGCACGCGTTCCTCGCTCTTGCCGCTTGGATCTCCGATCATGCCCGTCGCCCCACCCACGAGAGCAATCGGCTGATGTCCCGCCTTTTGAAAACGTCGAAGGGCCATCAAGGGCAACAAACTGCCGCAGTGTAGGCTGGATGCAGTCGGGTCGAACCCAACGTAAACCGCCCGTGGCTCACTCAAGTGCTCCCGCAGGGCGGATTCGTCTGTGCTTTGGTGTAATAAGCCGCGCCACTGTAGTTCATCAAGAATGTGTGTCGTCAACGTCTATCTTCCTATTGCAATGAGTCGGCCGAGCAAACCAAATGAAGCTCAATTCCCGTCCCAGTTGTTTATTGTATTGAATCCATGATCCCGGAACTTCGCTCTGAAGCAACTTCGCTTTCTCGGAGATTTGCCAACGCTAGACCGCCGAACTGAAACCTACAGTCCGCAACGGAGCAACTTGAAACAGCAATATCAAAACGGGAATGGGTTGCCCTTCGGCTTTGTCTTTAAAGCAAATTCCGCGAATCTTAAATCGGCCTTGGTCGTGACTTTGATATTCCGTGAATCGCCCTCCACGATTCGAACTTCGTGCCCCATTGCCTCGACTAACGAGGCTTCGTCGGTGGCTTGACTTGCATTCGGGTGGCCATCGTAAGCCTTCTTGAGAAGCTGCGTTTCGAAAACCTGTGGAGTCTGTGCCAACCAAAGCCCGTCCCGAGGTACGGTTTCCTCAACAACGCTTCCCTGCACACGTTTCAAAGTGGCGTTCACCGGAGTGGCCAACAATGCGGCCCCGTGTTCCCGTGCCGCCTGGAAAACTCGATCCACGTCACTGTGACTCAGGCAGGGACGGGCCGCGTCATGAACAGCGATTAACTCGCAAGCTGCGTTAACTTGCACAAGAGCGTTCCGAACACTGTCGGCTCTCTCGACGCCTCCCAAAACTGGCTGCACTCCCAACATTGCAGCGCTAGCCGCGAACTTTTCGTTAAACAGTTCTTTGTCTTGCTCAGCAATCACAATCAAAATCTGTCCAACGTCTTTTCGATCCGCAAACAACTCTGCCGAATACATCCAAAGTGGCTTATCCCCGATTTTGGCATAAACCTTTTTGGTGTGCGGGTCTCCGAATCGGCTACTTTTGCCAGCCGCAGCGAGAACAACGGCGAATTTCGACATGTCAGCATTTCGTCCCGTGCTTAAACTCTTGCTCGGCCCCATTCAGGTCGCCGTGTTCTTGTGTCTTTCGCCGCCAGGGGTGTGCACAACAGATTGATAAGTGCCATCATGACGGTATTCGAACAGGAATTGTGGGAGCTCGCGCCGTATCCGCAAGGGTACCTGAAGCCAAAATCGAGGCGATCCAAAAAACACTTCCCGCTTCCATTGAGAACCTAAGACTCCAATAAACGTGTCAGGCAAACTCACCAAATGAAAATCCGTTTTCACACCTACGATCTCAAGCTGACGGACCCATTCACCATCTCGCGTGGGACTGTCACTGTTCAGCCAACGTTGATTCTCGAAATCGAACACGAGGGAGTGGTTGGATTCGGCGAAGCGACGTCCAACGCTTATTACAATGCAACGCTAGATTCCATGCGTGAAACGATCGAACGCATTAGCCCCAAACTCTGCAATTTGTCGCTCGAAAATCCGGCAGAAATCTGGAAAGAACTCGACCCAGAACTAAGCCAATGTCGGTTTGCCCAATGCGCACTCGATTGTGCACTATGGGACATCTATGCAAAACTTAAAGGACAACCCTTGTGGCGTCTGTGGGGCTTTCACCAGTCCGACTACGAAGAGGCTTCCACTTCAACGCTCTCAACAGCGTGTCCACCTACCTGCTTTACAATCGGACTGGACACACCTGAGGTCATGGCAGAAAAACTGCGAGCCCAACCGAACTGGCCTGTCTACAAAATCAAACTCGATCAATCTGGCAGCATCGACATCATTCGTAGGCTAAGGCAGGAGACGGATGCCGTCTTTCGAGTTGACGCCAATTGTGCTTGGCAAGCAGATCAGGTCCTGGAGCTTGCCGATCAACTGTGTGAACTCAACGTCGAGCTGATCGAACAACCACTTGCAGCAAATCAGTACGATGCAATGGCTGACCTCAAAGGCCGCTGCGCGATTCCTTTGATGGCCGATGAGAGCTGTCAAGTGGAAGCGGATGTGGACAAGTGCTTGGACTCGTTCGATGCAATCAATGTCAAACTAGTCAAGTGCGGAGGCATCACGCCGGCTCGACGCATGCTCACTCGAGCCACTCAACGCGGACTAAAAGTAATGGTGGGGTGTATGACTGAGAGTAGCATTGGTATCGCTGCGGGAGCCCACCTGCTTCCACTCCTGGACTATGCCGACCTAGATGGAGCCATGTTACTGTCGGATGACATCGCGGAGGGGCTCACGTGGCGTAATGGCTATTGCTCGCCGCCCAGCGGAACTGGACTCGGGGTTCGACTGAAGCAGCCCCCCAATTAGCAACACGCACGCAAACGCTCATGTGCAGCGCAGCGTTCTACCTTAGACGCCAGAATCAGTTGTTCCGATCTGGAAACCAGATTCCTCTCTGGTTCTTGTTTTGGCGTGCTCCCGCTCGGATGCCTAGGCTTTGGCTTCAGCGATGAAGTTTCGCCCGCGTTCGGCCAACTCACGGATATCGCCCAGGGACTGCTGGCGAACGTGCTCTTCCAATTCGGCCATGCAGTTCTGAATGTCAACCAACCCAAACGTGCCACTGGTTCCTTTCGCTGTATGCGCGAATTCAGCGAGCTTCTCGAGGTCTTCCTCTTCGATCGCCTTCTCGAATTCGTCCCATGAATTCTCAAGCTCACGCACATAGCTCTGGGACAGCTTTAAGAAGGTATCACGCATTTCCGGGTTGTCGGTGAACTGTTGTACTGCGTCTGGAACTTCAGGAACTTCACTCACAGGGGACTCATTGGAACGACTCTTCCCCTTAGGTATGTTGCAGGTACTCGGCACCAGTTCCTGGATCTTCTGCACGAGAAATGCAAAATCAATGGGCTTACTTACAACCTCACTACAACCTGCTGCAATACACTCATCGCGTTCCACCTTGGATGCATTTGCGGTAAGTGCCACGATGGGAAGAATGCATCCAATTTTCCGCAACTGTTTCGTAGCTTCGTATCCATCCATCACGGGCATTCGCATGTCCATCAAAATGAGATCAAATTCGCGGTTCTGCGTTTGATACTCATCGACGGCTTGCTTTCCATTCTCGGCCGAAAACAAATCTGCTCCAGTTTCAGACAAGACTAAGTCGAGCAGTTCGCGGTTCTCAGATACATCGTCTGCGACGAGTAATCGAAGTCCCTGCAGTACGCCAGAGTAGTCCTGCGCAGCCTCAGCTTCGATCGCCTCGGTAGCTTCTTCCGCACTGATGAGTCGAACGGACTCATCTACGCCAGTGTCGATCGTCACCATGAACTGACTGCCGTCGCCAGGTGTACTCTCGACTTCAATACCACCCCCGAGTGCTTCCGCAAGCCGTTTACTGATGGAGAGGCCAAGTCCGGTTCCGCCAAAGTTCCTTGTTGTCGATGCTTCAGCTTGTTCAAACGGAGTGAAAATTCTCGCTAACTGTTCTTCGCTGATGCCGAGTCCAGAGTCTTTAACTGCAAACCTCAACCACCCCGCGTCGAAGGCACGATCGTACATCATCGTCACCGACACGCCGCCTTCAGCCGTGAACTTGATGGCATTTCCGACCAGATTCAAAACGATCTGGCGTAGGCGAGTTGGATCCGAAAGTATGTGCTCTGGGAATAGTCCAGTTGCCTCGAACTGCAGTGAAATTCCTTTCTCGTCCGCTTTCGACGTCAAGGAGGCAACCGCATCTGAAATCAGTTCATAAACGTTGACCTCCAGCGACTCAACTTCCAGACGGTCAGCCTCAATCTTCGATAGGTCCAACACTTCGTTCAAAAGAGAAAGCAAATGCTGACCATTGCCATGGATACGACGCAAGTATTTCTGCTTATCTTCCGGATTCACCTCTCGGGTTCGCAGGACCTCTGTAAAGCCGAGAATGGCCGTCATCGGTGTCCGGATCTCGTGGCTAATACAAGCCAGAAACCGGCTCTTAGATTCACTCGCCCGCTCAGCCACGTTCTTGGCCGCTTCAAGCGCACCTTGAGTCAGCCGCAGCTCGCTCGCCGTACGCTCTAACTCCTCTGAACGCTGAACCACGGCTTGAGTTCGCTCCTTCACGCGATTTTCTAAGCTCTCATTCATACGTTCCAATTTCTCGTAACCGTCTGCACGCTCTAACGCGCCGCTCGCCGCCGATGCGAGATAACTGGCAATCCTGCGTTCGTCCTCGCCAAAAATACCGCTTAAGTGAGTGTTGGCGACGTAGAGAAAGTACGTATTCTCGTTAGAAATACGTATTGGGCAAACTAAGAACGCGCCGGTTTCCTCAGTGGGCACGCCATGTCGAAGGCTGTACTCCGTCGTGCTAGTGACCGAAGTTTGCTCACGGTCAGCTTTTGATACTAGGCTCACATCGTAGGAATCGATTCCGTCAAGCGATTTCACTACTTCAAACGGGTTGATTCCCTCTTCCTTAGAAATCCTCCCTCGCTCGGAACGACCGATCACATGGACTCGCTCCCCTCGCAGCAATCGCTGTGCGGCCTGACAAGTCCGTTGAAGAATCGCCTCAATTGTATTCGAAGCTGTAATAGTTCGGCCCGCATCCAGGAGCGTGTCGAATCGATCGATCAATGAGAGCGACGTTGATCTACCAGATTGTCGAACTGAATTCTCGATCTGTTCGAGCCGGGACTGTGCCTCTCGCAACCGTTGTGTACGTTCGCTGCTCACCCCAGAGAATTCGATCTCCAATTCCGCAAGCGACCGCAGCGACCGGGCCTGCTCATAAATCGCCCCCTGCGACTCCGCGATTGCAACACTCTTCTTCAAACACCAGTGTGCGCGGCGTCTCTTGCCGATCAGCGCGTAGCTCGCACCCAGTTCGCGAAATGCATGAGGCAGTTCATTGTGAAAACGCAGCGCGATCCAGACCGCATTCCTCGCAGCGTTCGCAATCCTTCGAATCGCAGCGCGACGGCTTGAAGGCAGAACCGGCGGCTTCGACTCGAATTGGCATCGCAAGGAAGTCGCCAACCAAGCATGATTCGGCGAAATATAGGCGTTGAGAACCCCAGTCTTCTTGGCCTCCAATACTGCTTCGCCAAAGCACTTGATCGCTTCTTCGTATCGCCCTGCCATGTGATGTTGGACACCCGAAGCCAGAAGCAAGTGGCACTTACCCTGCAAATCTTCCTTCTCGCGACTGGATTCCAAAACGACAATCTCATCTGGAACTTCTCCAAGACTGGAGCGTGCCCACAGATCGATCGCATTACCACTCGCTTGGTAGTCTCCAAGCCGAACAGCTGAATCGTAAAGTAACTTTGCCGCCTGGGCTGCCTCCTTTAATTCACCTAAGCGGTACATGGATGCGGCCGCCTGGTACTGCGCCATATGGACTTCCCAGTAGTCCCCGGTTCTTTCCAGTGTGCCGATGGCCTGCTGCGCCTGATTGAGCGCCGCCTCAAATTTGGCACCGGAATAGAACATGATGCTCAAAAAGTTGCGAGACTGACCTTGCCCCCAAAGATCATGTTGTTCAGTCCGAATTTTGAGGGACTTGCGAGCATAGTCCAATCCACGCTGCTGCCAGGGAATCAAGCTCATAACAGGTGCGTGTTCAGAATACGCCTGTGCCAACTCCGGTGTCGGCGCGTAGCGTTCCGCTTCGTTCAGTTCGCTGAGATGGGCCCACAACGTGTAGTACTTATCCCTCACATACCAATAGCAGTGGGCGAGTTTACTATGCAAGGACCATTTCAAACGCGCGGCTGGCTCGGCTTCGCTGCGGCCCCGCCAGAGTCGTTCAGGCAAGATGGAATGCGCAGTTTGAACGCCCAGTTCCCTCACCAGCGCGAAGGCTAGCTGCCACCCAGTCTTCGGAACAAAATGGCCGCCTTCCCGCAACGCTTCTTCAAATCGCAACATCGCCTGACCTTTATCGCCACGCTTAAATGCGAGCTCACCTTGTTTGAGGCGAATTCTTGCGGCGGACTCCAAATCGGGCGCGTTCTCGAGTGCTCGAGTTAGCCAAACGCTCGAATCCCGGTACTTGCCCAGCAACATAAGAACTTCCGCTAGCCCAGACTCAATGGCGTAGCGATGCTTCTTTTCAATCCCCGAACTTCCACACGGTACTTGGTCTCGTTCAACATCCCTTTCTTTATCAAAAGCCTTAGCTGCGATTCGATATTGAACTTCGGCCGATTCGAGTGCGTGCCCCTCGCGAGCAATCGAGGCCGCCTTCAAGGCATGAGGCCAAGCCAATTCGGGCAGTTGTGCTGCGTCGAAGTGGTACGCAATGTCAAACTCTCTCTCCTGCGTCGCTTCGCGAAAGTGCTCTGCAATCTTCCGATGAAGGTCAAAGCGGGTATCAGGCTGCATGCCCTCACGTAGAGCTTCCCGGACTTTATCATGCACAAACGCAAGTTGCCCGTCCGGTCGCAGCCAGATGAGCCCTTGCTCGCGAACGCCATCCAAAAGTCGGAATGCCTCGCTATATGGAATGCCAGTCAGCAGGGAAGGGATATGCAAATCGAAGTGCTTCCCAATAGTCGCTCCGACGGAGAGTACCTCCAACGCGTCCGGTGCGACGAACTCCAACCGCTTGATGAGAACGTTGGCAGAATCGCCGCCCGCTTGAAAGCTATCCAGTTTATGTTCGTTGACAGACCATCCTTGCCCCGAAGCCACCAGCGCTTCCGACTCCACCAACCCATGCAAAGCTGCAGACGCCAGAAAAGGACTCCCGGCAGCCATCTGCAACACGGCCTGCTTCGCTTCGCCCGGTAGCGTTCCGGCCATTGACTCGATGAGATCTACGATTCCTTCCTCACTGAGTTCCCCGAACTCCAGCGTATCTGCGTCCACCATCGCTTCACGGAATACTTCACTAGCTGCCTCATTCGGTCGACTTCCGAGGAGCAGAAAGATGGGCCTCACTGTCCGCTTATGAAACTCTTCTAATATCCGAATGGACGGTTTGTCCAGCCACTGGCAGTCATCTACGCAAATCAGCGAAGGCCGATCCAAACTGCTTAGCTCCAGAACTTTGCAGAAAGCAGCGAGCACCCGTTTCTGGCCAAGCTCCTCAGGTCCGCCTTGCACTGCCGTTTTCCAACCAAGCAATTTTGCGAGCCGTGGCATCACTGTACAGATTTCGTTTCTATACTCACTCAGCGATTCGGCGGAATGGTCGAGGCCTTCCTCATTGAACGCCAGCGAACGCGCGACCTCGTCCACGATCTCAAGCATTGGCCCCATAGGCGCCTGAGTCGCTTGGTCAGACGCAACACTCCGATAGACACGAAACCCGCGCTGCGTAGCCAATCTAATGGCTTCCACTAGCAGACGGCTCTTGCCCATACCGGACTTTCCGACGGCCAACAGCGATTGCTGCGTTCCCTGCTCGACCGCTTCGATATGCTCTTGGACGACCGCCATTTCCTTCGCGCGGCCCACAAACGAAGGAGCCGTCAGCTCCGTACGTTGGTCGAACTTTCCAATCGTGATATTTTCGAGAGCCTCGGGATCATTGAGATTGTCGAGAATCAGTTCAACGTCTCTGAGGGCGGAGTCAGCAGACTGGTAGCGATCACGAACGTCTTTCTCAATCAAGCGACCGACAAAACTCAGGCTTACAGGCGGCACGAATTCAGAGATACCTTCAAAGGAGGCCTTTGAAGTTAAATGCTTGAACAAGATTGTCCCGACATCTTGGCCGTCGAAGGGCGGTGAGCCCATCATGTAATTGTGAAGCACCAATCCAAGTGAATACAGGTCGGAAGCAGGTGACAGGTCATGCTCAATGCTTCCCGCCAACTCAGGTGAAGCAAACGAGGCAAAGTCGAGAGCCTCAGAGCCGCCGCTTCCGAAGACTTCCGCAAAACATAGCGCCCCGTAGCCAGCAAGTCTGAATTGCCCTTCCTTCGTCTGGACGATATGGGAAGGTCGAATATCGCGAGCCACCAACCCACGCTGATGCACTTCGCGAAGAGCGCTTAAACACGCGCGAGCCAGTTCGAGTGTCGTCCTGGCTAGCTCACTTGCGTCGGAAAGACTGGATTGAGACGTCGAGCCTTCGGGGGAACTGACCGCTAAAGCAGCCGTATTCGTACTTTCCCTCGCAATCAACGACTGGGAAAGCGCCGTACCTTCGATCCAAGGATACAGCGTATAGACCCACTCTTCAGTCAGTCCCGAGGTTAGCGGCGCGTTGTAGTACTCGCAATCAACCTTCGATAGCAGGTCGACCTCATGTTCAATCCGTCGCTCTATCCCCTCTCCAACAAGACTTCGACTGACAGCTCGCAGCACGAGTCTCTGCTTCTGTGCGCCTACGACAATTGCAGTACAGCTGTTGCCGGAACGCTGCAGCCATCGTTGGATCTCGAAATTGTCGATCATTTCTCGCATAGAGTCAGAGGCTCCCTTCGCCTCGCACGCCACTAACTGCAACGATTAGATGGATTGCATCAACCTCGCGGGCATCAACATCCGTGCAATCGGTTTGGATTGGGCACACAGTAGAGAACCCTAGGTTTTTCTGAACGCTGTGACTCGCGCAATCTGCAGTGGGTAACCGCATTTGCGGACAGTCGCTTCCAAATTTTCTGGCATTTCGCGGATTAGACGTTTGAATGAGGCCTTACACAAATTTTTCGGGGGGTAAGGCTATGATCCTCAAACGCCATTCAGCTGTTAAGAACACTAATGAAGTCTGGACTTGGGAGAATCACTATGCACGGCATGTGAATCCCAAGCTGATGACGGAACTGCTTCGCAAGGCAGTTCCGGTCTTGGAACATGTGCAGTGGGAGGTGACCGAAGTGAGGCAGGGATTCACCGAGACCCTCCTACCATTGGCTTCTGAATCAACCAATCAGCATGGGACGCACCAGGCTGCCCTCATAGCGCTCTCCGCCGACTACACTGGCGGATTGGCTCTCGCCAGCTTGCTGACCGGAATTCCTCTCGCTGGAATTCACCGCTGCGACGAAGACGAATCAGCCTCGCTGTGGCTCGCTGATATGTCACTGCGATTCAAAGCGCCTAGCACCGGGCACCTTCATGCACGTTGCCAAGTTCCTGAGAGCCTCTCCCAGAGAATCACGACTCGATATTTCGGCGGCAAGAAAGTCTTCGTCACGCTTCCGGTAGAGTTCTATTCGAACGACGAGCTAGTCGCTGAAGCCGCCATGAAATACTTCATTCAGCCATCGATTCAACTGAGCACTTCGTCGTCATCTGGAAACTCGTCGCCTATTTTCCACGCGAAGTTAAAGGCCTCAGCTCGGATGATCGCCGGGGTACGCGCTTTGCCACCCAAGAACCGCCACATCCGACTCGACTGCCCGCACACAGCCGGTGCGGCCACCGAGCACGGACACTTACTCGCAAAACGACTTGAAAGCGTCCTACCACAGCTCCCCGACATGGTCCACGCTCGCACCCAACACGGTGACGAGACGATCGAAAGTGTCCAAGGACTAAAGCAAGTCGTCCTGCTTGGAGCAGGATTGGACATGCGGCCCTATCGCCTGCACTCGCGAGTAAATGACGTCCGTTGGTTTGAACTAGATCTTCCTCCGATGATCGAAGAGCGGAATCGAGTAATCTCGCTGCTGAAGAATCCTCCACGCGCGAACCGACGTTCTATTGCGATGGATTTGACTTCAGATCGTATCGATGAATTGCTCCTTAAGCATCCAGACTTCGATCCCGCAGTCCCCACACTGTTTATCTATGAGGGCTGTTCAATGTACTTCGACGCTGAACTGAATCGAAAAATTCTCGCCGCCTGCGCGAACATCATGCGACACCGAGACAGCCGCATTTGGTGTGACCTAGTCGATGAGACCATCATCAGCGGCGAAAACCAAGCTCAGCCCGTAATCGATTTTCTGAGTGGCATGGATGAACTAGGCGAGAAGTTTATCTTCGGACACTCAGAACCAGAACACTATTTGCGACAGGCGGGATTGTCACGCGTCAAATCAGTCTCTTGTGCTGAAGTGCTCGGTGAAGACCAAACCGTATACGAGCAGTATCGCTTTGTAGTCGCAGGCAGGTAGTCCTAGCGTTCACCGCACGCGCGCAGCGTTTGTCCGTCTGCAGGAGATTACAACTGGAGTGCATTGGTTGACGTTGGCGTCGCGAGGGGTGCGGCGATCGGCGGTGGTGCGATCTGTTCCCTATCGCTTTGGAGACGAAAGTGAGGACCAGCGACCGCGGCCGACGGTGCTTCGAACATGGAGTACATTGACCCGAGTAGAAAGACCCGCGTCATCTCAGCGATACTACGCACGTTCAGTTTTTGATACGCCTCGCGCCGAATTCGCTCGATGCTCTTTACCGAAAGCCCAACCGTTGAGGCGATTTGCTTGTTCGGAAGCCCAGCCGCAGCCAGCTGAATAATACGCTTCTCTCTCGGCGACAATTCAGCGAGCATTCTAGCGTAAGCCGGCATCGCCTCCCGGTACTTCGCTATTTCCCGTCGATACATGACGGTGTCGAGCGCATCTTCAAAGTCACGGCGTTTGAAGGGAACGCACAACGATTCTTGAGCCCCCGACTGCCGTGCAATCCCGCTGAGTGAACGACATTCAGCAGCGACAACAGCCAACGCCGGAATCGACTGGGCACACAGAAACTCAACTGCTTGACTTGCCTGACTTTGATGCTCGGAACTGTAGCAAACAATCCCGATCGCGTAGCGCTCCGGGATGAGTTCGAAACGCTGAGTTAAAGGCGCCAAATCATACTGAAAAGACTCTGATTCCAAGTGCTTGACTACCAGACTCGAGCTCGGTGTTTCACTGCCGATAACGATTGCTCGAGGGATACGCCCCTTGCTTTGCGGCCCACTATTCTGCCGCTCTGGCTTAAACGTCATTGTCTGACTAGTCATCACCGAACCTCTATATTGCCATTACTAAAGCTTAATATCACTTGCTTACTCGGGCTATTTGTCTGGTGTCGGTACCTGCCATAGAGAGCTTCCACGGTTTTCCAATGTAATCATTTGGAATGCGGGAAATACGTACACCCATTTTTCAGCCCCTCCTGTTGACGACGAATCCGATATGAGTGAACACCCCCAACAGGCGTATCTTTGCCATTTCATCAACGGTTGCTCTGGATATTGAAAGCGGTACGCCGCCATGCGTGAACGATAACCCTCGTTACACCGGAGCCTTCCCCGCACTCAAATAGAGGGACGTCCCTTATTCGCATTCAGATACTCTAAATGGCTTATGGACCGGCATTCAACCGTCGATGGCACCACATTGTTGGCGGAGCCGATTGTTCGGAAACTCGACAGGGATGGCCAAACATTTTCTAAGTAGTTATTGGAAAGACACACGATGAACTACACGCCTTTGATGAGTTCAATGACTGCCCCAGTAAGCTACGACCAAACTCCTGTGAGCTTTCCACCAAGGCCCACTATTTCCCAAAGGCCGATGAGTGCCCCACTCATTGCGCCTCGGCAATCCAGAGTCTATGTACTTCAGTTGGAGCCGAATGCGACTTCAACTCTGGACGGCGTTTGCGACAGCGTTGTTCCTCTGAATGACCATTCGGATCTGAGGCTGCACTTGGATTGCGAATCCGCCACCTGTCTCGTCCTCAACGCCGATCGGCTTGCCGATGGTCTAGGACTCATTTGCAGGCAAATTCGACAATTCGCGATTGGCCTGCCTGTCGTTGCTTTGACTGCAGACCACAGCATTCCTAACGTCCGAAGAGTCCTTCGCTGCGGAGTCTTCGACTGCTGTCCAATCGAGGTTGGCTATCAGCAGCTCACCCAGTCCGTTTCTGCTGCAATCGCGGCCGACGGAACCGGTGATCCTGCGCCTAGCGAGGTACGCAATCGAATTGCGTCCCTTACTGAGCGTGAACGTGAAGTGGTCGAAGAGTGCTTAGGGGGCGTGATGACAAAAGTCATTGCAAAACACCTCGAAGTCACCTACCAGACCATCGACAAGCATCGCAAGAAAGCACTACGCAAAATGGGCGTCGGATCGATGGTCGAGCTGGCGAATCTCCTGAGCCATACTGCATCTGCCCAATTCGGTTTCACTTACACCTTTCGAGCATTCTAAGTCTCTTCAAAAGAATGCCTCATCGCTGGCGGCTCAAACTGCCACGCGAGGAACGCATGATGGTTCACTGGGATCGTTCGCCGAACGGATGGACATCCCATTCTCGACTAGTGACCGTAGTCCCATTCTGGACGAAAGTCACGTTGTAGCACCTCATGTGGGCTGCCCCAGTACTGTGGCGCCAATTCCTTCTAAACCTCCTAGCGAAAAACAGAAGCCGCAGGGCGAATCAGTTTTTCAAGCTACACCGAGTGGCTCAGATCTTCGAGCCGAGGATATGCTGCGTTCTGGCTGGGACCGCAGGGCTTCTATCCCGCCCAAACTGAAAAAGTGATTGGCGCTAAGGCGAGCCGCGAATAAGTTCGGCAGAGATCAGTTTTTGGCACTATAATGAGAGATGTTCGATGAACTTCGGGCAGCAAATTCCCACCAAATTCGAGGTTGTGCCCATGGAGCCAAATTCGCCAAAAGATCTGCTGCTACGTCCGAAATACGACGAAGACGGCGAACCCGTTAGTGCTTCAGTATCCAACTCGCTTGGCCGTGAAGTGCCGCTCGAGCGATTCCAAACGCTGGAGAAAGTGGTTCGCGACAGTCCCATTACCGTTGAACCTTACATTGAGCTGGCGACGATCTATTTTGACCAGCATCGCTGGTCGGACGTTCGTCGAGTATTAGATCTTGGGCTCGCGAAATTCCCCGAAGATGAGCAAGCCAACTACCTCCACGAAGAAGCACAATTGCTACGAAGTCTGGAGATATACAATCAGGCGAAAGCGGCGCACGAGGCAGAGCCTACCCGGCTGACGCTTGAGCCGCTGGAACGCAGCAAACTTGAAGTCAATGTACTTCGAGAGAAAGTCTGCCGAGCGCGACTCGCACGCCATCCCGAACAACTTGAACTGAATCTTACCCTCGCCACTGCGCTCGAGAATCTCGGCCAAATTGATGAGGCAACACTTTGTCTTGAAGCGGCCGTCACGTCTAAGGACATTCGATCTGAGGCCGCACTACGCCTCGGAAGACTTTACGAAAAGTCGAATCGCATCACCGATGCACTTTCTGCCTATCGTCGTGCCGCATTCTTTAGGCTACCGGCACCAAGCGAAGAAACGAAGGTCGCCGCGTTAATGGCGGCAGCGAATCTATCGGAGAAAGCCGGTATGGTGGACTCAGCACAGCGATATATTGAAATGCTGAGCGAACTTCAGCCCCAAAATAGCGCACTCCAACAGCGGCTACAGGAACTTCGCCAGCGGCCGCTCTGAAGCAACAACGTCTCCACCAAACGCTTTACTCTTAGTTCTTCAGCACCGAAGCTCGTATTCGGCTCGGCATTGAACTACTGCGGTGAATAGAATGCGTCTGGAGCTGGAAGTCCTCTTCATCAGCGGCGAAGATGTTCGGCACGTAGGTCTGAGGATTCCGATCGACGAACGGAAACCAGCTACTCTGCACCTGAATCATGATTCGATGTCCGCGTTTGAAAGTGTGCAGAACGTCATGCAACTCGAACTCGACATGCGCTGGCTCATTTGCAATCAACGGCTTGGGATTCTCAAACCCGTCGCGAAATCGAGTCCTCATCACTTGTCCGCGAACGAGTTGTTGGCGACCACTCTGAAAACCCTCCTCTGGACCATCAAAGGGTCGTCCCGGGAACTCATCCACCAACTTAACGACTACATCCGCAGCAGTGCCCGTCGAACTGAACCACAGGTCTGCAACCAAGGGGCCAGCTAAAGTCACATCTTGTTCAAGCACTTCGCTTCGATAGACCAAAACATCGGGTCGCCGCGCAGCAAAACGCTGATCTTCGGTCATGTAGTCGCGTGACCAGCGGCTAGAAATTTCTGTTGTATATGGGACCGGTTTATCGGGGTCGCTGGGATAGTGATCTGCCCCCTCCTCGGTCAGCTCGGAGACATCGCCTTCGTCGCATAGCGTCAAACCTCCGTCCACTTGAAACAACAAATCAGTGGGTTGCAACTTGTCTATCGGAGGCCATTGCTCAAAACGACGCCAGCGATTCGCGCCCGTCTCGAAAACGTTCGCCTCTGCTAATACAGGTGCAGCTCGATCCTTCAGGTGATGCTCAAAGAACGGAAACTCAACTTCATTCCGATACCACTCTGCAGTGGGCCAATCGAAGGAGGCATCGCCCAAGCTATCCCCAGCTGATCGATTCCACCCACCGTGGTACCAAGGCCCCATTACCAGCGTGTTCTCAATCTGCGGATTGTTTTTTTCAATCGAGTCATAGATTCGAAGTGGACCATATAGGTCTTCCGTATCGAACCATCCTCCCACCACTAAAGACGCGCAATGAACGTTCTTCAAGTGCGGAATCAGATTGCGTGACTGCCAAAAATAGTCGTAGTTTGGATGCTCGATGACGTCATTCCAGAATGGGATGTCTCGCTGAAAATGCTGCTCATTCACATTCTTCAAAGAACCAAGGTCTAAGAAGAATTGATACGAATCATTCGTCCCAATATCCAAGCGTCCAGAGCGACTCGGTGTCGGCTCTGGCCGAACTTTCCCAAACGAGGAAAAGAAGGTTACCGCTAACTGCACGTTGAACGCACCGTTGCGGTGCATATCATCCCAAAACCAATCACCGATCGGCGCCTGCGGTGAAATGCATTTCAACCCCGGATGCGAGTCGATCGCTCCGGCGGCAGTGTAGAAGCCTGGATACGATATTCCCCATTGGCCAACACGCCCATTGTTAAAAGGCACGTTGTTCATCATCCACTCGATCGTGTCGTATGTATCCGAACTCTCGTCGAACTCCTGTCCCTTCTTTTCATCAATATGAGGCCGCATATTCACGAACTCACCTTCCGACATATAGCATCCGCGAACATCCTGAAATGCAAAAATATAGCCCGACTCTTCAAACATCTCGTTCGGACCAAGTCGGCTTCGATACTGATCCGCCCCATAAGGCCCAATACTATATGGAGTTCGAACCATGAGAATCGGATACTCTTTCGCTTCACTTGCGTCGATCGGAGAGTAGACGATCGTGAATAGCTCAGTCCCGTCACGCATCGGAACCGAATACTCAAACTTAGTGTAGCCTGACCGGATTTTCTCAGCCCGAGTAGGTGCACTCTCTTGCGCAGAGCACTCTACCGCGGAAAAAGGCAAACCACTGCCAGCGGTCAATAGAAAGAAAAAACTCCAAACGCAGAACAGCCTTCGCGACTTGGGGGCACCCCGGAATGCAAACATGCGACTCTCTCTTGTTGCAACGACTCGTAACGACAGGCCTAAAAAGCCCCTCTTGAAACGGCTCAATGATTGGACCGCCGACGCACCACGGTCCCAAAACCATTGAACCAACCGGCGCTCCCGGTCTCAATCAAGTCAAGCTTATCTACATTCACGAGGTTTGCTAGAGTTCGAGCAAGCAAATACGCTGACACACAAGAACTGCCGGCAATTCACTGGGGCTTCCCATCCAGCCTGCGATCGCATTGCTTTTCCAATTCCAATAGTTTGCGGCCCCGCCTTCCTATCACTCGCGCGGCAGCCGCCTTGGAGGCCAGTATCTCAAATGCTCCCACGTCCTTGTTGACGAGCGTCAACGCTGCGACAGACGCCCCCTCTTTCAGCTCAACGCCTGGTAGAACAACGCTACTGGCACCGACAACCACGTGCCTGTGTAGATGCACCGAGCCCGTTTTGACTTTCCTGAATTCTTCGGGAACCGTTGGGTTCGTCATGTATCCGTCGACGTAGTCATCCGTAGCGGTATAGATGCTAACTCTTGATGACAAGCCACTATAGGCATCCAATTGGATGGTGCCTTCTGCTCCGTAGAGATAGCAGCCAGCGGCTATGTGAACACACTTGCCGACTTTGATTCCACTTTCACCGGCGGACAACATGCAAAAGCAGTCGATCCGACTGTAATCACCGAGAGAAATGTTCTCAGCACCATAGATCAACGCGGAACGATGCACTTTGACATCGCGGCCTACGGACGCAAATCCAAGGGACTTCAGTTCTTCTTCACTTAGATTCATGGCTTCCTTCCAATATCAACTCATCAACCCACACCTATGAGCTCCAGCCGTTGCAAATTCGAATTCTGCTACCGACTCCAGGATTGACGCAAGTCGTTGAAGAGTGCTGTTAAAGCACACGGGTTACGGGAAGGTTATCGACAAATTCGCTCAACAGGCGAGCGACTATTTCGCGCTCGAAAAAAGAACTGACGATTTGCGGTCCATTTTGCGCCCCTTTCCTTAGCCATCGACCGCAGCCTTCACGATATAGAAATTGGAGTTCAACCGAACAAGCCAATCGCTAGCAAAGCCTCTCGTTGGAATCGAATATGACCACTGCCGATCTCATGCAGACCGCGATCCGCAAGCATCAAGACGGAGACCTGGATTCAGCGAGCCGACTTTACCAACAGGTGCTAGCAAAGACTCCCAATAATGCTGATGCTTGGCACTTGGCCGGAGTGCTCTCGCACCAAGTCGGGCAGTCGAAAAACTCGCTTGTCTTTATGCAGCGGGCAATCGAACTGAACGATCAAATCCCCGATTATTTCGCCAATTTAGCGACTGCTCTTATTGAGCAACGAGAACACCAGACCGCGCGGAAGATTGCCGAACGCTGTATCTCACTGGATCCCAAGAATGTCATCGGTCTAAATAATTTAGGTACGAGCTGCATGGAGCTCGCAGATTACCCGGCTGCGGAAAAGGCACTTCGTCAAGCGACTGCCCTCGCTAAAAATCAAGCGGACCCATGGTGCAACCTCTGCCGACTCTACTTCCTTACCGGAAATCTCGATGCGGCTTTGGAAGCAGGTAAGACGGCTTACGGAATCGCGCCGCGGCACCTTCAATCATTGAACAACTTAGGATCTGTCTATCGTTCTCTCGGAAGATTCAGCGAAGCAGAATCCGTCTACGAACAAGCCAAAGAAATCTTAGGCACTTCCAACAAAGGCATGACCGATTACGTCAGCGCACTGTTGACAAATCTTAGTGCAGTGAAAGTTCAACTCGGGAAAATGTCCGAAGCCGAGGAGCTACTGACCAGAGTGTTGGAGGAAAACCCAAGAAGCTCAATGGCGTGGAATGCAGTAGGCCAGCTCTTCCAATCCACGTGTAGACTGCACGAAGCGGTTGAGGCATTTGAAAACGCCATCGCCGTGGATCCTACGAATCACGTGGCCGCGAGCAATTTGCTGTACGGGATCAACATCGATCCAGAACGCGATCGATCGGATCAGCTTGCGCGGCATCGCAACCATACCGCTGTGCTCCCGCGTCGCGAATCGCCGGTTCAATTCTCAAACGTACTAACGCAAGACCGGAAATTGCGTTTGGGCTATATCTCAGGTGACTTTAAAAAGCATGCGATGCAAGGTTTCCTAGAGCCAATACTCAAGAACCATGACCGCGAAAAATTTGAAATCTACGCCTACGCAGAAGTCACTAGACCGGACAACTGCACCGTCGCCTACTCGAAGCTGTTCAATGGTTGGATGAACACACCGGGACTCACCGCTCAACAAGTTGGCCAGCAAATCATCCGGGATGAAATTGACATACTTATCGATCTAGCCGGACACACGGCAGCGAATCGCATGGATGTATTGGCCTACAAGTCGGCGCCAGTCCAAGTTTCCATGATCGGCTACCTCAACACGACCGGCCTTCCAGAAGTGGACTACGTAGTCACCGACGCGATTCGAGATCCAGAGTGCGAGGATCAGTTCTACACGGAATCGGTATATCGAATCCCGTCCGGCGGCATCTGTTGGCAGCCCTCCGGTTCCTATCCGGACGTAGCACCTCCTGCATGTGAGAAAAACGGCTATGTAACACTTGGTGCGATGCACCGCATGAACAAAATCAACGATCTGACGCTTCGTGTCTGGGCGCAGATCCTTCAGCGGCTGCCAAATGCGCGACTCTTGATTTTCCATAATGAACTTGAGGACAATCAGGAACTGCAGGGGCATACTCTGCAAAGGATCATTGACGCAGGGATCGAAAGCGAACGAGTCTCTTTGGCGTTCGATCCCTCCGGAGACTACCTCCCGACCTACCATGAGATTGATGTGCTCCTTGAGTGTTTCCCATGGGCGACCGGGACCACTGCACTTGAATCACTCTATATGGGCGTTCCGATACCGACACTACGAGGCGACCGACCGATGTGCCGCGCGACGGCAGGAGCTCTGAATCGAATCCGCCTAGATGAACTCGTAGCGGGTTCCTTCGACGAGTACGTCGATATCGTTGCGAATCTCGCTGCAGACAAGGAAAGGCTTGCAGAAATGCGACAGACTCTCCGCGGCCGGATGCTGTCGACAATCTGCGACCACAGCGTCTACATCCGAGAACTCGAAGAAGCCTATCGAAGCATGTGGCTGAGGTACTGCGATGCAGCCTAACTCGAACGTGCCAACTAGCGTGGAACCGAGCGCTATAGCCTCAAGTGTATCGTTGCCCGCAAATAATCTGCGGTCCAACGAGAAACTTGGCCAGCGCATCGATAAGCCGCAGCGGCGACCACTTGCCATCGAAGGTGCTCCCGTTGCCTTCCAGCAACCACTCCATGTGGGATGCCCCGTCATTTTGGATAGACAGGCGTTTCTAGACAGAGTTAATGGTGTGTTGGATCGACAATGGCTCACCAATAACGGACAGGAAGTGCGCGAGTTCGAGGACCGGATTCAACAACTCCTGGGAGTTCGACACTGCGTTGCAGTCACTAATGGAACAACGGCATTGTCGTTGACCGCGCAAAGCCTTGACCTGACGGGCGAAGTCATATTGCCCTCGTTCACCTTTATTGCAACTGCCCATGCAATCTCGAGCCTCGGACTGACACCGGTGTTCGCTGACATAAAATTAAAGACCGCATGTATCGATCCCGAATCCATCGAATCACTGATTACCGAGCGAACGTCGGCCATCCTAGCCGTACACTTATGGGGACGGTCTTGCGAAATCGAGAAACTCCGGCAACTCGCGAAACGTCACAACTTGAAACTCATCTTTGATGCGTCGCATGCGTTTTGCACAACCCACCACGGACGGGCAATCGGCAATTTTGGCGACGCCGAGACCTTTAGCTTTCACGCTACAAAATACATTAGCGCGGCCGAAGGCGGCGCAATCACAACGAACTCGGATACTCTAGCGAGCAAGCTGCGGGCTGCTCGGAATTTCGGGTTTACTGGGGTCGACCAGGTTGAGCACTATGGCACGAACGCAAAGATGAATGAACTCTGCGCTTCGATGGGAAACGCGTCGCTCGATTCTTTAGAAGCACGGCTAGAGATCAACAAGCGGAACTTTGAAATGTATCGTTCCAGCCTGGCCAACCTTCCCGGAATCGAACTCCAAGAATTCGATCTCAGCCAAGTCAACAACTTTCAGTATGTCGTCATTCGCGTCCTATCACAGGAGTTCGGTGCGGACCGAGAATTCCTGCTCAGCGCGCTTCAATCCGACAATGTACTGGCTCGTCGCTACTTCTACCCCGGATGCCACCGAGCAAGGCCCTACAGCGATTCCTTTGAGGCATCCCGAAACAATCTTCCAGTGACGGAACAACTCGCGTCGGAGGTCCTCTCGCTTCCGTCAGGGCCCTCCATTGGCGAACTAGAAATTCGTCGAATAGGCGAAATCATTGCCTCCGTCAGTCAACTTGCGCGACAATCACCAGACTCCTACGAGTCGCTAATCCCACACCTTGCCCAACCGCGAACTGACAAAGCGGTTTCTAAAGAGAAAACGACGTAGCCTCCGACCGCGCGCGTCTAACGCGGTCGGCGCACATCTAGCCAATCTTGCCTGGGAACTGTCTGTTCGGCTTTCTTTGCCCAATCAGGCTCGGGGAACCACCGCAACGAGCTGTAGCGGGGATACGTCTCCCAGACATGCGAAGCTTCGAAATCAGTCTCTCTCAAGTCGTCCGTCCTTCGCAACTCTGCCGTAAGCTGCGCCCGAAGTCGCTCGAGCACGGGCTTCAGCGTTTCGCTATCGACAAGATTCTTGAGGCAACTCGCATCACTTTGGATCGCGTAAAGCTCTTCGGCGGGCCGCTTCTGAACGGCTAAATCGAACAAGCGCCCATACGACTCGTGGTCTCGGTTGCCAATCATAAAATTGAGCGTCGGACACGCATCGATATCATGGTAGCCGCCGTGTTCTGGACCGAGCGCTGAAGTCAGTACACGATTGTCGCCACCGAAGCGAACACTGGAAAACTTCTGCGGTGCTCCGGCGGGCCAGCGCTCAGGCGCATAGTTTCGAATGTACAGATAGTCTTTGGTCCGCACACAACGCTGCGGGTAGCCGAGCGAATTGAAGCGTGACGACGAGTGGCGTTCGCGACCGCTAAAGGTTGACGTCCATTTCTTCTCGTCTTGTTCCTCTCGATCGTTCTTCATCAACCCGATCAAGGAACGTCCAGACACATCCTCCGTCGGCCGCACTTCGCACGCGTCATAGATTGTTGCCGTCACATCAATCAGGTTTACTATTGCGTTCGTCTTTTGCCCCGAGTCGATTTGAGCCGGCCAGGAGATAGCAAGTGGCATGTGAATTCCATATTCGTACACATTGGCTTTCGCGCGGGGAAACGACATGCCGTTGTCGCTCGTTACGATCACGAGGGTATTCTGCAAGAGTCCACGCTGTTTGAGTTCCGCTAACATGCGCGCGAGGTGATTGTCGAACCACTCTATTTCATAAAAGTAGTCCAACATATCATTTCGGCATTCAGGACTATCTGGCAAAAAGTCCGGCACTCGAACTGCATTTGGATCCTTTTCATCTTCCGCTCCAATGCCCTTCTTGAAAACTCGATGCGGCTCGTGACCTCCGTACCAGAAACAGAATGGGGCATCTTCGTCCTTCGCATCTAAAAAGTCAGCAAAGTTGGCGGCGTAGTCTCGTGCAGAGATGCCTTGCGGTGCTTTCAACCGGCGACTGTTGTAAGACGGTCCAGCCGGGTTCTGCGCACGCCCCGAAACCTTGAAGTTTCCTGGTCCCCATGCTTTCCCGGTATATCCAACGTGATAGCCGCCCACTTCAAGTCGTCCTGGGAAGGTCTCAAGTTGCTTCGGGAAATGGCTTGCATGCGTTCCAGCTGCCCCGATCTGCCAAATATATTTACCCGTTAGAAACGCTGCCCTCATCGGGCTGCAACCGGGTGCCGGCGTAAACGCGTTGTGGAACAGAACACCACGCCTTGCGACCTCGTCGAACCCGGGCGTGTGAATCACGGGTTCTCCGTAAGCAGACGCATGGGGATAGGATTGGTCGTCGGATATCGCGATCAAAACATTAGGTCGCTCCGCCGCAGAAGAGAGGCACAAGAAATGCGCCGTGACGAAGAAGAGGAAGATAGCGAAACGCATGTTTAGTTTGAGAGCCGCCTTGGTCATCACTCGACCCCTTGCACTTCGATTTGAAAGAAAGCCCCGCCCGATCGCTAAGCCTCAAGAACGCCTGAATCTCCCAGCATTGCGATCACTTCTTTTGCCAACGTCTCGACGGGCTTCGATCCATCCAAATGCAATTCCGGTTTACGGGGTTCCTCATAGGGATCGCTTATACCCGTGAAGTTCGTGATCTTGCCTTGCCTTGCCAACTTGTAGAGTCCTTTCGGATCTCGTGACTCGCAAACTTCCAGAGGAGTGTCGACGAAGACTTCCACAAAATCGCCTTGCTTTCCATGCTCTTCAACCCAGCTGCGTACCATATCGCGGTCCTTACGATAGGGACTTACAAACGCAGTCAGAGTGATCAATCCAGAAGCGACAAACAGTTGCGAGACGGCTCCAATTCGCCGAATATTCTCTTCGCGATCCAAGGCTCCGAAGCCGAGCCCGAAACGCTCTGCCAATTCGGAAGCGTGCCGTTCTTGCAAGAGTTGCGGAGTCGCGCAGAGCCCATGACGGACGTTGTCCCCATCCAGTAAGTACGTGTGACAACCTCGTGCCGTGAGAAGCGCATCAACAGCATTGGCAACCGTGCTCTTCCCTGAGCCACTCAAGCCCGTGAACCATACAACACACCCGCGCTGCGACTTCAAACTCTCCCGATCCTCGCGGCTTACCGATTGCTCATGCCAAACAACTTTCGGCTGTTCGCTGGATGACTGTTCGCTGGATGACACTTGCTACCCTTGGGAAAGTGTGATTTCGACAACCTTCTCTTCTGAACCACGTTGCAAGGTGACTTTGATCTTGTCGCCTGGCCGCTTATTTCCCAACGCTTGTCGAAGGTTTAGTACGCTCTCAATATCCGTATCACCGATCTTCACGATGACATCACCTTCTTCTACACCTGCCTTAGCCGCCGCTCCGGATTGTGTTGCTTCCGCGATCCGGGCACCTTCATCACGATAGTTCAAATCAAGTTGCACGCCCAAGACAGCTCGCCGTCTTGTCGGCCGACTACGTCCAACGTTCGCCCGACCACTGATGTTCACATAGGATGGTTTCTTCTCAGTCGTCGCGATCGAATCTACAGCCGAAAAAATCATCGTCGCGATCCGAGCCATCCCATCGAAGTTGACTTTCTCAACGTCGTCACCAGGTCGATGGTAGTCGTTATGAAGACCAGTAAAGAAGTGGAAGACCGGGATCTCTTTTTCGTAGAAGCTCGAGTGATCGCTGGGGCCGAAACCTTCAGGTTGCTTTGCAAGATTGAACTTACCGACCTCATTTAACTCGTCGATCAATCCATCGAATTCTTCAGCCGTACCAGTGCCATAGATTGTCAGTGAGTCGTCTTTCAGCCTCCCAACCATGTCCATATTCACCATGGCAACGGTCTTCTCGAGAGGCCATCTTGGATTCCGGGCGTAATACTTGCTACCCAACAGCCCTTTTTCCTCGCCCGTGAACGCCATAAACAAGATGCCGCGCCGATTCTCAGCTGCCTGCGTCGCAAAGCGTCGAGCGACTTCCAGCATGGTAACGGTGCCCGAACCATTGTCGTCGGCACCATTATGAATGGCGAGCGTGCCCGGCGACAAAGAGCCTTGTCTTCCCATCCCAACATGGTCGTAGTGAGCACCTACGACCACCCATTCATCCGCCAGTTCTCCGGAGCCAGGCAGATAACCGATTACGTTACGAACCGGAATCCTGGCTTCTTCAATCATCGCTTCTCCGCGAACGGTAACACCCTCCAACTCAACACTCTGCGTCTTCAAATCGGCGTCGATGGCTGCTTCCATTTCAAGCAAATTCCTGCCAGTCGCTTCCTTCAGAATCGGATCAATCAAAGACCTTTGACAATGGAAAGTCGGAACCTGCTTATCTGACAGAGCCGCTCCTGCAGCGGTAACAGTCATTACCTGGTCACTGCGTGAGGCAGTAACACTGTCGTTCACGATGATTAGTGCCGCTGCATTCTTGAGCGATGCAGTCAGCTCTTTGGAAGAGAAGTAAGCATACCGACTGCTTTGCTGCCCCTCAAAAATGCTGTCCGCGTTTTGCTGCTGGGGCTCTTTACGGATGACGATCACCACTTTGCCTTCAACGTCGATTCCTTCATAGTCGTCGTAGCCTAGGTCTGGAGCCGAGATGCCGTAGCCTGCGAAAACGACCGGACATTCGAACGAACCATTTGAACCGAGAGAAACGCTTGTAAAGTTCACGCCCAGTTCACCATCGAGTGTTTTGTCACCCCATGAGAAACTCAAGTAGTTCTTCTCTTTCTCGCCGAGCTGCGAAGTTCCTGGAATCGAAAAGTCCTGAAATGGACTCCCGTCGAACCCATCGACTCCAATCCCCAGCTCACGGAATCGCGTCGCGATAAACTCGCCGGCCTCAGCAATCCCCTCTGAACCAGTATCTCGACCCTTTAACTCATCCGACGCCAGAAAGGTCAAATCGGATTTCATCCGTGCCACTGCAGAGGTGCTTAAATCCTCTGCCAAAGACGAAGATGCGAAGAAAAGCACACTTACAATCGAGAACAGCTTCGATTTGCTAAACATAAATCCACTTTAATGAAGAACCGAATTGGGTCCGCCCAAGGCCGGATTTTATCGTAGGGCAACAGTCGTGTCATGTGGCTACGTTCACCCCACAGGGTAATTCTGTGTTTCAGTTTGGGCTGCACCTTAACCCGACTGTCCCAGCAAAAAAAACAATCTATTCGCGGCTCTGAGAACCACGTAACTCGATGCATGTCAAACTTCTGCTTGGCATCCGTTCACCCCACAGCTCAAGTTAGCCGAATGCAGACCAAATCTTCAACACGCCAGCCACCACGAATACAGCCAGCGCCACAGCAAGCCCAATACGACTTGGCCATCCGTTCACCATCGTCACGCCAACACGACTCGCATTACCGTTCAGCAAGATAAGTGCAGTCGCGAGAATCGGAATAAAGAACGCTCCCACAACTCCGTTGATTTTCATCGCGGAAGCAAAATCGAAAAGAAACAACCCTGAGATCGGAATTAGGGCGATCGCTAATAAGTGGTAGCGGTAAAGGCGTGAAGTCGAAAGAGTCTTCATCGCAGCACTTCTTTCCTCGCGCGAAACTGTCCCCGCCTTGGCAGGCTTTCCGGCGGCGGAGCTCACTGCCGAAGACTGAATTCGCCAGAAATCCGCGAACAGATACGGCACGCTTTGCCAGACACCAAGTAAAGAACTGAAGAAGGCTCCCCACGCACCGAGCATAAACGCCCATTTCAAAATCCCCCCCCAATCTCCCATTCGCGATTCGAGAATTTCCGCTATCTCAACAATCAACCGCGCACCCGAGCTCTCCATTCCTTCAAGCTGGCTGCCGATCACCACCATGGCGACCCCGAACACGGCTGTCATCCCATATCCCACCATTAGATCGAAACGACAATCCCCGAGCCGCTCGGAGCCTTCGCGTCCTTCTTCTTGAATCCAGTAACCGTAACACAGCACCGTCACGGTTCCTCCCACACCTCCCAAAAGGGCCACAGTCCATCCGATGCCGCCGTTCGTCAGCTCGGGGATTCTGGGAATCATCAAACCCGCCACGACGTCACTCGGGGCAGGGGAGAGAACGACCGCAGTGACAACTACCACGACAAACATGAGCCCAATGCAGACACTCATGATCTTCTCGAACAACTTGTATCCGCCAAAATAGACAAGCAGAACAGCAAGCAGACTCTGCAAGATGCCGAAGACAATCTTGCCCTGAGCCGGCTCATTGAACACCGGGATCAAGGCGGAAGCAGCCACACCACAGGCACTCATCAGAGCCATAGCAACGAGATAGCTCCACACGACCAAGTAGAGATAAAAGAAACGCTGCGAAGCTTTGCCTAGATAGCGAGCCGACCCCTCCAGGATGGTTGTCCCGGTTGCGAGTTGCCACCGAGTCAAACCCTCATTCAACATGAACTTGAGCGTCGCTCCGAAAAGAACAGCCCAGAGGATCGCTGTTCCGAGCTTCGCGCCAGTGAAGGTAGCAGTAGCCAAATCTCCGGCTCCAACTCCCGTTGCTGCGACCAGAATCCCAGGGCCGATCATCGTGATCCGCGTCCAAACAGATGTCTTACCGCTGATAGCGATCCTCCCGACTACGAAAATGAACAGCTTCGGATTCTATCATTTTGGAGCTCGAACACACTCCGTCTATGATTGAATTAGAATCCTTGCGGTCATGACTGACCAGGAACTCAGAAATCGCACGCCACAGTCGATCAGCGTGACAGAACAACACAACTTTCCCAATTCGATTCGCAGACAACGGCTTCATGGCAGCTTCATCCAACCCAAACCACCTCCTATTTCGCTCGACGCCCGTCAGGTTCGTTGGCCTCATTTGCCTTTCTGTAGCGATAGGGCTACTCCATGGATGCAGTCCGCGACCAAGCGTCGTCGTGATGCGTCCCTCGATAGATCGTTCCGAGTCCACTGAATCTAAATCGCTTCAAAGCAACACGAACCCACCTGAGCAGAACAGCTTGAACTCGCGTATCGAGCGCGTCTTAGCGGACTCACTCAAACGCAAACTATCCTCCGACGTCAACGCGGCGTGGCAAATCATGCACGCTGTTATCTGCTACGGCGATGACCTGAAAATCGTTGTCAATGATGAATCAGTCCCTGCACTCGAGTACCTGCTGAACGGAGGCCTCGTGAATGGCTTTGAGCTTCGCCTCACCGACTCCATCGTTGCAGCGACAGGCCGGACTGGGGTGCGAGCGAAGTTTGATCCAGGTAGCTACATCGGCCAAGGTCACGTAGACCAGTGGCTTGCGATTCTAGCGATGGCCGATATTCCTCTGACGCGAAAAATCACGGTTGGAGACGAATCACGCACGCTGCTCGACTGGGCGCGGCATGTGCAGTTCAACGTATCGAACAATCCAATCGATGAATACAGTTGGACGCTAATCGCACTTACCCACTATTTCCCCGACGAGCCCCAGTGGATGTGCGATCACGACGTCGACGTCAATTGGGAAATGCTTGTCGAGTACGAGCTAACTTACGATCTCGAAGCCAGCGCATGCGGTGGCACTCATCGGCTTGCGGGAATCGTCAATGCGTTGGAAGCCAAGCAGCGCTTGGCACTGCCTGATTCAGCCATCTGGAACGAAGCGCGAGATCGCGTCACAAAGATGATCGAGATCGTGGAACAACAGCGCAGTCCCGATGGGACATTGTCTGCTTACTACTTTTTCCAGCCGGGTTCAACACGCGACTTGTTCGCTCAACTGTCCAGCACCGGACATTTGTTTGAGTTTCTTGCTCTAGCCTGCGACGCTGAGAAACTCAAAGAGCCCTGGATTGAAACTTCCGCAAACCGCCTGTGTGAACTCATCGAATTGACCAGTGCAGAAGACCTAGACTGCGGAGCACTTTATCACGCTCTACACGGATTGAAGGTCTACCAACAACGCCGATCTAGTTCGACTGCTCAGACTCCGTGAATTTCCCAAGGTCGTGCGAAGGCTCTTGCAGTCGAACTCGTGGACGATCGACTAGACGTTCATCGATTCTTCCGCATCGTTGACAACGGAAGTGGCCAGAGAACGACAAACAGAAAGCAACTCGAATGACTCCTTCACCAGAGCCTCTAGCTGCCCATCCCCGCTAACTGCATCCAGCGCTTTCTCGGCCACAGCCGCGATCTCTGTGAGATTCGATCGCTCCGCCGTGTTTCGAAGACGGTCGGTCAAAGCGATGAAGGTGTCCTTATCCCCACTGTCTGCCGCTTCCGTGATCCGTTCAATCTGCTCACCGATGCTGAGGATAATTTCCTCCGGAAGCCCGTGGTAGCTCTTCGTTTCCACCACACCCGCACGGACAATCTCAGCAAATACACGCACGAGCTCAGGATCAAACTGAGTACCCGCACAGCGATCCAACTCCTTGAGCGCGTCCTCCGTAGGCATGCCCTTCCGGTAAGGTCGGTCTGAGATCATCGCATCAAATGAATCCGCGATAGTTAGGATACGCGCCCCCAACGGAATATCATCTCCACCAATCGAATCTGCTCCCCCCCCATCAAAACGTGAATGGTGGTGCCGTATGTAGTCCGTGAGAATGTCGTTCTTGAATGCACGATTGACAATTTCAACGCCGATACGATCGTGTTTCTCCATCAACTTCCATTCCTCCTCAGTAAGCCTTCCAGGCTTGAGAAGAATCGCATCAGGTACACCAATCTTGCCAATATCATGCAGCAAACCTGCAATCTCGACCAAATGCACTTCCTTGGACGAAAGAAAACGCTGGGCGAGCAAGGCGGCATAACTGGAAACGCGTGTCGAATGGGCGGCCGTCTGAGCATCGCGATACGCCAAAGCCGACAGTAGAGCATTCACTGCAGCGAAAGGCACCGAAGACGCCTCAGACTCTTCTTCTAACTTGACACGTGATATTTTTGACTCGTCGACTTCTAGTTCTTCTGGCACGTCATCGAAGCGCACGACTTGGTTCCGTCCACTCCGCTTCGCAACATACAAACACTTGTCAGCCTGATCCAGCAACCCTTGCGGGTCTTCGGCACCAAGACTGAATTCCGAAACGCCAAGACTTGCCGTGATCTTGAACTCTTTGAAGTCGACCGCTGCCAAGGCCAAACGAATCCGTTCAGCAAACGCTGTCGATTCGGTGAGGTTGAGTCCAGGCATCAAGACACTGAATTCCTCACCACCATAACGACAGACGATGTCATCCGTTCGTGCAAGCTCATTCAGAATCCGACCTGTCTCACGCAGTACCTCGTCGCCTTTACCGTGCCCGTAGTTGTCGTTGATCGACTTGAAGAAGTCGATATCGACCATCATCGAACACAACGGTGTAGAGTCCTCCCTGGCCCGTTTGAAGCATTCGTCAAAGAGCTCGAAGAAAGTCCGTCGGTTCAAACATCCCGTCAGGGAGTCTCTCGTCGCTAGGAATCGAAGTTCCTCATTTTGCTTCGTGATCTCATCTTTCGAATGATTGAGTTCATCGAGGGTATGAGCTAACTCAGCACGCTTCTGTTCCAACGGAGTCACGTCGGCGAGCGCAACCATAATGCCCTGGAAAAGACCCTCTTCATCAAGGACTGGCGATGAGTTCACGGAGAAGGTGCGCCGACGTCCGTCTTCGCAATCGAGCATTACGGTCCGCGCATTGACGACTTCCAAAGTTATCTTGGTCAGCTGCCACGGCAGACGGCTCTCTCCGTCGCTCTCGTTGTCGACGAACTGGAGTTTCTTAATGCTCTTGCCTATAAGATCGTCTACATCACCCTCAACAAGTTCTGCAAACGCGTCATTAGCCAGAACAATGTGATACTCCTTATCGAGCAGCACCACCCCTTCTGCAAAGCTATCCAATGTCTGCCGAACGCGCGGCGGAACAGCTCGCTTGGGATCTAAGTACTTCAAGATCTTGCGTAGGTGAAAGTAGGCGGTAATTCCAATCAGGGGTACGACAAACGCAATGATGCCAACCACAGAAGGGCTGATGTAGCGCCCGATTCCGACGAACACGGGATCGTACTGGAGCTCTAGATTGCCCCATTTCCCGTTTCCAGCTTGAATTGGCACAATGAAACAACCATCGCTTCTGCTGCGAACGGCTGACTCCCAACTCTCTAGATGATCACCGTAAGTTGAGATGATCGCATTGTCCGCTCGCCGCAGACCAATCGTTCTTAACGCAGAGTTTCGCGCCGCAAACAAAGCCAGTTGCTGCTCAATCTCTTCGTAGCGATGGGAGGCGACTAGGAAGATCACGTTGCTCGCAAGAGTCTGACTGATTTCGATTCGTGTGTTTACAGCGGTCCTACGCTCATCTGGGAGTAACCCCAGGAGATTGCAAAGCATGATCGAAGCGATACTCATCGCTACGATCGTCAGGTTTATCCGACCGACACTCGTTAGTTTCATCGAGACTTCAGTGCTCGCCAACAACAGAGACCGCCGACTGCAAAGTGCATTCTCAGCAAGTCGTTACTCTGAATAGGGCGATTTGACATTAGCTCCAATATTTCTTCTCAAAAACTCTTCAAGGAATGCGACAAATGCGTCTCCATATGCACATGAGCAGCACATGAGCACCGCCACTCTGGCTGGAAAATCAGTGTGGATCTTCTCCACCTAAATTGCGGCTCTAATCGCATCCCCTAGTCTCAGTCACGATTAAGTGCTGCGTCGGTCCGGATTAACCGCACGGTAGAGATTCACTACTCTCTGTCAGAGACTTGTTGCATATTGGAAGAGAATCCGGACTGTATCGCTTATGACGACAACCTAAGGCGGAAATGCGTCAGCTCTTTCCAAGAGGCGGCGGTCGAGATCGCACTCTCGAAGTTTCACGATGATGTGGCTGCAACGCGTAGTAAATGTGGACGCCGAACGTTCTTGAGAACTCCCAGCAGACCTCTCAGTCCTTAGACCTCAACCAAGCCTTAACGGTTGTAGAGATCATGGTGATGGTACGGCCGCTCGAGCCACCATTCACTGAGTGGAGTTGCAGAGTCGATACCGAACTAAGAACTGTTTTAAACGAAACGACCGTTTTGACAGCAATAAGACGCCGGACCGACACTCCCGCAACTGCGAACTCTATAGTCTCGAAGCTCCGAACCGCATTGAATCGGGCCGAGCGACTGCGAATAGCGAATATGGTATTCGATTGAAGAAACGTTGAAACAAGTACATCACATCCGTTGGAATCCAGACACCTACAACCACCGAGCGAATACCCGTTCGGTTGGATGTCAGTGCGTGCGTTTCCAGTTGGGACACTTGATACGATTCTTCAGAGCCTCAGCAACGCGTGGTCTCTGCTTCGCCATGCATTGTCTGCTTATCGCTTGGTTCTCAACAACCGTTGGCCAACCATGTTACGCTCAAAGCAACATTCGCTCACTTCCGAAACCAAATCGACTGTCGGATCTTCCCAAGACGCCTGTTTCCGACGCTCAGCCCAAGCGTCCGAATCCGAAGCCCCAGGATGTGAAGAGCCTCACCGCGCCACCAACGCGACCGCCGGCTATCTCCTTTGCACATAAACCCACGGATCTTCCACCGCTTCCGAAAAACACGACCCACGTCGATAAAACTGCTGCACCGCCCGCTCCGGGCAATCCCGCAAATCGCGCCGCTGTGACACTCGAATCACGCCCGTTGTTGAAGTCCAAGTCCACCGAGATCGGCATACTTCCAACCTCAGACTCCCAAGTCGTGTTTGGCCAGCCGTTCATTCATTTCGCAACAAGGCCACAAGCTCAATCCGAAACGAGAAATCGATATCACGCAGATGTGCAGAGGCCCCAACAAGCTCATGAACGCTCCGTAATGCCACTTCCCCCACTGCCCACGGAACAGCGAAAGCCACGTTCCTCGGCGGTGATTCTTGCAAATGGTGCAACGACGGGCTACCAGAGTCAAGCCGAAGGGCCCAGCGCGGGCTTAACGCTCGAAAGTCTAGAACCAACCAACGCAGATTTAGATAACCCAGAACATAACGGTCGGTTTGAAGACCTATCTAACTCATTTCAGTTGCCAAAACCGAATTCTCAACAAGTTGAATTCCAGCTACCGAATCTTCGAAACGCCACCGCCGACATTCCTTCGTCCGTCGCCATTGCAAACACCGTCGATGACACGTTTAACGCTCCTTCCAACGTCCCACGCCCGCCCAGTGAGAGTCAATTGACATCTGACGTGTTGGAATGGACAAGCAAAGTAGCACAACCGATTCTGCAGAAACAACAGTCCATTTTCGCCACCCCTTCGCAGCTCTTCGAGCTAGCCATCCAGCACTCCTATCATCTTAGCGACCTCCAGTATGAACCATGGATCCAGGGGACTTCGATCGCCGCTGCGAACGCTGCGTTCGATCCTGTACTCTTCACAGATACGTTCTTTGATGGCAGGAACGAACCCGTAGGCAACGAGCTGACGACCGGCGGCGCTGAGCGTCTCGAAGAAGATGAATGGAGATTCAATGGCGGAATTCGAAAGAACACGCGCCGCGGCGGTAGTCTCGATCTGACTCAACAGTTGGGACACAACACCAGCAATTCTGACTTTTTCGTGCCGAACAGCCAGGGGAACTCGCGTGTCGTGGCAAGACTTAGCCAACCGCTCTTGCGTAATCGACAAATTGACACAAACCGCAGCCTCGTTCTGACAGCACAGTTCGAAACCGAAACGGCTCGCGCGAATTTTCACCAACTGCTTCAAGAGCGTCTACGAGAAATCGCCAATACCTATTGGCAGCTCTACCAAGAACGTGCGTCCAACGTGCTACGAAAAGAGAATCTCGAAAAGATTCGCAGCATAGCCAGAATTCTTGAGGATCGAAAATCGTTTGACGTTTCGCAAAGTCAGGTCTTGCTGGCTCAGTCGTCCGTACGAACCCTTGAAGCCGAATTGGCAAACTCAGAGAACACGATTGAAAACATCGAGGCTCAACTCGCTACGCTAACAAATGCACCAGAGTTAGAATTGGGCGGATCCTGGGAACTGATTCCCACGCAGTCTCCGGCCCTCTTGCCATTGGAGTTTAATGAACTGGAACAAGTCACCTACGCGCTGACCATGAGGCCTGAAGTTCGTTCCATTAACTACCAAATCCAGACCGCCCGGACGCAGTATCAACTAGCTTGCGAACAAACAAAACCGAAGCTTGACCTGGTTGTGGAGGGCTATCTTGCTGAACTTCGCGGAGGATCGGACATCCCGGGAGCCTGGGCGGGGCAGTTTACTTCAGGCAAACCCGGCTACAGTGGCGGACTCGAATTCGAAGTTCCGTACCGAAATCGTCAGGCAAACGCTACCGTCCGACGAAGGAAACTGCAACTCGAGCAACTGAGCTCAAGGCTGCTGAACCTCAAAGCCTCGATTTCGCGGGATGTAAGTAACAGTATTCGAAGCATCGATGCGGCCCGCGATCAGAGCCAGAGTCGTGTGCTGGCCCTTCAGGCTGCTCAACGTGACCTGCGAAATCTCCAGGACCGCTGGACTCTTGCTGGCGGTGCCGTACAGGCTCGCACACAGCTAGAACAGGTTCTCGGCGCTCATTCACGCGTCCTGAATCAAAGGCTCTCGCTACTGAATTCGTTGGTAGAGTACCATCAGCGACTCGTTGACTTGCAGTTCGCTTCTGGGGTTCTCATTCAATTCTCAGAGAATGCCCCCTCTCCTCTCCAGATGTCGCAGTAGATTGTTTCGGAATCTGAAGATCTGCACACGACGATCGAGATTGCTGCCTTCAGGCGAACCCAAAGGTTCCTAATCGGCTTGCGCTGCATTTCACTCCCCCAGTCTTAGTGATGAGGGATGTGTGGATTGCGCAACCAACATCTGGAGACGCATTTCCGCCTCGACCCCCGTTCCAATCCGCAAATCCGGACACTCTCGTTTCACGTGAGTAATCGTTAGCGGTTTACCGGGCCCACGGGATAAACTGTCGCGTTCTACGCCCAAGTGTGACATACGTTTAAGTGTCTCATTCCACCGTGAACGTACGTGAGAGTTAGAACCATCGATCTCTAGCCCCAATCTCGGTTAGCTTGCTCGAATGAGATCGAGACCAAACCGTCCGAAGCCACCGAGTGTTACTGACATTCGATGGAAGGACCTCCAAAGTACTCAACATTGAACGCAGCTCCTCAAAACATGCCCCAGTGGACTAGAGCCACTCAACCCGTCGCGGTCAGCGGTTCTCAGGATCGTCGCATTCGACGGTACAGGCATGCTGCGCGACTACGAATGCGATCGTTCGCGATCTGTTGGTACATCGTACTCGTCTGGATCGTCTTTCATCTATGTGTTGGACGTACGCACGCGAACGACAACTTTGAAGTCAAATTCATCGAGGGCTTCAGCAAACCGTACCAGGTTTCGAACGTCGCAGCCAAAGTCAACGGAGTCATCCAACAGAAACTTGCGGCCGAAGGTACATTCGTGAAATCCGGTGAAGCCATCGTGAAAATAGACGACAGCGCCCAACGCGAGCAACTGAAGGTCGCCAAACTGTCTACTGAAGCCGTCGGAGAAATGCTCTCCGCGGAAGCCGAGTTGAGGGCTAAGGAAAAGGACCTCGCGACTCTAAACGATCTGTTTGCGAAAGGTAGCGCGACTCAAGAAGAAGTGCAACGCGCACAAAATGTCGTCGAACGTGTGCAAGCGAACTACGTCACGATCAAAGAAAAGATCGCGATGCGCCACGCCGAGCATCAGAAATTGATAGCGGAGCTTGAGAGCTACCTCGTTAAAGCGCCGTTTTCTGGATTCCTAACGGAATACAAAAAGTCCCTCGGTGAATTCGTGGGATCCGTGGAGCCGATCGTTTGCGTCATTGCAGACATTTCAAAACTAAGTGTCGAATTCATGGTACCACGTGAGCACCGCAATGGACTTGCGCTAGGTCAAGAACTCGACGTCTTCTTCATTGAATCCAATAAGAAGAAGAAAGGAACCGTGTATTTCATTTCCCCATATCCTGTCGGTGAATCGAACACATACACAATTAAGATTCGCATCCCAAATGAAAAACTGGAATTCCTACCCGGCGAACGCTGTCAACTAGAACGCAGGTACGCCATCGGCCAAGTCCCATATGCCGCAAACGGTAGAAAGAAGTCGTCTAGTACTGGTGCAAAGCGAAAATACATTTCGACTGATTTCCAATCGAACCAGGGTATTCCCTCAAATCGACTCCAGCCATGATCACGCCACGACTATCGCCACGCCCAAATAGCGCAGAGGTCGGCCCAAGTGTCAGCCCAGAAGGCGCAACGCAATCCAAGGCATCGACGTCCAACAAATCTGCGCAGGCAAACGAGTCGACCGCAGCACACTCTCTCGCTGCCCTTCAGTCGCTAGCCGATCAACTGGCAGACTCAAACTCCACCGGCATCTCACAAGCTAAGTCAAATGAGTCAGAGCCAAATGAGTCAAATGAGCCCAGGGCCAGGCTTCACAAAGTTGCCAGACCGACGGAGTCTGATGGATCCAACGAGACTCCATCCGAAGATCAATCCCAGTCTGTTCCCTCCCAAAGACCAACTCGACTGCAGCTCCCGGTTGAATGGACCCAAGGAGTTGACTGGCTAGACGAGGCTTCAAAGGCGACCTTAGAATCGCTTCTGCATCAGCACGGTGCTAAAGTCGTGTTGTACTGGCAGCCGGCAGCTCAATCGGCAGATCCCGAAGGGGAAATCGAGCCCGTCAATCCTCAGCATGACATGCCGGAAGAACTGGTCAATGCATGCCGTGGCCTTGCCATGGATTCGCTGCGAACTCACCAGACGAGTACCAAACTGTACTCCGGAGCCGTTTGTCTACTCGGAGTCTCCTCACCGCTCCCGCACAACCCTGGATTCGTCGCCACGGTCCTCTTTCCTTGGAATCGCAGTGTAGATCACGCGAACGATTCTCAGTCGCGCGCCCAACTACAGGCTCGGACTCAAGGGGTTAAAGCCCATTCGATACACCTTGGAGCAGCGCGCTCCGCTTGGTTGTTAGAGGCAACTCAAGGCGCTTTGCTCGAATCGCGGGCTGAGAACAACAAAAAGCCGCTGCAACAAATCGCAGACGGACTGCAGGCGATTTTCTGGTCGATGATTGGCAGTCGGAAGAAGATCATCTGGGCACTGCTTGGCATACTCGCTGTCGGATTCATTCCATTCCCGCACAAGATAAAGTGCAAAGTAGCCTGCGAACCGCAGACGCGAAGATTCATTTCCTCGCCGTTCAACGCCAAGCTACTCGACTGCACTGCGAAACCCGGTGATGCAGTGCAAGAAGGCGAGCTGCTAGCGACGCTAGACGGTTCTGACTTCCGATCAGAAATCGCTGGACTGCGAGCTCAGCTCGCGCAGAGCGGACAACGCAGAACTTCTGCCATCGCAACGGGGGACGCCTCCACCGCTGAGCTAGAACGCTTAGAAACTCAGCAAGTCGAAGAAAAATTGAAGATCTTTCAGCAACGCTTGCAACGACTCGAAATCCGTTCTCCAGTCACCGGACAAATTGTGGCTGGCAACCTCGAACGCTCCAAGGGTTCCACATTGAAGACAGGGCAAAACCTGTTCGAAGTCGCACCAGTCGCCAACATGTTGGCCGAGATCGCGATTCCCGAGGAACAGCTTAGCTACGTCAAAGCTGGCATGAACGTCCGACTGACTCTCGATTCCCATGCAGGCGCCAGCCTTCATACCGAGCTCCAAAGCATTCATCCAAGGAACGAAGTGAAAGACAGCGTGTCTGTCTACATCGCAGAAGCACCGTTGGACAACTCAGCTCAAGAACTCCGGCCGGGCATGACTGGCTACGCTCGAATCCACGCGGGTTATCAACCCATTGGCTGGCTACTTTTCCATCGTCCCTGTGAGAAAGTTCGCCAAGCGATTGGCTGGTAGTTGGTACTTGACTCGACGTATCGCAACATCAGTTCCAATCCGACTCGAAAATTCACGCTCAGCATTCTTGCCAAGCTCCGCATCCCATGTCCACTTCGCCTCCCCTCCAACCAGATCATTCAGTCCAGGGTCCTTTCGATCCTGCCGAACTGCCGGAGAACGCCGCACCCCAGGCGGAAGAGGGCTCCAGTGAAGTGGAACTGCCAGAGCGTTTGACGCTGTGCGATTCCCTCACTCTGCATCGTGAACAAGGCAATGCGAACACTCCGCACGACCTACTAGAGGATAGCGCGAAGAACCGCTTTTTCCGCCTAGGCCCGGGCGAAGGCAACTTCGTCGAAGCCATTCGTTCCGGCTGCTCTGTACGCGAAGCGATCCAACGGGACGATGGGAACGGCGGGCTGAACGAAGTGCAAGTTGCAACGTTCATTAGATGGATGACGCAGTGCGGGATCATCGAATCTAACACACCACCGCCGGCTGCAGCCCAAGGACTAATCGGTCAACTGCTTTTCTACCGATTGACACTAGGGAATCCAGACGTCTACCTCACTCGAATCAACCAAGTCGTCGGCTGGGCTTTCTCGCTACCGGCCTTAGTCATCGGTTTGGTGCTTGCTTGTTTGAGCTTCGTCTCGATTTGGACTCAGCGTACGGAGTTCATGCTGAGTTATGAGAACTTAGTCAGCCCTTGGCGAGGGATGTGGTTGCTTTTTGCTTGGGTAGTACTCAAGACAATCCACGAGTTGGGTCACGGTGTCACTTGCAAACGCTACGGCGGGGGTGTTCCCAAGTACGGGCTGGCGTTTATTTGCATGGTCCCAATCGCATTCGTCGATGTCACGTCCAGTTGGTTGTTCAAATCCCACTGGAAGCGTCTGCATGTGTCGCTCGCTGGCGTCAGCATGGAACTAATTGTGGCTGCATTAGCGGTGCTTGTTTGGAACCTCTCCGAATCACTACTTGTGAAGAACGCAGCGGCAGACATCGTCTTACTGGCATCCGTGACCACTATCCTATTCAACCTTAATCCCCTGCTACGATTCGATGGCTACTTTGCATTAGCCGATACGGTCGACGTGGTTAATCTATACCAGCACGGCCAAAGCTACTCTCGCTATTTTGGGATGCGTTACATTCTGGGCGTCGATCGTGACCCGCCCGAGCTGCCCGAAAAACACGCGTTTTGGATCAAGCCTTACGGGATTGCCGCTGCCTTTTGGCGGGTCGTTACGATGTTCGGAATCCTGACCGGAGCGGCGGCTATGTTCGCCGGATTCGGAATCGCAATTGCCCTTGCAGGCCTCGTCAGCTTCATTGCTGTGCCGTTGGGAAAACTCGTCGGCAGCTTGTGGAAAATCCAACAGGAATCCGGCTTGGCAGTCGGCAAGCTCAGCATCCGTTTAGGTGTCCTCGTCTGTCTGATAGCGGGTTTGCTGTTTACGCTGCCAGCAGAACTCGAGCGAACGGCCCCTGGGATTGTCGAGTTCAATCCTCCATCGATTCTACGTGCTCCGGCGAACGGCTTCCTAGTTGAGGTCTATGTCGAAGACGGCGAGCGAGTCGAAGTAGGGCAGCCAGTGGCCAAGATACGGAACGAAGATCTTCAGCTAGAGATGCTCGAACTGAGGACTCAATTACAGTCGATGAGGAATCGAGTGCGCACAGCGCGTTGGGAAAATGAGCTCAGCGAAGTGGACGAAGGACTGGCCGAACTGAACGCGCTCGAGGCCCAGCTCCAGGAACTGCAGTTCAAAATCAACAGCCTTTTGATCTGTGCTCCGCATAGTGGACGACTTGTGGCTCGCAACTTCTCCCAACGCTTGGGCACCCATTTAGAGGAAGGCGACGAGATCGCAGCCATCGGTGATGAACAACGAAAGCGACTGAAGGTCTCCATTGGTTCGTGGGATGCAGCTCGGATTGAAGCATGGGACGATCGACCGCTCAGAGTACGAGTAACCGGTCTACCGACTTGGCACGAACATCTGACTCGCATTGAAACGCGAGCCAGCGAAGTCCCTCCCGACCCAACACTGACTGCAGCCAACGGCGGAACGCTGCCAGTCATGCACAAACAGGGGCAAGACGATCCCGTCCTGACTTCTCCACGTGTGAATGCCTTCTTCGAACTGTCTGCCGAGCGCAGTCAAGCACTCACCTGCGGGCAACGGTGTTTCGTGGGCCTCACGGGCAGACGACAATCGATAGCCGAGTACCTGCAATCAAGCGTCGCAAAAGCGATCTGGTAGCCGGCAACTCGCATCAAACCATGATCGGTCTCCGTTTCTACGCCGCGTAGCTTGCTCTATACTGCGCCCCAAATATTTGACGACGCAACTACAGCGATTTGCGTCGGAGCGAGGCAGAGCTAACAGACGGCAACAGTCATGAGCAGTAGTGTAAGTAGCAACGATGTGCACTTTCAAGAGATCAACTCGCCACCCGTAGAGGCTTCCGCTCCTGCACCCAAAAAGCGGCGTTCAAAGCTGGTCACCAACTTGTTGATTCTCGTCCGTCGAGCTCACCTATACGCGGGTCTCTTTCTGCTCCCGTGGGTGTTCCTATACGGGATCACCGGAGCCATGTTCAATCATGAAGGGTTATTGCCTGAGTCCGAATTTCGCTCCGTGCCCGCGGAAAAATTGACTGAATCGCCGCTTATGAAGCTACCAACGCCTGGGCAGCTTGCCGAAGCGGTCATCGATCAACTCCAAAGCGACAATCCCGATCACGAGTTTGAGTTGCACGACGATCACGGAGCCGAGTACAACAACAACATCATCTACAAGGTGCAACATCAAGGGCAGATGCATTCCGTGCACATCAACCCCGTCAACAAAGACGCCTACATTGCAATTCACCCCAAAGAAACTGAAGCGCTGAAGAATCCGCTGCCGGATGTCAAGAATGTCAAACTCCAAGACCCGCCATACTCTTATGCTCAGAATTCGGTCGAAGACATTCTGACGGAGGCAGGCATCGAGACAGATGCCCAACCGCAGCCACTGGGCTGGTGCAAGCTGAACTTCGTAGCTCACGTCGACGGCTCACCGTCTCGTATTACTTATGTCTTGCGAGATGGCCACATCGATGCTTCGCAGTACGATGGAAACGATGGCATGTCTACTCGCGCGTTCTTCATGCGGCTCCATACGACTCATGGTCAACCGCCTCATTGGAATGGCCGCATGTATTGGACGATCATTCTGGACGTGATGGCCATCGCCATGGTCTGCTGGGGTGCGACTGGACTTGTCATGTGGTGGCAAATCAAACGGACCCGAAAGATCGGAGCCGTCATAATGCTACTGAGTATTGGATGCGCCGTTTTCCTCTACCTGAGCGTCATGAACTTCTACGCGACAACGAAGCTGTAGCAGCCGAAGTTGCACTACCCCCTTCGCTCGCCCCAGCATCCAGCAAGCTAGAATTCAATTCGGCCTGTGTCCGAAGACCAATCACTTGCGCACGAAAAGACCCTGTGACTCTCAAGAGCCACAGGGTTTTTGTTCGGTCTCGTCTTAACATTTCCGACCCGACAAGTTGTCAAATCGTAATGCATCCGATCGTCAAGGCATGCTTGAGCGGTGCTCAAGGCGTGCAGTTAGACGGGATAAACACTAACTGCAACCCATCGAGTTGCCGCAGTTGTGGCACAGGTAGCAATTGCCATTTCGGACCGTAATCGAGCCACAGTTATCGCAGCTCGGTGCGTCCGATTGGAAGCCAGCAAACTGGTCGTTCTGATTCACCGTCTTATCCGATGCGTCAGCCATTGCCACGCCCGCCCGCTCCAAGCTCTTCGCATCAACGTCCTTTTTACCGACGCGTGCTGAAGTCAACGTCTCCGCTTCCGCGACTGGAGCACCATTGCCGTCAGCCATCGGCAACTTGGCCGTCGCTTCTGCTGGAGCCTGACCGGTCGCAGCCTCACGATAGCCCGCAATGAAGTTCGCCCCCATCCAACGGAAGATATAGTCAACAACGCTCTTCGCAATTCGAACGTCTGGGTTTGTCGTGTGCCCCATGGGTTCAAAGCGTGTGTGGCTGAACTTGTTCACCAAGACTTCCAAAGGAACGCCATACTGAAGCGACATCGAAATTGCGGTGCCAAAGCTGTCCATCAAGCCACCGACGGTCGATCCCTCTTTAGCCATCGTGATGAACAACTCACCAGGACGACCGTCTGGATACAGACCGACATTCAAGTAGCCTTCGTGGCCCGCAATGTTGAACTTGTGCGTCAGCGATTGCCGTGTGTCAGGCAATCGCTCACGACGCGGCTTGTAAACGATCTTCTCGGTTACCGCTTCGGCTGCTTTGTCACCCTCAGTCTTCGTGTTGAGTGGTTGACTCTGCTTCGAACCATCTCGATAAATCGCGATCGCCTTCAGGCCAAGTTCCCAACCCCAGAAGTAAGCGTCGGCAATGTCCTTCTTGGTAACATCCGCAGGCATGTTGACCGTCTTGCTGATAGCACCCGAGAGGAACGGCTGCGCGGCGGCCATCATTTTCACGTGAGCCTGCCATGCAATGCTGCGTGTCCCCTTGGCGGGTGTGAAGGCACAATCAAAGACAGGCAAGTGTTCGTCTTCAACGAACGGAGCACCTTCGATGGTGTCGTTCTCGTTGACATACTTGAGAATTGCTTCGATCTGCTCAGGCTTGTAGCCCAAGGTTCGCAGGCCTTCAGCCACCGATTGGTTCACGATCTTCAGCATGCCACCGCCGGCAAGCTGCTTGTACTTCACCAAAGCAATGTCTGGCTCGATACCAGTCGTATCGCAATCCATCATGAAACTAATGGTTCCAGTCGGCGCCAAGACCGTCGATTGAGCGTTGCGGAAGCCATTCTTCTCGCCTAGTTCGATGACTTCGTCCCACAATTCCTGAGCGGACTCTTTCAAGTACGCAGGACCTTCATCACCAATATCCGCAGTCGCATCTCGGTGCATCTGCATCACACGCTTCATCGGCTCAGCGTTCTGTTCGTAGTGAGCGAACGGTCCGACAACCCCAGCCAACTCGGCGCTGGTCAAATTGGCCGTACCATGCATCAAGCTTGTGAGCGAGCCACAGATACTACGAGCTTCGTCCGAATCATAGGCTGCGCCCGATGTCATCACGACACTACCAAGGTTGGAATATCCCAAACCAAGCGGACGGTACAGATGACTGTTCTTGGCGATCGGATCAGTCGGATAACTAGCGTGATCAACTAGGATTTCCTGAGCGATGAAATACAGACGGCAAGTTGCGGTGAATCCGGCAACATCAAATGAGCCGTCTTCCTGGCGATACTTCATCAAGTTGATACTTGCCAGGTTGCACGCCGTGTTGTCTAGGAACATGTATTCCGAGCAAGGATTACTGGCGTTGATTGGCCCAGAATTGGGACAGGTATGCCAATTGTTGATCGTCGTGTCATACTGAACACCAGGATCACCGCAGTTCCAAGCACAATCTGCCATCGCGTCCAAGACATCACGCGCCTTATACGTTGGAGGCTCGCCGCTTGCATTTTCGGTTACCCAGGTCGTCGTCCAATTCCCATCCTCTCCGACGGCTTTCATGAAGTCGTCCGTCAAACGGACCGAGAGATTGGCGTTTTGGAAGCAGACAGACGAATAGGCTTCTCCATTGAAGTTCGATTCGTAGCCCTCGCGGATGAGTGCGTGTGCCTTTTGCTCTTCACCCCATTTGCAACGAATAAACTCCATCACATCCGGGTGTGATACCTTCAACGATTGCATCTTGGCCGCACGCCGCGTCTTTCCACCACTCTTGATCACACCAGCGATCGAGTCGTAGACTCGCATAAAGGAAAGTGGGCCAGATGGAGTTCCGCCGCCGGAAAGCTTTTCCCGCGAACTGCGGATAGTCGAAAGGTCAGTTCCGGTACCGCTACCGAACTTGAAGAGCATCGCTTCGCTACTCGCGAGACGCATGATGTCTTCCATGTTGTCGTCGACGCTTTGGATGAAGCACGCTGAGCCCTGTGGGAATTCATAGGGGTTCTCAGGTTGCTCGACAGTCTGCGTTTCTGGATTGAAATTCCAAGTGCACTTGTCACCCGTTACGCCATACTCGTGAAAGAGCCCAACGTTGAACCACACCGGAGAATTGAACGCTCCGTGCTGGTGCAGGCACAACCAAGACAGATCTTTGTAGAAACGCTCGCCGTCAGCCGCGGTAGCGAAGTAACCATCTGCGATGCCCCAGTCGGCAATTGTACGGGTCACACGATGAATCAACTGCCGAACGCTCCGCTCGCGTTCTTCCGTACCAGGCTCGCCGTAAAAATACTTGCTTACCACGACATTCGTAGCCAACTGAGACCAATCCTCAGGGACTTCGCAATCGTTTTGCTCGAAAAGTAAATTGCCGTTCTCGTCCTTGATGCCAGCACTGCGAACTTCCCAGTTCACGGTATCGAACGGTTCCTGCCCATCCGGACAAAATTGGCGTTCGATCTTCAATCCAGACTTCGCGTTCTTCCGGGCTGCCTTTGAAGTACTCCGAGGCTTGCTGCTCGAAGTTTTACCGGATCGCGTGCTACGGCTCTTACGACTTAATTCCGCTGTCGCCATTAAAGAAACTCCTTAGAACTGGACAATCCAATCCCTTGTAACCTTGTGTCCCATCACTGCTCGTCAGGCACCACATGTTGATTAGGCGGAAATTCAAATTTGGACGCGAAGTGGGGTAGCAAACCCCAGAGGCCCACACGGGATGCCTCACCGATATCGCAACAAATTCCAATTAGCCTCGGACCGTCTTGGTCCTACCTATTTGCTGTAAGATGCCTGCGTCTTCGAGCGAATTTCACAGTTACTCAAGACGAGAAATACACTGAACCTACGTTTACCATCATGGTTGTCGTTGGATTCTTATTGGGGGCTACTCCGCCCGCTTCAAGACTCCTGTGACCTAGATATTGACCGTGGATCGAGGAAGCGGCAAACCACTACAGGTAGTGTATCGCACTCTTCGCCACACAACATCTAGGACTTTTCGAAGAGTTTACGAGAACTTCTTACGGTGTCAAACTCAGTCTCCAATGCCCCATAAGTTGCGTAAAAACCAAGACTTGGAGCAATCTTGCCGTAGCCCCGCGATACGCCCAACCTTGCATGATGAAGCCCTAAGCTCTTGTCTGTTAAGGGTTTGTGAAGATGCCAAAAGAGTTCCACGAATTCACTCGCGTTCCCCAGTTTCGTCGCATTTTCAGAAAAAAGTTTGCTAGCAACACGGCGGCCTAGGCAATCCAGGAAGCAAGCAACGAAAACTTCGGCCGCCGGCTCCCGATTCTGTCCTGACTAACCGCTTAACGAAAGCCCCAGTCGAGGTACGTCGACGCACCAATGCACTCGGTTATGCAATAAGTTATGAACTAGGTAGTGCCGCTCATTTAGTCGTGCCAATGAAGCAGATCGATAGTGGCCGCACACGACCTAGAGAATTCATCTGCTGGTTTCCGAATCGGTTGCTACTCTTGTGTGGAAGAACTGCCTATCAACGGAAACGGAATCAGCATGCTAAGCAATCGCATCGGGTGTAATTCTCAGCAATACTGCCTGCGACCTCTATTGGCGGCAGCAGCATTTGGCTCGATCTTGGCTCTACCAAGCGTTCCAGCAAACTCCCAGGAACTCGGACGATCCAACGACGAGGGAACAGCGCTAACGGTAGCTCTGCAAGAAATAGTCGAGTCGTCACGTGCCAAAGTCGAAGCTCCCGCCTTGTGGGCTGGCGTCTTCAAGGTCCAAGACCATCAGATCGTCGAGTCGGAAACGACCATTGTCTGCACTGGAGTTCGTAAATTCGGCGATAGCCATAAGGTCACGAAGGAAGATCTTGTCCACCTTGGCTCTTGCACGAAAGCCATGACTGCGACACTGATTGCCCAGGCCATTTCCCAATCGAAACACGACAAAACACCTCTCAAGTTCGAATCGACCCTGGCTGAAACCTTCCTAAAGATTGACTCTCTAGCCTCGTCTAAATGGGCCACCGTAACCATTCAGGAGTTGCTCTGCCATCGGAGCGGAGCACCGGCAAACGCGAAGTGGTTTGAACTCCAGTCCCAGTTTCCCGACGATCCGGTCGCCAGTCGTAAAGCTCTGTTGGAATGGCTGGTCAAACAACCGCGTCCAACAAGACCAAAGTATCAATACTCGAATGTGGGCTACGCCCTGTTAGGCCATGTACTCGAAGAGCGAATGGGCAAACCTTGGGAATCCATCATCCAAGAACAGCTCTTCGCGAAGCTCGACATCAATTCGGCGGGATTTGGGCCAGTAGCAGGCGACGGCCAAGTGGAGCAACCGTGGGGACACGTCACCGACCAGGGACTTGGTGCCGAAATTGGTCGTGGCCTCGGAGAGCTATTCGGTAGGAAAAGCGAGACTCAGTGGAATTCCCAGCAAATAGACAATGCAGTGCCGCTGGGCCCTGCCGGAAGATGCCACATGCGATTAGGAGATTGGGCCAAATTCGTCGTCCTATTCGCGAGCAAAACTGTCGATCCACGGCTCAACATCGATGAACAAACTTGGTCTAAACTGCTCGATACGAAGGGGCAGTCGCCGGGAATGCCTTACGCGGGCGGATGGATCGTTGTTGGGAACACTAGCGACGCGAACTTCCGCCTCAATCACGCTGGTTCCAATACAACCTGGTACTGCATTGCAGATGTGTATCCAAGCCGCGGCGAATTCACCCTAGTTGCATCGAACAGCTATTCCGATTCGATCACCGCCGAATGTGATAACTTGCTTAGAAAATTGGTGATGCTACCTACGAAACTTAAGTCCAAAGACTTCAAGCCCTAAGCCTGAAACATCGGTTGCTTAGACTGAAAACTAGCAAACGCTGGACAAAGTACTTACCCACGACCCAAGAAATGTAATCTATGCGGCACCTCATACCCACGCTTGTTCTAGTTGCGATCGCGATCTGCTTTCCAGAAGTCGCCAACAGCGCGGACCGCCCAAACATTCTTTTTCTGTTCTCCGACGACCACGCAGTGAAATCTATCTCTGCCTACGGTGGTCCGCTGGCCAAAGTGGCGCCTACTCCAAACATTGATCGGATCGCACGCGAAGGCGCGGTGTTTCGCAACTCGTTTTGCGCAAACTCGATCTGTGGACCTTCGCGAGCAACGATCCTGACCGGCAAGCACAGTCACATCAATGGCTTTATGCGGAATGGCAACAACTTTGACTCGACGCAGTGGACAGTAGCAAAAGAGTTGAACGCGGGCGGCTACACAACCGCGGTCATTGGAAAGTGGCACTTAAAATCGGATCCGGTGGGCTTTGATCACTGGGAAGTCTTGCCGGGCCAAGGTTCGTACTACAACCCGGTCTTCCTGCAGATGGATGGTACGCGCAAGCAATTCGAAGGCTACGCGACCGACTTGACGACGGACAAAGCGATCAACTGGTTGGACTCGAGAGATGACTCGAAGCCTTTCTTTCTGATGTGTCAGCACAAGGCTCCGCATCGAACTTTCTCACCCGCGCTCCGCCATCTCGGTGCGTTTGACGATGTAGCGATTCCAGAACCCGACAACTTGTTTGACAACTACGAAGGTCGGTCCAATCTGCTCAAAGAGAACGAGATGGAAATCGACCGCCACTTCGACTGGGCCTACGATGCCAAAGTCCGGAAAGACGAACGTGGCGATGTCCAATTGCCCGCACCGGATCGCTACGGAACGCCGGAATACAATCGGATGACGCCTGAGCAGAGGAAGCAATGGGACGCATACTTTGGACCAAGAAATCAAAAGTTCCTTGAGAAGTTCGGTAGCGGCGAGCTTTCCGATCGCGACGTCGTGCGGTGGAAGTACCGACGCTACATGAGGAATTATCTCAGCACGGTGAAAGCTGTCGACGAGAACATCGGACGAATGCTCGACTACTTGGACGAGAAAGGACTAGCAGAGAACACGATCGTGATCTATTCGTCTGACCAAGGTTTTTTCCTGGGCGAACACGGCTGGTACGACAAGCGATGGATGTTCGAAGAGTCGTTTCGAATGCCGTTCGTTATCCGCTGGCCAGGTGTCTTAAAGCCAGGCAGCCAGCCAACGCGACTTATCCAAAACATCGACTATGCACCGACGTTTCTGGAAATCGCAGGACTCAAAACTCCAAAGGCCGTGCAGGGACGTTCCTTGGTACCACTCCTTCGTGGCGACGCGGCGGACTGGCGCAAGTCACTCTATTACGCCTATTACGAGTTGGGCGAGCACGCAGTCCCTCAACACTTTGGCGTGCGAACAGAACAGCACAAGTTGATCTATTTCCCGAACACCAACGAATGGAATTTGTTCGACCTCGAGGCGGATCCACTCGAAATGAAAAGCACCCACAACGACAGCAACTACAAGCCGGTTCTTGAAGATCTAAAACTTGAGTACGAAAGGTTGCGCGGTCAATTTGAAGCTCCACCCTACGAATCGTTTCCAACGGAATAGTGGGCTAACAATCGCCCGAGCTACTGTCTTTCTCACGTCTAATTCCCACCGCTCCCCTTACCATTCTGATTGCGATCCCGAAGATCAAACATGAAAAAACTACCTCTCTGCTCGTTGCTGGTCCTTCTCGTTTGCATCGTGGCCACCGCCCGCCCATCTCGAGCGAATGATTCAGAGCGTTTGAATGTCGTCCTTATCCTCGTTGACGACCTCGGCTGGATGGACCTCTCATGCCAAGGCAGCGACTACTACCAAACACCGAACATCGACCGCTTGGCCGAACAAGGCATGCGATTCACCAACGCCTACGCAGCTTGTGCCGTCTGCAGCCCAACGCGCGCCGCCGTGATGACCGGACGTTGGCCAGCTCGAGTGGGTGTTACCGATTGGATCCGCGCCCGATTCCAGCGAGGAGTTAAGACACCTGAGCAAACACTCGATACCTATGTCGGCGGCCCGAAACGAAAACTACTGTGCCCGCAAAACCCGTTCTGGATGGAACATGAAGAAGTCACGCTGGCCGAGTATCTCAAGCCTGCGGGCTACGCGAATTGCCATATCGGAAAATGGCACTTGGGCGATCCAGCTTGGTATCCGACCAATCAAGGCTTCGACCTGAACATTGCAGGTTGCGACATCGGACAGCCACCTTCGTACTTTGATCCCTACTTCCACGCGAAGTACAACTTCGACGATCAATTGCAGCCACGAACCAAGGGCGAATTTTTAACGCATCGCGAAGCGGACGAAGCTCAGAAGTTTATCGTTGACCACAAAGACGATCCGTTCTTTCTCTTCTATTGCCCCTATGCGGTTCACACTCCAATTCAGGCGATTCCGGAGGTCGCGGCGAAGTACAAACGCGACGACAAAAAAGAGATAAACGCAAAATACGCCGCGTTGACGGAAAGCGTCGACGATGCGGTCGGCACCATCATGGACACGCTCGAAGAGCAAGGCCTCGCGGACAACACATTGGTCATTTTCACTTCGGACAACGGAGGACTGAAGGGCCCAACCGACAACAGTCCCTTGCGTTCGGGCAAAGGCTACGCCTACGAGGGCGGCATTCGAGTCCCACTGATCGTGCGCTGGCCGAACAACGTAACTGCCGGTACGGTTTCAAACGAAGTTGTCACCAGCGTTGATTATCTGCCGACTGTGCTAGAAGCAGTCGGTCAACCGGTTCCGGAAAACGTCGACGGAAGCTCGCTCGTCTCCCACCTGCAATCCGGCGGCAGCCAGGCCTTGGAACGCGAATCTGTCATCTGGCACTTTCCACATTACCGGCATGCTCCCGGCCCGTATTCCATCATTCGCTCCGGACCGTGGAAGCTGATCCGCTGGTATGAGGGAGGGCATGAGCTCTACAACTTGGAGGAAGACCTTTCAGAGACGAAAGACTTAGCCGATTCAATGCCGGAGAAAGTCAACGCGCTCGACGAACTTCTCTCCAAAGAACTCGCCCGCTGCGGTGCGAAAATCCCCAAGCCGAATCCGGACTACGCGCTGAATTAGGCAAGCCCAGCGCAGAAGTTACTGGCCATGTGCAACAGTAGCATCCGGGTAACCAGCTCGGAGAGCCAATTCAATGGACCGACGCGACCGGAACGGCGCCGCGCAGTCGAGTGTTCTCGACGATCGAGTTTAGATACACCCTTCTGATCGCGTCGTATCCGCGGTCATTTGGATCCTCAACGTTGGAGTAGTACCAATAGTGCGGGTCGCTGCTGTCGTAGTGCGCACGCCAGAATTGTTTGCAATGAGATCCGTGGCCCAAAAACGTTTCGTAGAGAGGCACCATATGGACGTGGCTTCTCTCCAACGCACACTTTGCAATCCGCTCATTGTAGGCCGCGTGAATCCTCAATCCGTCCGGCCAATCTGGAAGGAAGATGCTCGGAGCATCGCCGACTCCGTCTGTCGGATCGTAAATATCCGCTAGGTAGATCTCGCACCCTCCTGGAAATCGTGACTCAATACAGTCGAGGATTTCACGCAGTCGCCCTTCGAACGCCTCAATCCACGGCTCAGCTTCTTCGTGCGTTGCCCCGTACATTGCACATTCGACCGGTGGTGACCGACCGTAGTTGTGGATGAGATCGTTGCCACCCGTTGTCAAAACGACAATTCCGAACACGTCTTCAGATCGCATCTCAAGGTTGAATTCAATGTGCTCAAGATGAAACTCAGACGTCGAACCTGAGACTGCGAGATTTTCATGAGTGAGATTAGGCAACACTGCTGAGAGACAGAGACCTTGCATATCAGCAAACTCATCGTCCGGGTTTCCAATCAGACGGTTCACGTAAGAGTGGCTCCGTCGCTTCGCACCAAGCCCAGCCGTAATACTGTCCCCGATGCCCACCAGTTCCACTTGCTTTTCCGTCCAGACAGCCGAAAACGGCTTGCTATCAACCGCAGGCCCAGCCGGTCCATCACCAGTTGAACGCGATGTGAAAAACTGATAGTAAAAGAGACAACCAGCCGCAACGACGAGCAGCAAGACTAAACGAACTCGCTTCGCAGATTTTGACTTCATACGATGGTCCCGATCTTTGGGGATCGCCAATCTCTATAGGTGAATTCTGCCCGATCGCTGGTCAAGCAAATGCACCGCAGCGATCACTCAGCTCAGAGTTTGAAAGCTAGATCGCGAACGGCGTCCCAGCAGACGCCTTTCACTAACGCATCTGTGTAACGATGCCGTGCCTACTACTGTTTATTCGACTATCTGGCTACTCTTTTCATCCGGCCAAGCGACGAGCCTTCCGACTGAAAACTTCGCCCACCAACGGCCGGAACCAGTTGCTTTCCGGTGCGGCATAGGCAAGAAGCCCAATGCAGGTGCCGAGGGCCCTTTTCTGTCTCAGAAAGCTCAATCGGCCATGGATTTCACTTCCCCAAATACCAATTGGCTTGCGAAGCAAAGACTCGCTGCAGGGTCTGGCCTTGATGGCTTTTGCATGTAGAATCTTCGTCTTATCAGCCGATACATCCCTTCATCAATCTCAATCAGGCTTGACAGACGGTTGTACACGGCAGACTTGCCCACAAGCCGCGACCTTCTACGGGTCGCCACAAGTCCCTTAAAATAAAAGACTTACAAACTTGGCGGAGTAGCTCAGCTGGTTAGAGCAGCGGAATCATAAGCTTAATTTTCCGCACTTCTTGCAACAGAAACCTTCGTTTTCTCAGGGTTTCTTTCTTCTGCAATCAGCCCTAAATGCACCAATGAGGTGTCGCGACACCCGTTGAATCTTGCCATATATGTCTAACCATTCGTTGCACTGGGGTCTTGTTTTCTGTTTTGTGGATGGCTAGAGTCTGCCAAATACTTTCACTATCAGGAGATACAGATGTTGCAGCCTTCAAGCCTCACGGCAGACAACTTCCGAAGCCACCAACCAACCCAAGAAACAGGCGATCTTGGATATTGGATCAACCGTTTCCTCACGGTGGAGGAAGAGATAGAGCAGGCCTACGCCCTTGTCACGCCATTAGTCGAAGCCCAAAGCGGCATGAAGGTGATGGCAGACAACTCATGGATAGAGGCCCAAGAGCTACTCAGTGCAAACGAGCTCTGCGGCATATGGCAGACGCTTGCAGACAATTCGTGACGAAATTTTGACACTTCAAGCAGTTCTCATATAAGTAGAAGGAATTAAGGGGCTTGGAGGAGAGTTCCTCCCTCTTGGCGAATGTGTTTTACGAAAGGTTTGAAAATGAACAGTTTGAATTTTGGTCTTTACAGCAGTGGCTGGAGAATGCTTGGTAGCTCTGACGGTGTGGATTTTGACATTCCCGTATTGGAATTCAAGGAATCCTATGAAGGAAAAGTGCGGCATTGCTTGAGCGAATGCGGCAACTATCACACTGAGAATGACGTGTTGGGGTTCGTTCTAGTCAACTTCGACGACGTTCCGGAAGAATGGCAATGGAACGCGTTGCTTACAAACGTCGAAGACTCTGCTTTGCCAGAATTGCTAGAGCATGTAGGAGCAGCAGAGTTTGACAAGAAAGCTCATCAGCTTTGGCGAAGCGGCCTCCTCGACGGCTGGGATGATAAGCCAGAACAGGTGTGGTTGGGCGCTTATCACAACGCATTCAATATTCGACAGCCTGTGCCTACATGGGCGGCAGGAATCTCAATCGTCGAATCAGAAACGCTAAACCCTTACACATTCCGATACGAAGAAGCCGATTGGGTGCCACCTTTCGAC